>JBEQUE010000136.1:0-50683 GCA_040349255.1 Acidobacteriota bacterium | reverse complement strand
GACCTCTACGTGGTGCAGTCCGGCGCGTTTCCGCCCGACGGCTCCTCTCGCGGCTCGGACCGGCTGTTCCGCAACCGGGGCGACGGCACGTTCGAGGACGTCACCACTCGCGCCCGCATCGCCGACCGGGCCTACGGCCAGGGCGCGACCGCAGCGGACGTGGACGGCGACGGCGACACCGATCTCTACCTGACCGACTTCGGTCCGGATACGCTGCTCGTCAACCGCGGCGACGGTACGTTCGAGGACGCCTCGGCGAAGTCCGGCCTGCAGGCGGGGGGCTGGAGCTCCTCGGCCGCGTTCGCGGACGCGGACGGCGACGGCGACCTGGACCTCTACGTCACCCGCTATGTGAAGTACGACCCGGCGAGCGGCCTGTTCTGCGGCGACTTCGCGACCGGCCGCCGGGACTACTGCGACATCAGCCTGTTCGAGGGCGAGAACGACCTCTTCTACCGCAACCGGGGCGACGGCACGTTCGAGGACGCCACCGCGGCAGCCGGCTTCTCCACCGCGAACGGCCGCGGCCTGGGGGTGATCTTCACCGACCTGGACGGCGACGGGCGGCCTGATGTGTACGTGGCGAACGACATGACGCCCAACCTGCTGTTCCACAATCTGGGTGGCGGGAGGTTCGAGGACGTCTCGCTCTTCTCCGGCGCCGCCGTGGACTCGGCCGGCAAGGCGCAGGCGGGCATGGGGCTCGGAGTCGGCGACTTCGACGGCGACGGCGACCCCGAGATCACGGTCACCAACTTCGACGCCGAGGTGAACTCCTACTACCGGAACCTGGGCGACCTTCAATTCGAGGATGCCTCGGCCGCGAGCGGCTTCGGCCCGCCGTCCTACAACCTGCTCGGCTTCGGCATCGTCTCGGCCGACCTGGACCTGGACGGCGACCTCGACGCCTACGTCGCGAACGGCCACGTCTTCGAGCACCCGAAGTGGGACTCGGTGCTCTACGCCCAGCCCGACCTGATCCTGGCCGGCGACGGCCGCGGGCGGTTCGAGAACAAGAGCTGCGCGCTGCCCCCGGGCGAGCCGCAGGTGGGCCGCGGCCTGGCCGTGGGCGACTATGATTCCGACGGCCGCCCGGACCTGGCCATCCAGAACAGCGGCGGACCACTGGAGCTGCTGCGCAACGAAACCGAAGGGACCTGGGTCGGCGTCGTCCTGGAAGGCCGGGCGCCGAACACCGCTGCGGTCGGCGCGAAGGTGACGCTCGTGAGCACGGGCCGCCGTCAGGTGCGCTGGTCCATGGCGGGCGACAGCTATCAATCCACGAGCGACCGCCGCCTGCTCTTCGGCCTGCCGGCCGGAGAGACTGCGAAGGAGCTGGAGGTGGTGTGGCCCTCGGGCCGGACGCAGCGCCTCGCGGCGCCGCCCGTAGGCAAATATCTGACCCTGATCGAGGAACAACCATGAACCGGAAAGCGCTCCTCCTCGTCCTTCTTCTTCTCGCCGCCGGCGCCGTCCTGGCCCAGGAGAGCAGGCCCGCCCCGGGCCTGACCCTGGAAGCGGTCAAGGTGGACCCCGCCTCGCCGGGCCCGGACACGCTCTGCAGACTCTCGGTCACCGTCAAGAGCGCCGGCGCGAAGACCGCCTCGGCCCTCGGCTTCCGCGTCAAGGTGGACGGCAAGGAGCTCGCGGTCTATGGCAACGAGCTGTTCTTCAAGCCGGTCCCTGCCGGCGGCACGGTCGAGATCCGGCTGCACAACTTCTGGAGCAGCGAGACCGACCGGCCGTTCCCGGCCGGCGGGCGCATGACGGTCGAGGTCACGCTCGCCGAGGCCCGCTGGATGGACGTGAAGACCGAGAACGGCGCCGAGGTCTGGACACCGGCCGGCGCGGTCGAGGGTCTGCCGGTCTCGAAGAGCGTCACCCTGACCTTGCCGAAACGATAGGGCTTGCCTCCGTCCTTTCGGGATCGTATCCTTGCTGTACAAAAGGAATCCTGGAAAGGAGATCGACGCTTGTCCTTGCCCATGGGAAACGAGGACGGCACTCGTGTGGTCCGCGAGCGGATCGGCAGACAGCTCACGGCCTTCGAGGAGCCGGACATCATCTACATGAAGTTCGTGGGAGACGTCACCGACGACGAGGTCCGGGCCATCAACGACCTCCACCTGGAGATCTGCAAGGGCCGCGACCGGGTGTACTTCCTGGTGGACATGGAGGAGCTGGCGACGCTCTCCAGCTCGGTCCGCAGGTCGGCCATCGAAGCGCTCAACCAGATGCCGATCCAGGGTCTGTCCATCTACAAGGCCCCGATGACGGCGCGCGTGCTCGCCAAGCTGATCATCACCGGCATGCGCCTCTTCGGCAAGCACATTCCTCTCCAGTTCTCCGACACGGAGGCCGAAGCCCGGGAGTGGATCGCCGAGCGCCGTGAGCTGACCGCGTAGGCAGTCTCACCCGGAATGCCGTACCATCGGGGCCCGCCAGCGTCGGCGACGCTGGCGGGCCTGGGTGGAGATTTTCATGAGCGCGCGCAAAGATCCGCCGGCCCCGCGCCGGCTGGAGGTCCCGGTCCTCTCCGACGTCCGCGGCAACGTCTGGGCGGCCGGAGTCCTGGACGTCACCCTCCGGTACCAGGACCGCTGCGTGCTGGCCGAGTCGCCGCCGCCCGGCCTGGCGCCGGAGCTGGTGAAGACGGTGCTCGGCTCCGGCGCCGAGCTCGCCCGCGCCCGCGACGCCGCCGGCGCGGTCACCGTGGCCTTCTCCGCCGATCCGGCCACCGGCGAGATCCGGCTCCTCGAATCCGTCCCCGGCCTGCCGGCGGAGCACGCGGTCCTGGAGGCGCTCACCGGCGTCGATCTGCCGGCCTGGCAGGCCCGCCTGGCGCGCCGCGGCTCGCTCGACTCCGACCTCCCCGAGCCGCGCGGGCACGCGTTCCAGGTCTGCCTCTCGGCCCGCGACCCCGAGAACGGCTTCGCGCCGGCCTCCGGCGTCCTGGAGGCGCTCCGCCTCCCGTCCGGCGCCGGCCTGCGCGCCGACCCCTGTCTGGACGAAGGCGAGATCCCGGAAGCCGGGGATCCCGCGATCGTCCGCCTGACCGCCCAGGGCCGCGGTCGGACCGAAGCCCTGCTGAGACTTCAGCAGGGGCTCGCGAAGACCGTGGCCGTGGTGCGCGGCGGCGGCACGGACAAGGCGTTCCTCGCCGAGCTGCTCGACCAGTCGGAGATCGACCGGGGAGGCGCCAGCTTGGCCTGGCTCGAACGGCTCGTGGAGTCCGGCGCCCACCTCTCGCGCCGGGGCGCCGACGCGGCTCTCCTCGCGGCGGCCATCGCGGTCTACGAGCGCGAGGCCGCCGCCGCGCGGGTCCGCTACTACGAATCGGCGGTGCGCGGCCGGCCGGAGGTCCCCGCCGACATCGGGAGTATCGGAGATAGGGGCATCTCCGTCGAGCTCCGGTACCGCGGCCAGGGCTACGCGCTCCGGGCCGTCTGCCTGGAGCCCGGGCTCTATCGCATCGACGTCGACGGCTCCTGTCTCGAGATCAAGGCCGGGCCACCCGCCAGAACCGGCCGCCGGCTCGCCTGCGGCGGGCGCGGCTGGCACGTCTCCGTGGTGCCGCAGGGCGACGACTTCCTGATCGAGGTGGACGGCGTGCCGCACCGGATCTCGGGCGACCCCGGAAGCGTCGTGCGCTCGCCGTCGCCGGCCGTGGTGGTGGCCGTGCCCATCGGCGAGGGCGACGAGGTCCGGGCCGGCGATCCGCTCGTCGTCCTCGAAGCCATGAAGATGGAGACTCTCGTACCCGCTCCGTCCGCCGGCCTCGTGCGCAAGGTCCTGGTCCGCAGGAGCTCCCAGGTCGGCGCCGGCGCGCCCCTGCTGGTGATCGATCCACCGGCCTTCACGGACGCCCGGGCCCGTTCCCAGGTCGACGAAAGGGTCCGGTTCGCGCCTCTCCTCCGGTCGAAGCCGCAGGGGGCCTCCTGTCGTGAGAGCCTGCTGGAGGTCCGCCGTCTGGTGCTCGGCTACGACGTCGAGGCCGGCGCCGCCCAGCGCGCCGCCGCCACCCTCGCGGGAGCCGACGAGGCGGGCGTCGACAGCCTGATCCGGGAGATCCTGCGCGCCTACGTGGACCTGGGCTCGCTCTTCCGCCGGCAGGCCGAGGACAGCCTCCAGCACAGTTCCGAGGAACTCCTCTTCACCTTCCTGCGCGACCTGGATGCGCGCGGCGAGGCCCTGCCGCCGCTCTTCCTCGACCGCCTTCGCCGGGCGCTGGAGCACTACGGCGTCTCCGGACTCGACCGCTCGCCCGAGTTGGAGGAGAGCCTGTTCCGCGTCGGCATCTCCCATCGCCGGCAGCCGCGCCAGGCCGCTCCCATCCTCGCCCTGCTGGAGCGCCTTCTCGACCAGGTCTCCCCGGGCGAGGAGATGCGGGACGTGCTGGACCGTCTCGTCGAGGAGAGCCAGGGCCGCGAGCCGCCGGTCCACGACCTCGCGCGCGAGGTGCGCTACCGGCTCTTCGACCGGCCGTTCCTCCTCGCCGCCCGCGAGCGCCTCCTGGCCGCGGCCGAGCAGGACCTCGCCGCGCTCGCCGCGCCGCTCGCGCCCGAGGAGCGCGCAGCGCACATCCGCGCGGTGGTCGAGTGCCCACAGCCTCTCCATGCGATTCTCTCCGGCCGCTTCGCCGCGGCCTCCCCCCGGCTGCGCTCGGCCATCCTGGAGATCCTCGTCCTGCGCTACTACTCCCGGGTGCGCAACCTCCACGACCTGGCGGTCGAGGAGGACGACGACGGCCTGCCGTGGCTCCGGGTGGACTACGAGCACCCGCGCGCGGACGTGCGGCTGCTCGGCTTCCACGGCGGAGGCATCGAAGTGGTCGAGGCCCTGGACGCGGCGGCCGGCCGGGCCCGGGAGACGCCGCGGGACGGCCGCGAGCTGGCGCTCGACCTGTACCTCTATCGCCCAGGCGAGCTGGACGAGGAGGCGATGGCCGGAGAGATCGCCGCCGCCCTGGCCCGCCCCGACTTCCCGCAGGACCTGCGGCGCATCGCGGTCTGCCTTGGCCGGCCGGAAGGCGTGCGCTGCTTCACCTTCCGCCAGGGTCCGGAGGGAGGCTACGAGGAGGACGGCCTCACGCGCGGCCTCCATCCGATGATCGCCCAGCGCTTCGAGCTCTGGCGGCTGACCGGCTTCCAGCTCCGCCGCCTGCCGACGCCCGAGGGGGTCCTGCTCTTCCACGGCGTCGCGCACGAGAACCCGAAGGACGAGCGCCTCTTCGCGCTGGCCGAGGTGCGCGACCTGACCCCGGTGCGCGACGCCGCGGGCCGCATCGTCGAGCTGCCGCAGCTCGAGCGCATGCTCATGGAGGCCCTGGCCGGCATCCGCCGTTTCCAGTCGCGCCGGGCGCCGAACGAGCGCTTGCACTGGAACCGCGTCCTGCTCTACCTCTGGCCGCCGGTCGACCTGCGGCCGGACGAGATCAACGGCCTCGTCCACCGGCTCACCCCGCGCACCGAGGGGCTCGGCCTGGAGAAGGTGGCGCTGCGCTGCCGCATCCCGGAGCGCGAGACCGGCAGCCTGCGCGACTGGGTGCTGGAGATCTCCAACCCCGGCACCGGCATGGTCCTGCGCTTCCGCCGGCCGTCCGAGGCGCCGCTCAAGCCGATGCGGGAGTACTCGCAGCGGGTCGTCGAGCTGCGCAAGCGCGGCCTCTTCCACCCGTTCGACGTCGTCCAGATGCTCGCACCGCCGCGCCACGACTCCCAGGGAGACCTTCCGGCCGGCGACTTCGTCGAGCACGATCTGGATGCGGACGGCCGGCTCGTCCCGGTGGACCGCCCGCCCGGCTCGAACACGGCGGGCCTCGTGGCCGGCGTCATCCGCAGCTACACCGAGCGCTATCCGGAGGGTATGACGCGCGTGGTCCTGCTCGGCGACGCGGGCCGCGGCATGGGCGCGCTGGCCGAGCCCGAGTGCCGGATTGTCCTTGGCGCGGTCGACCTCGCCGAGCGCCTTCAGGTGCCGCTGGAGTGGTTCGCCCTGTCCGGCGGCGCCCGCATCGCCATGGACAGCGGCACCGAGAGCATGGACTGGATCGGCCGCGTGCTCCGCCGGCTGGTGGAATACACGCAGAACGGCGGAGAGGTGAACCTCGTGGTGCCCGGCATCAACGCCGGCGCCCAGCCCTACTGGAACGCCGAGGCCACCATGCTCATGCACACCCGGGGCATCCTGATCATGACGCCCGACGGCGCCATGGTGCTCACCGGCAAGCAGGCGCTGGACTACTCGGGCGGCGTCTCGGCCGAGGACAACCAGGGGATCGGCGGCTACGAGCGCATCATGGGGCCGAACGGCGAGGCGCAGTACTTCGCGCACGACCTGCCGGAGGCCTGCCGCATCCTGCTGCGCTGGTACGAGCGCACCTGGAAGGCGCCGGGCGAGCGCTTCCCGAGGCCGGCCCCGACCCGCGACCCGGGCGACCGCGACGTCCGGGATTTCCCCCACGGCGGCAACTTCCAGACCGTGGGCGAGGTCTTCTCCGACGAGACCAACCCGGGCCGCAAGAAGCCGTTCGACATCCGCCGGGTGATGGGCGCGGTGATCGACCAGGACCACCCGCCGCTGGAGCGCTGGTACGGCATGCGCGAGGCGGAGATCGGCGTGGTCTGGGACGCGCATCTCGGCGGGCACCCGGTCTGCCTGCTCGGCTTCGAGTCGCGCCCGCTCCCGCGCCTGGGCTTCGTGCCGGCCGACGGCCCGGACCACTGGACGGGCGGCACGCTCTTCCCGCTTTCTTCGAAGAAGATCGCGCGGGCGATCAACTCGGCGAGCGGCAACCGGCCGCTGGTGGTGCTGGCGAACCTCTCCGGCTTCGACGGCTCGCCGGAGTCGATGCGCCAGTGGCAGCTCGAATACGGCGCCGAGATCGGCCGCGCGGTGGTCAACTTCGAGGGCCCGATCGTCTTCTGCGTCATCTCGCGCTACCACGGCGGCGCCTTCGTGGTGTTCTCGAACGCCCTGAACGACAACATGGAGGTGGCGGCGCTCGAAGGCGCGCACGCCTCGGTGATCGGCGGTGCGCCGGCCGCGGCCGTGGTCTTTTCGAGAGAGGTGGATCGGCGGACGCGGAAGGACCCGCGGATCGCCGAGCTGGAGCAGGAGATCCTCGACTCGACCCGCACCGACAAGGCGGACCTCCAGGCCCGCCTCGGAGAGCTGCTGGAGTCGGTGCGCGCCGAGAAGCTCGGCGAGGTGGCGGACGAGTTCGACCGCATCCACAGCATCGAGCGGGCGCAGCAGGCCGGCTCGATCCACCACATCCTGCCGCCGGCCAGACTGCGCCCGTACCTCATCGAAGCCGTCGAACGGGGTCGGAAGGCCGCTATCGATCGACCGACCCGACGTCCACCATCGCCTGGTCCACCATGACCACGAACGGCCGCGGCTCGATCCGGAGGCCGCCCTTGCCGTCGTGCCGGACGATCTGCACGAGGCCCATGCCGTAGCCCATCGGACCGCGGCTGTAGTAGTGGACCCCCAGCCGCCAGGGCGCGCCGTCCTTCTCCGCCGGCTCGGGGATCGCGAAGCACTCCGGGCCGTAGCCGGTGGTCACGTCGGCGTAGAGCTCTCCGCCGGAAGGCAGCTTCTTCTGGGAGTAGTAGGCGTGCGCCTCGCGGCGGTCCCAGACGTGGAGGTCGACGTCGTTGGCGTCGGTCTCCCAGGAGAGGACGAAGCGCAGCGAGGGCTCGTGCTCGAGCAGGACCCCCAGGTTCCGGAGACGGTCGGAGATCTCCTCCTCCCGGCGTGGCTCGGCGCGCAGCCAGGCCGACGCGACGAGCCCCAGGTCCTCCCGCAGGACGCGGTTGACTCCGGCGAACCGTCCGCCGGGATATTTCTGATCGATCCCCGTCTCCAGCACGTCGAAGGCCTCCTCGAGATGGCCGGCGCGGAGCAGCGCCCAGGCGAGCAGGCGGTGGCTCGACGGGTGGTCCGGACGGTCCGCGACCGCCTTGCGATAGGTGTCGATCGCCAGGTCGAGCCCCGCGTCGCCCAGCCTCTCCAGGCGCTCGCCGGCCAGGCGCCGCAGGTCGACGCGGCTCGGGAAGAGATCGATGAGCGAGCCGTAGGCCCGCGCCGCCGCGCCCTTCTCGCCGGCCGCCTCCCAGGCCTCGCCGAGCGCCAGCAGGGCCAGCACGTCGCCCGGCGCCTCCGCGCTCCAGGCCTCGGCCAGGGCGCGGGCCGGCGCGATCCGGCCGGCGGCCAGGTGCTCCATCACCTCGGCGAAGCGGCCGGTATACGGCTTCACGAGACGCTCCTTCGCCTCGTCCCGCGCCGGCCTGTCCTCGGCGGCCTGTCTCCGCGCCTCCGGCCGCGGCGCCTCCACGGCCATCGCGGGCGGAGCGGGCGCCGGCGGAACCTCGGCCGCAGGCACGGGCTCCGGGCTGCTCGGCACTCCTCCCGGCACTCCGCCGGCCACGCCTCCCGCGACGCCTCCGACCACGCCGCCCTCCACGCCCCCTTCAACACCGCCCTCCAAGCTCTCCGCGACCGCGCCGTCCACCTCCTCATCCCCGACCGCCATGGCGTCCTCGACGTCGAGGTCCTGCGCCGGCGCATCCTTCGGAGCCGTCCTGTCGAAGACCGGCGGCGGTGTGGAGCGGCGCGCCAGCACCTCCAGCCCGCCCGGGCCAACGGTCAGGATGTCGGAGAGCGCCTTCCGGTCGAGGCCGAAGCGCTGGTAGTCGTACTCGGTCTCCAGCACCAGCAGGGCCGTGAACGGGCTGAGCACCCGGTGCCTGACGCTCAGCTCGGTAATCGTGAGCCGCATCGCCTGCTTCAGGTCCTCGTCTCCGGCCGGAGCGGCGTCGCGCAGATGCAGCAGGCGCTCGATGCGCGCCTGGGCCCAGGCGCGTTCGAGCAGCGGCCGCTCGGCCGGGATCGGATCGCTCAGCGCCACCCGCTTGCCACCCAGGGAGAGGCGCAGCGGCCGGCCCTTCGGCAGGTCGGCGTAGACCAGACGCTCGTCGCCGGGCTGAACCCCGTCCAGCGTCTCGGGCCAGATCCAGGCCGCGCCTTCGACCTTGACCGGGATGCCGGAGCGGCTGCGCAGCGTCAGCCGGCGCGCGATCTCGTCGAGCGACGCCGCGCCGTCGAGGCGCTGGCCGTCGTGCGGCAGGTTGCCGGTGGTCAGCTCGCGCAGCACCGCGTCGTCGCGCAGACCGCCGACCGCGAGCACGTCCAGGCGCTCGACCCCGCGGTCCTTCAAGGCGCGGACCGCCTCCTTGAGCGCTCCCGTCTCGGTCTCGCCGGCTGTGGCCACGCCGTCCGTGACCAGCAGCACCCGCGGATACCGGCTGCGGCTCCGGTCCAGCCGTTCGCCGAGCCAGGCGAGCGCCCGGTTCAGGTCGGACGCTCCGAGCGGGCGGCGACCGGCGAGTCGCCGCGCCTCGGCCTCGCCGAAGCCGCCCGCCGCGCCCTCGAAGATCGAGACCACCTCCTGGTCGAACGCCGCGACTCCGACCGGTATGGAGGCGCCGGCCCCGTCGCGCAGCCCGTCGACCAGCTCGGAGACCCGGCGCACCTGGGTCGCGTAGCCCAGCGCGCGCGAGGCGCTCGAATCGACGAGCACGTACAGACCGGCGATCTCCTGCGGCACGGCCTCGACCGGAGCGGAGACCCGGACCACCGCGAGGTTGTCGTGGCGCAGGCCCGACCGGCTCGCGACCTGATCCTGGCCGATCCGGAGGTCGCGGTCCGGCGTCCAGTCCGTCCTGTGCAGCTCGACCATGCGCCGGTCGCTGACCTCGCCGCCCAGGTTGCTCGCCGGCGCCCCGGCCGCGGGCCGCTCGCCGAGCAGCACGCGGACATCGAGCCGGCCGATCTCCGAAAGCCCCTGTAAAGGCAGCACATAGGGCTCGTCCGCCCGTTCCAGCGCGTGCGAGTAGGAGACGATCAGCTCCTTGCGGCTCCGCGGCGGGATCGGGAAGATGCGCGCCGAGAACTCGTTGCCGGCCTCCTGCTCCAGCAGCGCCGGGTCCTGCTTGCGGTGCAGGAAGTCCTCGTAGACCTGCCGCGCCCGCTGGCGTTCGACCACCTCGCCCTCCTGCCACTGGCCGTTGGTCTTCATGGCGAAGCGGCTCAGAGCCGCGCCCGGCGGCAGGCCGATGCGGAACCGCCCCTCGATCGTCTGGTCGCGCGGGTTCTCGAACGTCAGGTGGAGCTCGGTGAACGCGAGAGGCGGCTCCAGCACGCCGTTCACCTCCAGCGCCACCAGGGCGAGCCCCGTCCCGTCGGACGCGGTGAGCTGGATCGGAGCGGCCGCCGGGGTCGGCGGCCCGGCATCAGCCTTCGAGAACCGGAAGGATGCCGGGCTCGGCGTGTCGGCCGCGCCTCCGGCAAGCCCCAGGGACAGGGCGGTCAGGACAAGCAGCGTGACGCTTCGGCGCATGGAGGCTCTCCTCCTGGAGTCGGTCCGGGCGGTCCCTCTCTGGGACCCCATGTCTGCTTAGACACACCAAGCGTCGAAAACGTCACCGCGGAGGAGCGACATCCATCAGGCTCGACATCGTCATGGCAAGGTGCTATCTTTGGCGCAGGAAAACGCGACCATGGCCTCCCGAATCTCCTCCAGCCGACTCCGCGCCCCGGAAACCGTCATCCAACCCTGGTCGCCTCCTGGGAAGCAAGACGAAGGTCTCATCTCTCCCGAACCCGTAGAAGCTGCCCGGGCTCAGGATGAGCTTCGCCGCGAGATCGGGCCTCTCGATGTGCCGGTTCGGGATCTGATCGACAAGGGTCGCCGGTGAATCGGCCCCTCTCTGTAGTCGTCGATGCCAGCGTCAGTTTGAAGTGGGCCTTGGACGACGAGGATTGTGTCGAGCAGGCTGTCGCCCTGCGCGACGAGTCCATCCGGCGGCAGGTCCAGCTTCTTGCTCCCTCCCTGTGGGTGTATGAAGTGACCAGTGACCAATGGCTTGGTGTCGGCTGCCCGCCAACACCGCATTTCCACGGAGCAGGGAAGAACGGCCCTGGCGCTCCTGATGTCGCTTGGAGTCGGCTTCGCAGACCCGGAAGCTACGGACTGCTATCGAGCCTCCATTGACCTCGGAATCGCGGCGTATGACGCCGCCTACCTCGCGCTCGCGGACGACCTGGGAACGATTCTCTGGACGGGAGACAAGAAGTTCTGGAAAGCCGTCCAATCGAAGACCGAAAACGTCCGCTGGATCGGCGATTTCCAGCAGACGACCGGTTTCTCCTGACTACAACCCCAACTCCTCTCCCTCCGCCAGCACCCGGAAGCCCCGCGCCTCGATCGCCTTCCTCGCCTCTCCCTTCGGGTCGAGCGCAGGGTTGGAGTGGTTCAGGTGGGTGAACCAGACCTTCACCTTGCCGGCCTTCACCAGCGGCTCCAGCAAGTCCATGGAGTCCGTGACCAGCGGGTGCTTGATCTTCGAGACGTCGCGGTCCGGGAGCTCGTCCGGGGAGTAGAAGGTGGCATCCAGGAGGGCGTAGTCGACCTTCTCCTCCTCGATCACCTGCGGCAGCGGACGGGTCCAGGTCTTCCAGGTGTCGGTGTCCGGGACATAAAGGAGAGTCTTCTTCGGACCGCGGACCAGGAAAGCCATGGTGTCGCTATACTCGTCCCGGTGCGGCACCGCGAACGGCTTGACCGAGATGCCGTCGCCCAGGGAGAACCACTCGCCGGGCTGGAAGACCTCCAGCTTGACGTTGCCGAGCCGGACGAGCTGACTCCAGGGTCCGTTGGTACGCAGGTACTCCGCCATCCTGGGCGAGACGTGGACTGGAAGGTCCTTCGTGTTCAGGCTCTCGAAGCCGAAGTGGGCCAGGCCCAGGTAGTGGCCGATATGGGCGTGGGTCAGGAGGACGCCGTCGAACGGCGCGCGGTCGGTCTTGCCTGCGGGAAACGGCCGGAAGGTATGGACCTGCTCGATCTGGGCCGGGAGGTCCGGAGTGGCGTCCACCAGGAAGGTGTGGCCGTTGGAGGGGACATGGATGGCCAGGCTTGCGACGTGCCGGGCGAGCTTCGGGTCCTTCCGCGCCGCCGCGCAGAGTGGGTGCTCGCAACCGGTCTGCGGCATGCCGCCGTCCTGGGCCGTACCCAGGACCACCACCCTCTGTCCGGCGGCAGGTAGGGGAAGGATCAGAAGGAGGGCGAGCAAGGTCCGGGTCTTCATGGCGGAGCGAATATACTCCGACGTCATGCGCATCGTCTCCCTCGTCCCCAACGGCACCGAGATCCTCTTCGCGGTCGGCGCGGGCGACTTGGTCGTCGGCGTCAGCCACGAGTGCGACTTCCCGGCCGAGGCCCGGACGCGGCCGATCCTCACCGGCAGTGCCTTACGTCCGGGCATGACCGCGGCCGAGGTCGACCAAGCCGTCTCCGCCCAGGTCGGGAGCGGCGAGAGCCTCTACACCCTGGACGAGGAACGCATCGCCGGGCTGGCGCCCGACCTCATCGTCACGCAGCAGCTCTGCCCGGTCTGCGCGGTCAGCACCGGGCAGGTGGACGAGGCCGTCAAGCCGCTCCCCCGCTGCCCCGACCTCCTCTCGCTCGATCCGCGCACGCTCGAAGACGTCCTGGCCGACATCCGGCGGGTCGGCGAGGCCACCGGCCGCGGCGCCGAGGCCGAGGCGCTCCTGCGGGACCTCCAGGCGCGCCTCGACGCCGTGCGCGCCCGGGTCGCCGGACGACCGCGACCCCGCGTCGCCACGCTCGAATGGCTCGATCCGCCGTTCGCCGGCGGCCACTGGGTCCCTGAGATGGTCGAGACCGCAGGCGGAATCGACGTCTTCGCGAAGCCCGGCGATCACTCGACCCGTCTCACATGGGAGCAGCTCCAGGCGGCCAACCCGGACATCCTCGTCGTCATGCCCTGCGGCTACGACGAGGCCGGCGCCGCGGATCAGATCGCGCTGATCGCGGACCGGCCGGAGTGGCGGGCGCTACGGGCGGTGCGGGAAGGACGGGTGCATCCGGTGGACGCCAATGGCTGCTTCAGCCGGCCCGGCCCGCGCCTGGTGGATGGGATCGAGCGGATGGCCGGGATCTTCCACGGCTGAGAAGCAGACCACGTCCTCGCCGTCTCACCGCAGGACGTGGACGCCGCCTTGCAGGCTACTTACTGGTAACGCTTCAGAAGCCGAGCCACTACTTCTTCGTGAGGGACCACCCGGCCGGCCTCAATATCCGCGAGACCTCGGCGGATGTCTTCAAGGAACTCCTCTTCCTTGAGCTCATTCGCGGGAACAGTTGGTTCGACTTCTTGAGAGTCGCTGGGTCCTTCTTTCATTTGACTCCTCCGTCACCGGCTCCGCAGCCACCCGATCACCTGCGCGTCCATCCCGATCCCCTCCGCCAGCCCGGGGTCCAGGCCGCTTGGAAAGGCGACGTGGCCGGCTCGGACCCAGGCGACCTTGAGCTTCGGCGAAGCGCGCTCCAGCGCCGGCCGGACGGCCCGCGCCGGGACCATCGGGTCGCACTCCGAGTTCAGGAGGAGCGCCGGCACTCTCAGGTCCGGCAGCCGCGGAGCCACGCTCGCGCGGGCGTAGTAGTCGGCGGCGTCCTTGAAGCCGTGCCGGGGTGCCACGATGCGGTCGTCCCACTCCCGGATGAGGCGGATCTCGCCCAGTCTTTCCACGGGGTACGGCACCGGCCGACGCGCCGCCACGGCCTGGTAGATCCTCGACAGGTTCCTCAGGAGATACCAGCGGTAGAGGCCGAAGCCCGGCGAATCGATCTCGGCCCCGGAGAGCGCGAGGTCGAGCGGCGAGCAGACCGCGGCCACCGCCGCCACCCGCGGGTCGAGCGACTCCGCGGCGAAGCTCAACGCCACATGGCCGCCGAGCGAGTAGCCGAGCACGTAGACCTTCCGATAGCCGACCTTGGCCAGGACGGCGTGGAGGTCCGCGGTCAGGCCGGCGTGGTAGTAGTCGTCGCCCAGCCGGTCCGCCCCGCGCAGGTTCATCCGCAGGCAGGACAGACCCGCGGCCTCGGCCGCCTCCGCGCCCCGCACCATGTAGTGGCTGTCCGTGCTGCCGCCCAGGCCGTGGACCAGGATGAGCAGCTCGTCTCCCGGCCGCTCCCGGATGCGGCCGGTCAGGCGGACCGGACCGGCCTGCGGGTCGTCCACGACCGTCTCCCACGGGCGCGACTCCGGCGCGCGCTGCGGGCGCACGGCATGGGCGATGCGCGGACGGAGGGTCCAGTAGTGCGGGAGCAGGTCGAGGGCCATCGGCTCCTACGGCAGGCGGGTGGACTGCCAGGCGAGCATCTGCCAGCCGGCGTCCGGGCTCTTGAACCAGACCGACGTGAAGCGCAGCACCAGGGCGTTCTCCTTGCCCTGGAAGACGAGCTTCACGTCGGCCTTGCCGGTGATCACGGCCGTGTTCCCGAGGACGCGCACCGCGACGTCCGACGGCACCAGCGAGACGTAGTCGAGCCGGCCGGTGCCGATGGTCTCCAGGAAGTGCTCGCGGTTCTCGAGGTCGCCCGAGCTGTGGACGTAGGTGAGCCCGGGCGCGAGGAGCGGCGCGAGCGCCTTCGTGTCGCCCTGGACCATGGCCTCGATGCGCCTGGCGTCGGCGGCGCGGACCGCGGACTCCTCGGCGGTCTTCTCCGGCGTGGGATCGGTCGCCCGGACCAGGCCGGGGGCGAGAAGGAGCAGCAGCAGTGCGACGCGGCCCGGACGGGTCATGACATCCCCTCCCTCTGGACGGCCCAGAAGCTCGAATACAGGCGGCGGTGGTGGGCCTCGGCGTCGCGGTAGATCTGCGCGATCGAGCCCGCGTCCTTGTTCGCCACCACCATGTTCACGTTGTAGAAGAAGGCCGCGTTGCCGTCCAGGGTGCGCAGGCCGTCGGCGAGCAGGATGAAGAAGCTCCGCCGGCGGTCGGCCGGGCCGAGGTTGGTGATAGCCGCCATGTCCTCCAGCGGCGGGCGGGTCAGGGTGGCCGGGCACAGGAAGACGACCGGCGGATACTCCTGCATGTAGTAGTCGCGGCAGGCCTCCACGGTCGGCAGGTGGACCGGCGAGAAGCCCAGCGCCTCGGCGGCCTGGCGCGCGGCCGGGCTGTCGGCGCCGACGATCAGCGCCTTGGCCGCGAGGTCGTCCTCCAGGATGGCGTCGGAGGGCTCCTCCGGCGGCTCCGAGGCCTGCGGCGCGAGCGGCGTGGGCGGCGCGGGCTTTGGCGCGGCCGGCGGCGGAGGCGCTCCGGCGGGCGTGGCGGAGGGGCCCGCCGCGGGCGCGGCCTGGGCCGGGTTCCGGCGGTCCACGGTCAGCGGCGACTTGCAGGCCGGGCACGGGAAGGTGACCTCCCGCATCGGGAGCTTGGTCTCGTCCACCAGGATCGGCCGGTGGCAGGCGTTGCAGTGGATCCGGATCATCACTCCTCCAGCATGGACAACAGGGACTCGCCTTCCTCGGACGCGGACCTGGGCGCGTCGGGCGGCAGACCCTCGACCAGGCGCAGGGCCAGGTTCGTCGGGTTCGTGGAGTAGGCCAGGGCCGTGTCCTTGCCGATCACCTTCCTCTCCCACAGCTTCTCCAACTCGTCGTCGAACGTCTGCATGCCGTCGATGCCGCCGTCGTGCATGGCGTCGAGGAGCGAGCGGCCCTCGGTCTCGCCCTTGAGGATGTAGTCCCGCGTGCGGTTCGTGGACTTGAGGATCTCCAGCACGGCGGTCCGGCCGCCGCCCGCCTTCGGCACCAGGCGCTGCGAGATGACGTAGCGGAACGACTGCGCGAAGCGGGTGCGGACCTGCGCCTCTTGGTCCTTCGGGAAGACGCCGATGATGCGGTCGATCGTCTTCGCCGCGTCGATGGTGTGCAGGGTGGAGAGCACCAAGTGGCCGGTCTCGGCCGCCTCCATGGCGGTCTCGATGGTCTCCAGGTCGCGCATCTCGCCGATCAGGATGACCTTGGGCGCCTGGCGCAGGGCCGCGCGCAGGGCGAGCGCGAAGGACCGGGTGTCCGCCCCGACCTCGCGCTGGTTCACGGTCGACTTGACGTGCCGGTGCATGTACTCAACCGGGTCCTCGATGGTGATGATGTGGTAGGCCTGCTCGTGGTTGATCTGGTTGATGATCGCCGCGAGCGTGGTCGACTTGCCGGAGCCGGTCGGGCCGGTGACCAGCACGATGCCGTTCTTGAGCTTGCCCACGTTGTGCAGCTCGCCCGGCATGCCGAGCTTCTCCAGCGTCGGGATGCCCTCCGGGATGACGCGCAGGACGATGGCGTAGGTGCCGCGCTGGGAGAAGATGTTGACCCGGAAGCGCGTCTTGCCCGGGATCGAGTAGGAGAGGTCGACCGAGCCGTTCTGGAGCATCGTGCGGGTGAGGTCGCGGTCGCCGCGCAGCATGTGGAGCGCGATGATCTCGGTCTGGAACGGGGTCAGCCGGGGGAAGCCGGTGAAGTTGACGCCGACGAGTTGGCCGTCGATCTCGACCTGCGGCGGCCGGCCGACCGAGAAGTTGAGGTCGGATACCCGGTCCGAGACCTTGAGCATCGCCTCGAGGATCGCGTCGAGATTGAAGTTCTTCATTCGAGCCTTTCCGGCGCCCGCCTGCCGCTGGTCCCAGTAGAGAATGGCGGCCTATTCTTGCGCACTTTCGCGCCGGAGGAAACCGGGGCTACAATGGGAGTCCCCCCGCCGGGGGGTCACAGGAGGTCAGCTCTTGGCGAGCGGGTCGTCTCTCGAAAGCCAGGTCCAGGAGAGCCAGCTCCGGGAGCACCTCGGGCCGCCGATCGCTCCGCCCGTCGCTCTGGGCCCCCGGCCGCTCCGGCACGACCTCGGGTCGATCCTCCTCCTCGGCGCCGCCTTCGGGCTCCTGATCACCAGCGTCCGTCTCGCGATCTCCGCCCGCACGCTCGGCTACTTCCTCGCCTATGGAGTGACGACCGCCGCGCTCGCCGCCGGGCCGGCCGCGTTCCTGGTGCTCCGCCGGGCACGCCGCGGGCGGTTCTCGGCCTTCGAGCGCGGACTGGTCGTGGAGATCCAGGGCCGGCGGCGGACGTTCCTGCTCGAAGACCTGCGGAGCTTCGAGATGAAGGAGCGCGATGGATCCGGCGGGTTGGTGCGCAGGATCGCGCTCGCCGGCCCCCAGGACGCGCGGGTCCGCTTCGAGCACTTCGTCCGGCATGGCGCCGAGGACCGCCTCGGCTGCGCCCTCGTGTTCCTGCTGGCGCGGCTGGTGGAGGTCGCCGAGCGGCGGGTCCGGGAGGGCGCCACGGTCGCGGGCTGGGACTGGGTGCTGAGCCGCGAGGGCCTCTGCGCGCCGGCCGACGACCACCCGATCCCCCTGGACGAGATCGGGGCCGTGACGGTGCGGCAGCACAAAGTGGGCCTCTGGCGGCCCGCGGAGAGATATCCTTTCTTCGTGGTGTCCGACGACTCCGCCAACGCCCTGCTCCTGATGGCGCTCCTCAGCCGGCGGCTCGCCGAGCGCGGGGAGACCCTCTAGCGTGAGCCCCGACCTGGTGACAAGCCCGTCCCTGGGCCGGCGCCTGTTCGACGAGGAGCCGTCCTTGACGATCCTGCCGACGCTCCTCATGGTCCTCGGCTCGCTCTGCCTCCTCGGCGGTGTCATGCGCTTCGGGCAGGAAGGCTGGGGAGCGGACGGCGCGGTGATTGCCACCCTGGGAGCCGCGCTGGCGGGCCTGGGCGTCCACTTCCAGTATGTCCGGGTCACCATCCACGAGAACGGAGTGCTCCGGAGAACCCTCCTGGGCCGGCGGGAGCTGCTCTTCGCGGACGTCGCCGGGATCCGGCAGTGGAATTCCAAGGTGCGGCTCCTGCCCGCGGGCGGCGGCAAGCCGTTCCCCCTGCGCCAGAGCCACGAGACCGAGAACCTGCGGGACTGGATCGCCATGCGGCTCGAGGAGCAGCTCCTCCAGCAGCTCGAACAGCAGGGCGAAGTGCGCTGGTCCACCAACGTCTGGCTGTCCCGGTCGGGGGTCCGCTGGCAATCGGAGGAAGAGGGCGACATCCTCACCCCGCTGTCCTCCTCGCTCCGCATCACGGTCGACGGCTCCTACTGCCGGATCTACCATCCCCACCGGCCTCTCGTGCCCGTCGTGCCGGTGTCGGAGGCGCTCTTCTTCCCCGGGCTCCTGCTGCTGCAGCGGCTGATGGCGGACGCCCCGCCGGCCGCGCAGTATCCAGAGCCAGCAGAGCCAGCCGAGCCCGACGGGGAGCCCGGCCTCGGCCGCCCCGTCGCCACCCTCCGCGGCTGGCGGTTGGCTCCGCTCGCGGCTTTCCTGGTCGGCCTGGTCATGACCGGCAACGCCGTCCTGAGCTGGATACGGCAGGGGCACCCTCCGGAAGGCCTGGTCTGGTGGTTCCTCCTGGCCTGGCACGGTCTTGCCGCCGGGCTCCACGACCGGATCGACGGCTACGACCATGGTCTGGCGATCACCCGCCCGTGGGGGCGCCGCCGCGAGATGCCGTTCTCCGGGATCCGGGACCTGCGCTACGCCAGGAGGTTCGAGTGGTTCGGGGAGTCGGTCACCTTCGAGCTGCGCGACCCGAGCGGCGGGACGGTCTCCGGCCGGGCTCTCACCCGCAACCACGACCTGGTGCCGGGTCTGCTCCGGGACCGGATCGCCGAGACCCTGGCGGAGGACCTGGACATCCGGATGCGCTTCGTGGGAGAGGTCCCCTGGGGCGAGGGCGCGCGCCTCTCGCGGGAGTGGATCCACGGCCGGGACGCGTCCGGGACCGAGCGGTCGTGTCCCGTCTCCCGGGGTCTGCGGTTCACGTCCGACGGACACCGCCTCCGGCTGTACCGGTCCGGCTCCTCGGAGCCCTTTCTCTACCTCGAACTGGAGCAATGGGGCGCCTACCCGGGCCTGCTGCTCCTCCAGCGGCTGGTCGAGAAGGCCGAGGCCTGAAGCCGCTCTGGCCGGGCAAGCCGCTCTGGCCAGCCTGCTTTGCCGAAGTGATATGCTCGGCCACCCAGACCTCTGGTACCAGGCGGCTGGTCGGAAACCCCATGAAGCTCCTTCACATGGCGCTGGTGCGCCTTTTTGAGATCAAGGAACGGGCTTGAGCCATGGCAGACCTGGATGGAGTCAAGGACAACAAGGAGTTTCACACGGACGTCCCGCAGCAGACCGCGGGCTTCTTCCTCAAGGGCTCCAGCCACTATGACTGGGGCCTGAAGAACCGGCTGGCGCGGATCTTTGATCCGCAGTCGGGCAACACCGTGATGCTCGCCTTCGATCACGGCTACTTCCAGGGGCCGACCACGGGGCTGGAGCGGATCGACCTGAGCATTGTGCCGCTGATCCCCTGGGCGGACACCCTGATGCTCACCCGCGGCGTGCTGCGTAGCCTGATCCCTCCGGCGTCTCGTCCGTCCCTCGTTCTGCGCGCCTCGGGCGGTCCCAGCGTCCTCAAGGAGCTGTCGAACGAGGAGATCGCCCTGGATGTCGAGGACGCCGTCCGCCTGAACGCCGCGGCCCTGGCGGTGCAGGTCTTCGTGGGCGGCGAGCAGGAGACGAAGTCCATTCACAACCTCACCCGGCTGGTGGACCAGGGCCTGCGCTATGGCATCGCGACCCTGGCGGTGACCGCGGTCGGCAAGGACATGGTGCGCGACGCCAAGTACTTCCGCCTCGCCACCCGCATCTGCGCCGAGCTGGGGGCACAATATGTCAAGACCTACTATGTCGAGGAGGGATTCGAGACCGTGACCTCCTGCTGCCCGGTGCCGATCGTCATCGCGGGCGGCAAGAAGCTGCCGGAGATGGACGCCCTGACCATGGCCTACAACGCAATCCAGCGCGGGGCCAACGGTGTGGACATGGGGCGCAACATCTTCCAGTCCGACGCCCCCGCCGCGATGATCCAGGCCGTGCGCGCCGTCGTCCATGGCGGAGAAACGCCGGCGCGGGCGTTCGAGATGTACAACACGCTGAAGAATTCTTCCGGCGTGTGAGGGCTTGCCAGGGCCTCGAACGCCTGCCCCTGGCCGCTACGTGGCTCTCTGGCGATTACCACGACCGGACTTTCACCGGTAAGTGAACAGTGCCTTTCAAGGCACACCAACCCGTTGTTAGCCGCACGTGCGCCGGTAGTGCATAGCGACCGCGCCGTTGCGGAGCGGCGTCGCCGAGACCAGCTCGAGCCGTCGCGTGCTAGGCAGCCCGCTCTGGTACAGGGTCGGGCCGTGGCCGACGATCCTGGGGTGGACGAGGAACTTGTACTCGTCGATCAGATCGAGCCGGTCCAACTCGGTCGCGAGCTTGCCGCTACCGAGGAGCACTCCGGCAGGAGTCGCGTCTTTGAGCTTCTGCACGCTCGTGCGCAAGTCGCCGGCGATGTGGTGGCTGTTGTTCCACGGGAAGCTCGTTCGCTTCGACGACACCACGTACTTCGCCTTGGCCTCCAGCTTGACCGCCCACTCGCGCACTGCCGGCGGCACCTCCTCGTCGCCGCGAGCGACCGCCGGCCAGTAGCTCTCCATCATCTCGTAGGTGACGCGGCCCCACAGCATCGCACCTCCCTCATCCATGAGGCGGGTGAAGAATGCGTGTGTCTCGTCGTCGGCAATTCCCTCCTGGTGGTCGACGCAACCGTCGAGGGTAACGTTGATGCTAAAGGTCAAGAGTCCCATGGTGACGAGCACCTCGCAATGGCTAACGTGCTGCCGATGAGCGGCCGGTTCCGTCCGCTCGATCGGCTGGCGAATTAGGCTTTAGGTGTCCCGCCCTTCTTGGAATCGGGATCCCACTTTCCAGCTGGCGGCTTGTCAGTGCCTTTAGTCTCATCCTTCTTGTCACTCATAGTGACCTCCTAGACAATTGTTCTAGCTACGTAGGAGAACAGAAGTATATAGGCGACGCATGTCAAAGCAATCTTGGCAAAAAAGATGATATCGACCATTCCAATTGTCCAATACGGCATAGTGAGATCCGAATCCTCGGTTATCTCACCTTTCTTCTTCCGTCTTTCATACATTAGGTAGTAACCACAGTGGGTTCCTGCGGCGATTAGATACTGAAGCAGGTCCAGCCCGAGTGCTGCAACGAGGAGTAAGGCTGGAGGAAAAAGGTCTACAGGTATCTTGTTGTTCTGGGCCTTGAACAGCCAGATCAAAGCTAATCCAGCCAAGCCCACCTGCCTGTTAACGTCGCTCGCCTTCGTCGTAAACTGGCTGTAGCGCTCTCCGAGATCTTTTAGTTTCATTGCTTAATTCCCCGGATCTCCAACGCCCAACGCCCAACCTCGGTATCTACTGTCCAACCAATACCTACTCGTCGTGTTTCGCATCAACTAGATAAAGGCGAAGCACTCCTGTTCCTCCGACGCTACGCGCCGCAAGTTATTGATGCTTGAGACTTAAAAAGTGTAGGCGCGCAAGCGCTTCGATGTCAATCCTGCCGCTATATAGGCGGCCGCAAACCGGCGGCAGGAGATCGAATGCCTATCGACTCTTTTGTACTTGTGCTTGAAGGCTGGAGATATCCGATCCTTCAGGCGCATTGAAGGGGATGGCCGCAGAGCGAGCGCGGCAGCCGGTCCATGGCTGTCAGCGGCAGGTGCTCAGGAACGCCGGTGAAATCGGCGGCGTCGAAGCCTTGGCTGCCTTTAAGGCCATCCAGGTTACGCAGCTCGCGGCTGGATTGAGCCCGAAAACTTCTCCATCCGGCGAGAGGCCGGATGCTTCCAGCGGGCCGGGTGACACTTCCAACGAGCCATTGGATGCTTCCGGCGAGACGTTGGATCGGGAAAACGGCCGGTTTCTCCGTCCGGCGAGCCGCCGGATGCTTCCAATGGGCCGGGTGACGCTTTCAACGAGCCATTGGATGCTTCCGGCGAGACGTTGGATCGAGAAAACGGCCGGTTTCTCCGTCCGGCGAGCCGCCGGATGCTTCCAACGGGACGGGTGACGCTTCCAACGAGCCATTGGATGCTTCCGACGAGACGTTGGATCGGGAAAACGGCTGGTTTCTCCGTCCGGCGAGCCGCCGGATGTTTCCAGCGGGCCGGGTGATGCTTCCAACCGGCCGCCGGATGCTTCCGGCGAGGCGCTGGATCGGGAAACCGAGCCGGTTTCTCCATCGCCGCGCTTCAGATCACCCGGTCGTTGCCTCCGTCCACCGGCACCTGCGCGCCGGTGGTCTTCGCGAAGAGGGGGCCGCACATCTCGGCCGCCAGCTCGGCCACGTCGCGGCTCGAGACCTCGACCCGGAGGATGTTGTTCTTCTTGTAGGAGTCCACGTCCATCTCATAGGCCTTGGCGCGGGAGGCGAGCCTCTCCTCGGTCCAGATGCCGGTGTCGAAGACGGCGTTCGGATGGAGGGTGTTGATCCGGATTCCGTCCTTGCCCCACTCCAGGGCCGCGACGCGGGCGAGCTGGTTGAGGGCGGCCTTGGAGGCCGAGTAGGCAGCCACTCCGGGGCCGGGCGCGGGCACGTTCTTCGAGCCGATGACCACCACCCGGCCGCCGCGCGGCGCCAGGGCCAGCAGCGGGTGGCACTCGCGCATCAGGACCACGTTCGAGTCGAGGTTGATCGACATCACCCGCCGCCACTCGTCGAGCGTCATGTCCGCCAGCTTCCGGCTCTCCGGAAAGATGCCGGCGTTGAGCACCAGCATGTCCAGCCCGCCGAAGGCCTCGACTCCGGCGGCCACGGCGCGGCGGAGGTCCTCCTCGCGGGTGACGTCGCAGACCACGCCGCGGAAATCCGGACGATTGAAGAGCGATTCGATTGCGGGGTTCAGGTCGAGCCCGACCACGGCCGCGCCGCGGGCGAAGAAGGACTCGACGCAGGCCCGGCCGATCCCCGAGGCGGCTCCGGTGACCAGCGCCACCTCGCCGGTGAGGGCCAGCGGCTTGCCGCCCTTCCTGAGCTTGGCCTGCTGCAGGTCCCAGTACTCCATGTCGAAGAGGTCGTTCGACGGCAGCGCGCGGTAGCCGCCGAGGAGGACGGCGCGCTCGACGATCTCCATGGTGTGCTCGTAGATGTCCGCCGAAATCGCCGCGTCCCTGGCCGTGCGGCCAGCGGCGGCGAGCCCGAGGTCCGGGTCGAGGATCACCCGCGGCGCCGGGTCGACCATGGTCTTGGGCTCCTTCGCGTGCGGCGCGTGGCGCTCGAAGTAGTTCCGATAGGCCTGGACGTAGGCATCCACGTTCCGGCCGAGGAGCGGCAATGCCTTGGTGCGGATCACATGATCCGGCGTGGCCGCGCCCTGCTGGGAGATGGTGCCCACGTCCGCGCGCTGGGCGAAGGCGAGGGTCCGGGCGTTGGTCCGCGAGGCCAGGACCATCGGCGCGCCCGCCGCCTGGGAGAGATCTTTTCTCAGCCGCGCCGTTTCGACCGGAGCCGGGCTGGCTGGAGCCTCGGGCCACGGCCCCAGGCTCCAGGCGTTCCTCGACTGGAGATACTCCTCGGCGAGGCCGACGAGGCGGATCATCCTCTCGTAGGACTCGCGGGCGGTCTCCGCGAAGGAGAAGATGCCATGGTTCAGGAGGACCATGCCCTGGGTATCCGGACCGGCCTCGGCCGCGAAGCGCTCGGCGCACAGGCGGGCGAGGTCGAAGCCGGGCATGATGTAGGGGATCACCACGACCGAATCGCCGTAGATCTCCCGCACCCGCGCCTCGCCGCCGAGGGTGTTGGTCACGGTCACCACGGCGTCGGCATGGGTGTGGTCCACGAACTTGTGCGGCAGGGAGGCGTGGAGGATGGTCTCGACCGAGGGCGCCGGCGCCGAGGCCCGGGTCATGTTGGTGACCAGCTCGTTGACCATCTGCGGGTCGGAGAGCGCGGCGAGCGAGGCCAGGCGCACGGCCGGCCGCAGGCGCACGGGCGAGAACCCGGCCTCCTCAATGGTCTCCAGATCCCAGCCGCTACCTTTTACATAGAGGATGTCCTCTTCCTCGCCGTAGAGGTCGCGCTCGCGGATCTTCACGGAGGTGTTGCCGCCGCCGTGGAGCACCAGGGTCCTGTCCCGGCCGAGCAGCCGGGAGGTGTACACCCGCAGGCCCAGGTCGCCCCGCCCCTGATACTCCGCGGCCTCGTCGTCGTTCCAGAGGCTTTGCATGGACGCGGAGTATAGCCGCCGCTTCAAACCTTTTCCGCCCGGCCGGGCACTCATCTACGCTAGGACCGAGAGGATATGCAGGCGACCGCACCCAGACATCCCGAACCGGACCCGGCCGCGCCGGCGGACATCCTAGTAGAACGCGCCCGCCGTGGCGACGCGCGGGCGTTCGAGGAGCTCTACCGGCTCCACCACCGGCGGGTCTACGCGCTCGCCCTGCGCATGACCCGCGAGCCCGGCCGCGCCGAGGAGGCGACGCAGGACGCCTTCGTCGAGGCCTGGCGGGCACTCCCGTCCTTCCGCGGCGAGAGCGCCTTCTCCACCTGGCTCCACGGCGTCGCGGCACGGGTTGCCCTGCGGCAGATGCGGACCGACCGGCGATGGGAGGAGCGCAACGAAGCCCTCTACCTCGCCGAGGTGCGGCGCGCCATGCCCGAGACGAAGCTCTCACTGGAGCGCGCCATCGCCTCTCTCCCGGACGGCGCCCGCACCGTCCTGGTCCTGCACGACGTCGAAGGCTACAAGTACGAAGAGATCGCCCGCCTCCTCGGCGTGGCCCTGGGCACCGTCAAGGCCCAGCTCCACCGCGCCCGGCGGCTGGTCATGGAGGCGCTCGAAGCATGAGCACGCGCGACGAAATTCCTGAAATCCCCGACCTGGACCAACTGCCCCGCGAGGCGGCTCCGGCCCGCGACCTGTGGCCGGAGATCGAGGCCCGCCTGAAGCAACCCGTCCCGGTCCGCCGCCGGCCTTCCGCGCCCCTGAGGATCGCCGCGGCCCTGCTGCTGTTTGCGAGCGGCGTGGCGGTCGGGCACCTCTGGGGCCGGTCGGAGACCGCGCCGGCCTTCCAGCCGGCAGGCACTCTCGCGCCGGCGACCGAAGTGCAGCGCGCCGGCACCGAGTACGTGGCGGCCCTGGCGGCGCTGCGGCGGGAGCCGCGGTCCGAGGTCCGGGGCCAGGGCCGGGAGGCGGCGTTCGCGGCGATGTTCGGCGCCGCCCACGAGTTGGCCCGCCTGACGCCCGAGGATGACACCGAGTCGGAGGTCCTGAGCGCGGTGTCCGCGGGGCGCGAGGGCGTGGCGAGGCAGGCGGTCCATTTCTGACCGGAGGAAACGACCATGATCCGGCGACCCATCATCCTGTTCTTCGCGGTGGCTTCGGCCTGTGCTTTCGTTGCCGGGGCCCAGACGCCCCGGTGTCCCGAGGGGCATCCGGCGACCGGCGACATCGGCATCGAGTCCCTGCTCTGCGTGGCGGGCTCCTGTTCGGTGAACCTGCAGACCGGCCGGGGCTACGCGCACGACTTCTCCACCGAGCCGCGCATCCGCGGCATCGAGCCCGGCGGCCCCGCCTCCGGCAAGCTCCGGGACGGCGACATCCTGATCTCGATCGACGGCGTGCTCATCACCACCCGCGAGGGTGGCCGGCGGCTCGCGAACCTCACCCCCGGCAAGCCCGTCGAGCTGCGCATCCGCCGCGGCGACAAGGAGATGAATGTGACCGTCGTGCCGAAGCTCGGCTGCAACATGCCGCGGCTGGCGGTGCTCGGCGGCCCGCAGACGGCACCGGCGCTCCAGAGAGACCGGGTTCCGCTCCCGTCGCTGCGCAATCTCCGTACGGCCCCGGCGCCGGTCGACTTCGGCATGGAGATCGACTGCGGGAGCTGCGGCTGGCGGTACGCGGAGGACGGCGGAGTGATCTTCCAGACCGCCGATCCGCCGGTCGTGGTCTCCGTGGCGCCCGGCGGTCCGGCCGAGGACGCCGGCCTGCGCCCCGGGGACATCCTCCTCCAGGTGGAGCGGCAGTCCATCGCCTCGCCCGCCGGCGCCGGGTGGCTGGGCCGGCTCCGGCCCGGCGACTCCGTCACCCTGGGAGTCGGGCGAGGCGGCAGCCTGAGGTCGGTCGAGATCGTGCCGCGGCGGCCCAGCCCGCGGAGGCAAGCCTTCTAGCTTTTACTCACATCCGGCCCGGCGCTCTGTAGCTTTTTCATGCCGAGCCGGGTTCTCGCCCTCGCTTTCATAGCCAATCCCGCATGGGAGATCTCTGGCGCGATGTTTGCTCTGGACTTCGGACTACGGCCGCTGTAGCCCGCGGTCCATCTGCGGAGGGTCTACCCCATGACCAGGTTGCACAGCTCCTTGCTTGGACTGGCTCTCTTCGTACTGCCTCTTCCGGTCGCCGCGCAGGGGATCGTCAACGTCGTGGTCGACGGCAACGAGCTGCGCGCCGGGATCTCGCTCCCCGGCGGGATCGGCGCCGACCTCGAGATCGGTTTCGAGCAGGTCTCGGGCCTCACGCCGCAGAGCGTCGGGCTCTCCGCGACGCTGGCCAACCTCCTCGATCCGAACCTCCTCTCCCGCCTGGGAGTGGGTTCGCTGGTCGGCGCCTTCCCCGTGCTCCTCCGGATCGAGCCGCCGGCCGACGGCGGCCTGTCGTTCCGCGGCGTGGCCTCGATCAGCCTTCACACGCACAACCTGGACTACATCCCGGGCACGCCGCTGCGCATCTTCGCGGCGCCGCTCGGCGGCCGGTTCGAGGACATCACCGAGTCCGTCGGCAAGGGCAGCTACCGCTGCCGGGGGCGCAAGGGCAGCTTCTCCGAGTTCCTGATCCTGGCCGACCTGCGGCCGGTCCGCCTGGCCGTCGCCGAGAAGCTCGACCGGCTCGACCGCGTCCTGAACGACAACGCCGGCTCGATCGACCCGGCGGTCCTCGACGACCTGACCGCGCTCGCGTCCCAGATCCGCTCGGCCTGGGCCGCGGGCCAGAAGCAGCAGGCGATCGCGAAGACCGACGCCTTCCTGGCGCTCGTGCAGGCCAACAGCGGCACGGCGATCCCGGACGTCTGGCGGTCCACCCACGACACCGTCAACGCCGCCGGCCTGCTGCGGGCCGCGGGCGAGACGCTCAAGTTCAGCCTGGGGCTCAAGAGCAACCTCCTGGGGCTGTTCTGACATGGCCCGCGCCGCGCGCCACCCGCTGCCGGACGAGGAGCCCACGCTCCGGATCGTCCACACGCCGCTCCCGGGTCTGACCCGGGACGCGGACGGCTGGCTGGAGCCGGGCGAGCGCCTGGCCGGCCGCTACCGCATCCAGGAACACATCGGGAGCGGCGGCATGGGCGTCGTCTACCGGGCGCTCGACGAGCAGCTCGGCCTCTGCGTGGCGCTCAAGGCGCTGCGCCCCGACCTCACCGACAACGGCCGGCTGGAGGCGCGACTGCGCCGCGAGCTCCTCCTCGCCCGCCAGGTGTCGCACCGGAACGCCGTGCGCATCCACGACATCGGCCAGGACGACGGCCTCCTCTTCCTCACCATGGACCTGGTGGAGGGGCGCTCCCTGCGCGACGTGCTCAAGGAGGAGAAGACCCTGTCGCCCGAGCGCTCGGTCTCGATCGCCCGCCAGCTCGCCCAGGCGCTCGAAGCCGCACACGACGAGGGGATCGTCCACCGCGACATCAAGCCGGCCAACATCCTCGTGGACGGCACCGGCCGCGCCTGGCTCACCGACTTCGGCGTGGCGCGCTCGCTGCGCGACCCCGGCATCACGCGCACCGGCGCCGTGGTCGGCACGCTGTCCTACCTCTCGCCCGAGCAGGCCCGCGGCGGCGAGGTGGACGGCCGGAGCGACCTCTACGCCCTGGGCATCCTGTTGTTCGAGATGCTCACCGGCGAGCTGCCGTTCCGCGGCGGCTCCGAGGCCGAGGCCATGGCGCAGCGCATCACCGGCGCCTCGCGCGACGTCCAGACCCTGCGCGAGGACATCCCGCCGTGGCTCGCCTTCGTCGTCCAGAAGCTGCTCCAGCGCGACCCGGACCGCCGGTACCAGGACGCGCGCGAGCTGCTCGAGGCGCTCGACGGCCGGCGCTCGTTCCGCTTCCCGCCGCTGCGCCGGGCCGCCGCCGTCCTGGCGCTGCCCGTCCTCCTGGCCGCCGGCTGGTACGTGATCCCGAGGATTCCGTCGGCCGCCCCGGCAGGTCCGACTCCCGCTCCGGAGAGCCTGGCCCTGGCGGCTCCGGCCGCGCTCCCCTCCACGGCCTCGCCCGAGGCCCGCAGCTCCTACAGCAGGAGCCTCGACCTCCTCGCCAGGCGGGACGACCGGGCCGCCGAAGCCGAGTTGCGCCGGACCGTCGCGGCCGATCCCGCCTTCGCCCCGGCCTGGATCCGGCTGTCGCGCACGCTCTCCGGCATGGGCCGGCAGCGCGAAGCCCTCGAAGCGGTCCGCCGGGCCGGCGCCGGGCCGGAGGCGCGGGCCCTGGAAGCGCGACTCCGCGGCGAGCCGCAGCGCGCCCGCAAGATCCTCGAGAAGCTGGTCGCGGAGAGGCCGCGCGAGACCGAGCTCCGGGTCGAGCTGGCCGAGACCTGCGCCGAGGCGGGCGATCTCGACGCCGCCCTCGATCACCTACGCCGGGTGGTCGCCGACGTTCCCGGCCATCCCCGCGCCTGGTTCCTGCTCGGCAAGACCGCGATCCTGGCCGGCGACAGCCGCAGCGCGGCCGACGACTACCTGGTGCACGCCCTGGTCGTCCAGAACCGCCTGGGCAACGACGCCGGCCGCGCCGAGGCGCTGAATGCGTTCGGCATCGCCTACCAGGATCTCGGCGAGCCCGAGCGGGCGGCGGAGAGCTACGAAGAGGCCGCGGAGATCCGCCGCCGGATCGGCGACGACCGGGGCTACGCCGCCACGCTGCGCAACCTGGCCGCAGTTGATCTGGCGCGCGGCGACCTCGACCGGGCCGGGTCCCGGCTCGGCGAGGCCCTGGCGCGGCTGGAGAAGCTCGACGACCCGGTCGGCACGGCCGAGCTGCACCAGGACTTCGGCGCGCTCGAAGAGGAGAGGGGCCGCTATCCGGACGCGCTGGAGCACTACCGGCGCGCGCTCCAGCTCCGGCGTCCGCTCGGCCGGCCGCTCGCGGTGGCCGAGAGCCTGCGCTCGGTCGGCTGGGTCTCCTACCTGCTCGGCCGCTACGACGACGCCATGGTCTACTGGAGCCAGGGGCTGGAGCTGGCGCGGCAGGGCGGCGACCAGGGCGGGGTCTTGTGCGGACGCCAGGACGTCGGCACGCTCCAGATCGTCCAGGGCGACTGGGACGCGGCCCTCGCCTCCTTCACGGGAGCGCTGCGCGAGAGCCGCGAGATGCAGATGCCCGAAGCGACCGGCGCCGCCCTGGGACAGATCGGGCGGGTGGCCCAGCTCCAGGGCCGTTTTCAGGATGCGCTCTCCTCCTTCGCCGAGGCCCGGACCGTGCTGGCCGATCTGGGCGACGTGCGCGGCCAGGTCGAGTTCGCGCTGGCCGAGGCGGAGACCCGGCTGGAGATGGGAGACCTGAAGGCCGCGGCCCGCAGCCTGGCCGCGGCCGGGCGCCTCCTCGCCGAGGCCGGCAACCGGGAGCAGAAGGCCGAGCTTCTCCGGCTGCGCGCGGAGCTCGGCCGGATGCGGGGCGAGACGGCGGCTGCCCGGCGGCTCGCCGAGGCCGCGGTCGCCGAGGCCGAGGCGAGCGGCGCCGTCGCGGTCCTGCTCGACGCGCGGATCGCCCGGGCGCGGCTGGACGGCTCCAGGGGCGTGGCCGACCTGCGCGAGCTGAGCGACGAGGCGGACCGCCTCGGCCACCGGCCGCTGCAGCTCCGGACCGCGGAGGCCCTGGCTTCGGCGGCGCTGGAGAACGGAGACCTGCGGGAGGCCGAGGCCGCGGCCCGCCGCGGCCTGGAAGCCGCCGAGGATTCCGGCGCCTGGGCGGGCACCGAGCGCCTGCGCCGGATCCTGGCCGGGGTCAGCGCCCCGACCGCGCAAGCCAGTCTTCGCTAGCCAGCGCGAAGCGCAGCTCTTCCGACCACTGGCCCTTGAACCAGACGCGCTCGGGCTGACCGTGGCGCAGGCCGAGGCGGCGCAGCAGGGCGGCGGAGCGGTCGTTGTCGCGCATGGCCACGGCGATGATCCGCTCGACCCCCAGCTCGCGCACGGCGTGGTCCACGACCGCCTCCACCGCTTCCGTGGCGAGCCCCTGGCGCTGGTGGTCGGGGGCGAGGGAGAAGCCGATCTCGGCCGTCCTCGGCACGGCGACCTTGACGCAGAGGCCGCAGTCGCCGACCAGCTCGCCGTCCGCCCGGAGCTCCATGGCGTACTGGAACCAGCGCCCGAGGTCGCCCGGATCGACGGTCTGCTGGTCGCGGATGAGCTCGACGCCCTGGTCCAGGGACCAGTGGACCCAGCTCTGGTAGCGCGCCACCTCCGGCTGGTTGCGGTAGGTCAGGAAGGGTTCGAGATCCGCCTCCCGGAACCGGCGGAGGATCAGGCGGGGAGTCTCGAGAGGCCGGTACGCCATGCACCGGGGATCTTATCAGCGCCCGAGCTGCTGCCTCCGTCCGAGCGCCGCCGCCGCGGCCAGCGCGGCGGTCGCCGCGAGCCAGACCAGCGGCTGGCCGTGCCCGGTCGCGCCCAGGTAGTCGAGCTGCGGCGTGCGGTTCATCGGGCCGATGTACCAGAGCAGGAGGTACAGCGCCTCGAAGAGCTTGCCGCTGCCGCTCCACACCCCGAGCGCCAGCGCCATCATCGGGATGAACATCGCGCCCGCGAGCCAGGCCGCGAAGGCGCGCAGGTCTCCCGTGGCCAGGAGCCGGACCGCCACGCCGCCGCCGACCGCCATGGCGACCAGCACCCCGGCCAGCCAGGCCGCCGGGAGCTGGCGGCCCACCGGGCGCGGCGCCGAGAACAGCAGCTCGGCCGTGCCGAAGCGCGCCTCCCGGTTGCCGAGCGGCGACCAGACCAGGATCGGCCAGATCCAGGCGATCGGCAGCACGGCCTGCTTCACCCCCTCGATCGGCGCCGCGAGACCGGCGATCACCAGCCCGGCCGCCGCGGCGTACCACCACCAGCGCTGCCCCTGGAGCGCCAGGCGCAGCTCGGCGCGCAGCACCCCGGCGAAACGGAAGGAAGCTCCCGATGGCAGAGGCGTCAGCGTGGCGTGCTCCGGCGCGGCCGAAGCGGGAAGCCCGGTCTCCTCGTCCTCGGGCTCGTCGGCCCGCCTCCTCCTCGCCGGAATCGCGAGCCGACCCCGCGCCGGCCCACGCGTCGGATCAAAGCGGTCGAAGAACAGCGCGGCCACGAGCGCGATGGCCGCGGCCAGGCCGAAGATCGACAGCCGTCCGGCCACGAGCTCCGGCGTCCAGTCCATGCCCTTCCATTGGAAGACCAGGGGCTCCTGCTTGAAGCTGATCGAGCCCAGGGAGAAACCGCGTTCCGCCTTGCCGAAGCGGGCGTTCACCTCGGCCTGCATGTCGTGCGCGACGATCGTCATGCCGATCGGGTCCGGCACCTTGCCGTCGTTGGCGACCGGCACGGCCATGCAGGCCGTCCAGAGCGTGAACCAGACGATGTTGCCGAAGCCGCCGCGCAGCCCGGGAACCATCTCGAAGAGCACCGTCAGCGCCGCGATCAGGGCCATGAGCGGCAGGGCGATCAGGAGAAAGGGCGAGAGCAGCGGCCAGAGCCGGACGTGGGTGTCCTCGCCGACCAGGAGCTGCGTGATCACCGCGAAGACGGCCAGCACGACGACCATCGAGCCGAGCACCGCGAGGTTGCTAGCCGTCTTGCCGAGCGCGTAGAGCGTCCGGCTCATCGGCGTCGAGGCGAGGATCTGGCCGACCCCGGTGAGCCGATCGCGCTCGACCGCGTTCTTGACCACGTAGAACCCGGCGAGCGACAGGAACGCGTTGATCACCATGACCGTCAGGGCGCCCACCCAGGCCGAGTCGTAGACCCCGCGCACGTTGCCGATCCACAGCCGGATCGAGCCCACGCTCACCAGATACCCGAGCCAGCCCGCGAATGCGAGCGTCACCAGGAAGCCGTAGCGCCGCAAGCGCTCCAGGAAGTCGGCGCGCATCAGATGCCAGAGCGCGCGCAGTTTCATGCCGCCGCCTCCCGGCGCCCCGCGGCGCGGCCGCCTTCGAGGACGTGCAGGTAGGCGTCCTCCAGCGTCGGAGGCAGCGGCCGGGCGCCCGGAGGCGGCGTGTCCGCCACCACCCGCGCGTGGATGCCGTCGGTCCGCCGGACCGTGCTGCCGATCCTCCACTGCTGGCGGGCCGCGGGCAGCTCGGCGCTGGGCAGCACCCACTCCCAGACCCGGCCCTCGACGAGCCGCAGCAGCTCCTCGGGCACGGCGTGGGCCAGGAGCCGGCCGCGGTCGACGATCGCGATGCCGTTCGCCGTGGCCTCGACGTCCGACACGATGTGGGTGGAGAGGATGACGATGCGCTCGCCGCCGAGGTCGGAGAGCAGGTTGCGGAACCGCACGCGCTCCTCCGGGTCGAGGCCGACCGTGGGCTCGTCCACGATGAGGAGCTTCGGATCGTTGAGCAGCGCCTGGGCGATGCCGATGCGCTGGCGCATGCCGCCGGAGTAGCCGCCGAGCGGCCGCTTGCGCGCGTCGGTGAGGTTGACGAGCACGAGCAGCTCGTCGATCCGGCGCCGGGCCGCGGCCCCGTCCAGCCCCTTGACCGCGGCGAGGTATTCCAGGAACTCGACCGCGTTCAGGTTCGGATAGACCCCGAAGTCCTGCGGCAGGTAGCCGAGCACCGCCCGCAGCCGGTCGGGCTCGCGGGCGATGTCGGCGCCGTCCCACGTCGCCCGGCCTTCGGTGGGCTTCGTGATCGTGGCGAGGATCCGCATCAGCGTGGACTTGCCCGCGCCGTTCGGACCGAGCAGCCCGAGCACCCCGGGCTGAAGATTCAGGCTGAAGCCGCGCAGGCCCCAGACGTCCCCCCGATACCGCTTCCCGACTCCCTCGATCGTCAGGTTCATGGCGCTCCCTCCCCGGCTAGGTACGGCTCGATGGGGAGGATGTTACACGGGCCGGCCCATGGCGTCCCTTGTGGTAATCTAGTTCTCTCAACCAAGGAGGGATGGTGGCTGACGATCCGGACCGCCCCCTGTCGGGCCGAGGAGCGCTGTACGGGACCCATTTCGAATGGGACCGGTTCCTCTGCCGTCTCGGCAGCGATGGGACCACTCCGAGAGGCGCGTTCGTCGCGCGAAACTTCATCCTGGATGAAGGTGTCTGGCCAGAGCGCGCGGAGAGCTATCGGGCGCGTCGAGCTGTTGTCGATCACGGCGACTTCGAATCATGGAAGGCGCGGCACGGCGCCTATCTCAAGGAGCGGATTCAACTCGTCCACTGGGAAGAGCCGCTCGACCCCCGCGACGAGGACGTCTGCCCGGAGACGTTCCGTTTTCCGGACCGCCATACGCCGTTCGACTCGACAGACCGGCACCTGCATCTGATCCGGCTCGAGCGCGCCGAGACCATCGCCGATCTGATCAAGATCGCGCCGGCAAAGCTTCTGTCCGTGGCGAACGAAGCGTTGGCGAACCCCGCCTCCGCAGCGCGAGCCGAGCTCGAGGACCTTCTGCTCAAGTGGTTCGAAGCCAGGGATGGGAGGCCGGTGTACTGCGGTTTCTACGTCGACCTGGAGGAGGATCTCGCAACCGACCGGTGGGCCGACATGCTCCGCGACCGTCTCGGTCTCGCCCATCTTGATCCAGGAGAGCTCGGCAAGCCGATCGACATCCTCGTCTTCCGCTATCCGGTCAACCAGGTGTCCCGTCTCTCCGGCGCAGCCAGCCATACCCGTCCGTTGGTGCCCCCGACCGTCCTCGACGGCGATTTCTCCGAGGCGTTCTGTCCAGCGCCCGCTGGCGGGCTCACCGGGCATGTGGTGAACCTCGACTGGGATGATCTGGAAGAACGGCGGCTGCGCAGCGCGACTCTCCGCCGGGAGATCCTCCACCCGAAGACCCGGCTTCAGGCCAAGCACCTCTTCCGTGTCGGCCGGATCGAAAAGCCGGTAGACTTTGAGAATCTGCCGCTTGCCCGCGCAGCCCACCTCGACCAGGTACGGGCGGCAAGCGGCCGGGCGGACTATGCACTTGGAACCGACAAGGATCTGCCTTGAGCCTTCTGGCCCTTGACCGAACGTTCGCGGGTCGCCGCGTTCCGCCCTGGCTCCGGCGGTTCGAAGCGGAGCCTGAAGAGGCGTTGCGGGACCTCCTGCTCGGAGGGGCCGATCTCGGGCACCTGAACCCTGCCGATCCTGAGCGGGTTCTCCTCGACTGGATCGAGAGCCTCGGAGCCCGCATCGGCTTGCTCGCGGAAGTCGATCGCGTGCTGGCCGCCTGGATCGAGAGCTCCTGGGGCGATCCCGATCCCCAGGGCCTCGGCGCCGCCGTGGCGGCCGTCGCCTGGTGCCGCGCCGCCGACCTGATCAGCGGCTGCCCTGGAGAAGAGGGGCTTTCGGGAGCCGCGAAGGCCCTCCGTGAACGGTTCCTGGAAGAGCCTTCGTTCCTCCGTTCGATCTCCGAGGGCCGCGCCCGGGACCCTGAAGCCCGCGCCTGGCTGGCGCTCGCCGAGCACCAGTCGGACCGGTCGCTCCTGTCCCGCTGGTGGTCGCTCTGCTCACTGCCGCCGGACGTCCCGTGGTATCACGGCGACCTCGGCATCTATGGTCTCCGCAGGCTGCCGCCGGAGACTGTGGGCCAGGCAGGAGGTTACCCCAGGGAAGTGCAAGAAGGACTCGCCCGGCTGGCCGACGCCCTCGCCCGCCGGGTCGAGGACGGCTGGCTGGAAAGCGAGACGGCACGAAAGGAATTCATCGCGACTGTCCGGTTGACGATGGCGGCCTATCCGTTCCCGCAGGAGAAGTGGTTGCCCTACTGGCGGCACGTTCTCCAGGACCGCCGACTTCGCGAACCGCTTGCGGAGCGCTGGGTACGCGATCTGTCACCGAAGCTCGACCAGCTATCGGAGAAAGGGCCCACCGGGCGAGTTCGATGGATCCAACCGGACCCGGAGTGGAAAAGACGGAGAGAAGGCATCGAAATAGGTCTTGGGCAAGGAGACTCTGCTGCGCCGGAACTGGCCCAGAGGCTTCTGGATGAGCAGAGACTCTATGCGCGAGCGACTGGCGACTCGTTCTTCGTCGTGAGGTCTGCCTGCAACTTCGCGGGCAGGCTCCGCAAGGCGAATCCTCAAAAGGCTCTGGAGTGGGTCCGGCTCGCCCTCGATTTGAACCCCTGGCACGAGTTTGCCTGGACCATTATGGCGGCAGTCCATCTCACGCTGGGCAATCTTTCGGAAGCAGCCAGAGCAGCCCGAGAAGCGGTGCGCCGATTCCCCAACGATCCCGTCGCCCATACTGGCCTCGCCGAGGTCCTTAAAGCACAAGATAGACTCGCTGACGCCGAGCATGCCTATCGACTTGCAACTACAAGGTTCCCCAACGACCCCGTCGCCCTCAACGGGCTCGCCGAGGTTCTCAAGGCACAAGAGCGATTCACAGAGGCTGAGGCTACCTACCGTTACATGCTTGAACAGTTCCATAGCCATCAACAAGCTGTCTATGCGCTGCATGGACTAGCCGGCCTGCTGAGGCGTCGAGGCGAGTTGGACGAGGCTGAGAAACTTCTTGGCAAAGCCCTCGCTCGTGAGCCTGGAAATGACGTCGTGCGGAACACCCTCAAGGTCTTCCGCGCTCAGCGTGAGGGGGCAGCTATTCCCTTCGGAACCGACGAGCCGTCGGTTGAGCCATTTTTCAAGAGACCCGAGGAGCCTTCCGCTTCCGAAGTTCCGTCGGAGGCTATCAGCCTCTCTATTCCCGCTACGGAGGTAAAGATCCCGATCTCTGATGCGACTCCGCGCCGAATTGTCGAGCACCTTCGCCTAGACGATCTCAACGTTCTGATTACCGATACGTTCCTCCTCCGTCGTTGGTCTCGCAGCCTTGGCCGGAACTCCGATGTTCTGGCGGGAGAGCTCCGTGCAAAGGCACATGCAGCGCTGGAGTCACTCGTCCGGTTGGAGTTCCGAAGCTCTCTCGCTGCCGGCGAAGCCGGTTTGCTCACCCTCTCAGATGGAAACATTGAAGAGGGCCTGGCACTCCTTCAAGCGGCAACGCGACGATTCCCGGGGAGCGCCCGAGTGCGTTATGCGCTCGCTCGAGCGGAGCGCATGGCGGTCTCGGCTCGGGCGCTCGATCCTCGCGACCCGGAGGCGCCTGTTCGTCCCTGGCGTCGCCTGGCCCGTTTGGAAACTCAACTCGGGCCGGTGGCTCTGCTGGGCGAAGCGCGAACATGGCTTGGCCAGACCGACGGCGCAGTTCGGGAGGAAGGCGCTCGCAGGAGCCTCGGCCGGCTCGCGTTCTGGATCGACGAGCAACTCTCGCGCGATTCGGGTTCCAAGAGGGGAGCCGCTGAGATCAACACTTGGTGGGCACGCGAGGCGAGGAAGCTGGCCTTCGGGGATCGAAAGGACCGTAGTGAAGAAGACCTGACAAGTCTTTCCTTTTACCTGGGAAGGGTCCAGACATACTCCACCGAACTCGACCTCCATGAGGAGGACGCGGTCTACCGGATCGCCGCAGCCTGAGCGAAACAATTTCGTTGTACAACAAAGTTGTTTTCTACGGGGCGGGGCGGCGGGGTTCGGCTGTTTCCACCTCCTCCACCTCCTCCAGCGTCTCGCCGCCGCGCACCGCGAAGTCGAGCGTGCGGGTGGGGAACGGGATCTGGATGCCGGCCGCGTCGAAGGCCTTCTTGAGGACGACGATCGCCTCGCTGCGGGCCGCCATGTAGTCCTTCTGGGACTGGAACGGGATCCAGAAGCGGATCGTGAAGTCGATCGAGCTCTCCGCGAATTCCTCGTAGAACATCTCGACCGGCCGGTCGGGCAGGCGGCCGGGGAGCGACTCGAGCGACTCTATCGCCACCTGCCGGGCCTTCTCCAGGTCGTCGCCGTAGGAGACCCCGAGCGTGATGTCCACCCGCCGGGTGCCGCGGGCGGTGTAGTTCATGATCGGGTTCTCGAACACCTGCTTGTTCGGGATCAGCACGAGCTGGCCCTGCTGCGTCAGGACCTCGGTCCAGCGCAGGTTGACCTCCTGCACGATGCCGAAGTAGTCCTGCGTCTTGATCAGGTGGCCGCGGCGGAACGGCCGGCGCACCGAGAGGTAGATCCCGGCCATCAGGTTGGCCGCGATGTCCTGGAACGCGAAGCCGAGCGCGAGGCCGATGATGCCGGCGCCGGCGAGCAGCGAGGCCACCGTCTTCTGCAGCCCCAGGATGCCGAGCGCGGCGAACATCCCGGCGGTCAGCACCGCGATGTACACCCCCTGCGCCAGCAGGTAGGTGACCTGCTCGCTGTGGGAGACGCGCCGCAGCAGGCGGTGGACCAGGTTGCGGGCCGCCCGGGCGAGCAGCCAGAAGGCCACCACCGTCCCGACCGCCAGCAGGAAGTTCGGCAGGGCCAGGACGAAGGCCCTGCCCCAGCCGGTCAGCTTGCGCGCCAACAGGCCCCAGGTCGCGTCGAAGTCCATGCCGCCGGAGGTGGCAACTTGCATGCCAGGCCCCCGATCAACCAACCACCCGGGCCTCCAGGCGCGCCCGGACCTCCGGCCACTCCTCGGCCAGGATGCTGTACACCACCGTGTCCCGGATCACGCCGTTGCTGCGGATCTGGTAGCGCCTGAGGACCCCCTCGCGGACCGCGCCGAGCTTCTCGATCGCCCGCTGGCTCTGGAGGTTGAGCAGGTCGGTCTTGAGCTGGACCCGCAGCGCGCCCAGCGTCTCGAAGGCGTGTTGGAAGAGCAGGAGCTTGCTCTCGGGGTTCACCCGGGTGCCCTGGTTCGCCTTCCCGATCCAGGTGCGGCCGACCTCCAGGCCCCGGTGCTCGGGCCGGATCTCCAGGTAACCCGACGCCCCGACCGGCTCGCCGGTGTCGAGGCGGATCATGGCGAAGCCGAGCGAGGCCGGCTTGCGGAGGATGTCGCCGATCCAGTCCCGGAACGCCTCGTAGCTGCCGTCCCGCGGCAGGTCGGCCAGCCATTGGAAGACCTCGGGGCCGGCGTGCGGCCAGAGGCCCGGCGCGTGCTCCAGGGTGAGCGGCTCCAGGCGGATGGTCCTGCCCTGCAGGACGACCGGTTCGACTTTCATGGCGCGGCAGTTTACACTCCCCCGGCAACCCCGTCAGGCCGATCGCGAGGAGGAAGTCATGAGCGATGTCTTCGCGCGCCGCTGCGCGCCTCTGCTGGCCCTGCTGTCCCTCGTCGCCTGCGGCCCGGCGCCGGAGGAGGAGAAGCCCGCACCCGAAACCCCCGCCGCAGCCGAGACCCCGGCGGGGGCGGCGCCCAAGGCCCGCGCCGGCATCCCATCGAGCTTCAAGCGCACCTCGTCCGGCGGCGTCCGCGACACCGGCGACTTCGTCGTGCGCTACGAGGAGACCGGCAACGAGGACTTCCAGCAGACGGAGGCCATCTTCAAGGAGACCCGCCTCCTGGAGGACACCGTCCAGGAGCTCAACGGCGTCTTCATGCTCCCGAAGGACATCCCGGTCGTGATGCGCGAGTGCGGCGAGGTCAACGCCTTCTACGACCCGGAGGCGGGCGAGATCTCCCTGTGCTACGAGCTGGTCGAGCACTACTTCGAGATCTTCATGGCCGACGCCCACACCGACGAGGAGCAGGAGGAGGCCGGCACCTCGGTCGCCGACGCCACCATGTTCACCTTCTTTCATGAGATGGGCCACTCGCTGATCGACATCTACGACCTGCCGATCACCGGCCGCGAGGAGGACGCCGTCGACCAGCTCGCCACCCTGATCCTTCTCCAGGGCGGCGACGAGGGCGAGAACGCGGCCATCGACGGCGCCAACTCCTTCGTCGGCGACGAGGAGCAGGAGATGGACGACCTCGCGTTCTGGGACGAGCACTCGCTCGACGACCAGCGCTTCTACAACATCCTCTGCTGGATCTACGGCAAGAACCCCGAGGACTACCAGTATCTGGTGGAAGACGAGACCCTCCCCGCCAACCGCGCCGAGCGCTGCCCGGCCGAATTCAACCGCCTGTCCAGGAGCTGGGAGTCGCTGCTCAATCCCTACGTGAAAGGTTAGGAGGCAAAAGGACACAAGGGACTGCAGTCCTTTTTTCGGGTCCTTTGGAGGAACCTCATGGTAGCCGAGCCCCTGTCGGACGACCTCTCCTACACGCCGGAGCTGCGGGAGCGCATCCTCGCCGGCTTCCGCGGCGGCGTCCCGCCGCTGCGCCCGTCGCTCGCCTACCGGATGGCGCTCACGGCCGTGGCGGTCGCCATGGTGTTGCTGCCCCTCCTCTACTTCGGCCTGATCGCCGTCACCGCCTGGGGGGTTGCCCTCTACTCGCGCTACTACTTCGGCACCGTGATCCCTCACGGCGGCCCGTCGCTCGTGTTCGCGCTGCCGCTGTTCGTCGGCCTCGTGGTGCTGGTCTGCCTGGTCAAGCCGCTGTTCGCGAAGCCCGCCAACCCCGACAAGCCGCTGCGCCTCGAAGCGAAGGACGAGCCCCTGCTCTTCGCGTTCGTCGGCCGGCTCTGCCAGGCTCTCGGCGCTCCGGTGCCGCGGGAGATCCGGGTGGACTGCCAGATCAACGCCTCGGCAGGGTTCCGCCGCGGCCTGCTCTCGCTGTTCGACGACGACATGGTGCTCACCCTCGGGCTGCCGCTCGTCCAGGGGCTCACGCTCCAGCAGCTCGCCGGCGTCATGGCGCACGAGCTCGGCCACTTCAGCCAGAAGGCCGGCATGCGGGTCTCCTACGTGATCCGCATCGTCAACTTCTGGCTCGTCCGGCTGGTCTACGGCCGGGACGCCTTCGACGCCAAGATCCAGCAGGCCTCCGACCGGATCCCGCTGGCCTGGCTGCGCTTCTTCTTCACGGTGGCGCTCTTCGGCGTGAAGATGACGCGCGGCTTCCTCTGGGCGCTGATGTACCTGGGGCACCGGATCAGCTCGATCATGATGCGCCAGATGGAGTACGACGCCGACCGCTACGAGGTCCGCCTGGCCGGCTTCTCCTCCTTCGACACCACCATGCGCGAGCTCTTCTCCCTGTCCCTGGCGCACAAGATGGCCATGGACAACCTCGGCGAGCAGTGGCAGGAGAAGCGGCTGGCCGACAACTTCCCGCACCTCGTGCTCGCCAACCGCAAGGAGGGGGTGCGCCGCATCGCGCCCCAGTTGGAGACCTTCCTCAAGAACGAGAAGGAGGAGCTCTTCGGCACCCATCCGACGGCGCGCCAGCGCACCGCGCGCGCCCTGCGCGAGAAGGGGGTCGGCGTATTCGCGTCGGACCTGCCGGCGACCGCCCTCTTCTATGACTTCGACAAGCTCTCGCGCAGTGTCTCCTTCGCCTTCTACCGCGAGCTGCTCGGCAACCGGGTGGACGCCCGCAACCTGATCTCGACCAAGGTGGTGCAGGAGCGCCAGGAGCAGAGCGGGATCGAGCGCGCGGCCTTCGACCGCTTCTTCCAGAACCTCGACTGGCTGCGCGGCCTGCCGCTGCCGCAGAAGCTCCCGGCCCTGCCGGAGGACCCGGCCGTGGTGGTCCGCGAGCTCGACAAGGCGCGCCGCGCCGTGCTCGCCAAGGACGCGGACCACGCGCAGGAGACGAAAAGCTACCGCGAGGCCGCGAACCAGCGGATCAACGCCCTCCAGGCGCACGCCCTGCTCGAAGCCGGCTTCCGCATCCGGCCGTCGGAGTTCAACCTGCGCGACGGCGATCCGACCACGGCGCTCCAGGACGCGGAGAGCTCGCTCGCGCGGATGAAGACCTCCTCCGTCCACCTGGAGACGTTCGAGAAGCACGAGGGCCGCCGCCTCGGCCTGGCCCTCGTGCTGCTCGACGCGGCCCAGGTCAAGTCCCGCGTCTCCGAGGTCGAGGCCTGGCGCAAGGAGGTGCCGCAGCTCCTCGCCTGCGCCGGGTTCCTGACCGGCAAGCTGCCGCGGCTCTACGAGCTGCGGGTCGCGCGCGCGGTGCTGGAGATCCTGGTCGCGCAGATGAAGCCCGACCGGGAGCAGCCGCGGCTCATCCAGACCATCCTGAAGCGGCTGGCCGACCTCCAGACGCGGCTCAAGGAGCTGCACCGCGAGCTGCGCGCCCAGCCCTACCCGTTCGACCACGGCCGCGAGGGGATCAACCTCGCGCAGTTCTCCATCCCGACCATGCCGGCCGCCGACGACTACAACGGCCTGGTCGGCGCGAGCGGCTACGCCCTGGACCGCCTGCACGAGATCTACGACCGGCTGCTCGGCCGCCTGGCCCTGATGGCCGAGAAGGTCGAGGACGCGCTCGGTCTGCCGCCCCTGACGAGATCGGCGAGGCCGGACACGGAGACTGCGCCCGCTCCGGCCGCCGAGGCCCCGGCGCCGCCCGCAACAGCAGCAGCCGGGATCGAGGAGACCAAGGCCGAGGCGGTGGAGAGCCGGGAGGCCTTCGCGCGCTACTTCCGCGGCCTGTCCGAGCTGCGCACCCTGCCGCTCCCGCCGGCCCCCGAGCCCTTGGGCGACACGCGCGAGGCGATGCGGGCGCTGCGCGAGGCGCACGCGGCGGCCGCGGCTGGAGCCGAGTCCTACATCCGGCAGACGCGGCAGTACCGCGAGGCCGAGCTGAGCCTGGACAAGGTCCTGGACGCGGAGGCCTGCCTGAAGCTCGGCATCGACATCCAACCGGCGAGCTACGGCCTCGACCGCTCGGACCCGGCCTTGGCGCTCGACGCGCAGCGCCGCCTGCGTTCCGAGATGGACAGCCTGGAGCCCGGGCTGCAGGCGTACGACGCCATCCAGGCGCGCCGCCTCCTGAGCGCTCTCCGGCTGCTGGAGGATCCGCGCGTCGCCGCCCGACTGGCGGACGGCGAGCGCCGGCTGCGCGAGGTACCCACGCTGCTCGCCACCCTGGCGACGCTCCAGGGGCGCTTCCCGCTCCTACGCTCCCTGCGCGCCACCTACGTCGGCCTGGTCGGCCTGAACCGGGTGAGAGAGAAGCGGACCCGATACGAGGAGCTCAACCGCCTGATCGGCGAGCAGATGACGCGCGCCCATCAGCAGCTCCAGGAGCTGCAGCGCGTGCTCTACCGCGACCCGGGCCCGTTCACGCAGGGGCGCGGGCCGGTCACCCTCTCCCAGATCGCCGTGCCCGCGCTCCCGGCGCCGCAGGACTACGAGAACGTCTTCAATGCGGCCTTCTACGCCATCCGGGAGCTCTACGGCCTGCAGCGGCGCATCCTGGGCCGCCTGGCGATCACCGCCGAGAAGGTCGAGGGGGCGCTGGATCTGCGGTGATGAAAAGCCACGCCACGGCAGAGCTCAACAGCGCCAGCACCGCGGCAATCAGCATGACCCGGTGGAAGCCGTCGACGAACGCCTCGGCGACCGCGTGCTTCACCATCCGCCGCGTCCCGGGATCCGCCAAGGCGGGCGCTTCGGCCGCGCCCAGCCTGGCGCGCTCCGAAGCCGGCAGCTTCAAGCCGGCCGGCCGTCGATCCAGGCTGTGATTGAAACCCTGCAGCATGACCAGGCCGAGAGCCGCGATGGCGAGAAGGCCGGCCGTCCTCGAAACGGCGTTGTTCACCCCTGAGGCGATGCCGGCCCGGTTGGATTCGACCGCGTTCATCACGGCCGTGGTGAGCGGCGCCACGCTCACGGCCATTCCCAGGCCGAGCACGACCACGGCCGGGAAGAACGTCGTCCAGTAGCTGCCGCCCACCCCGGGCCGCAGGAACAAGGTAAACCCGAGCGCCGTGACGGCCGGTCCGATCACCAGTGGCGTCCTGGCGCCGAAGCGCTTCACCAGTCCCCCCGACCAGCGGGAGAGAGCGGACATGATGAGGATGAACGGAAGCATGGCGGCGCCGGCGGCGGTGGCCGTGTAGCCCTGCACCTGGATCAGGTTCAGCGGGAGGAAGAACATCGCACCGGCCAGCGCCGTGTAGAGGAACAGCGTCAGCAGGTTCGCGCCGCTGAAATCCTTCGATCGGAACAGGGAGAGCGGCAGCATCGGATGCCGGCTCCGCTTCTCCACCAGGAGAAACGCCGCGAAAAGGACGGCTCCACCGATCAAGGCCGCCGGCGAGGACTCGATCAGGCCGTAGACGATGGCCCCGAGGCTGACCGTCGCGAGCGCGGCGCCCGGCCAATCCAGGCCGTAGGCTCCGTCTCCGTCCCGGCTCTCCGGAACGTGTCGGAACACCAGCGCCAGCACCACGGCGGCCAGCGGCACGTTGATGAAGAAGATGGCGCGCCAGGACACGTGCTCGATCAGCCAGCCGCCGAGGACCGGCCCGACCGCAGCCGTGATCGCCGTGAACCCCGACCAGGTGCCGATCGCCTGTCCGCGCTTTTCCTTGCTGAACGAGGCGCTGATGATCGCAAGGCTGCCCGGAACGAGCAGCGCGCCGCCGACGCCCTGGACGGCCCTCGCGACGATCAGTTGATCGACGTCCGGCGCGAGCCCGCACCAGGCCGAGGCGAGGGCGAAGAGCGCAACGCCGAGCGAGAAGATGCGCTTCCGGCCGAACCGGTCCCCAAGCGCCCCTCCCACCAACAGCAGCGCCGCCAGGAACAGAGCATAGGACTCGACGATCCACTGCACATCCACGACCGTGGCCCGGAGACTTGCCTGCAGCGCGGGCAGGGCCACGTTGACCACCGTCCCGTCGATGAAGACCATGCTCGATCCGAGAATGGTCGCGGCGAGAATCCAGGGCTCCGCGGACTCCTTGCAGCGAGCAGCAGCGGCTCCGGCCGCGATCACTGCCTCATCGCAGGGGTGCTTCATGTCAGGGCGGACTTTATCCGGGACCGAGGCTCGCTGCCAGATGGCCGGGCCTCGCGGGCAGGTGGCTGCGCCTCGCGGGCAGGTGACCGAGTCTCATGGGCAGGTGACCGAGCCTCACAGACAGGTGCCTGGACCTCGTGGGCAGGTGACCGAGCCTCGCGGATAGGTGACTGCGTCTCGCTGTCAGTTGGCCGGGCCTCGGAGGCAGGTGGCAGCGCCGCCCTGCCATGTGGCTGAGCCTCGCTGACAGATGCCCGAGCCTCGGCGCCCGTTGGCAGCGCCTCGCGGCCAAGTGGCAGCGCCTCGCGGCCAGGTGCCCGAGCCTCGCTGGCAGGTGGCTGAGCCTCGGTGACAGTTGGCCGGACTCAGCCGCCGGAAGCCGCTTCCATCGCGGACCAGCGCTCGGCCACGGGCCGGAGCTTCTTCAGGTTCCCCAGAACTTGCAGCAGGGCCAGCGGATTGCCCAGGAGGGTCGTGTTCACCACCATGGAGTACGGCGCGTCGTAGCGGGTGTACAGCTTCCTCATCCGGCGCTGGAGGCGGGGCATGTGGATCCAGTGCACCTGCGGGAAGAGGTGGTGGGTCAGGTGCGTGGCCGCGGTCTGGTGGTTCACGAAGGAGATCAGGCGCTCCATCCGGGTGCGCGGCTCCAGCCAGGTGGCCTGCCGGAACGGGTGCGTGAGGTCGCTCGGCGCGTGGTCGGTCAGGTTCATGATGAAGCTGCCGAGCGGCGCCACGAGGAGCGTGGCCGGGACCAGCAGGAAGGCGGTCTCGGCCGGACGCAGGATCAGAAGCACCACCAGCCAGCAGGGGCCGACCCAGCGGGTGATCGAGATCTCACGCCAGTGCGCGGGCTTCGAGGCCTTCAGCGAGAGGATGTACGGCGGTATCTCCGACCACGGCAGGAAGCCCCAGACCGAGCTCGCCGTCTCCTTTCCCAGGTATCTCCCGAGCGCCGCCCAGCTCCTCCAGCCCGACCTGGCCGAGATCGCCTGAAGCGCGGTCTGCGGGTCGTCGAAGGGGTCGTTGTAGCGGTGGTGCTGCCAGTGGTGGTAGCGCACCTCCAGCGGGCTGAAGAAGACGAGCACGCCCAGAGCCCGGAGCAGGACGTTCAGGCCCTCGCGGCGGAACGGCGGCCAGTGGTTGAAGTAGTGGACCGCCACGTCCATCGCCAGGCTGGAGTAGAGGCTCCAGGGGATCAGGAGAGCGACCTTCAGGCCCCACGGGATGGGAGAGAACACGATGCCGTAGGTGACGGCGATCAGGCCTACCCACTCGGCGGCGAGCAGTCGGTCGGCCCGCGCCTGCCGGCGCAGCCAGAGCGGGTGCTCCCGCTGCAGCCGGAGAAAGCGGCGGGCCGTGCGCCAGGCTTCGCGCAGGTCCGCGCGCACCTCCGGATCGCGGTCCAACACCAGGACGGCATCGCCTCTCGTGCTCATCGCTTTCCCTCGTTTCAGATGAACAGGTGGGGCGATTATATACGGGGAGTGCTAAGCTTCACGGGATAGGCAGACCCATGGCAACCGCATCGACCCATCTGGCGCGCTTGGCGCAGGAGCTCAAGAAGCCCGAAGCCGAGGTCATGACCATGGCTTTTGAAGCGGGCCTCCGCCAGCTCTGGCGCGAGCGTACTCTGGGACAGTTCCTGCGCGGCGAGCTTCCCAGGGAGCAGGCGATCGAGCGCGTGGGCATCGACTGGGTGGAGCTGGCGGAGCAACAGTACACGGCGATGAGCGAGGATCTGGAGTGGGCTCGGGGCGACTAGCCGCGGTCGCCGATACAGGCCCCCTGATCCATCTCGCGGAAATCGATTGCCTGCCTCTCCTCTCGATTTTCGAGGAGCTTCACATCCCCGAGGGCGTCTGGCAGGAGGCGGATCGGCCCTCGACCATCCGGGCCGGGCTCACGTTCGCGAAGCGTCACTCCCTTCAGAGAGACGAGGTCGCGAAATTCACGGCAGGTCTCGGGCTGGACAGGCTTCAAGCAGGAGAGCGGGAAAGCCTCCTGCTCTGCTCCAGGCTTGAGATCAAAGTGCTCCTCACCGACGACCTCGCGGTGCGGCGAGCCGCGAAGACTCTGGGGCTGACGCCCGTCGGCTCCCTGGGTATCATCGCCAGAGCGCAGCAGGTGGGCCGGATCTCCGTTGAAGCTGCCGAGCACTGCCTGCGAGAGCTCTACACGGTCAGCAGTCTCTTCGTCACCCAGGCCATCGTGGATCTGGCGATCGAGCGGTTGAGGAGCTGAAGGGGCGCAGCAGACTGCGCCCCTTCATGGTTCTTGTTTCGCCGCCGCCTTGCGCTCCCCCACCCAGGTCTTGATGTTCTTCTCCAGCACGTCGATCGGCACGGCGCCGTTGCCGAGCACCTGGTCGTGGAAGGCGCGGACGTCGAAGGACTCGCCCAGCTCCTTCGTCGCCCAGGCGCGCAGCTCCTTGATCTTCAGCTCGCCGATCTTGTAGGCCAACGCCTGGCCGGGGTTCACGATGTAGCGGTCCACCTCGACGACGATGCCGTGCTCGGACTTGCCCGAGTTCTTCTTGCAGTAGTCGAGGGCCTGGTCGCGCGTCCAGCCCAGGGTGTGCAGGCCGGTGTCCACCACGAGTCGCACCGCGCGCCACAGCTCGGAGTTGAGCTGGCCGAGCTTCGAGTAGGGATCCTTGTACATCCCCATCTCCTCGCCCAGGCTCTCGGCGTAGAGTCCCCAGCCCTCGACGAAGGCGGTGTAGCTGTCGTGCTTGCGCCACTCGGGGACGTCCTCGAGCTCCTGCGCCAGCGAGATCTGCAGATGATGGCCCGGCACGGCCTCGTGCAGGGTCAGAGCCTCCATCCCCCACTTGGGATGCGACGTCAGGTCGTAGACGTTGACGGTGTAGTAGCCGGGACGGCCGGCCTCCAGGTTGCCGGCGTCGTAGTAGGCCACGGTCTGGCTCTTCTCCGCGTAGGTCGGCATGGGCCGCACGCCGTAGGGGAGCCGCGGCAGCTTGCCGAAGAGCTTCGCCAGCTCCGGGTCCGCCCGCTTGGCGACGTCGCGGTAGCCGGCCAGGAGGTCCTCGGGCTTGTCGTAGAAGAACCGCGGATCGGTGCGCAGGAAGGTGAGGAGCTCCTCGAAGCTCCCCTTGAAGCCGATGGAGGCGATGACCTGGTCCATCTCCGCCCGGATGCGCTTCACCTCGGCGAGCCCGATCTCGTGGATCTGCCGCGGGGTCAGGTCGGTCGTGGTGACCTGCTTCACCCGGAAGGCGTACCAGGCCTCGCCGTCCGGCAGGCTGCTCATGGCGATCGACTCCCGGGCGCCCGGCACGTAGGTCTCCGACAGATAGCGGTACAGCTTGCGGAAGGCCGGGGCGGCCTGCTCCCGATAGACCCGGACGGCCTCGCGCGTGAGCCGCGTGCGGTCCGGGGCCGGAAAGGTGTCCGGCAGGTTGTCCGGGATGCGGGTGAACGGCTCGAGGAGGGCGCTCTGCAGGGGGTCGTCCGGAATCAGCGCCTTCACCTGGTCGGGCACGTCGCGCAGGGTGCCCTTCGGCGGCGTCACGCCTGCGGCGAGCCCCTTCTCCAGCAGCGCCAGCGTCTGATCGACCACGGTGGGCAGCCCTCGCAGGCGCGACAGGATGTCTTCGTAGTCCTTCACCGTGCGCGCCGGCATCTCCATCAGGACCGCGGGGACGCCCTGTTGGATGCCGCCGAGCTGGCTGATCGCCAGGAGCTCGCCGGGGAAGCGCTCGCCCTCGATGCTCGCCTTCGCGCCGCGCAGGAAGAGGTCGTAGGAGATCCTCTCCTTCTCCGGCAGCTTCGCGCGGTCGACCGACTCGGCCGCGGCCAGGATCTTCGGGTTGAGCGCCCGGCTCGCCGCGATCGCGGCGAGCGACGAGTCGCTCCAGAGATGGTTGCGGCCCGGCACACCCAGGAACGTGGAGAGCTCCGGAGACTCCTCGAGGGAGTAGCTCCAGAGGCGGTCGTAGAGGAGGTGGATGCGCTCGCTCTCGCTCTTCCGGCCCCGCGTGGACGGGAGCTCGTCCAGGAATCTGGCGAAGGCCTGGCGGGCCTCGGCCGCGTCCGCAATGTCCGCGGTATCCGCGGTGTCCGCAGCTAGGGCGGTCCCGGGGAGAAGCCCCGGCGCGAGGAGGAACAGGAGGAGGATGGGGCTCTTCATCTCGTTTACTTCGCGAGGGCCGCCTTGCGCTCCTCCACCCAGGTGTGGATGTTCTTCTCCAGGACGTCGATCGGCACGGCGCCGTTGCCGAGCACCTGGTCGTGGAAGGCGCGGACGTCGAAGGACTCGCCCAGCTCCTTCGTCGCCCAGGCGCGCAGCTCCTTGATCTTGAGCTCGCCGATCTTGTAGGCCAGCGCCTGGCCGGGGGTCACGATGTAGCGGTCCACCTCGACCACGATGTCGTGCTCGGTCTTGCCGGCGTTCTTCTTGAAGTAGTCGAGGGCCTGGTCGCGGGTCCAGCCCATGGAGTGCATGCCCGTGTCCACCACCAGCCGGACCGCCCGCCACATCTCGTAGGTGAGCTGGCCGAACTTCGAGTACGGGTCCTTGTACATCCCCAGCTCCCCGCCCAGGCTCTCGGCGTAGAGCGCCCAGCCCTCCACGAAGACGGTGTAACCCTGGTACTTGCGCCACTCGGGTACGTCCTCCAGCTCCTGCGCGAGCGAGATCTGGAGGTGGTGGCCCGGCACCGCCTCGTGCATCGTCAGGGCCTCCATCTCCCACTTCGGACGCGACTTGAGGTCGTAGGTGTTGACGCTGTAGTAGCCCGGCCGGCCGGCCGCCGGGTTGCCGTCCTCGTAATAGGCCGTGGTCTGGCTCTTCTCCGCGTAGGCCGGGATCGGACGCACGCCGTACGGCAGCCGCGGCAGCTTGCCGAAGAGCTTCACCAGCTCCGGGTCCACCCGCTTGGCCACGTCGCGGTAGCCCGTCACCAGGTCCTCGGGCTTATCGTAGAAGAAGCGCGGATCGGTGCGCAGGAAGGTCAGGAACTCCTCGAAGCTCCCCTTGAAGCCGGTCGAGGCGATGACCTTGTCCATCTCGGCCCGGATGCGCTTCACCTCCGAGAGGCCCAGCTCGTGGATCTGCTTCGGGGTCATGTCGGTGGTGGTGATCTCCCGGACGTTGAAGGCGTACCAGGCCTGGCCGTCCGGCAGCGCGCTCATGGCGATCGACTCGCGGGCGCCGGGCACGTAGGTCTCGACCAGGTAACGGTGGAGCTTGCGCAGCGCCGGCGCCACCTGCTCCTGGTAGACCTGGACGGCGGTCTGCGTGAGCCGGGCCCGGTCCGGCGCCGGCAGGCTCTCCGGGATGCGGGTGAAAGGCTCCAGGACGGCGCTCTTCATGGGGTCGTCCGGGACGAGCGCCTGGACCTGGTCCGGCACGTCGCGCAGGGTGATCTTCGGCGGAGTCACGCCCGCGGCGAGCCCCTTTTCGAGCAGCGCCAGGGTCTGGTCCACCTGAGCCGGGATCCCGCGCAGGCGGGAGAGGATGTCCTCGTAGTCCTTGACGCTCTTCGTGGGCATCTGCATCAGGGCGCTCGGGATGCCCTGCTGGAGACCGCCGAGCTGGCTGATGGCGAGGTCTTCGTCCGGGAAGCGCTGGCCCTCCACCTGCGCCTTCGCGCCGCGCAGGAAGAGGTCGTAGTGGACGCGGTCCTTCGGCTCCAGCTTGTCGCGGTCGATCGACTCGGCCGCGGCCAGCAGCTTGGGGGACAAGGCCTTGCGGGCCTCGATGGCGGCGAGCGACTGGTCGGTCCAGCGGTCGTTGCCGCCCGGCACGCCCAGGGCCGTGGCGAACTCGGGGAACTCCTGCATGGCGAAGTCCCACTGGCGCTTGTAGAGAGCGTTGATGCGCTCGCTCTCGCTCATCGTGCCCTTCAGGGACGGGAACTCGTCGAGATACCTGGCGAAGTCGTCGCGCGGCCCGGCGGCGGCCAGGCACGGCAGCGCGAGGACGAAGGTGAACAACAGGACGTGTTTCATGGGATCGATCCCCTCCTTTTAACGGATGCCCTGGCTGACGCCGAAGGTGACGTCGAGCGGGACGCGCTGGCCGTCCCGCACCACCACCGCGGTCGCGGTCTCGCCCGGCTTGGCGCGGCGCAGCACGTACATGAAATCGTTGATGTCCCGGATCTGGGTGCCGGCCAGCTCGACGAGCAGGTCGCCCCGCCGGATGCCCGCCACCTCGGCCGGGCTGCCGGCGCGCACGCCGGAGAGCAGCACCCCGGGCCGGCCGTCGCCGGCATAGTCCGGCACCGTGCCCAGGGAGGCGCCCATCGACCGCGCATCGCCGCGGGGCATGGGCGCCGGCAGGTTCCGGTAGGCCAGGCGCGCGGGGCGGTCGGCGAGGTCCTCTGCCAGGTGAGCCACCAGAGCGGCCACCCGGACGCCGCCCTCGGCGTTGATCTTGTCCGCGTCGTCCGTGGCCTTGTGGTAGTCCTCGTGGACGCCGGTGAAGAAGTGGAGCACCGGCACGCCCGCGGCGTAGAACGGGTACTGGTCGGACGGGCCGTAGCCGTCGCCGCCCAGGGTGCAGGCGAGCTCCGCCTTCCCGCAGGCGGGGTTCACGAGGTCGCGCCACTCCTCCGCCGAGTCGGCGCCGAGCACCGAGAGGGCGTTGCCGCGCAGGCGTCCGACCATGTCCATGTTGAGCATGGCTACGAGATCTTCCATCCGAAGGTTTCCGGGAGGATGGCGGGTGAACGCGGTCGAGCCCAGGACGCCCAGCTCCTCGCCGGAGAAGGCGACGAGATAGACGTCGCGGCGGAGCTCGGCGCGGCGGGCGGCCAGGAGGCGCCCGACCTCCAAGACCGCGGCCGTGCCGGAGGCGTTGTCGTCGGCGCCGTTGTGCGGCTCGTGGGCGTCCGGGCTCAGCGAGGAGGCCCCGCCGAGGCCGATGTGATCGTAGTGCGCGCCCACCAGCACGGCGCCCGGCAGCCTGTCGGGCGCTCCGGCCCGGATGACACCGACCACGTTGACCGCCGGCTCCGAGCGATGGACGAGCTCGACGTCGATCGCGGCGCGGTG
>JBEQUE010000134.1:0-7599 GCA_040349255.1 Acidobacteriota bacterium | reverse complement strand
GAGGAGAACACCGCGCCGCCCTGCTCCTTGAGATCGACGAAGTTCGGGTGGGAGACCGGCAGGTGCGCGGGCAGCCCTTCGAGCGTGGTGAAGACGGCGACCAGGCGCTGCGGGTCGCGCACCGGCAGCGGCTGGAGGAAGACCGCCTTGCCGGCGGTGAACACGGCGGTGTTGGCGCCGATGCCGAGCGCGAGCGAGAGCACGGCGACGATCGTGAAGCCGGGCCGGCGGGCGAGGTTGCGGAGCCCGAGGCGGAGGTCGCGGAGCAGGGCTTCCATCATCGGGTCACCATCTCTCTCTCCCGCGGAGCGGGCAGGAAGCCGTCGCGGGCGAAGGCCTCGAAGTACAGCCGCAGCAGGGCCGGCTCGATCGGCGGGCATTCGACGGTTCCAGCCAGCGCCGCCTCCGCCTCGCGCGCGTCGAACCGGAGCCCGGGGCCTGCCGCTTCGGGAGCCGCTTCAGAGCCGAGCCTGCCGGAGAACAAGGGGAAGAACGGGCTGAGCGCGTTGTCGTCGGACGACCGGACCGCCTCGGCGAGCCGCCGGTCCCACTCGGCGACCGGCAGGAGCTCCAGAGGATATCCGAGCGAGCGAGCGAAGACGAACACCTCGCGCCAGGGCACCGGCCGCGGGTTGAAGAAGTGGAAGGCGCGGCTGGCGCTCTCCGGCCGGCGGGAAAGGTGGACGATTGCGCGGCTGACGAAATCGACCGGCACGGGGTCAAACGCCAGTGCTAGGTCCGGCGCCGCCTCCATCTGGAGGCACGACTTGAGGAAGCTCCACATCAGGTCGCGCGGGTTGTTGACGCCCGAGGCCGTGTCGCCCGAGATCAGTCCGGGCCGATAGACCACCGCCGGGATGCCGCGCTCGCGAGCCTGCCGGATGAGCTGCTCGGACACCCACTTGGTCTGGGGATAACCGCCGCCGAGGCCCTCGGAGACCGGCAGGTCCGAGGCTTCGAGACCCAGGCCGTCGGCGGTGAACGAGCCCGGCGCGAACGCGGAGAGCGACGAGACGAAGTGGACTGTCTTCGGCCTGCCGGTCGCGGCGAGGCGCAGGGCCTCCTCGGTGCCGCGCACGTTGGCCGGGGCGAGCACGCGATAGGGATAGGTGAAGTTGACCCAGGCACCGGCGTGATAGATGGCGCCGACACGCTCGGCCAGAAGACGGAAACCGTCCTCGCCCAGGCCCCAGCGCGGCTCGGCCAGGTCGCCGGGCACTGCCACGATCTTCTCCTCCCGGCCGCTCACGTCGAGCCGGTGCTCCTCCAGGTTGCCCAGGATCCGGCGCCGGCCTTCCTCCGCGTCCGCGGCGCGCACCAGGCAGTGGACCGTGACGCCTTCGGCGAGCAGGTCGCGCAGGAGCCAAGCGCCCAGGAAACCGGTGGCGCCGGTGAGGAAGACCTCCGAAGGAGCCGGATCGGCCGTCTCTCCGACACCTTGAATGGCGGGATCGAGGATGGCCTCGGCGCTCAGGTCGGGCGGCGCCTCGACAGCAGTCTCCGGCGCCCGCACCGCCACGGCCAGCTCGGCCACGGTCGGCTCGGCGAGCAGCCTCGCCAGGGGCACGTCCACGCCGAAGGCCTCGCGCACACGGCGCAGGACGCGCGGCGCGAGCAGCGAGTGGCCGCCCAGCTCGAAAAAGCTATCGTGGATGCCGACCGGGCGCAGGCCGAGGATCTCCTCCCAGATCCCGGCGAGGGTCTCCTCCTCGGGGTTGCGCGGCGGTGCGTACTCGGTCCGCAGACCGGGCCGCCCGTGGACCGGCGCCTCGATCGTGGCCGGTGCCGCCGCAAGCTCGGCTCCAGGCTCTACCCAATACCGCTGGCGCTGGAAGGGATAAGCAGGGAGCGCCACCTTGCGCCGCCGCTCGCCCGCGTGGACGCCCGCCCAGTCCACGTCCACGCCGGAGAGCCAGAGCTTGCCGGCGGCGCCGAGCAGGAACGCGTCGTCCGGCGTGCCGTCGTAGGCCGGGCGCATCGAGGGCACCGCGACCCGGTCCGGACCGCCGGCTCCCTGCTGCAGCGCGAGCGTGGTCAGGCCGTGCCCAGGCCCGACTTCCAGGAGCGCGAGCGACGGCTCGGCGCCCAGGGTGCGCAGGCCGTCGGCGAAGCGCACGGTGCCGAGCAGGTGTCGCACCCAGTGGGCCGGGTCCGTGGCCTCCTCCGGCGTCACCCGGTCTCCGGTCACCGCGGTGACGTAGGGCCTCTGCGGCGGCTTCAGCGCGACCGTGCCGAGGAAGGCGGCGAAGCGCTCGGCGATGGGCTCCATGCCGCGCGAGTGGAAGGCGTGAGTCGTGGGCAGCCGGCGACAGGAGACGCCGCGCGCCGCGAGCTGCACTTCGAGCGCCTCCACCGCCTCCGGCGCGCCGGAGAGCACGCAGAGGCCTGGCGCATTGACCGCCGCGAGCGACAGGTCCGAAGGAGCAAGATCGGCTTCGGCGAGCGGCACGGCGAGCATGGCGCCCGCGGGCAGCTCCTCGATCAGGCGCGCCCGCTCGGCGACGATCCGCAGGCCGTCCTCGAAGGAGAAGACGCCCGCCGCGCAGGCCGCCGCGTACTCGCCGAGGCTGTAGCCGAGCATCAGGGCCGGCCGCACGCCGCGGGAGCGCCAGAGGCGGACGAGCGCCATCTCCACCAGGAAGACCGTGGTCTGCGCGTACAGGGTCCGGTCCAGTTCGCTCGCTTCAGATTGTCCGAGCATGCGGCGCAGGTCCGGAGCGGCGGCCTTCCCGCCTTCCTCGGCCAGGAGGAACCGGCGCGGGTCGGTGCCGATCAGGGGCCGGAGGATCTCGGCGCCGCGGTCGATCTCCTTGCGGAACACGGCTTCCGTCTCGTAGAGCCCCTTCGCCATGCCCGGGTAGTGATCTCCGACGCCGGGAAACAGGAACGCCACCGGGCGGCCGTCCAGACTCTGGCCGCCGGTCAGCAGGCGCCGAGGGTCGCGGCCGGCGAGAGCGCCGATCGCATCGGCCCGGTCGCGGCAGACCAGCATCCGCCGGTGGCGCAGGGCCTTGCGGCCGGCCTGGAGCGTGAATGCCACGTCGGCCAGCTCCTGCTCCGGATGAGCCTTGAGATGGAGGGCCAGCCGGTCGGTGGCGCTCTCCAGCGCGACGGGCGCGGCGGCGGAGAGGACGAGGAGCTGCCAGGGCCGCGATGAATCCGAAGACTCGGACGGTGCGGTCGCCGGCGCCTCTTCGAGGACGACGTGGGCGTTCGTGCCGCCCATGCCGAACGAGTTGACGCCCGCCCGCCGCGGCACGCCCTCGGGCGGGTTCCAGTCGGCGAGCTTCGCGGCGACGCGGAACGGGGTCTCCGTGAACGGGATCTCCGGGTTCGGCTCGGAGAAGTGCAGGCTCGGCGGGATCAGGCGGTTTTCGAGCGCGAGCACGGTCTTGATCAGCCCCGTGATGCCGGCCGCGGCGTCGAGGTGGCCGACGTTGGTCTTGACCGAGCCGACCGCGCAGAACCCGCGGTCCTGGGTTCCCGTGCGAAAGGCGCGGGTCAGCGCCCGGATTTCGACCGGATCGCCGAGCGGCGTGCCGCTGCCGTGAGCCTCCAGGTAGGTGACGGTGGCCGGATCGACGCCGGCCAGGGCCTGGGCCTCGGCGATCACCGCGGCCTGGCCGTCCACGCTCGGCGCGGTGAAGCCGATCTTGAGCGAGCCGTCGTTGTTGATCGCCGAGCCCCGGATCACGGCCCGGATGGCGTCGCCATCGCGCAACGCGTCCTCCAGGCGCTTGAGCACCACGATGCCGGCGCCGTCGCCGCCGAGGCTGCCGGTGGCCGCGGCGTCGAAGGCCCGGCAGCGGCCGTCGGCCGAGAGGATGCCGCCTTCCTGGTAGACGTAGCCCGAGACCTGCGGAAAGCTCACCGAGACGCCGCCCGCGAGCGCCACGTCGCACTCGCGGTTGAGCAGGCCCTGGCAGGCCAGGTGGACCGCGACCAGCGAAGTCGAGCAGGCGGTGGCCACGTTGACGCTCGGGCCGCGCAGGTTGAGCCGGTAGGAGACCAGCGGCGCGAGGAAATCGCGGTCGTTCGCGAGCTTCACCTCCAGCCCGCTGACCGTGGCCGCGACCTCGGGGTTGCTCGCCAGGTTGTGCAGGAAGTAGGTGCTCTGGCTCGCCCCGGCGTAGACCCCGACGGCTCCGTCCATCCGGCCCGGATCGCAGCCGGCGTCCTCCAGCGCCTCCCAGGCGCACTCTAGAAAGACCCGCTGCTGCGGATCGAGCAGGCGGGCCTCGCGCGGGCTGAAGCCAAAGAACGGGGCGTCGAACAGGTCGGCGTCGCGCAGCACGCCGCGCGCCGCCATGAACCCCGGCCGCTCGCGCAGAGCGCGGGAGACGCCGGCGCGGTCCAGCTCCTCCGGCGTGAAGCGGGAGATCGAGTCCACGCCGCGCCGCAGGTTGTCCCAGAGCTGGCCGGCGTCGGCGGCGCCAGGGAACCGGCCGGCGAGGCCGACGACCGCCACCTGCGTCAGGGTCTCGTCGTGCCCGCTCATTCGGCCTCCTCAAGGTCATCGTCCGAGTCGCCGGTCGCCGCCACGGGCCGCAGAGGCCGGCGTCGCTGCTGGAGGATCGACTCGCGGCGGGCCGCGGCGCGGTCCTGGCTGCGCTCCAGCGCGACCGCCGGCGCCTCCTCCGTCTCTTCACCCTCACCCAGAATCCGGGCGAGCGCGGCGACCGTCGGGTGCTCGAACAGCAGGCCGCGCGGCAGCTCCTTGCCGAGCGCCTCGTTCATCCGGCTCACGGCCTGGAGGAGGAGCAGCGAGTGGCCGCCGAGGTCGAAGAAGTTGTCGTGGACGCCGATCCGCTCGCGGCCTAGCACCTCCTGCCAGATGCCGACGATCGTGCGTTCGAGCGCGCTGCGCGGCGGCACGTAGGAGGCCTGGGCCTCGCGCACCGCGTCCTCGGGCGCCGGCAGGGCGGCGCGGTCCACCTTGGCGTTGGCGGTGAGCGGCAGGGCGGGCAGCGCGACGAACGCGGCCGGCACCATGTAGTCCGGCAGCGAGCGGCGCAGGAACGCCTGGAGGTCGGCCGCGACCGGCGTCTCGCCGGCGGGCACAAGGTAGGCGACCAGGCGGCGGTCGCCCGGCCGGTCCTCGCGCGCCACGACCACGGCCTCGGCCACCGAGGGGTGGCGGCCGAGCACGGTCTCGATCTCGCCGAGCTCGATGCGGAAGCCGCGGATCTTGACCTGGACGTCGCGCCGGCCAAGGAACTCCAGGCCGCCGTCGGGCAGCCAGCGCGCGAAGTCGCCGGTGCGATAGAGCCGCTCACCCACGCCGGACGGGTCCGGCACGAAGCGCTCGGCGGTCAGGTCCGGCCGGCCGAAGTAGCCCCGGGCGAGCCCGAGGCCGCCGGTGTACAGCTCGCCGCGCACGCCGATCGGAACGGAGCGCAGGTCGGCGTCGAGCACGTGGACGCGCGTGTGGCCGATCGGACCGCCGATCGGGATCGACGGCCGCGCGGCGTCGGCCGCGGAGACCGTGCGCCAGGTGGTGAAGGTGGTGTTCTCGGTCGGACCGTAGCCGTTGATCATGCGCGTGCCCGGCAGCTCCTCCACCACCCGGCGCACCTGCGGTACCGGCAGCACGTCGCCGCCGGCGAGGAGCTGGCGCACCGGCCGGAGGTCCTCCAGGCGGCGATCGACCAGGAGCCCGAACAGGCCGGTGGTGAGCCAGAGGATCGTGACGCCGTGGCGGGTCACCGCGTCTCCGATCTCGTCGAGCGACAGGGCCGGCGACGACAGGAAGGCGAGGCGGGCGCCGTTGAGCAGCGCGCCCCAGATCTCGAACGTGGAGACGTCGAACGACACCGCCGTGATCTGGAGGAACACGTCGTCCGGCGTCATCGACGCGAACCCGGAGTCGCGGGCCAACCGCACGATGGCCTCGTGGACCACGGCCACGCCCTTGGGCCTTCCGGTCGAGCCGGACGTGTACATCACGTAGGCCAGGCCGTCGCCCGTCGCTCCACCTGGAAGAACACCGGAGTCTTCGTCGGCCCACAGCTTCGCGTCTCCGTCGACCGAGAGAACGTGCGAGCCGGGAGCGTTGGCGCGCAGGCCGTCGCGGGTCAGGACGACCGGCGCCGCGGTCTCCTCCACCATCATCTCCAGGCGCTCGCGCGGGTAGGCGGGACTGAGCGGCACGTAGGCGCCGCCGGCCTTGAGCACCGCGAGGTAGGCGAGGACCAGCTCCGGCGAGGAGTCGAGGTAGACGCCCACCGCCACCTCCGGCCCGACGCCGAGCCGGCGCAGGGCGCGGGCGAGCCGGTTGGCGTGGCTCTCGAGCTCTCCGTAGGTGAAGCGGCGGTTGCGGTCGAGGAGCGCCACCGCGTCCGGCCGCGCCGCGGCCTGCGCCTCGAACACGCGGTGCACGAGGCTCCCTTCCCAGTCGCCCCAGCGGGTGTCGTTCCACTCATGGACGAGCTGGTGGCGCTCCGGCGCCGACATCAGGGGCAGCTCCGAGAGGGCGCGCCCGGGCTCGGCCACGAAGGTCGAGAGGAGGACGAGGAAGTGCCGCAGCATGCGCTCGGCCGTGGCGGAGTCGAAGAGGTGGCGGTTGTGCTCGATCGAGGCGATCCAGCCGCCCGCGGTCTCGGCCAGAGACAGGGTCAGCTCGAACTTCGAGGTGCCGCTCTCGACCGGCAGGGCTTCGAGCGTCAGGCCGGGCAGCGCGGCGGGCGGGATCGTCGAGCTCTGCAGGGTGAAGAAGACCTGGAAGAACGGCGAGCGCTGGAGGCTGCGCTCCGGCTGCAGCTCCTCGACCAGCTTCTGGAACGGCATCTCCTGGTGCGCGAAGGCGCCGAGCACCGACTCCCGCACCCCTCTGAGCAGCCCGCGCGCGTCCGGGTCTCCGTCGGCCCGGGCGCGCAGCACCAGGGTGTTGACGAAGAAGCCGATCAGCCCTTCGATCTCCAGGCGGTCGCGGTTGGCGACCGGCGAGCCGACCACGACGTCGGACTGGCCGGTGTAGCGCGCGAGGAGCGCGACCCAGGCGCCGAGCAGGGCCATGAAGGGGGTGACCTTCTCGGCGCGGCAGAGCGCCGCGAGCCCGTCCGCGGTCTCGCGCGGCAGGGCCGCGGCGCGGCTCCCGCCCTCGAAGCTCGCGACCGAGCGGTGCGGGCGGTCGGTGGGCAGATCGAGAACCGCCGCGGCGTCCAGATAGCGCCGCCACCAGGCGATCTCGCGGTCGAGCATCTCGCCGGCCATCCAGCGCCGCTGCCAGACCGCGTAGTCGGCGTACTGCACGGGCAGCTCCGGCAGCGGAGACGGACGGCCCGCGCGGACGGCCGGGTAGAGCGCGCTCAGCTCGCGCACCAGCACGCCGAGCGACCAGCCGTCGGCGATGATGTGGTGGAGCGTCGCGAGCAGCACGTGCTCCTCCGGTCCGAGGACGAGCAGGGCGAGGCGCATCAAGGGGTCCCACTCCAGCTCGAACGGCCGCACGGCCTCGGCGCGCGCCAGGCGCATCGCCTCGGCCTCGCGCAGCTCCGCCGGCAGACCGCCGAGGTCGGCGACCGGCAGGGAGACCTCATCCCAGTACTGGATCTCCTGCACCGGGTTGCCGTCGCGCCAGCCGAAGCCGGTGCGCAGCGC
>JBEQUE010000112.1:0-37166 GCA_040349255.1 Acidobacteriota bacterium | reverse complement strand
CATGTTCAGCCTCGTGAACGGCATCCTGCTGACGCCGCTGCCGTTCCCGGAGCCGGACCGCCTCCTGCGGCTGACGCATACCGCCGGCGGTGCCGGGGGCGCGACGGGGCGCGCGACGGTAGACCTCTCTGACGCCATCGTCATGCTCTACCAGAGTGAAACGAGCGCCTTCGACGGGGTGGCCGCATGGCGATTCGACGATGGCGACCTCGGCCCCTTGGAGGCAGACCAGGCCGCCGTTCGCGTCCGTGGCGCGCGCGTCACGGCGAACTTTTTCGACGTCCTGGGCGTTCCCCCCGCGCTCGGCAGGGCGTTCGCCCCGGGCGACGACCGGCCCGGCGCCTCCCGGGTGGTCGTCCTCTCGCACCGCATCTGGCAGGAACGCCTGCACGGTGACCCCGGCGCCATCGGTCGACAGATCGACGTGAACGACGTTCCGCGCACGATCGTCGGGATCATGCCGCCGCGTTTCGCGTATCCCGCGCGCCAGGTGGAGCTCTGGTTGCCGCTTGCGCTCGATCCGGCGCGTACGCGCCCCGCCACGGTCAATCTCATCGGCATCGGACGGCTCAAGCGCGGCGTGTCGAGCGAGGCGGCGCGGGCGGACCTCGCGCGGGTGCTGACCCGGTTCGGCGAGTCTTTCCAGGGCGACGACTCCGCGGCCACGGGGCAGGGAGCGTACATCGCGCCGCACGTGCAGTCGCTGCGGGAGTCGATCGTCGGCCCCCCTTCGCAACTGCTCTGGTTCGTGTTCGGCAGCGTGCTGCTCGTGCTCCTCGTCGCCTGCACGAACGTGGCCGGTCTGCTTCTCGTCCGTGCCGAGCGCGCGCAGTTGGAGCTCGCCGTGCGTACAGCTCTCGGCTCCGGTTTCCTGGGAATGCTCGCCCTCGTGCTGAGCGAATCCTTGCTGCTGAGCGCGCTGGGAGGCGGCTCCGGTATGTTGTTGGCCGTGGCAAGCATGAGACTGGTGCGGAGCACGGGAACGGTGCTGTCGCTGCCGCGCCTGGAAGATGTCGGCGTCGACGCTCCGGTCCTGCTGTTCGCGTTGGGGATCACCGCATTCTGCGCGCTGTTCGTGAGCGTGCTCCCGCTCCTCCGCGCGCGCCGGGTCTCCATCGTCCAGGTGCTTCGCAGGGCCGGTACCGGACCGGCGGACGGCCGAGCCCCTCAACAAGTGCGCAGCGCCCTGGTCGTCTCGCAGATCGCGCTGGCTGTCGTGCTGGTCACCCTGTCCGGGCTGATGACGCGCAGCTTGCTTCGGTTGCACGGCGTGCGGCCCGGTTTCGAAGCCGATCACGTCGTCGCCTCGCGGGTTCTGCTGCCCTACGTCAGATACAGTGGCGGCGCCGCGCGCCTGAATTTCTTTCAGGCCCTGCTGCGCGAGGCGCGGGCCATCCCGGGTGCGCGCGATGTGGCGCTGACGGACTGGGTGCCGCTCGGCGGCGACCGTCACGACATGGCCATCGATGTGGAAGGCGATCTCTCTCCGGCGAGCGCCGGCGGGACCGAGCACGCCGTGGCGCACGTGGATGGCCCTTATTTTCAGGCGCTGCGCATCCCGCTGCTCCGCGGCCGGACGTTCGGCGTTCAGGATGCGGCCCATCCCGTGGACGAGGCGATCGTGAGCCATGCGTTCGCGGGGCGGTACTGGCCCGGCGCGAGCCCGCTGGGCAAGCGCGTTCGCCTGCTGGGGGACCGCTGGTACACCGTCGTCGGCGAGGTGGGCGACGTGCGCTATGACGGCCTCGAGGAGCCGCCGAGCGAGACCGTGTACTTTCCCATCGTCGTCGCCGGGTCGCAGGAGGCCAGCGCGTCGCTGCCGCCGGCTCTCTCCCTGGTCATCCGCACGGATGCCGGAGAGGGCGAGACCTTGTCGGCAATCCGCCGGATCGTCGCTGCGCTGGATCCTGGCATCCCGACCTACGACGAGAGCTCGCTGTCACAGCTCGTGCACGACGCGTCGGCACGCACTCGCGCGCTCGCCGTGCTCCTCGCGATCGCCAGCGTGGTGACGCTACTCCTCGGAGCCGTCGGTTTGTACGGCGTCATGGCGTACAGCGTCAGCATCCGCCGCCGGGAGCTCGGCATTCGCATGGCGCTCGGGGCTCGACCGGTTGACATAAGCCGTATGATCTCGCTGCATGGCTTGCGCCTTGCGGGAGTCGGCATCGTGATCGGGACGGCGTGCGCGCTCGCCACCTCGCAGTTGCTGCGCGGGTTGCTCTACGGCGTGAGCCCGACGGACCTGGTGACGCTGAGCGCGACCCCTGCGGCTCTCCTGGTCGTCGCGTTCATCGCGAGCTGGATTCCCGCGCACCGTGCGGCCGCTGTCCATCCAGCCGAGACCCTGCAGTCGCAGTAAAGTCCATGCGATGGCCACCGTCGCGCATCACTATGAGACGCACCTCGCCCCGGTCTACCTGTGGATGGCCGGTGGCTTCGAGGCTGCCGTGGCGCGGGCCGAGTCGGAGATCGAGGCAGTTCTTCCGGATCTTTCTCCGGGACTGACGGGCGTGGACCTCGGCGCGGGCTTCGGTGCGCATACCATCCCCCTGGCCCGCCGCGGCTGCTCGATGATCGCCCTGGATACCTCCTGCCTGCTGCTGGATGAGTTGCGGAGGCGGGCGGAGGGGCTGCCGGTCCGAGCGGTCGAGGCGGATCTGTTTTCCTTCCCGCGCTTCGTGAGCTCCAAGGCGGACCTCATCCTGTGCATGGGGGATACGCTCACGCATCTGCCGGACCGCGAGTCCGTGGAAACGCTGGTCGCGCTCGCCGCGGAGTCGCTGCGTCCGGGCGGCAGATTCCTCAGTACCTTTCGCGACTACACCGCGGCTCTGGAGGGGGCGCGGCGTTTCGTGCCGGTGAGGAGCGACGACGATCGCATCCTGACCTGCTTCCTCGAATATGCCGCGGATCACGTCGAGGTCCACGATCTGCTCCAGGAACGGCAGGAACGGCATGAAGGGGAAACTGCGCAGTGGACGCTGCGGGTGAGCTCCTATCGAAAGCTCAGGCTGTCGCCGGAATGGATGGCAGACAGGCTTCGGGCAGCCGGTTTCGGAGTCCGGGTCGAGCCGGGGCTTTCGGGCATGGTCCGAGTTCTTGCGATCCGGTCCTGACTGTTTTGATAGTCTTCCGGCCATGGCGAATCCAATCCAACCCCGCGGACTCGGGTCCACCGGGCAGGGGACAAAGTCTCCATGACACCAGAGGGATTGGCCGAGCTGTTCCGGCAGTTGGCATTCATCTGTGCGCTGATCGGGGGCTTCGCCTTCGCGTTCCTCGGAGCGCTGTTGACCGCGCCTTCCCGAAGCCGGGTCGTTGAGTGGGCGGCTGGCATGGCTCTGGCGACGGCCGCCGATCTGACAATCTGTGTCGTCGGCTGGACGTTGATGGCTTCGCAGTTGGTCACGACGACCCCGGCAGGCGCAGGGGTGTTCCGATTCCCGGCCTCGTTGAACACGATGCACAGTCGCCTGACGCTGCTGTTCCTCGTGGGCATGGTCCTGTTCCTGGCGAGTCTGGGGTTGAGCGGCTGGGTGCGCTCGCGGTTGCTCGGCGTCATCTCGACAGCCATCGCAATACTGGCCGGGGTGGCGTTGATGTTCGTGGTGTCCCCGTTCTTACGGTAAGCGCGGGGTCTCTGTACCGCGGAGGTGCACATGAAGCGCATCTGGACGATCATCGGGGTGAACGACGTCGCGTCGAGCTTCAAGTGGTACCAGTCGCTCTTCGGCCAGCCGGAGACGGCGCCGGCCCACGCGCACTTCGGCCAGATCCTCGACTCGGATGGAACGGTCCTAATCTGCCTGCACGCATGGGGCGCTCACGAGCACCCGCCCCTGACGAGCCCCGATCGCGCGACACCCGGCAACGGCCTCCTCCTGTTCTTCCGCGTCGACGACTTCGACCTGGCCTTGCAAAGGGCCCGCGGTCTCGTCCCTCGGTTCGAAGAGGAGCCGCACATCAATCCGAATACTCGGACGGAAGAGTTCTCGGTCCGGGATCCGGATGGATACTACGTCACGATCAGCGCGCTTTAGGGTCCTCGCGACCCGGTCCTGGCCGCTTTGATAGTCTTTCCGGCCATGACGAATCCAACCCAACCCCGCAGGCTCGGGTCCATAGGGCCGACTGTCTTTCCTCTTTCCCTGGGCTGCATGGGCATGTCCGGCATGTACGGGCAGTCCGACGAGCGCGAGAGCATCGCCACGATCCATGCCGCGCTCGACCGCGGCGTCAACCTGCTCGACACCGGCGACTTCTATGGCCAGGGCCACAACGAGATGCTCATCGGCCGGGCGCTTCGCGAGTGGTCCGGCGATCGCGGCGGCGTCCTGCTCTCGGTCAAGTTCGGCGCCCTGCGCGCGCCGGACGGCAGTTTCGTGGGCATCGACACGCGGCCCGCGGCGATCAGGAACTTCCTGGGCTACAGCCTGAAGCGCCTCGGCGTCGAGCACGTCGACGTCTACCGGCCGGCGCGCCTCGATCCGGCGGTGCCGATCGAGGAGACGATCGGCGGCATCGCCGACATGGTGAAGGCCGGGTACGTGCGCGCCATTGGACTGTCCGAGGTCGGGCCGGAGACGATCCGCCGCGCCCGGGCCGTGCATCCGATCGTCGACCTCCAGATCGAATATTCGCTGATCAGCCGCTCTCCCGAGGCGGCGATCTTCCCGGCGCTCGACGAGCTGGGCATCGGGGTCACGGCCTACGGCGTGCTGTCGCGCGGCCTGCTCAGTGGCTCGAAGCCGGCGGGTGCGGGCGACTTCCGGGCACACCTGCCGCGCTTCCGCGGCGAGAACCTGGAGCGCAACCGGCCGCTGATCGAGGCGCTGGAGCGGCTGGCGGCGGAGAAGGGGATCACCGCTTCGCAACTCGCCATCGCCTGGGTGCTCGCGAAGAGCGGCAACATCGTGCCGGTGATCGGCGCGCGCACCTGCAAGCAGCTCGAGGAGTCGCTGGGCGCGCTCGACGTGACGCTGTCGGCCGGAGAGCTGGCGCGCATCGAGGAGGCCGTGCCCGCCTCCGGGGTGGCGGGCACGCGCTACGACGAGCACCAGATGCGGATGCTCGACAGCGAACGGGCCTGAACAAATCGCCGGCACCCATCCGAAGAGGACCTCCTCTTCCGCGCGCGGGTGCCGGCGGGCTTGCGCGCTTTGCGCGCGTGAAGGAAGCGCGCGCACACCCCAGGAACGCTCCGGCGGGCCGATTCTTAACCTGCCGGCGACGAGACCCGCAGGAAAGCTCCGCTTCGCGGTTTCCAGGTCCAGATTTCGAGACTGGATCGCCGGTTCGGGGTCCACAGAGCCGGATTGCCGGCAGGGAGACCTGAGCATGGAATCGAGAAGACGGTTGTCTTCCATGGGACTCGTGTTGCTTCTTCTGGCCGCGCCCGTCGCCTTCGCGACGGCGGCGACCGTCGCGATCACCGCGGCCGAGGCCCCGACGGGGTTCGACGACGTGACGAACGACATGGTTTCGCAGTCGCAGTTCGACCTCGACCGCGAGGTCTTCGAGGAGCGCGAGGTGGCCGAGGACGGCCTCGGCCCGGTGTACAACGCGCAGGCCTGCGCCGAGTGCCACGAGAACCCGGTGACCGGCGGCAACAGCGAGGTCACGGTGCTCCGGGCCGGGCGCTTCGACGGCCGCCGCTACACGGATCACGCCGGCGGTTCGCTGATCCAGGATCGCGCGCTCGACCCCGCCATCCAGGAGCGGGCTCATCCCATGGACAACGTGCGCACCTTCCGGGCCTCGCTGAGCATCCTCGGCGACGGCTTCGTGGAGGCGATCCCGGACAGCGCGTTCGCCGACATCCAGGCGCGCCAGCCCGCCGGCATGAAGGGCACGATCATCCAGGTCCCGGTCCTGGAGGCGCCGGGGATCACGCGGGTCGGCCGCTTCGGGTGGAAGGGGCAGCACGCGAGCCTCCTTTCGTTTTCGGCCGACGCCTACCTGAACGAGATGGGGATCACGAGCCCGCTCCAGCCGAATGAAAACACATCGAACGGCGCCTCGGTGGACGCCTGGGACCTGGTGCCCGATCCCGAGGAGGCGCCGACCGCCGCCGAGCCGTTCGGTCCGGACGTCGAGATCTTCGCGCGCTTCATGCGCTCCACCCGGGCGCCGGGGCGGGACGCGAATCTCGCGCGCACCGCCGAGGCCCAGGCCGGCGAGCAGGTCTTCAACCAGCTCGGCTGCCAGCACTGCCACACGCCTTCGATCACCACGGCGCCCGCGGGCACCTCGATCAACGGCGGCAGGTTCGTGATCCCGGCCGCGCTCGGCGGAAAGGTGATCCATCCGTACGGCGACTTCCTGATGCACGACGTGGGGACCGGGGACGGCATCGTCCAGAACGGCGGCGAATCGACTCGGAACAGGATCCGTACGGCGCCGCTCTGGGGCCTGCGCACGCGCTCGCGGCTGCTGCACGACGGCACGGCCCTGACTCCGGGCGAGGCCATCCTGCGCCACGACCGCGAGGCCCGGATGGCGGCGCAGGCCTTTCAGCGCCTGCCCAGGGATCAGCGCGACCTGCTCATGGCTTTTTTGAGCTCGCTGTAGCCGGTCATCTCCACGTAGCCCCGGCCCTGCGAGGAGCCTTCGATCCGTACGGCTCCTTCCCAGTAGCGGAACGAGACGTCCAGCTCCTGGTCCGCCAGGAGCGGCTCGATCCGCAGGTCGATCTGCTCGGACGGGATGCGGAGGCGCCAGCCGGATGGATAGCTGGCGCCGCTCCGCGGGCTCTGCCAATGGTCGAGCGCCTGGAGCTGGAAACCCGATCGATCCAGGTGCCGGGTCTCTCCTCGCGGACCGATCACGGTGCCGCTGCTCGACGGGTCCGCGCGGCCGTCGCGGAGGCGGAGCTGGTAGATCATGAGGTCGCGGCCATCCGAGAGTTGCAGCGCGAACCAGTCCCAGCCGACTTGGTCCGGGCCTAGGGAGCTGGTGCTCCACTCGCGATCCATCCAGGCGAGGCCGGCAACCTCGAACCGTTCGTCTCCCAGGCGGACCGTGCCGGCGGCGGGCATGCGGGTGAGCGAGTAGTAGTAGGACGCGTTGCCCGGCTCGGGACTCTTCTGGCTGAGCCCGCGGTCGCCCTGGAGGGTGGGCGGCTTGCCGGGCTGGAGAACGAGGTCGATGGCGACGCCGTCCTCCACGGCCCGCAGCCGCATCGCTTCACCTGCCGCTTCGGCGGACCAGTCTTCGAGCCAGACGCGGAACGGATTTCCCTGGGCGCCCGCGAGCCCGAGGGCGCCGCGGTTCCAGCGCTCGAAGGAGTGGAAACGTTTTCCTGCGACGTCCGTGACCGTGAAGTGGGCGAGGTACGCTTGGCGCGAGGCCCATTCGGAGGCTCTGGGAACCATTTCCGGAGCCAGGGCCGAACGGAAGAACGTGAGCTGGAAGCCGAGCTGGCGGCCTTCCCGGGTGGCGAGGTTGCCGGTGTAGTACCACCACTCGGTGCGGAAGTCCGGGTGAGGGCCATGGTCTTCGGGAAAGCGGAACGGCCTGGGCTCCAGGGCCTTGGCGTAGCCCTGGCCGTTCTGCGTCCGCAGCGCGTCGGGTACGGAGATCGAGGCGCTCGGCAGGCGCTCGGGCTCCCGGCAGGCGAGGAGCGCAAGCGCGAGCAGCAGAAAGACCTTGCGCATCACTCTTCTCTCAGCGCCAGGGCCGGCGGGGTGCGGGCCATTTTCCAGGCGGGGTAGACGCCGGCGAGGAGCGCGGCGCCGAGCGCCAGCGCCAGGGCCCCGAGCAGGATCATCGGGTCCACCTCCATCCGAATCGTCCAGCCGAACGAGCGGCGGTTGACCACGAAGATCATGATGGCGGCGAGCGCGAGCCCCACCGGCAGCGAGAGCAGGCCGGCCGCGAGGCCCAGGAGCCCGGTCTGCGAGGTCACGAGGTGCCAGACCTGGCCGGGCGTCAGGCCGGTGGCGCGCAGCACGCCGAGCTCCCGCTCCCGTTCGAGCTGCAGCGCCATGAGCGCGGAGAGCACGCCGATGAAGGCCACCAGGCCCGAGACCAGGCGGAGCACGCTGGTGATCCGGAAGGTGCGGTCGAAGATGGCCATGGAGACGGTCTTGAGCGACCGGTTCGATTGGATGCTGAGACCGTCTCCTCCGGGCTCGTTCGCCAGCGCCGCGCGCAGGCGCCGGATCGTAGCCTCCACGTCCGCGCCGGGCTTGAGGTCCACCGAGAAGCCGGTGAGCGGCCGGTCCCGCCAGTGACGGAGATAGGTCTTCCGGCTCATCAGCACCAGGCCGCGGTCCGAGGCGTAGTCGTAGTAGACCCCGGCGATCCGGAAATCCCGGTCTCCGGCCGCGGTCCGCAGGCGGAGGAGGTCCCCCTTGGAAACGTCGCGCCGGTGGGAGAACGGCTCGGAGACCACGACCGCGTCCTCGTCCTGGAACGCGGGCCAGGCCTCCGACGGCCGCCCTTCCTTGAGCTCGTAGCCGGACAGGCCGCGCAGCTCGGTGCCGAGGATCACCAGCCGGACCGGTCCGTCCTCCGACGGCAGCTCCGTGCGGCGCAGGAGGTTGACCCGGGCCACGCCGGGCAGCTTCTCCATGCGCAGGGCCACGTCCGGATCGAGGTCGCCGCCGCTGAAGCCTCCGGCCCGGGAGGGCGTGCCGAGATAGATGTCGGAGCGCAGGGTGGCGTCCAGCCAGCGCACCACGGTGCCGCGGAAGCTGTCGATCATGACCCCGATGCCGATCGTGGCCGAGACCGCGATGACCAGCGCGGCGATGGCCACGGCGGTGCGCGAGAGCGAGGCGACCACGCCGCCGGCCGCCATCCGGCCGAGGACGCCGAAGAGCCTGCCCATCGCGGGCCGCAGCAGGCGCACGAGCGCCACCGTGGCCCCGGGCGCGAGCATCGCCGCGCCGAGGATGACCGCGAACAGGCCCGCGAAGCTGACGATCAGGCCCCTTCCGCCTCCGGACGGGATGGCGAGCAGGCCGCCGCCGAGCGCGAGCATCCCGGCGCCGGCCAGGGTGACCCGGGGGAGGGCGCGGCGCAGGCGGCTTTCCAGCGCCGATCGGCTGAGCACGGCCCGGGGCGGCGCGTTGGTGGCTTCGAGCGCCGGCGCGAGCGCCGCGGCGAGCGTGGCGCCGATCCCGATCACGCCGCCCTTGACCAGCAGGGCCGCGGGCACGGCCAGCTCGCGCACGGTCACCACGAAATAGAGGTCGTTGATCGTCTGCGTGACCAGCCGCACCAGCTCGCGGGCGAGGAGGACGCCGGCGCCGAGCCCGGCCGCGGTGCCGGCCAGGGCCACGACCGCGGCCTCGGCGAGGACGAACCCGAAGACCTGGCCGCGGGTCACGCCGAGCGCCCGCAGCGTGCCGATCAGTGTGCGGCGCTGGACGACCGAGAAGACCATGGTGTTGTAGATCAGGAAGACTCCGCAGACCAGCGCGAGCAGCGAGAGCGCCATCAGGTTGAGCCGGAACGCCTGCGTCATCTCCTCGGTGGTCCGGGTGCGCGAGCTGGAGCGGAGGATCTGGGCGCCGGGAGGCAGGACGGTCGCGGCGCGCCCGGTATCTCCCGAGGACAGGATGAGGTCGATCCGGTCGAGGCGCCCGGCCCGGCCGAGGACCTCCTGGGCGGCGGAGATGTCCATGACCAGCAGATCGGAGAGCGCGTTGCGGGTGCTCTCGTCGCGGGGCTCCAGGGTGCCGATCAGCTCGATCCGCTTGACGGTGCCGCCGGCGCGGATGGAGAAGGAGGCGCCGGGCTTCAGACCCATCTCCGCCGCCGTGGTGGCCGAGAGCACGCCCGCGGCCGGCCGGGTGAGGAGCGGTCCGAGGTCGACCGAGCCGCCTTCCTCACGGGTGCTGCTTGAGCCGCCGCCGAGGTACGGCCGGAACGGTCCTTCCGAGAACGGATCGACGCCGAGCAGGTGGAGCATTCGTCCGGGCCGGCCCGGCTGCCTCGGGACCAGGACGTAGCCCTCGACGACCGGGGCCGCCGGGATGTCGGTCTCCAGGACGAGCCGGCGGAACGCGTCGTCCGGCAGCCCTTCGGGGCCGCCGACCACCTGGTGCGTGGCCTTGCCTGACACGGCCTCGCTGGAGAGCGAGAACGCGCGGGTGGCGCTGGCGTTGGCGAGGTCGATCGAGACGATGACGGCCACGCCCAGGGCCACGCCGAGCACGGCGAGCCCGAACTGCCAGGGGTGGCGGAGGAGCCAGCGCAGGCTGGAGCGCCGGAGCAGGCTCATGCGGCCTCGACCAGGCAGCCGTTCTCGACCCGGAACACGCGGTCGGCGAGCCCGACCACCTCCTGACCGTGGGTGACCATGACCATGGTCTTGCCCGCCTGGCGGGTGAGGCGGTCGAGGATCTCCAGCACCTGGAGACCGGTCTCGAGGTCGAGGTTGCCGGTCGGCTCGTCGGCCAGGACGAGCAGAGGGTCGTGCGCCAGGGCGCGGGCCACGGCCACGCGCTGCTGCTCGCCGCCGGAGAGCCGGTCCGGGTAGCTGCCGGCGCGGTCCGCGAGGCCGACCTCGGCGAGCAGGTCGAGCGCCGTCCGGCGTTGGGCCGCGCTCACCCGACCCTTGAGCTCCAGGGGGAGGAGGAGGTTCTCCTCGACCGTGAGGGTGGGGATCAGGTTGAAGAACTGGAACACGAACCCGATCTTGTCGCGCCGGAACAGCGTGCGCTCGCGCTCGGAGAGGGTCGAGACGACGACGCCGTCGATGACGATCTCGCCCGAGTCCGGCAGGTCGATGCCGGAGATCAGGTTGAGCACCGTGGACTTGCCCGACCCGCTGCGGCCGACCAGCACGGCGAGCTCCCCTCGTTCGATGCCGAGATTGGCGTCGCGCAGGACCACCCGGTGGCAGTCGCCTTCCTCGTAGGCCTTGCCGAGGTTGCGGAGCTCGATGAGGGGGGTCATGCCGAGGCCAGCCGCTCCCGGATGGCCTGTACGAAGGCCAGTAGGTCGTCCAGTTTCCGCCGGACGACCTGCTCGATCACCCCGGGATCGACCGTCTGATAGCCATGGACGAGGATGTTGCGGAACCCGACCATGCCGCCCAGCGTGGGGAGGAGCGACTCGGGCATCCAGCCATGCCGGGCCAGAGCCTCGAACAGGGCGCGGTTCGTGTCCGGCTCGCCGAGACGCTCGTCCGAGGCGATGTGGGCCGCGACGTCGAGGGCCGCCTGGATGGCAATCTGAAGCGTGTAGGACTCGAACCGCTGCTCGCGGATGTCCGTCCTGACGTCGTCCGGCCGGCCCAGGGTCCTGAGCTCGTGGACGCAGGTCTCGATGAAGGCAAGCTTCTTGTGAACCAGCTCGACATCCGTCACGGCACTCTCGCTCCCTGCCTCCGGTAGAGGCGCAGATAGGGCTCCAGGTCCCAGTACTCGTTGCGTGTCCGGATCTCGAAGCGGATGCGCCGCGACGGATCCTGGTTCACGAGCAGCCTGCCGTCCCGGAGGATCCGCCGCGCCAGATCGACCGGGGCCCGGTTCATCACGACGAGCTGTACGGGAACGTGGAGCAGCGCCTCCAACTCGGCCTCCAGGTCGAAGCGGTATCCCTCCAGCGTCCGCGGAGGGTCCTCCCGGAGCAGGATCCCGACGTCCACGTCGCTCCCGGCCCGGGCGGTGCCCCGCGCGACGCTGCCGAAGAGCCAGGCCGCGGCGATCCCCTCGGCCTCTGCCCTGGCCTCGAAGAGCTCCCTGAGCCGCCGCTCGATCGTCGCCCCGTCCACGGCGAGGATTATAGAGGCCCGCGCCCGCCTGTCTTGTTTTTGCCGTCCGGCGGCACCTATGATCGGGTGGCTTCGTCATCCGGTCAACTTGGAACTTTCAATTCAGCTTAAGGCCGCCTGCCTGTCCCTGGGCGGCGTCGGAGGGATCGCCGTGAGAAAACCGCTTCCCGAGCCCTGGCGGGTCAAGGTCATCGAAAAGGTCAAGCTGCTCAGCCGCGAGGAGCGCGAGCGGGTGCTGGTCGAAGGTGGCTTCAGCATGTTCGGAATCCCGTCGGAGGCGGTCTACATCGACCTGTTCACCGACTCGGGCACCTCGGCCATGTCGGACTGGCAGTGGGCCGGCCTCATGCAGGGCGACGAGGCCTACGCCGGCGCGCGCAACTACTTCCATCTGAAGGATTCCGTCGAGGAGGTGTTCGGCTTCCCCTACTTCCTGCCGACCCATCAGGGGCGCGCCGCCGAGAACCTGCTGTTCTCCTGGCTGCTGCGCGACCCGAAGGGCAAGGCCATCCCGAGCAACACCCACTTCGACACCACCCGCGCCAACATCGAGGTCAACGGCGGCACCTGCGTCGACCTCGTGGTCGACGAGGCGCGCGACGCCTCCTCCGAGGCGCCGTTCAAGGGCAACATGGACCTCGCCAAGCTGCGGAGGTTCTTCGAGGAGACGCCGCGCGAGAACATCCCGGTCTGCATGCTGACCCTGACCAACAACGCCGGCGGCGGCCAGCCGGTCGCGCTCGCGAACGTCAAGGCCACCTCGGAGCTCTGCGCGGAGTTCGGCGTCCCGCTCTACATCGACGCCTGCCGCTTCGCCGAGAACGCCTGGTTCATCAAGCAGCGCGAGGAGGGCCAGGGCCACCGCCCCGTGGCCGAGATCGTGCGCGAGATCTTCAGCTACGCCGAAGGCTGCACCATGAGCGCCAAGAAGGACGGCCTGGTCAACATCGGCGGTCTCTTCTGCACCCGCAACCAGGAGCTGGTCGAGGTCCTCAAGCAGCGGCTGCTCGTAGTCGAGGGGTTCCCGACCTACGGCGGTCTTGCCGGTCGGGATCTGGAGGCCGTGGCGCGCGGCCTGCGCGAGGTGCTCGACGAGAGCTACCTCGCCTTCCGCACCGGCCAGGTGGCCCTCTTCGGCGAGATGCTGGCGGAGAGGGGAGTGCCCTTTCTGAAGCCGACGGGCGGCCACGCGGTCTATCTCGACGCCGGGGCGTTCCTGCCGCACATCGCGCCGCAGCGTTTCCCGGGCCATGCCCTGGCCGTGGAGCTCTACCGGGAGGGCGGCGTGCGCGGCGCCGAGCTGGGCACGGCCATGTTCGGCGACATGAACGACGAGGGCGAGATGACCACGCTCGCGCCGATCGAGATGGTGCGCCTGGCGATCCCGCGCCGCGTCTACACCAACGACCACCTGGAGTACGTGGCGGACGTCCTGGGCGACATCGCGAAGCGCAAGGAGGAGCTCAAGGGCTTCCGCTTCACGTTCGCGCCGAAGATCATGCGCCACTTCACGGCGCGCTTCGAAGAGATCCGCTGAGCTCCGCCGCCGGGACGAGGGCCGGCAGCCGTACCAGGAACGTGCTGCCGAGCCCCGGGCCGTCGCTCCGGGCCTCGACCCGGCCGCCGTGCAGGGTGACGAGGCTGCGCACCAGGGTCAGCCCGATGCCGAGGCCCCCTTCCCGGCGGTCGATGGTGCGGGGGCCCTGCACGAAGAGGTCGAACACGCGCGGCAGCAGGTCCTCGGAGATGCCCCGCCCGTCGTCGGTCACCGACAGAGCGACCTCCTCGCCGTCGCGCCAGGCGCGCACCGCGATGTGGCCGCCGGGCTCCGTGTAGCGGGCGGCGTTGGTGAGCAGGTTCGCCACCACCTGCGACAGTCGGATGGGGTCGCCGTGGACCTCCAGGCCGTGCGGCGGGACGTCCACGGTCAGCTCGTGCCCGCGCTGCTCCACGAGCGGGCCGGCCATCTCGATCCCCTTGGCCACCGCGGCCGACAGCTCGACCGGCTCCCGGCGGATCTCGACCTTGCCGCGGGTGATGCGGGACACGTCGAGCAGGTCGTCCACGAGCCGCGTGAGGTGCTTCACCTGGCGCTGGAGGATGCCCATCTCGCGCTCCGGCATCTGGCCGCGCAGCCGGAGCACCTCCAGCGCGGTCACGATCGGCGCCAGGGGGTTGCGCAGCTCGTGCCCGAGCATGGCCAGGAACTCGTCCTTGGAGCGGCTGGCGGCCTCCGCCTCGACGCGCGCGGCTTCGGCGCGGGCGAGGTGCTCGTCGCGCTCGCGCTCGCGGCTCAGGAGAAGCTCGGCCGAGCGCTCCAGGGCTTCGCCGAGGCGCGCCACCTCGGCCACGGACGAGGGCTCGACCCGGGGCTGGCCGCCGTGGGCCAGCGCGTCGGCGGCGGACGCGGCGGAGCCGATCTCGCGGGCGATGCGGCGCGACAGGAGGAAGGCGCCCAGGCCGCTCAGCAGGAGGAGAGCGAGCCCGAGCCCGGCCGCGGTGAGCACGGAGCGCCGGCCGGGACCGTCCAGGACCTCGACGCGCGCGGTCACCACGGCTGTCCAGCCACAGAACGGAGCGTGGCTGAAGCCGGAGTAAACCTCGATGCCTTCGAGGGTCGTGCTGCGCAACACCCCCTCGCCGGCTGCGCGGGTCTGCTGCAGGAACGACGGCGTGCCCGGCTTGCCCACGAAGAGCTCGGGCGACCGGGTGCGGGCGACGACGACGTCCTTGTGGTCGGCGATGGTGCGGGTCCATTCCTCCTGGGCCGGGGACTGGCGGGCGATGAGCTCGGAGAAGGCCGAGGGCGTGACGGCCGCGGTGAGCACGTACTTCAGCCGTCCGTCCCGCACGACCGGGACGCGCACCGGGAAGGCCCAGCGCCCGAGGCGTCCGAGAGTGAGAGGCCCGACCACGGGCCGGCGGGTCTCGACCGTCCGCCGCAGGCTCTCGAGCTCGTTCGCCGGTCCGAGGACGGCGCCCCAGGGCTGAGAGGAGCTCACGAGCTGCCGGCCGTCCGGAGAGAGCAGCAGCACGGAGACCCAGGACGGCTGGGTCCGCTGGGCGCGCCATGCCTCGGAGTGGAAGCCCTCCAGGTCGGCGCGGTCGAGGCGCTCGGACTGGGCCATGACCTCCAGGGTGCGGATCGTGGCCGCGATCTCGCGGTCGACGCCGCTCGCCATCATCCGCGCGGAGCTCACGAGCTGCCGCTCCACGGCGGCGCGCTCCTTGCGCGCGAGTTGGGCCACGAGCAGCACCGCGAACACCACGACCGGCAGCACCGCTCCGATGGCGAGGCCGATCAGGTGCCAGCGCAACGGCAGCCGGCGCGGGGAAGAAGTCGTGGGAGGCGTCATTCCTGGGGGCCTGCGCCAAGCATGGCACAGAACGGCCGGGTCCGGCCCCGGCCAAGCCTAGCGTCCTGCCGCCCCGATCTGGTAAACCTCCATTTCGGGCGCCCACCGGTCTCGCGGCTGGCAGGCGATCTGCAAAGCGGACGGGGGATGCGGATGAACGGGGAGGACCCACGGCAGGACGACTCGGAGCGCGAGCCGCTCTGGTACAAGGACGCCGTCCTCTATGAGATCCATGTCCGCGCCTTCGCCGACTCGGACGGCGACGGCATGGGCGACTTCAAGGGGCTGACGGGCAGGCTCGACTACCTCCAGGAGCTGGGCGTCACGGCGATCTGGATCCTGCCCTTCTACCCGTCGCCCTGGCGCGACGACGGCTACGACATCGCCGGCTACGACGAGGTCCATCCGGCCTACGGCACGATGAAGGACTTCAAGGCGTTCCTCAAGGAGGCCCATCGCCGCGGCCTGAAGGTCATCACCGAGCTGGTCATCAACCACACTTCGGACCAGCATCCGTGGTTCCAGCGCGCCCGCCGCGCCGAGCCCGGCAGCCGGTGGCGCGACTTCTATGTCTGGAGCGACTCGCCCGAGAAGTACTCCGACGCGCGCATCATCTTCAAGGACTTCGAGAGCTCGAACTGGACCTGGGATCCGGTCGCCAGGGCGTACTACTGGCACCGCTTCTTCTCGCACCAGCCGGACCTGAACTTCGAGAACGAGCGCGTCCACCGCGCCGTGCTCCAGGCGCTCGACTTCTGGATGGAGATGGGCGTGGACGGCATGCGCCTCGACGCGATCCCCTACCTCTATGAGGCCGAGGGCACGAACTGCGAGAACCTGCCGCAGACGCACGCGTTCCTGAAGAAGCTCCGGGCGCACGTGGACGCGAAGTACCCCAACCGGATGCTGCTCGCCGAGGCCAACCAGTGGCCCGAGGACTCGATCGCCTACTTCGGGGATACCCTGCCGGGAGGGGCGGGGGAGTGCCACATGGCCTTCCACTTCCCGGTCATGCCCCGGCTCTACATGGCGCTGCGCATGGAGGACCGCTTCCCGATCGTGGACATCCTGGAGCAGACGCCGCCGATCCCGGCCGATTGCCAGTGGGCCACGTTCCTGCGCAACCACGACGAGCTGACGCTGGAGATGGTGACCGACGAGGACCGCGACTACATGTACCGGGTCTACGCCTCGGACCCGCGGGCGCGCATCAACCTCGGCATCCGCCGGCGTCTGGCGCCCCTCCTCGGCAACGACCGGCGCCGGATCGAGCTGATGAACGGCCTGCTGTTCTCGCTCCCCGGCGCGCCCGTCCTCTACTACGGCGACGAGATCGGGATGGGCGATAACATCTACCTCGGCGACCGCAACGGCGTCCGGACCCCGATGCAGTGGAGCCCGGACCGCAACGCCGGCTTTTCGCGGGCCAACCCGCAGAAGCTCTTCCTGCCGGCGGTCACCGACCCCGAGTATCACTACGAGGCGGTCAACGTGGAGCTCCAGCAGGGCAACCCCCACTCGCTGCTGTGGTGGATGCGGCGGGTGATCGCGCTGCGCAAGCGCCACAAGGCGTTCAGCCGCGGCACGCTGGAGTTTCTCTACCCGCGCAACCACCGGGTGCTCTCGTTCCTGCGCCGCCACGGAGCGGAGACGCTCCTGGTCGTCGCGAACCTGTCGCGCTTCGCCCAGCACGTGGAGCTGGACCTCTCGGCCTTCCGCGGCGCCACGCCGGTGGAGCTGTTCGGCCGCACGCCGTTCCCGCCGATCGGCGACCTGCCGTACCTGCTCACCGTGGGGCCGCACTCGTTCTACTGGTTCAGCCTGGAGACGGAGCCGGAGCCGCTCCGGCTGCGCCGCGGCGCCTCCGGCTCGGACGCGGAGATCCCGGAGCTCACGCTCCAGGGCCGCTGGGAGAGCTGCCTCGAAGGGCGCTGCAAGGCCGATCTGGAAACGGCGCTCCAGGATCTGCTCCCGACCCGCCGCTGGTTCGGAGGTATCGGCGAGAAGACTCGGACGATCCGCCACGTGTCGATCTCGGAATCGATCCCCCTGGAGCCGGACGACACGCGGCTCGCGCTGGTCGGGGTCGAGTACACGGACGGCGAGCCCGAGACCTACGCGCTGCCCCTCGCCTTCGCCCGCGGCGAGCGGGCCGAGCAGGTCCTGCGCGACAATCGGCCGGCCGTGCTCGCCCGGCTCCGGTCGGACGACCCGGCAGGCACCGGCCTGCTCTACGACGCGCTCTGGGATGCCGGGTTCGCCCGCGGCCTGCTCGACGCGATCGCGAAGCGTCGCCGGTTCAAGGGGGATGGGCTGGAGCTGGCCGCATCGCCGGCGTCCTCTTTCCGGGAGAGGCTCGGCGAGGCGTCTCCGGAGCCGTCGATCCTCCGGGGCGAGCAGAGCCACACGTCGATCGCGTTCGGCGACCGCTTCGTGCTCAAGCTCTTCCGGCGGCTGGAGGAGGGGGTCAACCCCGAACTGGAGGTCGGCCGCTTCCTGACCGAGCGCACCACGTTCCGCTGCTCGCCGCCGGTGGCCGGGTGGCTGGAGGTCCGGGATCTCCGGGAGGGTGGCGCACCGCTCACGCTCGGAGTGCTGCACGGCTTCGTCGCCAACGAGGGCGACGCCTGGAGCTATACGCTCGACATCCTGGGCCGCTACTTCGAGCGCGCGCTGACCTCGGCCGGCCCGGCGGCGGAGCCGGTGGGGCAGCCGCTCGTCCGTCTTGCGGAGCAGGAGGCGCCGGCCGACGCGCGCGAGCGCATCGGCATCTACCTCGAATCCGCCCGCCTGCTCGGCCAGCGGACCGCGGAGCTGCACATCGCGCTCGCCTCCCGGACAGATGAGCCGGACTTCGCGCCGGAGCCGTTCTCGCTGCTCTACCAGCGCTCGCTCTACCAGTCGATGCGCACCCTGGCCGGCCGCACGTTCCAGCTCCTGGAAGAGAGACTGGCCACCCTGCCGGAGACGGCGCGGGCGGACGCCGCGGCGGTGCTCGGCCTGCAGGAGCGCGTGCTCGACCGCTTCGGCGCGCTCCTCGGCGGCAAGGTCTCGGCCACGCGCATCCGCACCCACGGGGCTTATCATCTCGGGCAGGTGCTCTACACCGGCAAGGACTTCGTGATCCTCGGCTTCGAGGGCGAGCCGTCCCGGCCGCTGTCGGAGCGCCGGATGAAGCGCTCGCCGTTCCGCGACGTGGCGGGCATGCTGCGCTCGTTCCACTACGCGGCCTATGCCAAGCTCTTCGAGGAGGGCGAGGCAGGGGTGGCGCCGTCGGTCGCGGCGCTGGAGGCCTGGGCGCTCGACTGGGAGCGTTGGACCTCGGCCGCCTTCCTGCGCTCCTACCTCGACCGCGCCTGGGGAGCCTCGTTCGTGCCGCCGTCGCGGGAGGAGGTGGGGATGCTGATCGACGTCTACCGGCTCGAGAAGGCCTTGTCCGAGCTGGCCTACGAGCTCAACAACCGGCCCGGCTGGGTCCGGATCCCGCTCCGGGGGATCCGGCAGATTCTGGGGAGCGAGGGATGACTGACGCGCTGGAGGACCTCCGGGAGCTGGCCCGCCTGTACGGGGTCCAGACCTCCTACAACGATGCCATGGGCCGCCGCGTCGAGGCCGGCGCCGAGGCGCTGCTCGGCGTGCTGCGCGCCCTGGACGCGGCCGTCGAGAGCCTCGAAGAGGTGCCCGAGGCGCTGCGCGAGCGCCGCGAGGAGCTCGCCTCGCGCATCGCCGAGCCGGTCGTCGTGGCCTGGGGCGGCCGGGCCCCGGCCCTGGAGCTGCGCTTCGGCGTCGACTCCGGATCGCTCGCCTGCCGCTTCGACCTCGACGGCGGCGAGCGCTGGGCCTGGGACCGCGAGCTGTCCGCGCTGCCCGCCACGCCCTCGGGCGGCCGGCTGCTCGGCCTGCCGGACGGCCTGCCGACCGGCTACCACCGGCTGCGGGTGTCGGCGGGCGGGAAGTCGGCCGAGACGCTGGTGATCTCGGCCCCGGAGAAGTGCTTCTCGGGCGACGGGGGCGACGGCAGCGGCGGGCCGATGTGGGGCGTGTTCCTGCCGCTCTACGCCCTGCGCACCCGCGGAAGCTGGGGGGCCGGCGACTTCACCGACCTCCAGGCGCTCGCGGAGTGGACGGCCGGGCTCGGCGGCGGCGTGGTGGCGACGCTGCCGATGCTGGCCGCGTTCCTCGACGAGCCGTTCGAGCCCAGCCCCTACGCGCCGGCCAGCCGCCTGTTCTGGAACGAGCTCTATCTCGACCCGCGCCGCGTGCCGGAGCTGGAGCGCTGCCCCGAGGCGCAGCGCCTGCTCGAATCGCCGGAGCTGCTGCGCGAGGTCGAGGCCCTGCGCGCCGGCTCCCAGGTCGACTACGGCCGGCTCATGGCGCTCAAGCGGCGGGTGCTCGAGGAGCTCGCGAAGTCGTTCTTCGCCGATCCGTCGCCGGACCGGCGCGACGCCTTCCGGGAGTTCGTGGACAGCCGGCCCGAGTTGGAGGCCTACGCCGCGTTCCGGGCGGTGGGGGAGCGCCGCGGTGAGTCCTGGCAGTGCTGGCCGGAGCGGCTGCGCGAGGGCACCCTCGCGCCGGCCGACTGGGACGAGGACGACCGGTGCTACCACCTCTGGGTGCAGTGGATCACCGACGAGCAGGTGGGCGCCATGGCGAAGGCCGCCCGGCGCCACGGGCCCGGCCTCTATCTGGATCTCCCGCTCGGCGTCCATGGCAGCTCGTTCGACGTCTGGCGCTACCCCGACCACTTCGCCAAGGGGGCGTCGGCCGGCGCGCCGCCGGACTCGTTCTTCACCAAGGGCCAGGACTGGGGGTTCCCGCCGCTCCACCCGGAGCGCCTGCGCGAGCACGGCTACGACTATCTGATCGAGAGCCTCCGCCATCATCTGCGCTACGCCGGGCTGCTGCGCATCGACCACGTGATGCAGCTCTACCGGCTGTTCTGGATCCCCCAGGGCCTGGCCGCGGCGGACGGCGTCTACGTGCACTACCCGGTGGACGAGCTGTTCGCGGTGCTCTCCGTCGAGTCCCACCGGCACCGGGCGATCGTGGTCGGCGAGAACCTGGGCACGGTGCCGCCCGAGATCGGCGAAGCCATGGACCGCCACGAGGTGCTCGGCATGTACGTGGTCCAGTACGAGCTGCAGCCCGGCGGCCAGGGTCTCCGCACGCCGCCGGAGCGCTCGGCCGCGAGCCTCAACACGCACGACATGCCGACCTTCCGCTCGTTCTGGGAGGCGCGCGACGTGGCCGACCTGCAGGAGCTGGGGTTCTTCAACGAAGAGCAGGCGCGCGAGGAGCGCGACCGCCGCGCCCGGCTGCGGCGCGAGATGTCCGACGCCCTGCCGCCGGAGGAGCGGGCCGGCGAAGAGGCGGCGCGGGCGAGCGTGCTGCGGCGGCTGCTCGACGGCCTCGCCGCGAGCCCGGCCCGCATGGTCCTGGTGAACCTCGAGGACCTCTGGGGCGAGGCCGAGCCGCAGAACGTGCCGGGGACCCACCTGGAACGCCCGAACTGGCGGCGCAAGGCGCGCCTCACGTTCGAGGAGCTCTCGCAGAAGCCGGAGGTGGTGGACGTCCTCCGCCGCGTGGACCGGATCCGGAAAGGGGAGCGGGCTTGAGCTTTCTGACCGAGCAGGATGTCTATCTCTTCAACGAGGGGACCCACCACCGCCTGTACGACCACCTGGGCTCGCATCCCGGGACGAAGGACGGCGAGGACGGCACCTGGTTCGCGGTCTGGGCGCCCAACGCCGAGCGCGTCGCGGTCATGGGCGACTGGAACGGGTGGAGCCTGGAGGCCGACCCGCTCGCGCCGCGCGGGATGTCCGGCATCTGGGAGGGTTTCCTCCCCGGCGTCGGCGTGGGCGCGCGCTACAAGTACCACATGGTCTCCCGAGCCCACCCGGGCTACAGGGCGGACAAGGCCGACCCCTTCGCCTTCCACACCGAGATCCCGCCGGCCCAGGCCTCGGTCGTCTGGGAGCTGGGCTACGAATGGGGCGACGCCGGCTGGATGGCGGAGCGGGCGGCGAAGCAGGCGGTTGATTCCCCCATGACCGCGCCCATGTCGATCTACGAGGTCCACCTGGGCTCCTGGCGCCGGGTGCCGGAGGAGGGCGACCGGTCGCTCTCCTACCGCGAGATCGCGGAGCCGCTCGCCGCGCACGTGAAGAAGCTCGGCTTCACCCATGTCGAGCTGATGCCGGTCACCGAGCACCCCTACTACCCGTCGTGGGGCTACCAGACCACCGGCTACTTCGCTCCCACCAGCCGCTACGGCACGCCGCAGGACTTCATGTACCTGGTCGACTTCCTGCACCGGGAGGGGATCGGGGTGATCCTCGACTGGGTGCCGTCCCACTTCCCGACCGACGAGTTCGGCCTGGCCTACTTCGACGGCACGCACCTCTACGAGCACGCCGACCCGCGCCAGGGATACCACCCGGACTGGGGAAGCTACATCTTCAACTACGGCCGCAACGAGGTGCGGGCGTTCCTGACCAGCAGCGCCGCGTTCTGGCTCGAGCGCTACCACCTGGACGGCCTGCGGGTGGACGCGGTGGCGTCGATGCTCTACCTCGACTACTCGCGCAAGGCCGGCGAGTGGATCCCGAACCGCTACGGCGGGCGCGAGAACCTGGAAGCCATCGCCTTCCTGCGCGGCTTCAACGACGAAGTCTGCGGGAGCTTCCCCGGCGTCCAGACGATCGCCGAGGAGTCGACCGCCTGGCCCATGGTCTCGCGCCCGACCTACGTCGGCGGGCTCGGCTTCGGCTACAAGTGGGACATGGGCTGGATGCACGACCGGCTCAAGTACCTGGCCCACGACCCGATCCACCGCAAGTACCACCACAACGAGATCACCTTCCGCATGGTCTACGCCTGGAACGAGAGCTTCGTCCTGCCGCTCTCGCACGACGAGGTGGTGCACGGCAAGGGCTCGCTGGTCAACAAGATGCCGGGCGACGACTGGCAGAAATTCGCCAACCTGCGGCTGCTCTACGGCGACATGTACGCCCAGCCCGGCAAGAAGCTGCTCTTCATGGGCGCCGAGCTGGCGCAGTGGCGCGAGTGGAGCCACGAGCGCAGCCTCGACTGGCACCTGCTCGACGACCCCGCGCACGCCGGCATCTCGCGCTGGCTTGAGGACCTGAACCGTCTCTACCGCGCGGAGAAGGCGCTCCACGAGCTCGACACCTCGCCCGAGGGCTTCGAGTGGATCGACGCCAACGACGCGCTCAACAGCGTGCTCTCCTTCCTGCGCAAGGGGACCGGTCCGGAGGACGTGATCCTGGTGGTGCTCAACTTCACGCCGCTGCCGCGCGAGAACTACAGCGTCGGCGTGCCGCGCGGCGGCTCCTGGACCGAGGTCCTGAACAGCGACTCGACCTCCTACCAGGGGAGCGGCAAGGGGAACCCGGACGGCGCCCTCGCCTCGCCGGTCCCGCTCCACGGCCGCTCCCATTCGCTCACCCTCACCCTGCCGCCGCTCGGCGTCGTCTTCCTGAAGGCGCCGGAGCCCGCCGCGGACGACGAGGACGGAGAGGAGAGCAGTGTCGAGGGCGTGGAGTAAGAGCGCGCTCCGATGAGCCGGTATCTCTGTATCCACGGTCACTTCTACCAGCCGCCGCGGGAGAACCCGTGGCTCGAGGCGATCGAGCTCCAGGACTCCGCCTATCCCTACCACGACTGGAACGAGCGCATCACCGCCGAGTGCTACGGCCCGAACGCGGTGGCGCGCATCCTCGACGCGGAGAACCGGATCGAGCGCATCGTCAACAACTACGCCCAGATCAGCTTCAACTTCGGCCCCACTCTCCTCGCCTGGATGGAAGAGAACCGGCCGGACGTCTACCGCGCCATCGTCGAGGCCGACGAGCTGAGCCGGGTGCGCTTCAACGGCCACGGCTCGGCGATCGCCCAGCCCTACCACCACGCCATCCTGCCGCTCGCCAGCCCGCGCGACAAGTGGACCCAGATCCTCTGGGGGCTCGCCGACTTCGAGCGCCGCTTCAAGAGGAAGGCCGAGGGCGTCTGGCTGCCCGAGGCCGCGGTGGACCTGGAGAGCCTCGACATCCTGGCCGGCGAAGGGGTCAAGTTCACCATCCTGGAGCCGGGCCAGTCCCGCACCGCGGTGGATACGACGGTGCCCTATCGAGTCGCCGGAGGCACCCTGGCCGTCTTTTTCTATGACGGCGGCACCTCGCGGGCCGTGGCCTTCGAGGGGCTGCTCTCCTCGGGCGAGCGCTTCGCGCAGCGGCTGATCTCGCGCTTCCCGGAGGAGGATGGGACCGACCGGCTGGTCCATATCGCCACCGACGGCGAGACCTACGGCCACCATCACCCCTACGGCGAGATGGCGCTCGCCTACGCTCTCCACCACATCGAGAGGAACGGCTGGGCGAAGCTGACCAACTACGGCGCCTACCTGGCCGCCCATCCGCCGGAGCATGAGGTCGAGATCCGGGAGAACACCTCCTGGAGCTGCGCGCACGGCGTCGAGCGCTGGCGCAGCGACTGCGGCTGCCACACCGGTGGCGCGCCGGGCTGGAACCAGGCCTGGCGCGCGCCGCTCCGGGAGGCGCTCGACTGGCTGCGCGACGAGCTGATCCCGCTCTACGAAGCCGAGGCCGGCTGGGAGGCGCGCGACCGCTACCTCGTGGAGCGCCCAAGCGGGGTCCGGAACCTGGAGCTGCTGGAGATGCAGCGCCACGCCATGCTCATGTATACGAGCTGCGGCTGGTTCTTCAACGACCTGGCCGGGATCGAGACGATCCAGGTCCTCCAGTACGCCGGCCGCGTGGTGCAACTTGCCGAGCGCCTGTTCGGGGCCGGGATCGAGGAGGGCTTCCTCTCGCGCCTGGAGCGGGCGCGGAGCAACGGAGGGGAGACCGGGCGCGACCTCTACGAGAGGCACGTCCGGCCGGCCATGGTGGACCTGCCCGAGGTGGCGGTCCACTACGCGGTCACCGCGCTCTTCCGGGAGTACCCGAACCCGGCGAAGGTCTACTGCTACCGGGTCGAGAGGCGCAACGGCCGCACCTTCCACGCCGGCCGCGCCCGGCTCTCGATCGGCAAGGCGCTCATCACCTCGGACCGGACCGGCGACTCCGACCTCCTGAGCTACGGCGTGCTCCACTTCGGCGATCACAACCTGAGCGCCGGCGTCCGCAAGGGCGAGGAGGACTACGAACGATTGCTGGAGGAGGTCGGCCGGCCGTTCGAGCAGGGCGACCTCGCCCAGGCGATCCGGCTGCTCGACCGGCATTTCGACGGTCTGTCCTACTCTCTCCGGTCGCTGTTCCGCGACGAGCAGCGCCGGGTGCTCGACCTGATCCTCGCCTCCACCCTGGCCGAGACCGAGGACGAGGTGCGCGAGATGTACGTCCAGAACGCGCCGCTCATGCGCTTCCTGGGCAGCCTCGGCACGCCGCTGCCGAACGCCTTCCGGTCCGCCGCCGAGCTGGTGCTCGACTTGGACCTCAAGCGCGCGCTCGCCGGACCGGCCGACCCCGAGGAGGTGCAGCGCCTCCTCGACGAGGCCGCCGGGCTCGGCGTGGACCTCGACGAGGAGGGCCTGAGCTACGTCCTGGAGCGCTCCCTGGAGGACCTGGTCGGCCGCCTGGGGGAGACGCCTCTGGATGCCGAGCTGCTCTCCCGGGTGGACGCCGTGGCCGATCTGGCCCGGAAGCCGCCGTTCCGGGTGAACCTCTGGCGCGCCCAGAACCGCTGCCACGAGATGCTCGCGACCGCCTACCCGGTGATGAAGGAGGAGGCCGAAGCCGGGGAGGCGCCGGCGGCCGAGTGGGTCGGGCGCTTCCGGGCGCTGGCCGTCAAGCTGGGCTTCCGCATGGACTGACCACCGTGGCAGAAACGAACCGGTGCCCTTGCTTTTCACTGGGACCGCCGGCTTCCAGCCGGCCAGGCCGGAGCGCCGGATGGAGAGGACCGTGGCGCGAGGGCCGATAAGGTTACCGGGGACGCGACAACCTTGTCTGGCGCCGTACAAGTCTGGCGGGCGGCAGGACAGGCTTGCCTGCCGCAAACAAGGTTGACGGGAGAGAGGCTCGACTTATCCACGGCGTGACAAGCTTATCCATGGCACGACAAGCTTATCCACCGCGTGACAAGCTTATCCATCGCGCCACAAGCTTATCCACCGTCCATTAACGTTATCGGGAGCCCGACAAGCTTGTCGGAGGCAAGATAACGTTGGCGTGACCCAGGACAACGTTATCCGTAGCAAGTCAACGTTGCCGGCTGGCAAAAAACGTTGTCTCGCCGTAGATAAGCTTGGGGGACCGGAAAACAACGTTGGCTCGCCACCGACAACCTTGTCGGCGACAAAACAACCTTGCCGGCCTTCAGGACAAGATTGTTGGCGTCAGGATAACGTTATCAGGAGCCCGGATAACGTTATCCGCGGCAAATCAACGTTGTCGGCCGGCAAACAAGGTTGCCTCGCCGTAGATAAGCCTTTTCCGCCGCACACATCCGTGGTCCAGGCCTTGCACCTGGGCACGGCGTGCCCAGTGTTCTTCGTGTCCCTCGCGCGACCTACCGCGTCCAGCTCCGTCCGGGCTTCGGCTTCGACGAGGCCGCGGCGCTCGCCCCCTATCTCGCCGCGCTCGGCGTCAGCCATCTCTACTGCTCGCCCTACCTTCAGGCCGCGCGGGGGAGCGCCCATGGCTACGACGTGACCGATCCGACCCGGGTCAACGAGGAGCTGGGCGGGGCCGAAGGCCACGAGCGGCTCTGCCGGGCGCTGGCGGAGCACGGCCTCGGGCAGGTGCTCGACGTGGTGCCGAACCACATGGCGATCGATCCCAAGAAAGGCGAGCCCGGCAACCTCTGGTGGTGGGACGTGCTGGAGAACGGACCGTCGAGCCGCTACGCCGCCTACTTCGACGTGGACTGGGACCCGCCGCAGGAGCGCTTCCGCAACCTCGTGGTCCTGCCGATCCTGGGCGACCACTACGGCCGGGTCCTGGAGGCGGGGGAGCTGAAGCTGGTCCGCCGCGGGGGCGGCTTCGAGATCCACTATTTCGACCACCGGATGCCGGTCTCGCCGCGCTCGCTCGACAGTCTGCTCGCCGAGGCGGCCGGGCGGTGCGACTCGACGGAGCTCGCCTTCCTGGCCGACGCCCTGGGCCGGCTCCCGGTCGCGACCGCCACGGACCGGGAGAGCGTCGCGCGCCGGCACCGGGACAAGGAGGTCGTCCGCCGCCGGCTCGCCCGGCTCTTCGAGGAGCAGCCCGAGGTCGCCCGCGCCGTGGACGCGGTGGTGGAGGAGACCGGCGCCGACCCCGACCGGCTGGATGCCCTGCTCGCGCGCCAGAACTACCGGCCGGCCTTCTGGCGCACGGCCGGCCGTGAGCTCGACTACCGCCGATTCTTCGACGTCCACTCCCTGGCCGGCCTGCGCACCGAGGACGAGCGGGTGTTCGCCGACACCCATGCCCTGATTCTCGACCTGGTCCGGCGCGGCGTGCTCGACGGCCTGCGCATCGACCACCCGGACGGCCTGCTCGACCCGGAGCAGTACTTCCGGCGCTTGCGGGAGGCAGCACCCGAAGCCTGGATCGTGGTCGAGAAGATCCTGGAGCCCGGCGAGCGCCTTCCGGTCTCCTGGCCGGTGGACGGCACCACCGGCTACGACTTCCTGAACCTGGCCGGCGGCCTGTTCGTCGACCCGGAAGGCGAGCGCCCCCTGACCGATCTCTACGCCGAGCTGACCGGCTCCTCTCGCGACTGGCCGGAGCTCGTCCACGAGAAGAAACACCTGGTCCTCGACCAGCTCCTGGCGGCCGAGGTGAACCGGGTGGCCGAGATCTTCCTCCAGGTCTGCGAGCGCCACCGCCGCCACCGCGACTACCTGCGCCACGAGCTGCGCGAAGCCATCCGGGAGGTGGCGGCCTGCTTCCCGGTCTACCGCTCCTACGTCCGCGCCGAGGCCGGCGAGGTGGGGGAAGAGGACGCGGAGCCCATCCGGACCGCGATCGAGGCCGCCCGGTCCCGGCGGCCCGACCTGCCCGCCGACCTCTTCGACTTCTTCCGCGCCCTCCTGCTGCTGGAGATCCGCGGGCCGGTCGAGAGCGAGCTGGTCATGCGCTTCCAGCAGCTCACCGGTCCCGTCATGGCCAAGGGGGTGGAGGACACGGCGTTCTACAACTTCCACCGGCTGGTGTCGCTCAACGAGGTAGGGGGAGACCCGGGCCGCTTCGGCGTCGCGCCCGAGGAGCTCCACCGCGAGCTGGCCGAAGCCCGGCCGCGGGCCATGCTCGCCACCTCCACCCACGACACCAAGCGGAGCGAGGACGTCCGCGCGCGGCTCGCCCTGCTCTCCGAGATCCCGGAGCGCTGGGGTGAGGCGGTCCGCCGCTGGAGCGCCCGCGCCGCCCGCGGAAATCGCCACCGGCCGCCGGACCCGGACGCCGAGTACCTCCTCTTCCAGACGCTCGCCGGCGCCTGGCCCATCGGGACCGAGCGGGTGACCGCCTACATGGAGAAGGCCGCCCGCGAGGCCAAGGGCGCCACCTCCTGGACCCGCGTCGATCCGGCCTACGAAGAGTCGCTGCGCTCCTTCGTCGAGGGGGTGCTCGGCGACCGCGAGCTCGTCCGGGACCTGGAGGCTTTCGTGGCCCCCCTGATCGAGCCGGGGCGCATCAACTCGCTCGCCCAGACGCTCCTCAAGCTGACCGCGCCCGGCGTGCCCGACCTCTACCAGGGGACGGAGCTCTGGGATCTGTCGCTCGTCGATCCCGACAACCGCCGGCCGGTGGACTACGACGGGCGCCGCCGGCTCCTGCGGGAGCTGGAGGGAGACCCGGAGCCGGAAGCGATCCTCGCCCGCATGGACGAGGGGCTGCCGAAGCTCTGGCTGACCCGCCAGGCGCTCCACCTCCGGCGGCGCCGGCCGGAGCTGTTCGCGGGCGGTTATCTCCCCTTGATACCGCGCGGCGAGCGGTCCAAGCATGCGTTCGCCTTCGTCCGCGGAGGAGGAGCCGTCACAGTCGTTCCCCGGCTCGTGATGGGGCTGGCCGGGGACTGGCAGGGCACCTCCCTGGAGCTGCCGCCGGGGCGCTGGCGCAACGAGCTCACCGGTGAGGACGTGGCCGGAGAGGAGGTCCGGCTGGCCGGCCTGCTGCGGCGGTTCCCGGTCGCGCTCCTATCGCAAGTGGCGTAGACTCCGGCCTCAATGGACGACGAGAAATGGCCGACCCTGCCCCAGGACCCGAGCTGGGTGCTGGAGCAGATCGAGATGGGAGCGGACCAGGCCAGGGTGCCGTTCCGGATCCCCCCGGCCGTGCCGAAGATGAGCCCCGGCGAGATGGAGAGCACGATCACCCGCCTGCTGCAGGAAGAGCTGGACCGCCTGGACGAGGACAAGCCTGAAAACAGTGACGCCCGGCCGGAGCCGGGCGTCAAGGAGTGAATCAGCGGGGGTTCAGGGTCATCGGACTTCGGGATCGAGCGGCGGAGCCGCGCGTCCGTCGAGCTTGCCGAGGGAGACCGCGATGAGCTGGAGCAGCTCCAGGGTGGCCTGCTCGTACTCCACGGCGTCGCGCAGCAGGAGGATGCCGGCGAGAGCCTCGCGCTCGACGCCGATGGCCCGGAAGGTCGCCATGAGCTCGGCCACGAGCTGGCGGATCTCGGCGGTGCGGCCCTGGCGGAGCCAGACCGCCATGACGTCGAGGGAGACCAGGGCGGCGCGATAGCCCAGGCCGGCCCGGTCGAACTCCTCGCGGGCCTCCAGGAGAGCCGCCTCGGCCTCGTCGAGCTCGCCGAGGCCCGCCGCGATCCGGCCTTCCATCCAGCGCACCTTCACCCGCTCCAGGTCGCTCAGGTAGCGGTCGTAGAGCGGCTGCATCTGAAGCAGCGTCCGCCGGGCCTCTTCGTACTCGCCCAGCTCGACGCGGAGCAGCAGGATGTTGTGCAGCGCCTGGAAGGCCAGCTTGGGCTCCCGGGCGCGGTCGATCGTGTTGAGACCGTGGACGAGGAAGCGGATGCCCTCGAGCGGGTCTCCGGTGTAGCCGGCGTACAGGCCGCGGGAGATGATGACGCGCCCGGCGGCGTGCGTGTCGCCGAGCTCCAGGTAGGTGGCGTGCGCGACGTCGAGCAGCCGGAAGGCCTCCTCGAACCGGCGCTGGGCGCAGGCCAGGGAGGCGCCGAGGTCCGCCATGCGGGCGAGGATCCGGGGATCGCCGGTGCCGCGGGCGCGGCAGCCGACGGCCCGGGCCATCATCCGATCGGCCCTGACGTGGTCGCCGATGACCCGGTAGGCGTTCGCGACCTCGGCCCAGGCGCGGGCCTGCAGGTCCGCCGACTCGGCGGGACCGTAGACCTCGGGGTCGAGACCCTCCGCCGAGGACGCCGCGAGGTCGGCCAGGCGGAGCATGGTCTCCGGATCGCTGAGCCGGACCTCGTAGCTCCTCTCGAGGAGGATCTCGCAGACGTGCGGGGTGTAGAAGTCCGGATCGCCGGGCAGGGGGAGACCCTCGGCGCCGGCCGGAGCCGACTGCGCCCGGCCAGGAAGACCGCCGGTCTTTTCCAGGGCGGCGGCATAGGCGGCCGAAATGGCCAGATCGTACGCGGCGTCCAGCTCGGAGGAGAGCTCGATCTCGGCGTCGACGTCGTCGTCGAACAGGCCGGCCGGGCCGAGCAGCGTCTCGGACAGGGGAGACATCTGCTCCCGGCATTGCGCGCAGCCTCCCATCAGGTGCGCGGTGACTGCCTGGGCCTCGCGGGCGGGAAGGCAGCCGAGAAGGAAGCCTTCCAACGTCTCACGGGTCGGGTGACGATCACTCATCGTTCCCTCCTCCGGGGTAAAATCTGGATCAACATCGCCATTGTCTCATGGTCTGCCGTGCAAAATCCAGCCCCACTTCCGGGATACGTCTGTAAACCTGGCAAAGTTTCTAACTGGAGCCGTTCGGATCGAATCCGGGGCCTTCCTCCGTGCCCGAGCTGTGGGAGCTCGGGACCGGGGCGCCGTTCGGGTCGAATCCGGGACCTTCCATATCCCATATGCGCGAAAGACCGCCTTCATTTCCACTGGCCGGCTGATTCTGGTCCACCGTCAGGCCGAACAGGCCCGCGAGCCAGTGCCAAGCCGCTTCCCAGGCCGAATCGCTCCGGAACCCCTGCGCGGCGGCCGGCGTGGCGCCGATCAGGCCCAGCCCCAACGCCAGCAGCAATGCCAGGGTGATGCCACCGCGACGGATGGTGTTGCGCAGCATGAGTCCTCCTTTGATCTCCCAAAATGGATCCAGGGACCCTCATGGCCCTGGGGCGCCCAGATGAAGCAGGCTCTACCTAGTCATTGTGCCGGAAGTCGGCAAAAGGGGGAATGGTCGCGATGCAAAAGGTCGAGCCCGATCCTCTGGGCCGTTGTACAGGGTACGCTCCCGACCCCGGAGCGTCAACGAGCCGCGGAGGAGGAAACCGCGGGCGCCGGATCGGCATTCCGGAGCGGCTGGGCGCAGCCGCGGAAGCGCCCCTGGACCGAGCCTTTCCCCGCCTCTCCCTGATAGCCGCCTTCGAACGAGCCCTGGAGCCCGGGGCCGTCCGGCCGCAGGTCGAGGCTGACCTCGCCCGTGGAACCGGCGAGCCCGCCGGTCCGTGTCCGGCCGGTGACGAAGAGCCGGCCCCTGTACGGTCCCTCGCCGTGGACCTCGTCGACCCGGACCGTCACCACCGGCAGGTCGGGGTCGCCGGTCCGCAGGTTGATCTGGAGCCCGGTCCGGTCGTGGGCGGCGCAGCGCACCGGCAGGGTGCCCTCGAAGGACTGGCGGCCGGTCGCCACCAGCACGGCCCGCTTCTCACCCGGCTCGGAGGGGCCGCGGATCTCCGCCTTGCGCGGTCCGGCGTCGCTCAGCCTCGGCGGCGTCTCGCCTCCGCATCCGGCCAGGACCGGGAGCAGGGTGGCGAGGGAGAGGATGGGGAGGAGTTTCATCAGGGAGAGGAGGGTGCTACGTGTCGCGCTGGTCTGTGTCTTGTCCGCTGTACCGGCTCACACGTCGCACCCTCCGCCCAGATCCTTGTGCAGGATGGATGCCAGGTCAGCGCCTCGCGAGCAGTCCCCAGAGGAACGCCAGGAGGGCGGCGACCAGGAGGCCGGTCCCCACGGGATCGCCGGGCTGCCCGAGCCGGACCAGCACGCCGGCGAGCAGGAGCGCTGCGGCGAGCATCATCCAGGTAGCGCGGCGCAGCGAGCGCTCCAGCCTCTGCACGGCCTTGCGCGTGTCCGGCGCGAGCGACTGCTGGAAGGTGAGGTTGCCGCGCTCGGCGCGGGTGATCAGCGCGTCGAGCCGGCGGGGCAGGGTGAGGAGGGCCCGGGCCTGGAGCGCGCCTTCGCGGAGCAGGTCCCGCCAGCCCAGGGCGAGCTCCTCGCGGGCGAGCCGCTCGGCGAACGGCACGGTCTCGGCCCAGGGATCGAACTCGGCGTCGAGATGGGTGGTCATCCCGGCCAGCAGGCCCACGGCGCGCGAGGCGAACAGGAGGTCCACCTGCACCTGGAAGGGAATTTCATACAAAAGGTCCCTGTACTCCCGGAAGAAGTAGCCCGCCTCGGAGAACGCCACGTCGCGCAGGCTGCCGAGGCTCACCCCCCAGAAGCGGTCGAACAGCTCCTCGTGGATCTCCTCCAGCCGCCGCAGGTCGGCGCCCGGCAGGAGCACGCCGGCGCTCACGTAGGAGTGCACCAGCCGCGAGGCGTCCCGCGTCCCCAGGCCGATCGCATACTCCCGCAGCGCCGCCCGCAGCCGCTCGGGGATGGCCGCGACCATGCCGAAGTCGACGAACACGATCCGGAACGGCCTCTCTTCCCCGGCCGGCGGGGCAGGGACCGGGTCGCCCGGCGCGAACGGAGCCTCTCCGGGAAGCGGCAGCGGCTTGACGAAGAGGTTGCCGGGGTGCGGGTCGGCGTGCACGAAGTGGTGCACGAAGATCTGCTGCATGTAGATCCGGTAGAGGACCCGCGCCACCTCGGGGCGCGAGATGCCCGCGCGGTCGAGAGCGGCCAAATCGCCGATCTTGAGATAGCCGACGTTCTCCAGGGTGAGGGTGCGCGACGCGCTGGCGGCCCAGATCACCCGCGGGATCGCCACCCTGTCGTCGCCGGCGAAGTCGGCGGCGAAGCGCTCGGCGTTCCTCCCTTCGTTCGCGAGGTCGAGCTCCCGCCGGGTAGTGAGGGAGATCTCCTCGGCCACGCGGTCCAGGTCCACCCGGCGGCGCAGGTTGCGCGACACCTTGAGCAGGCGGAAGGCGAGGGCCGCCGCCGCGAGGTCGGTTTCCACGAGGACGTCGATCCCCGGCCGCAGCACCTTGACCACCACCGGCTCGCCCGAGAGCAGGCGGGCCGGGTGGACCTGGGCGAGGGAGGCGGCGCCGATCGGCTCCGGCGACACCCAGGCGAAGACCTCTCCGAGCGGCCGGCCGAAGTCGGTCTCGATCTGGCGCACGACGTCCTCGAAGCGCTCGGGAGGGACCTCGTCCTGGAGGCCGGCGAGCTCCCGGGTGACCTCCGGCGGCAGGATGTCCACCCGCACCGAGAGGAACTGGCCGAGCTTGATGAGCACGCCGCCCATCTCGCCGGCGAGATGTCGGTAGCGCCGCGCGATCCCCGCCCACCGCCCGGCCGCCGCAGGCCGGAACCGGCGCAGGCCGGGCACGTTGAGCAGCATGTCCCACCAGAGGACGTGGAGAAAGGTCCGGGCGACGAAGCGCCGCACTTTGCGGTAGCGGCGGAAGTCGATGGCGAGCCTCACGGGGGAACGATACCCTTCTTGTGGCAAGATCCCCAGCCATGACCGAGGTCGCCTTCCGGCCGCTCGCCAGCGAGGAGGACTTCGCCGCCTGTATCGAGCTGCAGCGCGCCACCTGGGGCCGCGACTTCTCGGACGCGGTGCCGATGAGCATCCTCAAGATCACCCAGAAGGCCGGCGGCATCGCGGCCGGCGCCTTCGCGCCGGACGGCCGGCTGCTCGGCTTCGTCTACGGGATCACCGGGGTCAAGGCGGGGATCAAGCCGAAGGTCTTCCACTGGTCGCACATGCTGGCCGTGGACCCCGAGGCCCGCGACCTCGGGCTCGGCACCCGCCTCAAGCTCTACCAGCGCGAGCTGCTCCTGCCGCTCGGCGTCGATCGGGTCGAATGGACCTACGACCCGCTGGAGGCGAGGAACGCCCATCTGAACTTCAACCACCTGGGCGCCGCCCCGGCCGAGTACGTGCGCGACATGTACGAGGGCGAGTTCGGCAGCGAGCTGGCGAAGGGGATCGGCACCGACCGCTTCATCGTGGCCTGGTCCATTGCGAGCGAGCTCGTGGCCCGTCGTCTGGCCGAGGGACCGCCTCCGCCGGAGGAGGCGGTCCGGCGATTCGGCGGCGCCCCGGCCGTCGGTCCGGCCTTTCCTGAGAACGAGCCGCTTCCCGGAGGGGATGCGGTGCGGGTCGAGATCCCGGCCAGCATCCAGGACGTCAAGGCCGCGGACCTGGAGCTCGCCCGCGCCTACCGCGCTTCGACCCGGCGCGCCTTCGAGCACTACTTCGGGCTGGGCTGGCGGGTGGACGGGTACTACCGGGACGGCGACCGCTGCTACTACGGACTGAGGACCTGACATGCTGAGAATCGAGAGCCTGACCCTGCGCGAGATCCAGCTCCAGTTGAAGGAGCCGTTCCAGATCTCCTCCGGCACCGTGACCCACCGCCGGATCTTCCTGATCCAGCTCCGCTCGGCCGACGGCGTCGAGGCCTGGGGCGAGTGCGTGGCCGGCGAGCAGCCGAACTACGGGCCGGAGACCATCGACCTCGCCTGGGTGGCGATCCGCGAGTACGTGGCGCCGCGCGTGCTGGGCCGCGATTTCGCCGGACCCGAGGAGATCCACCCCGCCCTGGAGGAGAACTTCCGCGGCAGCAACATGGCGAAGGCCGCGGTCGAGATGGCGGCCTGGGACCTCGCGGCCCGCCAGGAGGGCGTCTCCCTGGCCCGGAAGCTCGGCGGGGTGCGCGACCACATCGAGGTCGGCATCTCGCTCGGGATTCAGGAGAGCCCGGGCGCGCTGGTCGCCAAGGCGCGGGCGGCGCTGGAACGCGGCTATAAAAAGGTCAAGATCAAGATCAAGCCCGGCCGGGACCTCGACTACCTGCGCGCCGCGCGCGAGGGGCTCGGCCCGGACGCGCCGCTCATGGCCGACGCCAACAACGCCTATACCCTGGACGACGTGGCGAGCCTGGAGGCGATGGACGGCCTCGGGTTGATGATGATCGAGCAGCCGCTCGCCTGGGACGACGTCCTGCGCCACGCCGAGCTTCAGCGGCGCCTCAGGACCCCGATCTGCCTCGACGAGTCGATCACCAGCGTCGACCGGGCGCAGGACATGATCGACATGAAGAGCGGCCGGATCGTGAACATCAAGCCCGGCCGGGTCGGCGGCTTCCTGGCCTCGAAGGCGATCCACGACCTGTGCGCGGCGCACGGCATCCCGGTCTGGTGCGGCGGCATGCTGGAGAGCGGCGTCGGCCGGGCGCACAACGTGGCGCTCGCCTCGCTGCCCAACTTCACCCTGCCGGGCGACGTCTCGCCGAGCGAGCGCTACTGGGAGAAGGACGTGGTCGTCCCCGCGTGGACCATGGACCGGCAGGGGAGGATCGCCGTGCCCGTCGACCGGCCGGGCATCGGCGTCGAGGTCGACCTCAACCGGGTGGACGACTTGACCGTGCGGCGGGAGGAGCTGGGGCCGCCACCAACCGGGCGGGCGTGAATTTGGACGCCGCCCGGCGCTGTTCCGGTCAGCGCCGGCCGGGCCGGGGAGCGCCGATCCGTCGCCGCAGGAGGGCCGCGACCGCGAGCAGGGCGGCGACGAGCGCCAGGGCGGGCAGGAACGGCCGCCGGATCCCGCCGGGGAACGGCACCCGGTCGCCGTCGCCCAGGACGACCACGCCGGCCCAGGCGAACGCCGGGGCGCCGCCAGCGCTGCGGTCGCGCTGGGCGGCGTGGAGGGCGGCGGCCACGCTGTCGCCCTCGGCGAGGTGGGCGTAGAAGCGGTCGAACAGCTCCAGGCCGTCGTCGTCGCGCAGCGGCCACAGGCTCGCCACCACCGGGTGGGCGCCGGAGAGGAAGAAGGCCCGCGCGAGGCCCATCACCCCCTCACCACGCAGGATCTCGCCCGCGGCGCTCTCGCAGGTGGAGAGCACCACGGTCCGGCCGCGGAGGTCGAGCTGCTCGGCGATCTCGCGCGGCTGGAGCAGGCCGTCCTGGTTCGGGCCGCCCCGGGCGAGGTAGACGAACGAGCCCTCGGGATCGGCGTCGTCCGTCCGGGAGTGGGTGGCGAAGTGGACCAGGCGGAAGCCCCGGGCGCTGGTCCTTTTCAGGAGTGCCTCGGACGCGTCCTCCCCGAGCAGGAGGCGGCTGCCGCCCCCGAGGTGGCCGACGACCGACTCGCCCTCCTCCCGGGACAGGGCCAGGGGGCCGAGGCGCGCGGCATTGGAGGGGGGCGGGTCGGCGAAGACCAGCGCCGGCTCGCCGGACGCCGGCCCCGGCTCGCCGCGCCAGCGCAGCCACAGGGTGGCCGAGGGCACCAGGGAGATCTGGAACCGGGCCCCGATCGGCTCTCCGTCCGGCTCCGGCCGGAGCGCGGCGAAGGCCAGCCGGTGGAGGGCGTCGTCCGGCACGATCACCAGCTTCCGGACGCCGCCGGGGAGATCGGCCAGCGCCGGCTTCAGGAGCTGGCGGTAGAGGGCGGCGGCGACCTCGGCCTCGGAGCCGTCCCGCGCCGCGAGCTGGCCGTTGAAGGCGTCGACCCAGGGCCGCAGGTCGGTCCGGCCGGCGAGGCGGTAGTGCCGGGTGGCCGCGCGGGTCGAGACCAGGAGCCAGGAGCCGCCGCCGAAGTCGCCGGCCAGGTCCTGCCAGGGCGCTACCTGGAACGAGAGCAGGGCCTCGTCCGCTCCGAGCCGGCGGCGGACCTGTTCGAGCGCGGCGAAGTCCGGCTGGCGCAGGCCGGCGAGGCTGGGATCGGCCTTCCGGATCGCGAGCCGGATGCCGTCCGCCTCGGTCTCCAGCCGCTTGATCTCCGAGCGCGCGGCCTCCCGGTCCGCGGCGGAGAGGCTCTCCTCCAGCAGCCGGCGCTGCAGGCGGGTGATGGCCAGCGCGACCTCGGCGCGCCGGACGTGGAGCGCGGGCGGCACGTCGGGCCGCCGCAGGCCGAGCGCGTCGGTCAGGGTGCGCGCCCGCATGCGCTCGATCACGCCGAAGGCCCTCTCCAGCCGCCCCAGCTCCAGCAGCTTGCCGGAGAGCCAGTAGTAGTCCTCGGCCCAGGTGGAGAAGAGGCCGGGCTGGCGGACGGAGCCCTCCTGCTGGTCGCGCAGGGCCTCGATGGCGTCGAGCGCCGACAGCGAGTCCGCGAGCGCCCGGTCGGGCGCCGCCTCCGACCAGCGGGCCCGCATCCTCTCGTGCCAGGCGCTGACCCAGGAGAGCGCGTCGCCCGACTCCTGGGCCAGGGCGAGGGCCGCCGCGTCCGCCTCGCCGGCCGCGGCCGGATCGGACACCGCGAGCCGCCGCGCCAGCACTGCCTGGCAGTAGCTCCTGAACTGAGCTGTCGCGGCGACCTCCAGGCAGCGTTCGAGCTGCCGCTTCGCCTCCGCCGGATCGGCGACCAGGGAGCCGATCGTCCACAGGGCTTGGACCTCCAGGCCGGGGAGCCCGGCGGCGCGGGCGGCCTCCAGGGCCCGCCGCGCGAGCGCGAGCACCTCCTTGCGCCCGGCGGGGCTCGGCACCTCCGACAGCTCCTCCTTGGCCGTGGTGGCGAGCCCGGAGAGGCTCGTGACGACCAGGCTGGCGTCGCCGGTCTCCCTTCCCAACTCGGCGAGCTGGCTGGAGGCGAGGCGGGTCTCCCGGAAGCGGCCGGTCTGCTGGGTCACGTTGGCGAGGTTGACCAGGTATTCGCGCCGCAGCTCGGGGGCCGCGCCGGGCCGGACCGCCGCGAGCGCGACGTAGGCCCGCTCCAGGTCCCCCTGGAAGATCGAGAGGTAGGCCCGGGCGAGCGCCGCCTTGGCCACGGCCTTCGCGTCGCCCGACCTCCTGG
>JBEQUE010000089.1:0-6563 GCA_040349255.1 Acidobacteriota bacterium | reverse complement strand
CAGCCCAGTCTCCAGGAGAACGACGGCCTCCTCCACGCTCCGGCAGCGCACGGTCCGCCGGTGCCGGTGCGCCTTGCGACCCTGCTGGAGCGTCCACTCCACGTCGCCGAGGTCGATCTCCGGATGCTCGCGCAGGTGCCGCGCGAGGCGCGCCGTGGCCGCTTCGAGAGCCGTCTCCGTGCGCGCCGAGAGGACCAGCACGCGCTCCTCTCCGGTCGAGATCCGTACGGGGATCGCCGGCGCCTCTTCGAGCACCACATGGACGTTCGTGCCGCCGATCCCGAACGAGCTCACCCCGGCCCGCCGGGGACGGCCATTCCGGGGCCAGACGCTCAGCCGGTCGTTGACGTAGACCGGGCTCGACGCGAAATCGATCTGCGGGTTCGGGCGCTCGAAGTGCAGGCTCGGCGGGATCTCGCCGTGCTGGAGCGACAGCACGGTCTTGAGCAGGCCCGCCACGCCGGCCGCGGCGTCGAGGTGGCCGACGTTGCTCTTCACCGAGCCCAGGGCGCAGTAGCCCGAGCGCGCCGCGCCGGCCAGCCGGTGGGCCCGGGTGAGCGCAGCGATCTCGACCGTGTCGCCGAGCGGCGTGGCCGTGCCGTGGGCCTCGATGTAAGAGATCGATTCGGGATCGGCGCCGGCGACCGCCAGCGCCTCCGCGATCACCTTCGCCTGGCCCTCGACGCTCGGCGCCGAGTAGCCGACCTTCTGCGCACCGTCGTTGTTGACCGCCGAGCCCAGGATCACGGCCCGCACCGTGTCGCCGTCCGCCAGCGCGTCCGCCAGCCGCTTGAGCACCACGACCCCGGCGCCGCCGCCCGGCACCGTGCCGAGCGCCGCGGCGTCGAAGGCCCGGCAGTGGCCGTCCGGCGAGGTGATCGAGCCCTCCACGTGCCGGTAGCCGGGCAGGAGAGGCAGGCCGACGCCGCCGGCGAGAGCCATGCCGCACTCGCCTGTCAGCAGGCTCTGGCAGGCGGCGTGGACCGCGAGCAGCGAGGTCGAGCAGGCGCTCTGCACGGTGTAGCTCGGACCCTGGAGGTCGAGCTTGTAGGACACCCGCGTGGCCAGCGAGTCCGGGATGTTGCCGACCATGAACTGGAGAGGATCGATCGTCCGGACCTCGGGGTTCGGCATCAGGTTGCGCAGCAGGTAGGCGCTCGCCGAGGTGCCGGCGAAGACGCCGACGGCCAGTCCGCTGGGATCGCCCCAGCCGGCGTCCTCCAGCGCCTCCAGCGCGACCTCCAGGAACACCCGGTGCTGCGGGTCGAGCAGCTCGGCCTCGCGCGGGCCGAAGCCGAAGAAACGGGCGTCGAAGAGGTCGATGCCCTCGGGCAGCGACCACACCGGCACGAACGAAGGGTCGTCGGCGAGCGCCGGATCGACGCCCTGGCGCGCCAGCTCCTCCCGGTCGAGCCGGCGCACGGACTCGACGCCGTCGCGCAGGTTCTCCCAGAACCGGTCCAGGTCGGGCGCGCCATGGAAACGGCCGGCCGCGCCGACGATCGCGATCCGGCGGTCGCCCAGGGTCGAGGCCTCCAGCCGCGCCCCGGCGCGGTGGCCCTCAGCGGCCTCCTCGCCCCGCAGATGGCTCGCGAGGCTGCCGACCGTCGAGAAGCGGAAGAGGTCCGCCAGCTCGAGGCCGACCGCGCGCTCGCCCAGCGCCTCCCGGAGCCGGGCGTGCAGCTTGGGCAGCAGCAGCGAGTGCCCGCCGAGGTCGAAGAAGTTGTCCGAGAGGCCGACGTGCTCCACGTCCAGGAGGCTCTTCCAGACGCCCGCGATGGCCGCCGCCAGACCATCCTCGACGACCGCCGCCGGCCGGCGGACTCCGGGGCGCGCCGCGGCGAGCCGGACCTGCCGGCGCTCGCTCGGGTCGAGCGCCACCAGCTCGTCCATCCGCGCCGCCGGGTCGGCCACCACCGCTTCGAGGAGACTGCGGTACCGGCTCGCCAGGCGGTCCACGGTCGCGGCGTCGAAGAGGTCGGAGGCGTACTCCAGGTCGCCCGCGAGGCCGCCGTCGGCCCGCGGCGCGAGCGAGAGGCTCAGGTCGAACTTGGACGCGACCGGAGCCCCGGCGTCGCGCTCCAGAGGCTCCAGGACCAGGCCGGGCAGCCCGAGCACCGGCGCGGGCGCGTTCTGGAGCGCGAAGAGGTGTTGGAAGAGCGGGTTGTGCGCCAGGCTGCGCTCGACGCGCAGGCCCTCCATGACCTGTTCGAGCGGCACGTCCTGGTGCGCGAAGGCGCCCAGCGCCGCGGTCCGCACGCGGCGCAGCAGCGCGCCGAAGCCCGGCGCCTCCGTGCCGTCGAAACGGCCGCGCAGCACCAGGGTGTTCACCAGCAGGCCGATCAACCCCTCCAGCTCCGTGCGGTCGCGGTTCGCGACCGGCGTGCCGACCAGGACGTCGTCCTGGCCCGACAGGCGGTGGAGCAGGGCCTGGAAGCCGGAGAGCAGGACCATGAACAGGGTGGCCCCGGCGTTCCGTCCGAGGCCCTGGAGGCCCTCGACCAGCGACGGCTCCAGGACGAACGATCGCCGGCCGCCGCGGAAGCTCTGCACCGGCGGGCGCGGGCGGTCGAGAGGCAGCTCCAGCAGGCCGGGCGCGCCCGCAAGCTCCCGGCGCCACCAGGCGAGCTGCGACTCCAGCGCGTCGCCCGAGAGCCAGGCGCGCTGCCAGGCCGCGTAGTCGCCGAGCTGGATCGGCGACTCGGGCAGGTCCGGTGCCAGCGGGTGCGCGTAGAGCGCCGCCACCTCGCGCACCAGCACACTCAGGGACCAGCCGTCGCCGACGATGTGATGGGTGGTCAGGAGCAGGGCGTGCTCAGCATTCTCCAGCCGCGCCAGCGTGGTGCGCAGGACCGGGCCGAGCCGCAGGTCGAACGGCCGCGCCTCCTCCGCCGCCGCGAGCCGTTCCAGCTCGGCGCGCCGGACGTCCCGGTCCAGGCCGGACAGGTCCACCACCGGCAGCGGGACCTGAACGTCGGCAGCCACAACCTGGAGAGCCTCTTCCCGGTCGAGATCGAAGCGGAACACGGTGCGGAGCGCCTCGTGCCGCCCGGCCAGCCCGGCCAGCGCGCCGGCGAGGCCGGCGACGTCGAGCCGGCCCGCCAGCCGGACGGCGGCCGCGATGTTGTAGGCGCCGCTGCCGGGGTCGAGCTCCTGGAGGAACCAGAGGCGCTCCTGCGGGAAGGAGAGCGGCAGGCCGGCGCGCCGGGTCTCGGGCGGCAGCGGCCGGAGGGGAGGCGCCGCAGCCCGGCCGGAGAGGTCGCGGGCGGCGTCCACCTGCGCGGCCACGCCGGCCAGCGTCGAGATCTCGAACAGCGCGCGCAGCGGCAGCTCCACGCCGCAGAGGTCGCGGATCCGCGCCACCGCGCGGCCGGCCAGAAGCGAATGGCCGCCCAGGGCGAAGAAGTCATCCTCGGGACCTACGTTTTCCACGCCGAGCAGCTCGGACCAGATGCGGGCGACCGCGGTCTCGGTGGGCGTCCGCGGGGCCGACAAGGCCCGGGCCGTCCGGCCGATCCCGAGGCGGGAGAGCGCCTGTCGGTCCACCTTGCCGTTCGGCGTGACCGGCAACGCCTCCAGGATCACGAAGACCGAGGGCACCATGGCCTCCAGCAGCCGGCCGCGCAGGAAGGCCCGGAGGTCCGCTTCCAGGGAAGGAGCGGTATCGGCCTCCAGGATGGCCTCGACGAAGGCGACCAGCCGGCGGTTCTCCGGCTCCCCCTCGTCGCGCACCATCACCAGGGCCTGGCGCACCGCCGGGTGCGCGGCGAGCGCCGACTCGATCTCCCCCAGCTCGATGCGGATGCCGCGGATCTTGACCTGGTGGTCGATCCGGCGCAGGTAGGCGAGCTGGCCGTCGGTGCGGCGCCGCACGAGGTCGCCGGTGCGGTAGAGCCGGCTGCCCGGCTCGCCAAAGGGGTCGGGGATGAAGCGCTCGGCGGTCAGGTCGGGACGCCCGAGATAGCCGCGCGCGAGGCCCGGCCCGCCGAGGCACAGCTCGCCGGGCACGCCGACCGGGACCGGGGAGAGCCGGGCGTCCAGCACGTGCAGCCGGAAGCCCGCGAACGGCCGGCCGATGGGCAGCCGGTCGCCGGACAGCTCGCCGACCGCCGCGCAGACCGTGCCTTCCGTGGGCCCGTAGGCGTTGAGGAAGCGGCGGCCTCCGGACCAACGCCGCGCCAGCTCGGGCGCGCACGCCTCGCCCGCCACGCACAGGACGCGCAGGTCCGCCAGCTCCCGCTCGCTGCCCGGCGGCATCACCGCGAGAGCCGACGGCGGCAGCGTGGCATGGGTCACGCCGTGGCGCCGCATCAGGTCCACCAGGCCCGGGCCCGGCAGGAGCTGGTCCCGGCGGCCCAGCACGAGGGTGGCGCCGTGCGCCAGCGCCTGCCACAGCTCCCAGACCGAGGCGTCGAAGCTCGGGGACGAGAACTGCAGCACCCGGTCGCCGGCGCCCATGTCCAGGAGCCGGGCCTGGCCCGCCGCGAGGTACGGCAGGCCGCGGCGCGTCACCATCACGCCCTTCGGCCGGCCCGTGGAGCCGGAGGTGTAGATCAGATAGGTCAGGCTGCCGGGCTCGGGCCGGGGCAGCGGCTCCTCCGAAAAACCCTGGGTGAGGTCGGGGATCGAGGTCAGCCGCAGCTTCGCTCCCGAGTCCTCCATCATCCAGGCCAGGCGCTCGGCCGGGTAGGCCGGGTCGAGCGGCAACCAGGCCCCGCCGGCCCGCATCACGCCGAGCGTCGCTGTCACCAGCTCGGGCGAGCGCTCCATCTGGAGAGCGACCACGGTCTCCAGCCCGACGCCGAGCCGCCGCAGGTGGCGGGCGAGCCGGTCCGCCCGGTTCGCCAGCTCGCGGTAGGTGAGGCTGCCCTCGTCGGAGACCACGGCCGGAGCCTCCGGCGTCCTCTCCACCCAGCGGTCGAAGAGCTCCAGCACGGTCTCCGCTTCCACGCGCTCTCCGGCGCCGTTCCACTCGACGAGGAGCTGGTGGAGCTCGGCCGGGGCGAGGAGCGGCAGATCGGAGAGCGGCCGGTCGGGCTCGGCGGCCGACGCCGCGACGAGGTTGCCGAGCCAGCCGAGCAGCCGCCGGGCGGTCGTGGCCTCGAACAGGTCGGACGCGTACTCCAGGCCGACGGTGAGCCCGCCGTCCGATTCCGCCGCGAACACGGAGAGGTCGTAGCGCGCCACGCCGGCGTGGACCTCGCGCGCGGCGAGCGTCAGGCCCGGCAGATGCACGCTGTCGAGCGGCGGGTTCTGGAGCAGGAAGAGCACCTGGACGAGCGGCGGCCGGGAGAGGTCGCGCTCCACGCCCACGGCCTCCACGATGCGGTCGAACGGCGCGTCCTGGTGCTCGTAGGCGCGCAGGCAGGCGTCCCGCACCTGGCCGAGGAGGCCGCGGAAAGAGACCTCTTCGGAGAAGCGGGCGCGCAGCGGCAGCAGGTTCACGAAGAAGCCGACCAAGCCCTCGATCTCCGGCCGGGTGCGGTTCGCGACCGGCGAGCCCACCAGCAGGTCGTCCTGGCCGGTCAGGCGGTGGAGCAGCGCCTGGACGCCGGCCAGGAGCGTCATGAAACGGCTCGCGCCCTCACGGCGGCCGATCTCGTCGACCGGCCCGGCCAGGCCGGGAAGCGGCATCCTCTCCCAGCCGCCGCGCCAGGTGGGCTCGGACGGCCGGCTGCGGTCCGCCGGCAGCTCCAGGACCGTGGGCACGCCGGCCAGCTCCGCGCGCCAATGGGCGAGGAGCGGCTCCAGCGCCTCGCCCCGGAACCCTTCGCGCTGCCACTCCGCGTAGTCCGCGTACTGGACCGGCAGCCCGGGAAGGGCCGTGCCGGCGTAGTGCGCCGCCACCTCGCCGACCAGCAGGTCGAGCGACCAGCCGTCGCTCGCGATGTGGTGGACGGTGAAGAGGACCAGGTGCTCCTCCGGCGCGAGCCGCAGCAGCCTCGTCCGCAGCACCGGCCCGCGCTGGAGGTCGAACGGCCGGCGGGCCTCCTCGGCGGTCAACCGCCGGGCTTCCTCCTGGGGCTCGGGCAACGCGGAGAGGTCGACGATCGGCAGCTTCAGATCCGCGTCCGGAGACACGACCTGCCAGGGCTCGCCGTCGATCTCCTGGAACGTGGTGCGCAGGGCCTCCTGGCGGCGGACCAGCTCGCGCAGCGCGGCCGCGAAGCGGGGCACGTCGAGCCGGCCGGAGACCTGCGCGGTGCGCGGCTCGTTGTAGAGCGGGCTGCCGGGGTCGAGCCGGTCGATGAACCACAGCCGTTCTTGCGCGAAAGAGAGCGGGTACGGACCGCCGGCCGCGCGCCGCGGGCTGACCGGGATGGATGGCGCCTGCTGCTCCGCCTGCAGGAAGCGGATCGCCTCGGCCAGCTCGGCCGGGGTCGGGAAGGAGAACACGTGCTGGAGCGGGAACTCGACGCCGAACGCGTCCCGCACCCGGCCGAGGATCTGCGGCGCGAGCAGCGAATGGCCGCCGAGCTGGAAGAAGTCGTCGTGAGCGCCGACCGGGGAGACCCCGAGCATCTCCTGCCAGATCGCCGCGACCTTCGCCTCCGCCTCGTCGC
>JBEQUE010000080.1:0-72796 GCA_040349255.1 Acidobacteriota bacterium | reverse complement strand
CGGGGGAGAGGGCCGGGGAGAGGGGGAACGGGATCAAACCATTCTTCGGATGCCGCTCGAACGACGGTCGGCCGGCGGGGCCTCGCTCTCGCCGGGCGCGGAGACCCGGTTCCGGCCGGCGGTCTTCGCATCGTAGAGCGCGCGGTCGGCCAGCTCGATCAGCTCCTCCAGCCGCTGGCCCGCCGGCACCAGGGAGGCGACGCCCAGGCTGGCGGTCAAATGGCCGAGAGGGGCCGCCGGGTGCGGGATCGCCAGCCCTTCGAGACCCCGGCGCAGGTTCTCGGCCACTTCGAGGACGCCGTCCAGGTCCGTGTCCGGCAGGAGGATGGCGAGCTCCTCGCCGCCGTAGCGCGCCACGAGGTCGCCGGGCCTCCGCACGGCGCCGTCCAGGTAGCGCGCCACGGCCTGGAGGCAGCGGTCTCCCTCGCGGTGGCCCCGGGTGTCGTTCAGCAGCTTGAAGTGGTCCAGGTCGAGCAGGATCAGCGCGATCGGGCTGCGCGTGCGCCGGGCGCGGGTCCACTCCTCCTCCAGGACCTCCTGGAGATGGCGACGGTTGGCCACGTTCGTGAGGGCGTCCTTCCGCGACAGCTCCTCGAGCCGGTCGTTCGCCACCTCGAGCTCGTCGTGGGCGAGCTGCAGGTCGTCCAGGGCGCGCCGGAGCTCCCGGGTCTGCTCGGCGACCCGGGCCTCCAGATAGGCGGCGCGCCGGCTCAGGGTCCGGCTCCGCAGGCCGGCATAGCCCACCACGCCGGCCAGGGCGAGCACGGTCCACAGCGCGACCGACCAGGGAGACGCGTACCAGGGCGGCGGGATGGCGAAGCTCCAGGCCGTCTCGGGGCCGACCTCCTGGCCCGGTCCCACGGTGCGCACGTTCAGGGTGTACTCTCCGGCGGGCAGCCGGGTGAGCTCGGCGAACGGCTCGGAGGCGGGGGCGCTCCAGGCGGCGTCCACGGGGTCGAGCCGGGTCTGGTAGCGCAGGCCGGCGCGGAAGGAGAGCGGGGCGAACTCGACGCGCAGCCGCCGCACCTCGGCCGGGAGGTCCATGGGTGCGTCCGTGGGCTGCGAAGCCAGGTAGGACAGCGCCTTGCCGCCGAGGCTGATGCGGGAGATCCGCGTCGCCGGCAGGGGCAGCCCGTCGCCGCGCAGGCTGCCCTCGTAGCGGAAGAGGCCGTTCTCTCCGCCCATCCAGACCACCCCGTCCGGCTCCGGCAGGATGGCCTCGAGGGCTCGCGCCGTGACCTGGACCAGCGGGACAGGCCGGGCGGCCCAGCCTTGCCCCCGGCGCAGCGCCACGGAGGGCGGACGCGTGTTCATCCAGAGGTTCCCCTCGGCGTCCTCGGCAAGGAAACCGGCTTCGCCGGCGCCTTCGATCGCCTTCAGGCCGGGCTGCTCGATAAGCTCTCCGCGGCTCTCGTCGAGGAGCAGGAGCCGGTCGCCGCGCGACACCAGGAGGCGCCCGCCAAGCCGGAAGACCTGGGCCGGGATTTCCTCGGCAGGGTCGATCCGCCGCACGGCGGCCGGGGCCGAAGGCCAGTCCTTCGGGATCTCGACCCGCAGGAGGCCGTCGAGGATCGTGCCGCACCAGAGGACGCCGCCCGCCCCTTCGACGAGGGTGCGGACCTCGGCGGTCACGCCCTCGACCCGCCCCTCCAGCCGCCACTCGGTCCCGTGCCGGCGCAGGGCGGCCAGCCCGCTCTCGAACCCGACCCAGACCCGGTCCGGATCGGACGAGGGGACCAGCGTGTAGACCGTGGACCAGGACCACGGCAGGGCCCGGGCGCCCTGGGCGTCGGCCAGGTAGACCCCGTAGACCGTGCCGACCAGCAGGTCGTCGCCGACCGACAGGAGGCTCCACGCCGAGGGCGGGATCCCGGGCACGGCGCGCATCCGCATCAGGCCGGCCCCGCCGCTCCCGGCGCCTGCGCTGGTGAACAGGCCGGCCGAGGTCGCCACCCAGAGGTCCCCGCGGTGGCGCGCGATCGCATAGACGCTGCCCTTGAGCCCGGACCGGTCGTCCACCAGCGACAGGGGCGAGGCGACCTCGACCCGGGCGAGGCCGCTGTTGAGGCCGACCCAGAGCGAGCCTTCGCGGTCCACGGCCAGGCCGGCGACCATGTCGTCGGGAAGCCCCACCGAGGTGTCGACCACCTGGTCGACGCCGCCGTCCGGCCGGAGCAGGAGGAAGCCGCCGAGGAGCGATCCCAGGACCCAGCGGCCGTCGCGCAGCCGCAGGCCGTCGATCACCTTGGCCTCGACCGCCCAGCGCGAGGCCTCGGGCGCAAAGGGCGTCGCCGAGGGATCGGCGCCGTCCCGCAGCAGGAAGAGGCCCTCTCCGCGCACGGAGACGAGCAATCCGCCTTCCGCGGGCAGGACCTGATCGACGCGCCGGCCGGCGAAGATCTCCCCGCCCGGAACGGGGACCAGGCGGCCGGCCGCGAGCCGTTTCAGGCCCTCCCGGGTCCAGACGTAGACCTCGCTGCCCGCTTCGAAGCTCGCCGCGTAGGGCCGGTCCCCGGGGAATGTCGCCACCGTGCGCAGCGCGGCTCCGTCCCAGAGCAGGAGCCGGGTTTTGGTCGTGAAGAGGAACCCCTTGCCGACCGCGCGGACCTGCATGATCTGGCCGAGGCGCCGGTCTTCCGGAGCCAGCAGGCCGGCGAGGGAGACGAAGTGGAGCGAGCCGTCCGTTTCCGGCATCAGGTAGCCGAGCTCGTCGATCCCGCCGACGCCCACGCGCCCCTCCGCGCCGGCGGCGATCGAGAAGGCGATCTTCCCCTTGCCGATCTCGACCAGCCGCCACCAGGCGCCGTCGTAGGCCAGGGCGCCGCCCAGGTTGGCGACATAGAGCACCCCCTTGGCGTCGCGGGTGAGGTCGAAGCTCTGCGACTCGGCTCCCGGATGGACCGGAACGTAGGGCTGGATCAGCGGGTAGCCGTGCTCCGCGGCAAGAGGGAATGCCGCCAGCAGGAGCAGGCCGGCCAGGGCACCGGTCAGGGGGCGCGCGCGCATCACGGGCATCGGGGTAAATCGTCTCCTCCCAAGAGTATAAGCCAAAAAAAGGCCGCGCCGGATCGGAGAGGCGCGGCCGTCAGGGAGGGAGGTTCACCTGCTGCTGTCCGTACTGCTTGGACTCAGAGTAGCGGGTTCTCCGGCGCGGCGCTGTGACCCTTCTCACAGGCCGGCCGCGAAGAGCGTCACACCGCTGTCCGGTATCGCCGGTATTGCCGGAAAGCGATATACTTTTGCCCGCTACCCCCATCCCGGCCCCGGAGGGCTTTGGATTCGAATGCGCGCTCTGCTTCTGAAGGATGCCGCTCTGTGCCAGGACTCCCTGGAGGACGTGGTGTGCGCGCGGGGGTACGATCTTTCCATTACGTCCGATCCTGCCGCGGCCTGGGCCTGGCTGGAATCCGAGGTCTGGCCGCTCCTCATCGTCCGCCGGAAGGATCCGGCCGAGGCCGTGGAGCTCTGCCGCCAGGCCCGGGCGGTATCGGGCGACGGGGGCGATGGGGGCAGCGGGCCGGGCCTCCTCCTGGTCGTGACCCGGGACGGCAGCCCCGGGCATCTGCGGGAGCTCGTGGAGGCCGGCGCCGACGAATGGCTGACCGAGCCCTTCGATCCGGATCTCCTCGATCTGCGCCTGCGCGCCGCCGAGCGCCGCCTGGCCGAGCGCAGGAAATCCGAGGCCGCGCTGCGCGTCACCCAGTTCCTCCTCGACCGCGCGCCCGAGACCGCCGGCTGGTCGGATGCGGAAGGCAACCTCCTCTACATGAACGACGTCGGCTGCAGCTCCCTGGAGTACACCCGGGACGAGCTGCTCCGGATGAAGGTCCAGGAAGTCATCCCGAAGCAGTTCGCGGACCTCTTCGAGGACTTCATGAAGGAGCTCCGCCACCAGGGCACGGTGACCTACGAGTCGGCCCACATCGCCAAGAGCGGCCGGCTGTTTCCGGTCGAGGTGGCTCTCAACTGCCTGGAATTCGACGGCAAGGAGTACTTCTGCGCCTTCGTGCGCGACATCACGGAACGCAAGCGCTCGGAGGAGGCGCTGCGCGAGTCGGAGGAGCGCTACCGCAGCCTGTTCGACGGCGTGCCGATCGGCCTCTACCGCACCACTCCGGCGGGCCGGATGCTCGACGGCAACGAGGCGCTGGTGCGTATCCTGGGCTACCCCGACCGGGAGACGCTGCTCGGCGCGAACGTCGGCGACATCTATCTCGACCCGGAGGACCGGCTGCGCTGGCAGCGGGTCGTCGAGGCCGAGTCGGGCTCGGGCGTGCGCTCGTTCGAATCCCAGATCCGGCGCTTCGACGGGGCGGTGATCTGGGTGCGCTTCAGCCTGCGGGTGTTCCGGGACGAGCGCGGCAAGGTCCTGCGCTACGAGGGCGCGCTGGAGGACGTGACCGACCGCCGGCGGGCGGAGGAGGCGATGCGGGCGAGCGAGGAGCGCTTCCGCGCCCTGGTCCAGAACGCCTCGGACATGATCGCCATCCTCGACCTCGACGGCGCGCTGCGCTATGCCAGCCCCTCCCACCAGCGGCTGCTCGGCCACGCGGCCGGCGATCTGGTCGGCGGCAACTTCTTCGACCTCGTCCTGCCCGAGGACCGCCCCCTGCTGGTCAACGCGCTGCAGTGCCTGGTCGACCTGCCGGACGAGAATCTGACGATCGAGTACCGGTGCCAGCACCGCGACGGTACCTGGGTGACGGTCGAGTCCACGGCCTCGAACCTGCTGGAGCACCCCGCGGTCACCGGCATCGTGCTCAACTCGCACGACATCACCGACCGCAAGCGCGCCGAGGAGCGACTCCTCCACGACGCCCTGCACGACGAGCTGACCGGACTGCCGAACCGCGCCCTGTTCATGGACCGGCTCTGGCAGGCCATGGAGCGCGCCCGGCGCGACCTCGAGCGCCTCACCGCCGTGCTCTTCCTCGACGTCGACCGGTTCAAGATCGTCAACGACAGCCTCGGCCACCTCGTTGGCGACGAGCTACTGATCCAGATCGCGCTCTCCCTCTCGTCGGTGCTCCGCCCCATGGACACCATCGCCCGCATCGGCGGCGACGAGTTCGCCATCCTGGTCGAGGGCGGCCGGGATATCGACGACGCGGTCCGCGTGGCCGACCGCATCCACGAGCGGCTGACGGCGCCGATCAACCTCGGCGGCCACGAGGTGTTCATCACCGCCAGCATCGGCATCGCCGTCCACACCCCGGACTACGAGAAGCCCGAGGACCTGCTGCGCGACGCGGACACGGCCATGTACCGGGCGAAGAGCTCCGGCCGTGCCTGCCACGTGGTGTTCAACCGCGGCATGCACCAGTTCGTCATGGCCCGCCTGCAGCTCGAGAGCGACCTGCGGCGCGCGGTCGAGCGCGGCCAGATCGAGGTCCACTACCAGCCGTTCGTGGATCTCGCCACCGGCACGGTGGTCGGCCTCGAGGCCCTGGTGCGCTGGAACCATCCGCGGCGCGGGCTGATCCTGCCGGACGACTTCCTCCACGTCGCCGAGGAGACCGGTCTGATCCTGCCGCTCGGCGAGCACGTCCTGCTCGAAGCCTGCCGGCGGGTGCGCGAGCTGCAGCTCAAGTACCCCGAGCACCGCAACCTGCGGGTGAGCGTCAACCTCTCGAACAAGCAGTTCTTCCAGGCGGACCTCGACGACCGGATCGCCGACGCCCTGGCCGCCTCGGGCCTCGCTCCCGAGCACCTCGGCCTGGAAATCACCGAGACCGTGATCATCAAGCACGCGGAGTCGGCGAGCGGCCGCTTCTCGCGCCTGAAGGCGCTCGGCGTGCAGCTCTACCTGGACGACTTCGGCAAGGGCTACTCCTCGCTCAACTACCTCCACCGCTACCCGATGGACATCCTCAAGATCGACCGCTCGTTCGTCACGCGGATCGACGAGGACGGGGGCAACCTGTCGATCGTGGCGGCGATCGTGACGCTCGGCCACCAGCTCGGCATGGAGGTGGTGGCCGAAGGGATCCAGAGCGTGGAGCACGTGGCCAAGCTGCGCGGTCTCAAGTGCGAGTACGGCCAGGGCTTCTTCTTCTCGCATCCGGTCGACGGCGACGAGGTCGAGGCGCTCATCACGCGCGACGTCCGCGACTGGCCGAGCCCGGTGCCGTTCTCGGGCCGTTCGAGCTCCGTGTCGTAATTCGCCGATTGTCAGGAATGCACGACGCCCGGTCCCCTGTTGTGGGTACCGTGAACGCCGCGGATTCTCCCTCGCAGATCTTTCTTCTCTCTCCCGCCAGCCTGTCCGGCACGCGCGCGCGCCAGCTCACGTCGCCGGACGCCCGGTTCGACACGGCCCTGCGCTACCGCAGCCCCGAGGGGGTGCCGGTCGAGGAGGCCTTCGCCTTCCTCAGCTCGCTTTACTTCCGCGGCAAGATCGCCTACGCCCGGCACTTCGCCCGGCCGCCCGCGCAGCTTCCGGGGTCGGGCGTCCTGGTCATCACGACGGCCTTCGGCCTGGTGCCCGAGGGCTGGCCGCTGACGCTCGACCGCCTGGAGGCGCTCCGGCGCTCGCCGATCGACGTCCGGAACCCGGACTACGCCGGTCCTCTGCGCGAGCACGCGCTGGTGCTCCGGGAGAGCCTGCCGGACGACGCCCGGGTCGTCCTCCTCGGCAGCATCGCCACCGGCAAGTACGTGGACATCCTCCTGCCGGTGTTCGGCGACCGGCTGCGGTTCCCGAGCTGCTTCGTGGGGATCGGGGACATGAGCCGCGGGTCCGTGCTGCTCAAGGCGGTGCGGGAGGACCGGGAGCTGGAGTACTCGACGCTCGACGTTCCCCGGCACCGACCTGGAATCAGAAGTCCCGCAGAGCCCCGGTCGCGAGAAATTTCTCCCACAGAGCCCGCCACGGCTTCCAGGCGTGGCCGCCGGGAACCGTGAAGACCCGCTCCGGCGGCAGGACGGCGCCGAGCAGGCCGTCGATCTTCGCGAACCGGTCCCGGGTGCCCCAGCCGAGATAGATCGGGATCCGGCCGTCCGGGTTCCTGAGCCAGGCCCACGTCCGGCGCTGGAAGTCGGTCGGGGCAAGGGTCTGCGGCGGCGTCCAACCCCGGAGACCGCCCGCGGACTCGATCTCCCGGCGCACGTCGTCCTCGCCGAGATAGGGGGCGATGAGCGTGATCCCGCTCACGTCGTCCGGATGCTCGATCGAGTAGAGGATGGACCCCGAGCCGCCGAGGGAGACGCCGGCGAGCCAGACCTTCTCCACCCCCTGCGCCTTCGCCGGCGCAATGACGTCCTGTCGGAGGCGGTCCACCATCGTGCGTTCCAGGTAGTAGCCGAGGTGGGCGTCGGCCGACACGATGCGGGCCCCGACCCCATACCGCTCCGCAAGCTCGCCAAAGCCGGAGCGGACGAAGTCCTCGGGCGTGTCGAAGCGGCCGGGCAGAAGCACCACCAGCGACCGGGAGCCCGGCGCGCCGGGCTTGACCTCGACCGTGCGCATCGGGACCGTGGCCGGCCGCGGCCGGAAGCAGCCGGCCGCCAGGAACAGGAGGACCGGGAAGAGAGCGCGCCGCCACACGGCCGCGACTCTACCAGCCCGGATTGGCACGCCCCCTGCAATATATCGGAGCCGAGTGGCCCCCCAGGGGCTGAAAACTGGAACGATTACGAGACGACCAAAGAGGAAGTCCTTCAAGGAGGAAACAACCATGGCCCGTTCAAACTGGAAGGTGTTCGTGCTGCTGATGGCCCTGCTCGTGGTCCTCGCGACCGGCGCCTGCCGCGTCCGTCAGACCCAGGAGGGCAAGATGCCCGACGTCGACGTGTCGGCCGAGGGCGGCCAGATGCCCAAGTACGACGTCGACGCCCCCGACGTCGACGTGAAGACGGAGAAGCGCGAGGTCACGGTTCCGAAGGTCGAGGTCCACGTGCCTGGCGACGAGAAGGCCGACGACAAGAACGAGAGCGATCCGCCGCCCCAGCCGTAAGAGAGGGCTCTGCGGTGAAGAAAGGGCGGGCGGAAACCTCCCGCCCTTTTGTTTTGGGATCGATCAGGTGATGCTCGGGCTCTCCTCGTCGATCAGCAGAAGCCGGTGCGGCGCCACCTCGCGCTCCAGCTCGGCCACCAGGCCCGCCGGCGGCCGGCCGCCGGCATTCAGGTAGACGGTGACCGCGTTCTCGGACCGCCGCAGGCCGACGGCGTGGATGCCGTTCCGCCCCAGATAGAGCCGGCCCAGACGCTCTTTCGCCTCTTCGAGCGGGTCCGCCATCGTTCGCCCCTAGATCAAATGGATCTCCAGCTCCGTCAGAACGTTGCCGATCTTGTTGGCGACCCCGTAGTTCCCGCTCGGCGGCCCGGCGAAGTAGAGGCCGACGGCCTGGTTGCCCTCCTCCGTCACCACCAGCGAGCCGCTGTCGCCGCCGAGGCCGAAGGCGGGAGTGGCGGGAGTGCCCGAGATCCGGATCTGGTCCTGGAACAGACCCACGACCGAGGGATTCGAGTGGTCCATGCCGACCAGGGCGTTGTAGGAAATATCCGTGACGACCCCATGGGTCAGCCCGGTCGTCCGGCCGTGCTTCCGGACCCGCATCATCTCGGTGGCCGCCACCGTGCCGGCAAGGGGGCCGATCGAGCAGATCTCGGCCCGGAACGGGACGTCGGGGAGCAGCCGGCCGATCGCGGCGTCCACCCGATTCACCTGGACGCCTCCCAGGGCGATGGGAACGAACCGCTCCAGGTCGGCGAAGTGCTCGGCCGGCGTCCCGCCGTCGATCGGACCCTGCTGGAGCAGCGCGTCGCCCGGAACGCCCTGGTTGACGTTCGCGTAGACGTGGTTGTTGCTGAGGGCGTGGACCGCCTCCGGGTCTTCGCCGGCACGGGTCGAGTGGCAGAAGCAGGAGAGCGTGCCGGCCGTAATCGCGAAGTGGCCGGTGCTGATGCCGGCGATCACGGGCCGCTGGCGCGACTGGCGCGCGGCCGTACAGGTGGCCGCCGCCATCACGGGCGCCCCGAAAGCCTCGAGGCTCGCGATGGCCTGCTCCTCCCCCCGGCTGATCGTCTCCAGGAGGAAGGCGGGGGCGGACTCGATCACGTCGATGGGGACGCCGTCGACCTCCTCGGGCAGGACGTCGTTCGGATTGAGGGCTCCGGCCGGCAGCTTCTGGATGACATACAGGCGGACGCACATCTCGTCCGTCATGCGCCCGTCCACCACCTTGGGGCCGACGCCCACCGCATGAACGTTGTTGCGGGCCTGCGCAACCGCCTCGTCCATCGAGCGCCGCGGTGTTCTGGCCACCACGTTCGCCTGGATCCCCGGCTGGAGAAACCGGAGGCTCAACTGTTCCTTGACCTGAAGAAGGGAAGCGAGATCTGCCATGGTTCTGTCCTTTCCGGCTCGGCATTGAGCTCTCAGCCGGAATTGACGGACGCAGACCCGCTTTTACGCCCGCAGATGGTCCGGCTGCCAGCTCCGAACCGCCTTCTTGATGTCATCCCCCTTCGTCAGCCTGCCCTCCAGGACCTGGCGGGTCAGCTCCGGCAGCTCCTCGTCGCCCGCGAAGCGCAGAGCGACCAGGTGGCCCCGGCGCAGCTCTCCGATGCGCGCCCGCAGGTCGGGCGGCAGCACCGCGGCCAGGCGGGCGTGCATCTCGTTGCGGATGACCCGGTCCTGCACCGCCAGCGCGAAGAGCCGGCCGTAAAGCGCGATGCCGGCCAGCGCCCCGGCCACCAGGACCGCCAGCAGGCGGTCGATCAGGGGCATCCCCTCCACCGCCGGCCGAAAGAGCCGGTACAGCGACCAGAGCAGGTTGACAGCCAGAATGCCGAACGTCACGTAGTGATAGCCCGGCACGGTCCTGACATGGTTGCGATAGTTCTGTTCCGCCATGATGGCGGCAATCCTAGCACCGGGTTCCGGTAAACTCCCCCACCATGGACGCGGAAGCGAAAGGACTGCCCTGCCTGGATGTGTCGGCCGTCGCTCCCGCGTGGGACCGGTTCGCCGAGTCGTTCCTCGAAGAGTATTGCGAGCAGAACCCGACCTTCGCCTCCTCAGCGGGCCGCCACGAGTACGACGGCCGGCTGCCGGACTGGAGCGCCGAAGCGATGTCCGGGAAGTGCTCCTGGCTGCGCGGCGAGCGGGAGCGGGCCCTGGCTTTCGATCCCGGCTGCCTCGACGAGCGCCGGCAGGTCGAGCGCGAGGGGCTGATCGCCCAGATCGACCACGACCTCTTCTGGATCGAGGACGCCGAGTGGCACCGGCGCAACCCGATCTACTATGCCGGCACGCTCGACCCGGCGCTCTACCTGACCCGCGAGTACGCTCCCCTGGCGGACCGCCTGCGGGCCTACGTGGCCTATGCCCGGGAAGTGCCGCGGGCCGCCGTCCAGATCCGGGAAAATCTACAAGACTTCCGCCTGCCCCGGAGCTATGCCGAGCTGGGCAGGATGTCGTTCGGCGGCCTGGCCGGCTACTACGAAAGCGACGTACCCCAGGTCTTCGCGGCGGTGGACGATCCGGACCTCCAGGCCGGGTTCCGGAAGGCGAACGCCAGCGCGGCCGCGGCCATGCGGGAGCTGGGCGCCTGGTTCCAGGACCGGATCGCCGCGGCGCCGGTGGACGGCTTCGCCATGGGCGCGGACCTCTTCCGCGGCATGCTCCGCGAGACCGAGCGGGTGGACGTCTCCCTGGACGACCTGGAGGCGGCGGGCCGGCGCGAGCTGGAGCGCAACCTCGCCGCCCTCAAGGAGGCCTGCCGGGAGTGGGCGCCGGGAGTCCCGGTCGAGGAGTGCCTGGCCCGCGTGCAGGCCGGGAAGCCGCCGGAAGGTCCCTTGGAGGCGGCCCGCCGCCAGCTCTCCGGCCTGCGCCGCTTCGTCGAGGAGACCGGGCTGGTGAGCATCCCGGGCGACGAGGAGGCCCAGGTGCAGGAGTCGCCGCCCTACCAGCGCTGGAACTCGGCCTACATCGACATCCCCGGACCCTACGACCGGCACCTGCCGGCCATCTACTATATCTCGCCGCCGGACGTCTCGTGGTCGCCCGAGGAGCGCGCCGCCTACCTGCCGGGCGAGGCGGACCTGCTCTTCATCACGGCGCACGAGGTGTGGCCCGGGCACTTCCTGCAGTTCCTGCACTCGAACCGCGCCGAATCGCTGATCGGCCGGCTCTTCGTGGGCTACGGCTTCGCCGAGGGCTGGGCGCACTACGCGGAGGAGCTGATCTGGGAGGCCGGCTTCGGGGCCGGCGATCCGCCGACCCGGATCGGCCAGCTCCAGAACGCGCTGCTCCGCAACGTCCGCTACCTGGTGGCGATCGGTCTCCACGCCGGCAGCCTGACGGTCGAGGAGGCCGAGCGGATGTTCCAGGAGAAGGGCTTCCAGGACGCGGCGAACGCCCGCCAGCAGGCGGCGCGTGGCACGTTCGACCCGGCGTTCCTCAACTACACGCTGGGCAAGCTGATGGTGCGCCGGCTGCGCGAGGACTGGACCGCCTCACGGGGAGGGCGCGCCGCCTGGCGCGCGTTCCACGACCGCTTCCTCTCGTTCGGCGGTCCCCCGATCCCCATCGTCCGCTCGGCGATGCTCGGCGCGGACGGTCCGCTGTTCTGACTCAGGCGGCGCGCGTCAGCGCTTCGACGGCGGCGGTCTTGGCGGTCTCGACCTCGGCCAGGGCCTGTTTGAGCATGGCGAAGACGATGTACCAGCCGACGATCAGCAGGAGGGCGCACTTGAGCAGCGGCGGGATCAGGGGCAGGTCGGTGTCCCAGAGCCCGTGCAGGACGACGGCGGTCAGCCAGCGGCGGACGACCACGGGGTGGAAAAGCATGCCGATCTCGAACGGCCGGCCTCCCTTGACCTTCCAGAGCGCGGCGCCGACCATGGCCGTCCAGATGACGTGCCCGCCCGGCGCGAGCAGGCCGCGGATGAGAATGCTGCCCGAAGCCGCTTCGGGGCTGTTGCTGGCGATCGCCGTCAGGAGGGCGTAGCCGGCCGACTCGAAGCCCGCGAAGCCGGCCCCGACCGCGGCGCCGAAGAGCAGGCCGTTGAGCTGGAAACGGTAGCGCGGCGACGCCACGAGGAGCAGGAGGACGAGCGCCTTGCCGAGCTCCTCGACCACGCCGGTCAGCATGGCGGGGATCAGCGAGCCCGAGCCGTCGCCGGGGACGAGGGCGCTCACGATCATGGTCACGAAGAGGCTCAGCGCGCCGCCGAAAAGGATCATCTTCGCGACCTGGTAGACCGAGACGTTGCGCGGCACGTTGAGCTCGAAGAAGAGCACCACCACGGAGAGGGGGACCACGAAGGCGCCGAGGACGATCATGCCCGGCAGGAAGTTGAGGTTCCCGAACTGCCGCAGGCCCGTCATCAGGAGCAGGTAGGCCGCCACCGAGACGGCGAAGATGCGCCAGAACACCCGCGGCGTGGGCCAGCCCGAAGGGAGGGTGGCCACGTCGGGCGTGGTGGTCTCGGTGCCGACGATGAACAGGTCCTCGATATGGTGGGTGGTCACCCCGGGCTGGAGGCCGCCGAGCAGGACCTCCCGGATCGGCACGCCCGAGAGCGTCGGCAGCTCGGTGGCGTGGCTGATGCTGACCCCGATCTGGCCCAGGATGCTGCGGCCCGACACGGCCGGCGGCGGGAGCGGGACGGCGGGGATGGGCGGGAGAGGAACCGCGCCCGGCGGCGGCAGGAGGCCGGGGACATCGGTCGCCAGCACCCAGGAGGGCATCCCCTCCTGCCAGACGTAGGTCATCGGCAGGACGACGCCCTCGGCGGCCAGGCGGGCCAGGACGTCCGCCCCGACCGGTCCCGCCGTGCTGCCGTTGTGGACATAGAACCACTGCCCGTTCATGGCATTCGCTCCGAGCTGTCGGGATGCTAGCAAAAAGTGGGGGGCAGGGCCCACGCGACCCTGCCCCGAGGAGGGATACGGCTGGCTTACAGCTTGTTCTCGAAAGTAGTAGGTGCAGGAGAGCCCCAAAAGCGAGCCGTGCTATCGTCATCCGATCATGGAATCCATCGCGCCGGCCGTTCACCCTCCGGAGACCCTCGTCCGGTCCGCCGGCCTGACCTGGACCATCCCGGCCATGCTGGTGGGCTCGACCAGCATCGCGGTCGGCCTGCTCTGGGACATCTCCTGGCACATGACGATCGGCCGGGACACGTTCTGGACCCCGGCCCACATGGCGATCTATCTCGGCGGCGTGCTGGCCGGGATCTGCGGCGGCTGGCTGGCTCTGCGCACCACCTTCGCCGGCACGCCGGAGGAGCGCGCGGCCGCGGTCCGCTTCTGGGGGTTCCGGGCGCCCTACGGCGCCTGGGTGGCGATCTGGGGCGCGCTGGCCATGCTGACCTCGGCCCCGTTCGACGACTGGTGGCACAACGTCTACGGCCTGGACGTCAAGATCCTCTCGCCGCCGCACACGGTGCTCGCGGCCGGCATGATCGCCATCCAGGTGGGCACGATGCTGCTGGTCCTCGCGCCCCGGAACCGGGCTTCTGAAGACCAGGAGACCTCCCTGGGACTGGCCTTCGTGTACGCCGCCGGGATTGTTCTGCTGATGCTCACCATCCTGCTCTCCGAGTACGGCCATCCGAACGAGCAGCACGCGGCGATCTTCTACAAGGTCTCCTGCGCGGTCTATCCCGCCCTGCTGGCGGCGGTGGCGCGGAGCTCGCGCCTGCGCTGGCCCGCCACCCTGACCGCGGCCTCCTACATGCTGGTCGTGGCGGCCATGGTCTGGATCCTGCCGCTCTTCCCGGCCCGGCCGCTGCTCGGGCCGATCAACAACCCGCTCGACCACATGGCGCCGCCGGCCTTCCCTCTCCTGCTGGTCGTGCCGGCGCTGGGGATCGACCTGCTGATGCGCAGGCGGAAGAACGGCTGGAAGTCGGCGTTGCTGCTGGGGGCGGCGTTCGTGGCGCTCTTCTTCGTGGCTCAGTGGCTGTTCGCCGAGTTCCTGCTGTCGCCGGCGTCGCGCAACGCGTTCTTCGCCGGCGACCGGCACTGGAGCTACGGCTCGCGGCTCGCGGAGTGGCGCTACCAGTTCTGGAATCTGGAAGCGGACCCGGTGAAGCCCGCCACGTTCGCCACGGCCTTCGCGCTCGCCGTGCTCTCCTCCCGGCTCGGAATCTGGTGGGGGGACTGGATGGCGAGAGTGCGTCGATGAAGCGGTTCCTCTCCTTCCTCTTCCTGGTCTTCCTTCTGCCCGGGATGGCCCGGGCCCACGTGGGCAGCCCGAACGTCTTTTACGACGGCGAGGCCGGGCCGTGGCCGGTGCGGGTGATCGTCCGGCCGCCCGAGGTGGTGCCCGGGGTGGCCGAGATCACGGTGACGGTCAAGGAGGGGAGTCCCCGGCGCGTCACGGTCCAGCCGGTCCATTTCCAGACCGGGCTCCAGGGCGCACCGCCGGCGGATGTGGCGGAGCCGGTGCCCGGCGCGCCCGGGGTGTACTCCGGACAGCTCTGGCTCATGATCCAGGGCTCGTACTCGATCCGGGTGCGGATCGAGGGCGCAGCCGGAGAGGGCGTGCTGCTGGTGCCGCTGTCCGCGGCGCCCACCCGGCTCAAGGAGATGCAGACCGGGATGGGGGCCGTGCTCTCGGTCCTCGGCCTGCTCCTGTTCGCCGGCGCCGTGACGCTGGCCGGCGCCGCGGTGCGCGAGAGCGTGCTCGAGCCCGGCGAGGCGCCGGACGCCGGCCGGCTCCGGCGTTCGCGGACCGTGGCGGTCGCGGTCGGGCTCTTCCTGGTCCTCGTCCTGGCCGGCGGACGGCGATGGTGGAACGCCGTCGAGGCCGCGGCCCGGGAGGACCTCTACCGCCCGTTCACGACCGAGGCCTCGGTCCGTCCCGGCCAGGGGCTCAGCCTCGCCATCCTAGACGAGCGCCGCCACGAGTGGTCGCCGATCATCCCCGACCACGGCAAGCTGATGCACCTCTTCCTGGTGCGCGAGCCCGGCCTCGACGCCTTCGCCCACCTCCACCCGGTTCCGGTGGACGGTGGACAGGAACGCTTCGAGTCCGCCCTGCCTCCCCTGCCGCCGGGGCGCTACCGCCTCTACGCCGACGTCGTCCATGAGAGCGGATTCCCCCAGACGATGGTCGACACGGTCGAGGTGCCGGCGGGCGCGTCGGGCGGGCCGGCCGACCCGGACGACTCCTGGAGCGCAGCCTCTCCGCAGTCCGAGGTCAGCCCCCTGGAGAACGGTGGCAGCATGACCTGGCTGAAGGGCGGCTCGGGCGACCTGAGATTCCAGGTGAAGGAGCCGGACGGACGGCCCGCGGTCCTGGAGCCCTACATGGGGATGACCGCCCATGCCGTGGTGACCCGAGAGGACGGCTCGGTCTTCGTCCATCTCCACCCGGTCGGCAGCTTCGCCATGGCCTCCCAGGAGGCGTTCGAGCGCGAGCTCGGGCAGCCGCCGGCCATGAGCATGAACCACGCCGGTCATGGGACGCCCGGGCTGGTCTCGATCCCCTACGAATTCCCGCGGCCCGGCCGCTACCGCGTCTGGGTGCAGGTGAAAAGCGGCGGCCGGGTGCTGACCGGGGCGTTCGCCACAACGGTTTCGCCCGCTCATCCGTAGACCCTCCGAAAGGAGCGGTCACAATGCGGAGCCAGATCAAGCTGCTGTCGCTGACGGTGCGCGCGACCGTCGTGCTGCTGACGGTCGGGGCGTTCCTCGTGGTGCTGGGGATTTTCGACGACTTCCTGGGCTGGGACATCTTCAGCCCCGAGGTGGAGAGGATGCTCTACGGCCTGTTCGCGTCGAGCGTGGCCCTGGGCGGTTTCGGCGCGGCGATCTGCGTGGTGCTCGGCATCCAGGAGGTGGTGCGGGCCTTCCGCAAGCTGGTGGAGAGATCCGAGCCGGAGGCGGCGAGGACGGTCGAGGCGCCGCGGCGGATCTACATCGTGGCCCTGGCCGCGGTGCTGGTCCTGCTGATCGTCACCGTCTCCTCCCTGGCCGCCGTGAACCGGCGGGTCGAGGCCCGCCGCCTCAAGGTCTTCAAGCTCATCGCCCGCGACCAGATGGCCCAGCTCGGTCCACACCTCGCGGCCGAGGTGGCGCGCATCCCCGTGCCCTGCGAGACCTGCGGCACCCCGGGCCTGGAGGAGTTCTTCCGGACGCTCAAGGGCCTCTCCTTCTCCAGCTCCGCCACCCTCTACCTCGCCGACCCGGCGGACGAGACCGTGCTCTGGCGGTATCCCTCCACGGACTGCCACGGGTGCGACGACAAGCCCGGCTTCGAGCGCTTCTTCATCGCCCGCGACGACGACCGGGCGGTCAACCTGGCGCTCCGGGGGGACACGGCCTGGATCGAGCAGAAGAACAATGGGCCGGGGTTCATCTGGCATCAGGTGATCCGGGACGGCCAGGGGAAGAACCGGGCCGTCCTCCAGATCTGGGGCAACGAGAACGAGAGCTTCCGCGACTACGAGGCCGTCGCGGAAGCGGCGGAGAAGAAGAAGTAGCTACCGCAAGGCGGCCGTGGCCCGGTCGATCTCCCGGGCCGCGGTCCGGATCGTGGCCGCCACGGCCTCGACCTGGGCGTCGACCTCCTTCCACCGGCGCTGCTCGATGGCTTCGCGCACCGACGGCAGGGTCTTGACCCCGTAGCCGGTATAGAAGCCCGGGGCGTAGATGTCGTGCCGGTACCACGGCCGGCCGGGCAGGCCGTCCTTGCGCAGCAGGGCGCGCTCGCTCTTCATGAGGATCTCGTCGAGCTTCGCCCGCACGTCGTCCGGCAGCGGCTCGCCGGAGCCCGCGGCCTTCGACCAGGCCTCGTCCCAGGCCCGGGCGCTCTGGCGCAGCGCGTCCACCGCGTTCTGGAGCGGCGCGAAGTTGAAGTGCGGCACCGGCTCGCGGCGCGCCGGCACCACCCAGGTCTTCTTCGGGTCGTCGAACGTCTGATAGAGATTCTCGTCGATCGCCTGGTTGCGCTCGTCGGTCTCCTCGCGCAGCGTGTCGGCGAGCTTCGCCACCTCGTCCGCATAGCCGGCGACCGCCTCGGCCAGGCGGGTGAACGCGAAGGGCAGGACGTCGGCCTCGGCGAGGCGCAGGACGAGCCGGCCGCCGGTCTTCGCCATGGCCACGCCGTAGGAGAAATCGGGATCCTCGAAGCGCACGTAGTGATCGAAGGAGTCGTAGATCGAGTGGTACTGGCCGTACTCGTCCTCGTCGCCGTAGCCGAAGTTGATCGAGGCGATGCCCAGGTGCTGGAGGAACGGCGTGTAGTCCGATCCCGAGCCCAGGGCGTAGAGGTGGAAGGGCTTGCCGGCCAGCGCGTCCTTGCGGTCGCCGGGCGAGCCGTAGAAGACGTTCGCGGCGCGCAGCCGCTCGGCCACGCTCACCCCCTTCTGCGGATCGGTCACGTCGCGCGCCACCTGGTTGGCGAGCACCTCCAGCGTCGCGGAGCCGCCGATCGAGAGGAAACCGCGCGAGTTGCTGTCCGAATTGATGTAGGCCACCGCGTGCTCGCGCAGCTCGTCGGCGTGGGTCTCGGCCCACTCGGTCGAGCCCAGCAGGCCGGGCTCCTCGCCGTCCCAGCCGGCGTAGATGATCGTCCGCTTCGGCCGCCAGCCGCCCTTCGCCAGCACGCCCAGGGCGCGTGCCTCCTCCAGGGTGGCGACCATGCCGCTCACCGGGTCGTTGGCGCCGTTGACCCAGGCGTCGTGGTGGTTGCCGCGCAGGATCCACTGCTCGGGGTGCTCGGAGCCTTCCAGCCGGGCGACCACGTCGTAGACCGGCTTCAGGTCCCAGTTGAACTGGAGCTGGAGACGGACCTTCGCCGGGCCGGGGCCGATGTGGTAAGGCGTCGGCAGGGCGCCGCGCCAGCCCTCGGGCGCCATGGGACCGGAGAGCGCCTTGAGCAGCGGCAGGGCGTCGGCGTAGGAGATCGGCAGCACCGGGATCTTCGTCAGGGTGTCGGCCTTGTCGAGCGGCAGGCGCTTGGCGTCCTTGGTGGCGCCGACGCCCGGCGTCAGCGGGTCGCCGGAGCGCAGCGGCGCGTCCGCCACCGAGCCGCGCTGGGCACCCTGCTCCGGCCGCCAGCCGCCCTTCGGGTAGACGTCGCCCTGGAAATAGCCGTCCTCGCGCGGGTCGGAGTAGATGATGCAGCCGATGGCGCCGTGCTCGGCCGCCACCTTGGGCTTGATGCCGCGCCAGGAGCCGAAGTAGCGCGCGATGACGATCTTGCCCTTGACGTCGATCCCGCGCCGCTCCAGCTCCTCGTAGTCCGCCGGCACGCCGAAGTTGACGTAGACCAGCTCGCCGGTGACGTCGCCGTCGATCGAGTAGGCGTTGTAGACCGGGAGCTGCTCGGCCTTCTGGCCGGAGGTGGCGTCGCCCTCGACCGGAGTCTCCGTGAGCGAGGCGGTGAACTTCGTGGGCGCGATCAGCTCCAGCTTGCGCAGCTTGGGCGTCGGGAACAGGACCTGGAACTCCTCGATCTTCGCGTCCCAGCCCCAGGAACGCAGGAGATCGGCCATGAACTGCGCGTTCTCGCGGTCCCAGGGGGAGCCGACATGGTGCGGCCGGGAGGACAGGAGTTTCATCCAGTCGCGGAGGTTGTCGGCCTTGAGCTCGGCGTCGAAACGCTTCTCGAGGTCGCGCTGGGCCGCGGCGCGGTTCTCGCCGAACCCGAGCATGGGTTGGCCGGCAACCGGCACGGCCAGCAGAGCGAGGAGGGGGAGGAGGGCTCGGGAGCGCATGGCTACTTCTTCTCCTGGAGGAGGGCGGTGGCGCGGTCGATCTCGGCGGTCACGGCCTGCAGAGTGGCGGCCACGGACGCGACCTGGGCGTCGATCTCCTTCCACTTGCGTTGCTCGATGGCCTCGCGCACCGCGGGCAGGGTCTTCACGTCGTAGCCGGTGTAGAAGCCGGGCGCGTAGATCTGGTGCACGTACCAGGTCCTCTCGGGGAGCCCGTCCTTGCGGGCCATGGCGCGCTCGGACTTCATCAGGACCGCGTCGAGCTTCGCCCGGGTCTCAGCCGGCAGGCCCGGGCCGGCGCTCTTCGCCCAGGCGCTGTCGTAGGCCCGGGCGCTGCGGCGCAGGGCATCGACCGCGTTCTGGAGCGGCGCGAAGTTGAGGTGCGGGACCGGCTCGTGCCGCTCCGGCGCCACCCAGGTCTGCCTCGGATCGTCGACCGCGGCGTAGATCTTCTCGTCGATCTGCCGGTTCGTCTGATCGGTCTCGGTCCGCATCCGGTCCGCGAGCTTCACCACCTCGTCGGCGTAGGTGCCGATGGCCTCGGCCAGGCTGTTGAACTCCAGCGGCAGGACGTCGGCCTCGGCCAGTCGCAGCACCAGGCGGCCGCCGGTCTTCGACAGGGCCACTCCGTACTGGAAATCGGTGTCCATGAAGCGGACGAAGTGGTCGAAGGAGTCGTAGATGGAGTGGTACTGGCCGTACTCGTCCTCGCCGCCGTAGCCCAGGTTGAGCGACGCGATGGCCAGGTGCTGGAGGAAGGGGGTGAAGTCGGAGCCCGAGCCCAGCGGGTAGAGATGGAACGGCTGGTGCCCCTCGGCGCGCTGGCGCTGGTCCGGATCGCCATAGATCAGCGCCGCGGCGCGGATGCGCTCGGCCACGCTGCCCTTGGTCTCCGGGTCGGTTACGTCGCGCGCCACCTGGTTGACCAGCGTCTCCAGGGTGTGGGAGCCGCCGACGTCCAGGAAGCCGCGCGAGTTGCTGTCGGAGTTGATGTAGACCACGGCGTGCTCGCGCAACTCGTCGGCGTGGGTCTCGGCCCACTCGGTCGAGCCCAGGAGGCCCTGCTCCTCGGAGTCCCAACCGATGTAGACCAGCGTCCGCTTCGGCCGCCAGCCGGTCTTCGCCAGCTCGCCGATGGCGCGCGCCTCCTCCAGCACCGCCACCATGCCGCTGGTGGGGTCGGTGGCGCCGTTGACCCAGCCGTCGTGGTGGTTGCCGCGCAGGATCCACTGGTCCGGATGCTCGGACCCCTGCATCTTCGCCACCACGTCGTAGACCGGGGCCTGCTTCCAGTCGAACTGGAGCTGGAGGTGGACCTTGGTCGGGCCGGGGCCCATGCGGTAGGCGATCGGCAGCGCGCCGCGCCACTCCGGCGGCACCATGGGGCCTTCGAGCTCGCGCAGCAGCGGCAGGGCGTCGGCGTAGGAGATCGGCAGGACGGGGATCTTCGTCAGCGTCTTCGCCTCTTCGATCCTCAGGCGCTTCGCGTCCTTCGTGGAGCCGACGCCCGGCGTCAGCGGGTCGCCGGGATGGACCGGCATGTCCATCACCGAGCCGCGCTGGGCGCCCTGCTCCGGCCGGAAGCCGCCCTTGGGATAGGGATCGCCCCGGAAGTAGCCGTCGTCGCGCGGATCGGAGTAGATCAGGCAGCCGACCGCGCCGTGCTCGGCCGCCACCTTGGGCTTGATGCCGCGCCAGGAGCCGCCGTAGCGCGCGATGACGATCTTGCCCTTGACGTCCACCCCGCGCCGCGCCAGCTCCTCGTAGTCGGCCGGCACGCCATAGTTGACGTAGACCAGCTCGCCGGTGACGTCGCCGTCGATCGAGTAGGCGTTGTAGGTCGGGAGCTGCTCGGCGGTCTGGCCGGAGGTCGAGTCGCCCTCGACCGCGGTTTCCTGGAGCGCGGCGGTGAATTTCACGGGCGCGAGCATCTCCAGCCGGCGGAGCTTCGGCGTCGGGAAGAGGACCTGGAACTCCTCGATCTTCGCGTCCCAGCCCCAGGAGCGCAGGAGGCCGAGCATGAACTCGGCGTTCTGGCGGTCCCAGGGGGAGCCGGTGTGGTGCGGATGGGCGGAGAGCCGCTTCATCCACTCGCGGAGGTTCTCCGCCTTGAGCTGGGCGTCGAAACGCGACTCGAGCTCGCGCTGGGCGGCGGCGCGCTCCTCGGTGAAGCCGAGCAGGGGGGCGGAGCTCTGGGGCGTCTCGGGGGAGGCCGGGGAGGCGGCCAGGAAGGCCAGGAGGGGAAGGGACAGGACAGTTCTCGAAGCTCGTCTCCGCATGCGGCGGTCTCCTCTGCGCGCTCGGCGCCGGATCGGGTGAAAACCCCGGGATTCTAAACAGAGTCCGGTATCCTTGCAGCCCGGTGGAGGACTTTGTACGCGTGACGAGGATGCCGGGTTTCGTCCAGACCCTGAGCGCCGAGAGCCTGCGCTGGACCCTGGGGTTGTATTGCTCGTTCATCGGGGCCTTCATGCTGGTGGCCCCGCACCGCTTCCTGGGAGCCCAGTACCAGGGGCTGGCGCCCTACCGCGCCGGCTGGGGGATCCTGGCGCTCGCCGGCGGCGTGGCGCTGCTGGCCATCGCCATCCTGCGCCCGCGACTGCCTCTGCGCCTGCTCGGCCACGGCCTCGCCGGCGCGAGCCTCCTGACGCTGGCGCACAGCTTCGCGGACATGGCGCTCTGGACGGGGGCCGCCCTCTACACCGTGCTCGGCGCGGGCCTGCTGTTCGGCGGAGCCCTGCCGCCGCCGCTGCCGGCGCGGCAGGAAGAGGCGGAGCGCGACCACGATCTCTTCGCGCTCCTCATGGGCCTCGCGGCGGTGATCCTGGGCGCGCTGCTCGTCTCGTCGCCGCTGCTGCTGTCGAGCGCCTACTTCGACCCGGTGCGTCCCCGCCTGGCGCCGATCGGCGTGCTCCTCCTCCTGGGTGGCCCGCTTCTGCTCTGGGTGCAGTTCCGGCGGGCGCCGTCCCGCCGGCTGACCTGGGCGGCGCACCTCTGCGCCGGCGGGGCGTTCTTCGTCTACGGCGCCCTGCTCTCCCTGCCGGCCCAGTCCTGGACCGGGCTCGCCGTGTACTGGGGGTGCGGCCTGGCGCTGGCTCTCCTGCCGGGCCTCTCCCGGCGGCTCGCCTCGTTCGATCCGTCGGCCCTGCGCGCGCGGCTCGCCTTCGCCCTGGCCACCGCCACGTCGGTCGCCCTGGTGCTGACCGCGGCCGTGGCCACGATGCAGGAGGAGCGCCTCGCCATGAGCCAGGTGCTGGAGACCCGGAAGATCGAGGCGCAGTCCATCGCGCGCAACGTCTCCGACTACGTGCAGCTCAACAGCGCCCGCGCCTCGGTGGTGGCCACCCTGGCCGGCCGCCTGCCCATGGAGGAGGCGTTCCAGCGCGCGCTGCTGGAGGCGAGCCGCCCCTCCTATCCCGACGTGACCGGCTTCCTGACCCTGGACCTGGCCGGCAGGGTGCTGGCGACCACCGGCGGCATCCCGCTCGACCTCGCCGACTGGCGGCTGGTGGCGGACGAGCTGCGCCCGCTGGGCGGGAGTGGGCTGCAGATCCGCCTGATCGACCACGGGGAGCGCCTCCTCGTGCTGAGCGCGGCCATCGTGCGGCCGGACCAGCGGATGGTCGGAGTCCTGGTGACCGTGTTCGAGGCGGAGCTGCTGGCGCGCCGGCTGGCGCGGGCGGGCTCGAACGTCTACCTGGCGGACGGCTACGGCCGTCTCATCGCCGGCCAGGAGGGAGCGGAGCCCGGTCCGGCCCTGCCCGCGGGCTGGGACCGCGAGGTCCGCGCCGGCCGCCGGGTCCCGGTCCTGGCGCGCCGCCTGGCCGCCTTCTCCCGGGTGCCCGGGCTGGAGTGGGTGGTCGCCGTGGAGAAACCGCGGGCCGCGGCTCTGGCCGGCGTGCAAAAGGGACGGGACCTGGCGTTCGGCCTCCTGCTGGTGGTCGTCCCCCTGGCGGTGGTCGGCGGCATCGTGGTGGCCCGCCTCATCGCGAGGCCCCTGGGCACGCTGGCCGATGCGGTGGACCAGCTCACCGCCGGCAACGACGGGGCTCCTCTGGAGACCAGCGACATCACCGAGGTGGCGCGCCTCTCCGCCGCCTTCCGGGAGATGCGCGGCCGCCTCGCCGCCCGCACCCGGGAGAGCGAGCGCCTGGCCACGGAGCTGCGCGCCCGCGCCGAGGCGCTCGCCGAGACCGACCGCCGCAAGGACGAGTTCCTGGCCATGCTCGCCCACGAGCTGCGCAACCCCCTGGGGGCCATCGCGAACGCCTCCTACGTGCTGGAGCAGGCCGGCCCGTCCGGGCCGCCCATGGACCGGGCGGTGCCGGTGATCCAGCGCCAGATCCAGCACCTCGTCCGCCTGGTGGACGACCTCCTGGACGTCTCCCGCATCACCCGCGGCAAGATCGAGTTGCGCCGGCAGCCGCTCGACCTGCGTGACGCCGTGCGCGGCGCCCTGGAGATGACCCGGCCGCTGATCGAGTCCAAGCAACACGAGCTGCGCGTGGCGCTCCCGCCGGAGCCCCTCCCCCTCGACGCCGACGTCACCCGGCTGGAGCAGGCGCTCGGCAACCTGGTGCGTAACGCCGCGAAATACACCGAGCCCGGCGGCCACATCGGGGTCGAGGCCTGGGAGGAGGACGGCGAGGCCGTGGTCCGCGTGAAGGACGACGGCCTCGGCATCGATCCGGAGCTGCTGCCGCGCATCTTCGACCTCTTCATCCAGGGCGAGCAGGGCCTCGACCGCTCCGGCGGCGGGCTCGGCATCGGCCTGACCCTGGTCCGCCGCCTGATCGAGATGCACGGCGGCCGGGTGGAGGCGAGGAGCGACGGCCCGGGCCGCGGCAGCGAGTTCACGGTGAGGCTGCCGCTCGCCTGAGGAAAAAGGACGAGGGACCCAGAGGACGGTGGGGGGCATCAAGGACAAAAAGATCCTTGAAGGTCCTCTGGATCCCTCCTGGTCCTTCAAGACCTCAGATCTTTCCGACGATCCCGAGCGTGAAGCTCCGGCCGCGCGCCAGGGTGGCGGTCACGTCGCCGGCCTCGAAGTAGGTCCGGTCGGTCAGGTTGCGTCCGACGAGGCGCAGCTCGATCGGATCGGAGAGGTGCCAGCCGGCCCCCGCCTCCCAGGTCGTGTACCCGGCGCGCTCCGCCTCGTTCGGGCCGGGGCGGTCGTCGCGCAGGAAGGCGGCGTTGCGGACGTAGGCGAAGAGGCGCTCGTCCGCCCAGCGCAGCGTGGTGAAACCGCCGCGGGCCGGGATGTCGTCGATGGCCTGGCCGCCGGATTCGCCGCGGATCATCGTGGCCGCCAGCTCCAGGGTGAGCCCGGCCCCGAGCGGCATCTGGGCCTCCAGCTCGAAGCCGCGGACCTCCGCCTCGCCGCGGTTGCGGAAGAAGAAGTCGTTGCCGTTGCCGAAGCGCTCGATCAGGTCGTCGATCCTGTAGAGGTAGCCGAAGGCCGCCACCGATCCCCGGCCCACGGCCCAGCGCAGCGAGGCGTCGTACTGCAGGCTGGTCTCCGGGTCGAGGTCCGGGTTGCCGGTCACGAAACCGCGGCCGCTCGGGCCGCGGAAGAAGCGGTCGGAGAGCGTGGGATCGCGGAAGCCCCGGGCCACCTGGAAGCTGGCCGTGAGATTGGACACCGGGCTCGCGGTCAGGGCGACGTAGCCCGACAGGGCCGAATTCTCGTTCGAGCGGTCGCCGTAGAAGCCGCCCTTGTTCTCGCTCTCCACCCGGTCGCCGCGCACGCCGACCGCGAACAGGGCGCGCGCGCCGAGCGCCCGGTCCCAGGAGGCGAAGAGGCCGGTGTCGGTGCGCGAGGCGTCATCGATGGAAGGCGGGCTCGACACACCGGTCGAGTTTCCGGCGGCGTCGAAGGTCTCGCGGAAGGTCAGCGACTCCAGGTTGAAGCGCGACAGGACCTCGGCGCCGATCCTCAGCCGGCCACCGGCCGCCGGACGGGTGGCCACGGCGCGCAGCGAGCCGTCGTCGGAAAACGTCTCGGAGCGGTCGATGCGGCGGGTGACGGTCGGCGTCGGGACCCGGTCGCGGGTGAGGTTCAGGCGGTAGGTGCCGTAGAACAGGCCGAGCTCGACGCTCTCCCACCCACCCACCGGGCCGCTGTCGAGGGAGACGTTGAAGCGCCGCGAGCTCTCCTTCGGGTAGAAGCCGCGCGTCACGTTCGAGTCGAGGGTGGGGTTGTCGACGTTCCGGGCGTCCACCAGGGAGAAGCCCACCCGCAGGCGGCCGGCCGGCGTGTCGACGGCGTAGCGCAGGGCGCCGCCGCGGTCCTCATAGGAGGAGTTGAGGATCGGCTCGCCGCCGCCGGACTCGCCGTCGCCGGACTCTCGCTGATGGTACTGGGCGAGCAGGGCTCCGCCCAGGGCGTCCGTCGAAGCCTCGACGCCGACCGAGTCCTCGTCGTCCGCGCCGAAGCCGGAATTGAGGCTGTAGCGCAGCGAGGCGCCGCTGCCCGGATCGGGATAGACCGGTCGGGCGTTGATGACACCGCCGAACGCGTCCGAGCCGTAGGCCACCGAGCCGGGGCCGCGGGCGATTTCCACGGATGCCAGGGTGAAGGGATCGAGATAGGCGGCGGACGATCCGGCCCGGCGCTCGGTGGTCACCCGGGAGCCGTCGAGCAGGACGACCGTGCGCCCGCGGGTGAGCCCGCGGATGGCGGGCACGCCGGTCGGGCCTTCTTCCGACCGCGAGACGCCGGCGATGCCCTGGACGGCGTCCACGAGGCGGTGCGGCCGGCGCTGCTCCAGGTCCTCCTGGCCGACGATCGTGGTGGCGGCGGCGGGCGGCGTGTCGAGGCCCGGGGCCACGCCGGAGGCGACGGTGACGCTGTCCTGGAAGGTGGCGGGGATGCTCGCGGTGAGCGTCGATTCACCGGCGAGGGCCTCGACCTCGATCGGCGCGGAGACCTCGCCGCCGGGGCTGGTCGCCACGAGCCGGAACGGGACGGCCGGATCGGGGGAGATCCGGAAGCGGCCCTGCTCGTCGGTGGTCACGGAGATGGAGAGACCGACGACCGACACCTGGTGGCCGGCAGCCGGACTGCCGTCCGGCCGGAGCAGCAGCCCGTCGAACGCCCCGGCGAGGGCCGGGACGAGCACGGAAACGAGGAACAACAGGATCTTGCGCATGGCAGACCTCGATCGCGAATTCGTGAACGGTCGCGCCGCGCCCCGGCGGGGGCAGCGCGGGCGGTGGCACGGAGACGCGGTCCCGGTCTATTCGTTGAAGCGGCGGATGAGCAGGCGGACCGGCACGGAGCCGGACCGGGGGGCGGGCGCCTCGCCGAGCGCGGGCCGGGGCGCGGGAGCGGCCTCGGTACTGGAAAGCGCGGGCTCGGCGAGCACCGTGCGGGCCGGGCCGGGCGCCGCCATGGCGAGGAAGAGCCGGCCGGCGGGGCGGGCCTCCTCGAAGGAGGAGACGGGATCGAGCGCGACGACCTCGCGCAGCCGGTTCCCGTCGCGGGAGCCCTCGATCCAGACCACCGTGCCGGGATCGTCAGGGTCGTCCGGCCGGGCGCGCTCGCCGCGGTGCGCGGCGAGGTCGAGGACGACCGGCAGCGAGTCGCGGCGCAGGTCGCCCGAGATGGCGAGGCGCTGGGGCATCTCGAGCTCGAGCTCGTCGCGCTCAGCGCTCTCGTCACCGAAACGCAGCAGGAGCCGGGCGTCGCGGGTCGGGAATGCCGGCACCCGGAAGGAGAAGCGCCGGATCGAGATGTCCAGGTGGGGGGTGATGCGCAGGGGCCAGGTCCGGCCGCCGTCGAGGGAGAGGAACGCCTCCCACTCCTCGACGCCGCCCGGGAGCCCGGAGCCGGTCCACTCGAGCGTCATCTCGGAGCCGGCGAGCAGCTCGGCGCCATCCGCGGGCGACACCAGGCGCGCCGCTTCCGCCCCGAAGACAGGGGAGGAAAGGGCAGCGAGAGCCAGGATCAGCCAGGACAGTCGGCGGCGCATGGACCGACAGTGTAGCAGGGCGGCGCCTTCGGGAGGGCCGCCTGCGCGTCAGGGGCGGGCTTTCTTTGTCAACCAGGCCGCGAGACGGTCGAAGTTCTGCTCGTTGGCCTCGGAGATGAACTCCCTCAGCCTCGTGTTCTCCTCGGGGTCCTCGAAAAGCATGTGCCAGGTGAGTCGCGTGCCGCCGGGCTCGTCCGCGAAGGTCATCGTCATCCGGAAGCCGTGCTTCGCGTCCAGGTGCCGAAGGACGATCCGCTCCGGCCTCGCGACCTCGATGAACTCCTTCTCGATCTGAAACTCCGCGCCATCGGGGCCGTGCATGACGAAACGCCAGGAGCCGCCGGGGCGCAGGTCGAATTCGTGGAAGACGTTCGTGAACCCCTTCGGTCCCCACCAGTGCACGAGCTGATCGGGGTCGCTGAACGCTTCGAACAGGACCTCGCGCGGCACGCCGAAGAGGCGCGTGTTCACGATTCCGGGCTCGAGAGTCATGGAATCCCTCCAGACAAGGGCCTCCCGGCGAGGCCGGCTCGCCGGGAGACCCGTTTCACCGCCTACTTCCTGGTCGCCGCCTCGATCCCGGCCTGGGTCTTGATCGGACCGGCGGGCTTCTTGGGAAGATGCCGCGGCTCGGATTCCATCTTCTTCATCACCTCCGCCACGGCGCGCTCGAGCTGCGGATCGCGGCCCTCGATCACCGACTTCGCGTCGTTCTCCACCACGATGTCCGGATCGACGCCGTGGCCCTCGATGATCCACTCGCCCTCGACCGAGACCGAGCCGGCCTCGGGCACGAAGATCTGGCCGCCGTCGATCAGCGGGCCGTGGCCCGAGATCCCCACCACACCGCCCCACGTCCGCTTGCCGATCAGCGGACCCAGACCCGCCTGCTTGAACATCGCCGGAAAGATGTCGCCGTCCGACGACGAGCCCTCGTTGATCAGGCAGGCCATGTGGCCGTAGAAGACCACCGACGGATAGGTCTGCGGGTAGTCGCTCAGCCGGCCGAAGTCCACCTCCAGGAGCTCGCGGCGCAGCCGCTCGATCAGCGTCTGCGAGATGAAGCCGCCGCCGTTCTCCCGCACGTCGACGATCAGCCCCTCCTTGCGCACCTGGCCGTAGAACCACTTCACGAACTCCTGCATCCCGTCCTCGCCCATGTCCGGGATGTGGAGGTAGCCGATGCGGCCGTTCGACATCTTGTCGACCCGCTCCCGGTTGCGGTTCACCCAGTCGAGATAGATCAGGTGGGTCTCCGTGTCGATCGGCTGGAAGGTGATCTCCCGCGCGCCGTCGAAGGTCGGCTTGCCGTTGACCGTCATGCGCACCGGCCGGTCCGCCTTGTGACGCAGCAGCCGGTAGGGGTTGTCCTTCGCGACCAGCTCCTCGCCGTCGATCGCCAGGACGTAGTCGCCCTCCTTCACGTCCACCCCGACCTCGGTCAGCGGCGCGCGGTAGGTCTCCTCCTCGTTCTGGCCGTGGAAGATGCGCGAGATCTTGTAGCGCCCCGCCTTGTCGTCGAGCTCGAAGCGGGCGCCGGGCAGGGCCACCCGCGGGCGCTCCGGCAGGTCGTAGTCGCCGCCGGCCACGTAGGCGTGCGAGATGTTCAGCTCGGCGATCATCTCGCCGATCACGTAGTTGAGGTCCGAGCGGTGCCCGACGTAGGCCACCAGAGGCCGGTACTGCTCCCGTAGCGCCGCCCAGTCGTAGCCGTGCATGTTCTCGACGTAGAAGAAGTCGCGGTAGCGCCGCCAGACCTCGTCGAAGACCTCCGCCCACTCCTCGGACGGGACCCGGTCCACGGCCAGACCGTCGGTCGCGATGGGCTTCTTCGAGTCGGCGCCGTTCGGGGCCGCGTCCATCAGGTTGTACTGGCCGCCCTGCTGGACCAGGATCTTCGAGCCATCCATCGAGATCTGGTAGCCGCCGCCGACACCCTCGACCAGGGTCGACTCCTTGCGGTCCTTGAGCGAGTAGATCTTGAGAGCGGTCTCCACGCCGTCCTCGCGGCCCAGGAAGAAGGAGGGGAATTTCAAATAGAGGAGGTTGCCGTCCTTGGTGACGCTGAGGCCGTCGTAGTTGTCCGCGGACACCGGCACGCGCACCACCCGCTCGCCCAGGCCATCGAAGTCGATCTTCGTGTAGCCCTTCTTCTCGGGCTTCGCCTCGTCCTTCTTCTCGTCTTTCTTGTCGGCCGCCTTGTCGTCCTTCTTCTCGCCGTCCTTCTCGCCGACCGTCACCTCGTCGCTCTCGAAGGGGAGCGGGCTCTTCAGGTCCTTGCGCAGCGCGACCCCGAAGATGCCGGTGTTCTTGTTGTTGGCGAAGTTGAGCTCGAAGGTGTCGAGCTGGGGCGCGAAGCTCCTGGCGCTCATGTAATAGAGGTACTCGCCCTTCGGGTCCCAGGCCGGGCTGGACTCGTGGAACTGCTCGGAGGTCACGCGGTGGAGCTTGCCGTCCTCCGCGCTCCAGATCCAGATCGAGCGGAAGCCGTTCGGGTCGGTCTTCGAGAACGCGAGATGGCCGCCGCAGGGAGACCAGACGTAGTCGCGGATCATGCCGAAGTCGTCGTCGGCGATCTGGGCCAGCTTGCGGTCGGCCACGGTGAGGATGTAGAGCCGGCCGTCCTTGTCGCTGAAGGCGATGCGCTTGCCGTCCGGCGCCCACTCGGGCGCGTAGCGCATGGCCTTGCCGCCGCTGGTGAGCGCCTCGGGCTTGCCGGTGCCGTCCTGGTCGATCAGCCAGACCTCCTCCTCGCCGGTGCGGTCGGAGATGAAGGCGATCTTCCGGCCGTCCGGCGCCCAGCGCGCCCACTTGTCGTGGTACCGGGAGGTGCGGGTCAGGTTCCGGGTCGGACCCTTCTCGACCGGCGCGGTGAAGATGTCGCCGCGCGCCACGAACAGCGCCCGCTCGCCCTTGGGCGACAGCGCGAAGTCCTCGACGTTCCGGGCCGCCGAGACCCGGGACGGCCGGTCGTAGAGACCGTCGTACGGCACCTGGATCGGGATGTAGCGCTCCTGCCGGCTCTGCGTATCGAGGACGTGAAGCTCGCCGTCCATTTCATAGACGATCTTCCCGACGTTGTCCGTGCTCGGCCAGCGCACGTCCCACTGCGTGCTCTTCGTGACCGGCTCGACGGCGCCGCTCGCCACGTCGTAGGCATAGAGATTCAGGGTGCCGGTGCGGTCGGAGTTGAAGAAGATCTTGTCGCCGACCCACATCGGGTCGCGGTCGGTGCGCGGGTTCGAGGTGATGTTCTTCGTCTCGTGGGTCGCGAGATTGAAGATGTAGAGGTCCTGGGCCCAGCCGCCCTGGTAGCGCTTCCAGGTGCGGAAGTCGCGCGCGATCGGCGTGTAGGCGACCTGCTTGCCGTCCGGCGAGAAGTCGCCCGCGCCCGAGACCGGCATGGGCAGCGGCTCGCCCAGGCCGCCGTCGACCGGCACGGTGTAGAGCCGGGTGTCGGACAGGTCCCAACCCTCCCGCATCGAGCGGAAGAGGACCGACTTGCCGTCGCGGGTCCAGCCGAGCACCTGGTTGTCATAGCCCCAGCGCGGCGTCAGCGGGCCGCGGGCCGGATACCAGGTGAGCTGCTTCGGGACGCCGCCGGTCGAAGGGATCACGTAGACCTGCTCGTCGCCGTCGTACTGGCCCAGGAAGGCGATCCACTTGCCGTCCGGCGAGAACTTCGCGAACAGCTCCAGCCCGGGATGGGCGGTCAGGCGGGTGGCCGCGCCGCCGGCGGCCGAAGCCGTCCAGAGGTCACCGGCATAGGTGAAGACGACCTTGTCCCCGGAGATGTCCGGGAACCGGAGAAGCTTGGTCTGGGCCGAGGCCGCGCCGGCGCAGGCGAACAGGACGGCCACGCAGAAGAGCAGGAAACGGTTCGACATGAAACCTCCAGGAAAGAAATGGACAGAGGGCAGGCGGACGCCTCCCCGGGATCTTTCTCCCTGGTACGGATGCGGCGGCCGGGGGTTGCAGCCCAACCGTTTGCAAACTTCTCCGTATCTCTATGTAAGAAGGAACGGCCGGGCGCCGGGCTGAGATGCCGTCTGCGGCTCGCTCAATCCGTCCTGACGCTCTCCTGACGATCGGCTGACAGACTTTGCCCAACGACACGGACAAATTTCGGCAGCCCTTCAAATGAAAGAACCAAGCGCCGGATGGCACAGAGTAGATAAGCGATGAACGAAAGGATCCCGATCCGCCCGGCGTCAGCTCCGGCGCACCTCGAAGGTGGCTCCGGGAGCGGCCCAATCGACCGTCACGCCGGCGGTCACCCCGGCCGCGGCCCGGGCCTCCTCGACGGAGCGGCGCGGGTCGAATTCCGGCCAGACGTGGGTCAGGACGAGGCGGCCGGCCCCGGCGCGGCTCGCCGTCTCCCCCGCCTGGCGGGCGGTGAGGTGGACCGGCGCTCCCACGCGGCCCTCCTGGTAGGTCGCCTCGCAGAGCAGCAGGTCGCTGCCCCTGGCGAAGCCGGCGAGGTCGGTTCCGGGGCCCGTGTCGGCCGAGTAGGTGAGGACGCCCTCGTCGGACTCCAGGCGCATGGCCAGGCAGTAGTTCGGGTGGTCGGTGCGGAGGAAGCGGACGCGGAGACCTCCGGCCTCGGCGATCTCCACGGTGCCGCCGGTCTCGACGGGATGGAGATCGAAGCTCTGGCCGAAGCCCTTCTCACCTTCGGGCGGATCGCCGATCAGCAGCGGCATCCTCTGCCACACCTCCAGAGGACAGTAGAGACTCCGGCGGAGGACGCCCTGCTCGTGGAACCGCATGGCGATGTTGAAGGCGTAGAGGTCCACGCAGTGGTCGGCGTGGACGTGGCTGATCAGGATCGCATCGATCTCGGTGACGCCGATCCGGCGCTGCAGCGCGCTGAAGGTGCCGTGGCCGGCGTCGATCCAGAGACGGGCTCCGGCGTGCTCCACGAGGAAGCCGCTGCTGGGATTTTCGGGTCCGGAGTAGCCTCCGGAGCTGCCAAGGATTGTCAGTTTCATGGCTCGGTTGAGGGGAACGTAACCCCGCAAACGTCATCAGGTTATCAAAGGTTTGAACGCGGCTCGCTCTGGCACTGGTCGTGCACATATCAGGTTATAGAAGTCGTACGAATTTAGCGGCCAAGCTCCCGCGAACGGAAAGAGAGGACCCCATGCTGTACGGCAGGAGGTTGCACCAGCGGATGGAGCAGTCGGAAGGTGCCCGTCGCCAGGCCGTCGTCATCGGCGGCAGCATCGGCGGCATGGTGGCCGCCCGCGTCCTGGCCGATCACTTCGACGAAGTCTGTATCGTCGAGAGGGACTATCTGCCCGCCGGCCAGGAAAACCGGCCGGGCGTTCCGCAGGCCCGGCACCTCCATTTCATCCTCCAGCGGGGCATGCAGGTCATCGACGAGCTGTTCCCCGGGGTCAAGGCCGACCTGCTCGAGGCCGGCAGCCATGTCGTGGACCAGGGCAAGGACCTGCGCGTGCTCTACCGCTGGGGCTGGTCGCCGAAGGACCCGATGGGCCTGGAGGTCTGCACCTTCACCCGGCCGCTCCTCGAATCCACGATCCGGCGGCATCTGCTGGAGCTGCCGAAGGTCTCGGTCGTCGAGGGACACGAGGTCTGCGGCCTGGTGGCCGACGAGTCCCGCGAGAAGGTGACCGGCGTGCGGGTCCGCCCGCGCAACCGGAACGACGCCGAGGCGGCCGAGGAGACGGTCCTCCACGCCGACCTGGTGGTCGACACCAGCGGCCGGACCTCCGAAACCCCGGGCTGGCTGACCGGGATCGGTTACGCGGCGCCGGAGGAGACGGTGGTGGACGCCTTCTGGGGCTACGCCTCGCGGGTCTATGAGCCGCCGGCCGGCTGGGAGGCCGACTGGAAGGTCATGCTGCTCCTGAACCGGCCGCCGTACCAGCCGCGCGCCGGCGTCATCCAGCCGATCGAGGGCAATCGATGGCTGGTGAGCGTGGCCGGCGTGATGCGCGACTATCCGCCGACCGACGAGGAGGGCTTCCTGCAGTTCGTCAAGAGCCTCCCGTCGCCGGAGATCTACAACGCGATCCGCAACGCGCGTCCGCTGACCGGCATCCGCGGCTTCCGCCGCACCGCCAACCGGCTGCGCCACTACGACAAGCTGGAGCGCCTGCCGCAGGGCTTCGTGGCCCTGGGCGACGCGGTGTGCGGCTTCAACCCGGTCTACGGCCAGGGCATGACGCTGACCAGCCTGTCGGCCCTGGAGCTGGGCGCCTGGCTCAGGGAGTGCGGCGACGGCCCGCTCGTCACCCAGCCGTTCTTCAAGAAGATCGCGAAGCTGGTCGAGGCGCCGTTCGCGCTGGCCACCGGCGAGGACCTGCGCTGGCCGGCCACCCAGGGCGGCGAGATCACGCCGAAGGTCCGCGTGATGCACTGGTACATCGATCAGATCATGCAACTGATCCCGAAGAGCCCCGAGGTCTTCAAGCGGTTCCAGCGCGTCAACCACATGCTGGACCCGATGGAGGCGCTCTTCCACCCGTCGATCCTCGGACCGATCCTGCGGCAGGCCCTGACTCCCGACTGGAGCCGCCTGCTGCCGTCGCTGGGTCGCGCCCGCGCGAAGGCCAGGAACACGACGTCGGAGCCGCACGCTTCGACCGTCACGCTGCAGACCCGGGTCCGGTAGACCCGAGACCCGCGGTAGTAGCACCCTCCATACGGCCGGGGGTCAGTCCCCCCCGGCCGCCTTTTTGAGTAGGCCTCAGCGCTTCCCCGTCGACGCCTTGATGAAGTCCGCGATGTCCTTCTTCAGCTTCGCGTGGTCCGCCTCGCGGATGTACATCATGTGGCCCGCCTCGTAGTAGGCCAGCTTCACATGGCCGCGCAGAGACTCCGCCAGGCCCAGGTGGTCCACGGTGTAGACCGAGTCGAAGTAAGGCGTGGCCAGGTCGTAGTAGCCGCAGGTGAAGAGCACCTGGAGGTCGGGGTTCCTCGTCATGGCCTTGCGCAGGTTCTCGGCGAGGTTGACGTACTTGTTCTCGAACCCGGCCCAGCTCCAGGGCCAGACCATGGCGAGCCGCTCGTAGGGGCGGTCCTCCTTGTAGCCCAGCTCGCGCCTCAAGTAGTCGTTGACCATGGCGACGTAGGGGCCGTCGGTCGAGGTCGAGGCCGGGTCGTACTCCGGCTCCTCACCCACCGCGTCGAGGTCCGAGCCGGTGAACCGGGTGTCGAGCCGGCCGACCGTCTTCCCCTCGCCGCGCAGCAGCTCCTTGGTAAAGCGGTAGATCTCGATCCGCAGGTTGGAGCGCTCCACGTAGTCCGGAGACAGGCCGGTGTAGCGCGCCACCCGGGCGGCGATCTCCCGCCGCTTCTCCGGCGCCAGCCGGTCACCCTGGAGCAGCGCGAGCGCGTACTCGCCGCGCGCGAAGGTCTCGACCTCGTCGAGCGTCTTCCGCAGATCGCCCTGGAGGTCGGGCGGCAGCTTCCTGTGATACCACGCGGTGGCGGCGTAGGTCGGCAGGTGGAGAATGTACGGCATGTCGTTGCCGACGTTGAACTCCTGGTTCTGCCAGTTGAGGACGGAGGAGACGAGCACCACGCCGTTGAGCATCATGCCGTAGCGCTCGGCGAGGAACTGGGCGAGGCCGGCGGCGCGGGTGGTGCCGTAGCTTTCGCCGGCCAGGAGCTTGGGCGACGCCCAGCGCTCGTTGCGGGTGATCCACAGCCGGATGAACTCCGCCACCCACTCGATGTCCTGGCGCACGCCGTGGAATTGCTTCACGTCCTGTCCCGGAGCCGGCCGGCTGTAGCCGGTGCTCACCGGGTCGATGAACACGAGGTCGGTGACGTCGAGCAGCGAGTATTCGTTGTCGACCAGCCGGCCGGGCGGCGGCAGGCCCATGCCCTCCTTTGTGCGCTCCACCCGGCGCGGCCCGAAGGCGCCCAGGTGGACCCAGAGCGAAGCCGCGCCCGGCCCGCCGTTGAAGCTGAACGTGACCGGCCGGTCGCCGGGGTCCTTCACCCCGTCCTTCGTGTAGGCCACGTAGAAGACCGAGGCCTTGGCGTTCCCCTCCTCGTCCTTGAGGACCAGGTTGCCGGCGGTGGCCGTGTAGGCGATCGCCTGGCCGCCGAGCGTGATCGTGTGCCGGGTGGTGGAAACCTTCTCCTCCGGCGGCTTCGCGTTCTTGTCCTCTTTGGCGGGTTCCTTCTGCGTCTCCTGGGCGCGGACCGGCGCCGCGAGCAGAACGAGAAGGAGGATCGGCAACAGCGAGCAGGCTTTCCGCATTCGGGTTCCTCCTGGAATCTGCCGGATTCTACGGCTGTCTCCCCTTCCGGGTTCTGGACGCACCTAGGTATAGTGTCGGCCTCACGTCCGAGGTAAAGGAGTATCCATGTCCGAAGAGACCTCTCTCAGCCGTCGCCGGTTCCTCGGTGGCGTTGGAACCGTCGCCGCCGCGGCCGCAGCCGGGCTCACCGGTCCCGCGGCCCTCGAAGCCCAGTTGCCGGACGCCGCCGAGCCGGCGCGCAAGGGCGCCAAGCCGAGCGCCCGCCGCGAGCGCATGTACCAGATCCGGAACAACGCGGCGAAGCTCAACCGCGACATGCCCGAAGCGGTCCACAAGAGCAACGGCGACGAGACGCGCTACCCGAATCACCTCGGCAACTTCTCCAAGGGCCTGGATCACAACGAATTCGGCGAGGTGGACCTCGACTCCTACGCCGCTCTCCTCCATGCCGTGGGCACCGGCGATCCGGACGACTTCGAAGCGATCCCGCAGGGCGGCGGCCGGCGCTTCATCAATCCGCAGGCCGGCCTCTCCTTCGACCTCGAGGGGGTGGACGCGCAGACCTACACCGCTCCGCCGGCACCGGCGCTCGCCAGCGCCCAGGCGGCGGGCGAGATCACCGAGCTCTACTGGATGGCGGAGCTCCGCGACGTCAAGCTCGACGAGTTCGCCGGCAGCGCCGACGCAGCGGCGGCCTGCGCCGACCTCAACCGGCTGTCGGACTTCCGCGGCCTGCGCAAGCGCGGCCTGGTCGCGCCCGAGACGCTCTTCCGCGACCCGCTGCCCGGCTGCGCCAAGGGGCCGTACCTCTCCCAGTTCCTATGGATGGACGCGCCGCTCGGCGCCGAGAACGTGGAGCGGCGCATCAACACCCGCCTGCCCGGGATCGACTATCTCACCGACTACGACGACTGGCTGAACGCCCAGAAGGGCAACGCGATCAGCTTCGCGCCGAAGGCGCCGGTGCGGCGCTACGTGCAGACGATCCGGGACCTGTCCACCTGGGTCCACATGGACGTCCTGTTCCAGGCCTACTTCTCGGCCTCGCTGATCCTCGGCGCGCCGCCGGAGCCGTTCGACGCCTCGGGCGCCGGCCTGGGCTGCCCGGCCAACGCCGGCAGCCCCTACTACAAGTCGAGCAACCAGTACGGCTTCGTGACCTTTGGCGACCCCTATCGCAAGACCCTGCTCTGCGAGGTGGCGACGCGGGCGCTCAAGGCCACCTGGTATCAGAAGTGGTTCGTGCACCGCCGGCTGCGGCCGGAGGCGTTCGCCGGCCGGGTGCACAACCAGGTCGTCCACAACCGCTACCCCGGGATCCTGCACAAGGACGTGCTCGACTCGCCGGTGCTCGACCGGCTGTACTCGAAGAACGGGACCTACCTGCTGCCGATGGCCTACGTGGAGGGCTCGCCGCTCCATCCGTCCTACACGGCGGGCCACGCCACGGTGGCGGGGGCGTGCGTAACCATCCTCAAGGCCGTGTTCGACGAGAGCTTCGTGATCTCGCGGCCGGTGATCCCGACCGCGGACGGCCTGGACCTGGACCACTCCTCCTACGACGGGCCGGAGCTGACCGTGGGCGGGGAGCTCAACAAGCTGGCCTCGAACGTGGCGACCGGCCGCAACATGGCCGGCGCGCACTGGCGCACGGACGCCATGGAGTCGCTCAAGCTCGGCGAGGCCATCGCGATCAGCCTCCTGCGCGACCAGCGGGGGCTCTACAACGAGCGCTTCGACGGCTTCACGTTCACGAAGTTCGACGGCACGAAGATCACGATCTAGTCAGGGATGCCGGGCCGCCAGCCAGGCCCGGCCGGCCTCGGTGAGCCGGTACCGCTGCAGGCGGCTGTTGGGCTTCTCGGGGATCGTGTATTCGATCAAGCCAGCCTCCAGGGCCCGTTCGAGATACTCGCGCGCGAAGTGCATCCGGTCCTTGAGACCGATCACCGCCATGAGCTCCGATCGGGTCCTCTCTCCTTCCAGGCCGCCAAGAAGCCTCTCGACTTGCGGGGTGACTTGAGGGGTGACTTGAGGGGTAGGCGCGGAAGCGCGCGGAGGCCGCGTCTTCGCCATGCGATGCACCGGCAAGCGGGTGATGAAGTACGAGTGGTCCTCGTCGAATTCGAAGGCGGCAGCGGGCGAACCGTTCGTCTTCATCGCTCTCAGGATCTTCGGAATGCCGGTCGACCGCCCTTCGGTGAGGTCCAGTTCCTTCAGGAACTCGCCGATGCGGCGGTTGCGGTAGCGGCGGGCCGCGGCTTTGCCGCGCTCGAGATCCTGGCGCCGGATCGATCGGTCCGGTCCCGGGTAGCTGACCACGACCAGCTCCGCCGGCGAGATGCGCACCTCGACCGGCTCCCGCTCCTCATAGCTGCGGTGATAGACCGCGTTGACGAGAGCCTCCTCGATCGCGCCGTAGGGGAAGTTCTCCACCCGCGTCGCCTCGGCGCGGTCACGGTGCTTGATGACGGTCTCGCTGAGATAGTTGCGGCGGATGTATTCGAGCGCTTCCCGGGTCATGCGCGCCAGCGGCCCCTTGAAGACCTTCTCCTCGAAGACGTCGCCTCCGGCTCCGTCCGGGAACCACACCACGTCGATCTGCGTGGCAGGGAAGAAGCGTTCCGGATGCTCGCTGAAGAACAACAGGCCGACGTTGACCGGAAGCGGCGCCTCCCTGGGACCGCTCACGATGCCGAGTTGTCTCCCGAGCGTCTCCAGAGACATCCTGCGCGCCGGCTTCGCCAGCTCGCTTCCGATCTCGTCGAGGAACTCGACGATGAGATCCCGGGAGAGATCCGAGAGATCGGCCTGCTGGTTCATCCGGTCGTCGAACGGGACCGTGGCCGCCAGCGAGAACAGCTCGCGCTCCTCGGCGCTGCGGGCCTTTGTGGTGCTCGAGCCCTTGCGGATGTAATACGCCATCTCCGTCGTGGACCTCGCCAGGGAAACGCGCGCCTTGTAGGGCCGGGTCTGGCCGCCGCGGGCCCACAGCACGAGGATGTGCCTGCCGTCGATGGTGTAGGGTTCGGCGAGCGCGTGGTAAGGAGGCTGAATCGCGCTGTTGCCGAGGTTCAGGAGGTCCTTCTGGAGCCGGTCGATGGCATCCCTGGAGAGCCCCGCCGGCGGCAGGACCGGAGCACTGTCGCGCTCGGCGACTCCAAGCACAATGTAGCCGCCGCCCAGGTTGTGGAAGTCGTTGGCGAAGGCGCAGAGCGTGTGCAGCACGCTCTCGGGGTTCCAACCCGCCTTGAGCTCCAGCCGCTCCGACTCGACGGTCTCGCCGTGAAGCAGGTCGTGGATGTTGATCGGCAGAGGCATGATTTTCCGGAGGGGGAGTATCGCGCAATCCACTTCCGGATACCACCCCCCGGAAAAGCGTGTCCCGTCCCGGGCCTTACCCCACCGTGAACGTCCGGCTCACCCGGCCGAAGGGCGTTTCGATCTCCAACGGCCCCGTCGTCGCACCGGCGGGGACGTTGGTGGTGATCCGGGTCGGGGAGACGATCGTCGCGACCGCCGGAACGGTGTTGAACTGCACCGTCAGCGGCGCGATGAAGTTCTTGCCCTCGATCACGACCGGCGCGGTGACCTTGGCCTTGGTCGGCATGAGGCTGGAGATCGAGGGCGGCGCCAGCTTGGCCGCCACCTCGACGCGGAGCAGCGGCACGTCGTTGTCGCCCAGCATCAGCACCGTGAGGCCATAGAACGTCACCCTCCCCGGCGTCGCTCCGGCCAGGATCTGGACGTTTGTCACCGGCACGGTCTTGCCTGGATCGACGGAGAAGGGCTGCGGGCTCGGCACGCTCAACCGGAACGGGGTGCCGGCCTGATAGATCTGGACCTTGCGGATGTCGAGGCGCGTGGTGCCGCTCGAGTTGTCCGCCTGGACCGTCACGGCCTGGGAGAGGACGTTCGGCTTCGCCTTCAGGCTGAGGCGGGTGATCCTGAGCGGCGGCAGCTTGGAGGACCGGCGCAGCTCGGCGAGGAGGCGCTTCAGCAGCTCGCCGACGCCGTTGAACAGGAGGGTCCTCTTCGCCGGCACGTCCACGTCCTGGAAGACCGGCAGGTGGATGTGGCCCGAGGCCAGGGTCTTGCGCATCGCGAAGCGCAGCGCCGAGGCCCGGTAGTAGACCTCGTTGGAGAGGAAGCCGCCGCCCGAGCCGACGATCGAGATGTCGTTCGTGCCGCCCGCGGCCTGGCCGATCTGCGGCGGTTGATCCAGGTCCTGGGTCGGCGGCATGTCCGGATCGAGCGGCAGCTTCAGGTAGCAGTCGGGGTCCGGCGCCATGCCGGAGGAGCGGCCCACCGGCATGGCGCCCGCGCCGGGCCGCCGGGAGAAGCCCTGGTTCAGGATGAAGGACTCCGCGAGAGCGCCGTCCGGCCCGTCGAGCTTCAGGTCGCCCCGGGTGATCACTCCGGAGTAGGGCAGGGTCGAGTCCAGGAACTCGGCCGTTCCGGGGTTCGGCTGCGTGAACATCTCGGCGAGGTTGTCGGGGGTCCGATCGTCGCTCCGGTTCTTGCCGGCGTACGCCTCGAGGTCGTAGTAGAGGCTCCTCCCCTCGCTCGAGGTCACGAGCATGTCCACCCCGTTGATCTGCGGCTGGAGGATGCGCTCGACGACCCCGGCGTCGAAGTCGCGCCAGCGCACCGGGAAGACGCAGGTCTGGATGTAGGCATCCTTGAGGGACGGCGTCGCCATGGCCCGGTCGCGCAGCTTGAGCGCCGCCAGGCCCGCCGGGTTGCCCCGCGCCGGATTGAGGAAGAGGAGGAACGGATCGAAGCCGGTGAACAGGACCTTGCTCGCGCCGGCCGGGGCGGCCGAGAAGTCGATCGTGGTGAAGCCGCGGGAGGCGTCCTCGAAAGCCTTCACCCGGTCTTCGATGAACGCGGGCGTCTGCCCCCCGGCCTGAAGGGTCCGCCGCAGCATGGCGATCGCGGTGAGCCGGCTCCAGTAGAGCTGCCGGTCGTCGCCGGTGCCCGCCCGGACCCTGTCCACGGACTGCCGGAAGAGATCCTCGCCTTTCGACTTGAGATAGCGGTCGAGGTCGGCGGCCGTCGCAAGCCCCTTCAGGCCCTGCTGGAAACCGGTCAGGAACGCCTCGAAGACCATTGTCCGCGCGTTCACGCAGGGCGTCAGCACGCGGTAGTACTCCTCGTAGGTCTCGGGCTGGCTCACCTCGAACGTCACCTCCGGAGAGGGTACGTTCACGCTCACCGTCGTGCCGGCCGGCAGGCTGGCCGGATCCACGGTGATCGAGAAGCGGATCGTCACACGCGTCCGCGCCATGGGATCGACTCCGCCCGGCGGTACGAGCGCCGCGCTGAGGGTCTCCCTGTTGTTGGCCGCGAGCGTGACGGGAGTCACCTCGACCGGCCCGCTCCGCGCGGCGGCCACGTCGAGATTGAACGGGAGATCCGGCGCCGGCTGCCCCGCCGCCGACACCAGGCTGCCCGAGAAGAAGCGGCGCAGCCGCGCGTCGGGAGCCTCGGAGAACATCCTCCCCGCCTGCAGCGCGGACGTGACTTTCGGGACGGCCAGCGCCCGGACCAGCGGATCGACGAAGGTGACGACCGCGTCCCTCTTGATGCGCAGCTTGAGCTGCGGCGGCACCAGGCCGGCGACTCCGCTCACCTTCAGGCTCAGCGGCTTCACCGTCTCCAGCGGCTGGAACGGCTCGGGCCGCGGGATCGGTTTCGCCGCCAGCTCCACGGTGATCTCGTTGAGAGCCTGGACCGCCGTCTTGAGCGCGGCCGAGATCACCCTCGGCGGCTGCCCGGCGGCGAGGAAGCGTTCCACGACGAAGCCCAGCACCGAGCTCGGGAGCACACCGCTGCCCGCACCGGCGGTCGTGAGCAGCCCGCGGACCTCTCCGGTCCCGCCCGCCAGCGCGACGGCGGACGTATCCTGGTTGGCGTCCGTCTCCAGGCGTACCGACGGCGCCGAGCCCTCCGGCATGGGCGCGAACTCGAACGTCACGTCCGGAGGCTTGACCTCGGTCGTGGTCCCGGTGATCAGAGCGCGGATGCGGGCCCGGCTGCGATCCGACGTATTGAGGCTGAGCACGAGCGGCACGCCGGTCGCCGGCGGATCCGAGACCAGGGTCAACCCTCGCAGGCTGGCGTTGGCCTTCACCTCGATGCAGACGATCGGCTCCAGCCCGAGGTCGAGCGGCGCGTCGTCGGTCTCGCCGTTGCTGGAGAAGAAGAGCTGCAGCCGGCTGCGCAGGCCGAGGCAGACCCCGGTCGCCGCGGAGCGCGCGAAGTAGTAGGCGCGGTAGCCGGCCCGGTCCGGCACCGTGCCGTCGCTGATCAGTTGGACAGCCTGCGTGGCCGCCGGGAAGAACGGCGTCACGCCCAGGATCTGCGCGCGCACGTAGAGGCTCGCCCCGAGTTGGAGGCGCTGGCGGCCGTCGGACGAGAGCCGGATCGACAGGTCGAGGTCGAACGCGGCGAGCGTCTTCAGCCGGCCGTCGGGCCGCACCAGGGCGAGGAGGAACGACACCGCCAGACTGACCGTCACCGAGACGCTGATCGAGACCACGAGCGTGCCCGCCGGATCGAAGATCGGCCCGGGCAGCTCGCCGGGGAACTCGTTGAAGCTCTCGCCGAACTGGAAGTCCTGGAACGGATCGACCTGCACGCCCACGAAGAGCGCCACCTGGACCTGGATCCGCAGCGACACGCGGATCACCAGGAGCAGCGCGACCGAGCGCACCGTGAAGATCCGCCCGACCCGGGCCTGCGTGGGCACGTCCGCGAGCAGGCCGTTGGCGCGGTCGAAGAACGGCAGCAGCCGCACCTCGTCGAAGAGCGGGATCTCGATGCCGACGTCCACGATCGGGATCGTGACCCCCACCACCAGATTGGCGCTCGCGAAGTCCGGGGTCCCCCGCGCCAGGTAGGTGCGGGTGCTCAGGTCGTACGCCGTCATCCTCTCCTTCGGCGAGCCCACGACCACCTGGCCGCCCACGGGCTCCAGGCGGACGCCCGGATCGCCCGGCGCGGCCTCGGGATCGTCGAGAGGCGGGAGCGGCGGCGGATCCTCGATCGCCATCTGGAACCGGCCGACGAGCGCCGACTGCGCGTCCAGCAGGCGCAGGAAGACCGGGGCCGCCGCGGCCTCGGCGGCGATGCTCAGGACTCCGACCACGAGCCGGTCGTCCATCACCTTCTGGTCGTCGAGGCGGATGAGCGCGCCCTGGCCGTGCTCGACCTCGATCCGGGTGCCCTGGAGATTGCGCCCCGCCACGATGACGGTGTTCGCGGCGCCGCGGTTCATCCGGGCGGTGAAGCCGAAGGCGACCGGCAGCGTGCGCGGCACCACGGTGAACATCTGGCGGCTGGTCTCGACCAGCAGGTCCTTCTTCGCGTTGCTCCGCCGGCTGGCGATGACCTGGATCGGCAGCCGCTCGAGCAGGCCGAGCCCGCCCGGCTTGACCACCCGCACGGTGACGACGAGCTTGACCGTATCCTCCTGGGTCGCGGGATCGGTGGACATGGTCACGGGCGTGGTCTCGATCACGGCCAGATCCGTGGCCGGAGCGTGGAAGCAGATCAGCCCCTCGCCGAACGCGGCCACCAGGTTGCGCCCGCGGATCGTGAGCTCGTTGCCGATCCCCTCCAGCACCGTGGACGGCGTGACGCGCGAGATGCGGGCGCGCAGCGCCTGGCGCGGTCCCAGGTAGCGGAAGCCGTTGTCCAGTCGACCCTTCTGGCCGTCGGGGTTGGTCACCACGACCGCCACGAATCCCGCCGTGAGGCCGTCGGGCACCAGGGCCTGGATCGTGGTCGCGTTCTGAACGTCGGCCTGCGGGGAGTCGCCGTTGCCGAAGCGGACCCGGGCGCCGGCCTGGAAGCCGGTGCCGGTGATCGTCACGGTCTGGCGCGGGCTCTGGGTCACCGGGCCCTCGGGCGGCGACACCTGCACCACGGTCGGAGCCTCGTCGTAGCGGAACGCGTTCGTGGCGACGAACGACTGGCCGTCCGGATTCGTGACGCGGACGTTCACGACCCCGGGCGCCGCCGGGGCCGGCGTGTCGGCGGTCAGTTGTCCCGCGTTCTGGACCGTGACCCGCGGCGAGTCCACGCCGCCGAAGCGCACCGTGCAGCCGACCGCGAAGTTGGCGCCGAAGACCGTCACCGGGATCGAGGTCGGGGCCGGACCGCGGCCGGGGATGACACTGTCGATCCGCGGCGCCGGGCCGAGCCGGTACTCGAAGCCGTCGGTCAGCACGGCGGCTTGGCCGTCCGGGTTGACCACGCGCACCGTGACCCGACCGGCGGCCATGGCGACTGGCGTGACGGCGCGGACCTGCGTCGGGCCGAGAAACGTCGTCTGGGCGTCCAGGCCGCCGAAACGCGCCCGGGCCCCGGTCACGAAATTCTGACCGTTGATCGTCACCTCGGTGCCGCCGCCCACCGGGCCGAAGGTGGGCGACAACGCGGTGATCGACGGGACCGGCGGAACGCGGTACTCGAAGGCGTTGGACAGAGACCCGAACTGGCCGTCCGGGTTGGTCACCCGGACGTTGACCGACCCCGCCGCGGCCATGGCCGGCGTGGTGGCGCGGAGCTGCGACGAGCTCAGGAAGATCGTCGGCGCGTCTATGCCGCCGAAGCGCGCCACCGCGCCGTTGACGAAATTCTGGCCGTTGATCGTCACCTGGGTGCCGCCGCCGAGCGGTCCGGCCACGGGCGAGAGCGAGGTCGGGACAGGCGCCGGCGGCAGCCGGTACTCGAAAGCGCCGGAAAGCGACCCGGCCTGGCCGTCCGGGTTCGTCACCTTGACGTTGACGAACCCCGCCGTGGCCGTGGCCGGCGTAGTGGCGCGGAGCTGGGTCGAGCCGAGGAATGTGGTCTGGGTCGCGTCCACGCCGCCGAACCGCGCCCGGGCGCCGGCCACGAAATTCTGGCCGTTGATCGTCACGTCCGTGCCGCCGGCCAGCGGGCCGAAGACCGGCGAGAGCGAGAACAGCGCCGGGGCCGGCACGACCTGATACTCGAAGCCGTCGTTCAGGACGCCGAACTGGCCGTCGGGGTTGACCACCCGCACGTTGACCCGCCCCGCCGCGGTCGTGGCCGGGGTGGTGGCGAGGAGTTGGGTCGGGCTGAGGAACGTGGTCTGGGTGGCGTCCACGCCGCCGAAGCGCGCCCGGGCGCCGCTGGCGAAGTTCTGACCGTTGATCGTCACCTGGGTGCCGCCGCCGAGCGGTCCGGCCGCGGGGCTGACCGAGACGATCGACGGGATGACCAGGAAGATGGTGAAGAAGAAGTTGCTGGTGTCCTGGGCGGTGGTGCCGGCGACGTCGTCGCGAGCGATCACCCGGATGGCGGCGAGCACACTGGTCTGACCCGCGGGCACGAGCGCGGCCGGCACCCTCCAGACGTATTCGGTCTGCGTTCCCGGGAGGCCGGTGACGATCGGCGAGTAGTTGGCGCCGTTGTCCACCGAATACTGGAGCCGCTGCGAGGTGGCTCCGGACACGTCCCACTGGATGCGCAGGTCCGAGCCGGCGGCGATCATCTCGCCGCCGTTGGGGTAACGGAGGGTGACGCTGAGACTCATGGCGGGGCCGTCCTTTCGAGAGCCGGATGCATGCGGGGCTCTACGAGAGGGACGGCCCGGCCGGATGACGTCAGGCTGGCGGATTCATGCGCTGGGGCCGCCACGCCAGCCCCGGGGATGACCCGCTCCCCGACCGTGGCGCCGCGCCACGCGCGGGGCGGCCGCGCCACAGCAGGGGATGACCCGCTCCCCGACTGTGGCGCCGCGCCACGAGGTGTGGCGCCTCGCCACGGCCGGGGATGACCCGCTCCCCGATTGTGGCGCCGTGCCACGAGGCGTGGCGCCTCGCCACGGCCGGGGATGACCCGCTCCCCGGCTGTGGCGCCGCGCCACGAGGCGTGGCGGCACAGCCCCGCTCGCCGGACCAGGTCAGCGTCTGGCCCAAACGCAACACGGGGAGCCGCATGGCGGCTCCCCGTGCCCAGACTTCTGATTTTCGAGTGACCTGCGACCCAACCCAGCCGCAAAACTGACGAAACAGAAGTCTGCCTTCTCCTTCCCTCCCTCCGATCGCCCTCAGGCACCCCCGAGGAGCCTCCCCCGCCCGACCTGAAGAAAGCTTAGACCTCCGCGGCCGGCTCCGCCAGCGCATGAGCATGCGTGACTTTCACGGGGCCGCCATCCCGGATGCGGACGGCGGAGGCCCCCTGCGTTCCGTCCCGAAGGATATATACTTCGGGCCCGATGCCCGCCCGGGCCCCACGGGCTCCTGCGAACGAAAAGGAGGTCAAGCATGTCCAGCAAGCCGATCCCCGATGGCTACCACTCCGTCACGCCCTACCTGGTCGTGAAAGGCGCGGCCCGCGCCCTCGACTTCTACAAGCAGGCCTTCGGAGCCACCGAGCTGCTGCGGATGGACGGCCCCGACGGCTCGATAGGCCACGCCGAGATCAAGATCGGCGACTCGCCGGTCATGCTCGCCGACGAGCACCCGCAGATGGGCTTCCGCAGCCCGCAGACCCTCGGCGGCGCCGGAGTCTCGCTCATGATCTACGTCGAGAACGTGGATGAGGTCTTCCCGCGCGCGATCGCGGCCGGCGGCAAGGAGCTGCGGGCCGTCCAGAACCAGTTCTACGGCGACCGCTCGGGCACCCTCGAAGACCCGTTCGGCCACGTCTGGACCATCTCCACCCACGTGGAGGACATCCCGGAGGACGAGATGCTCCGCCGCTCCGAGGAGCTCCTCAAGCAGGACGCCAAGTAGTCTCTGCAGGTTGACCGGTCCGGCGAAGCTGCGCTATCAGTTACCCCTGATGTCGCGCCAGCTTCGCTGGACCCTCGATCTCTCCCTTCCCCTCCCGGAGGCCAGGATGCGCAGACCCGCTCTCGCGCTCGTCGCACTGCTTGCCGCGTTCCCGCTCACCGCCCAGGTCGATCCCGATCTCCTCGCCGGACTGTCGGTCCGCTCCATCGGTCCCGCCGCCATGAGCGGCCGGGTGGCCGAGGTGACCGGCGTCGAATCCGACCCCGACCTCCTCTACGTCGGCACCGCCGCCGGCGGCGTCTGGAAGTCCGTCAACGGCGGCCTCACCTGGAACCCGGTCTTCGACGACCAGCCCGTGGCCTCGATCGGCTCGGTCTCGGTCTTCCAGCCGAACCCGGACATCGTCTGGGTCGGCTCGGGCGAAGGCAACCCGCGCAACAGCATGCTCGAAGGGAACGGCATCTACAGGTCGCTCGACGGCGGCCGGACCTGGCAGCACCTCGGCCTGGAGAAGACCGCGCGCATCCACAAGGTCGTCCTCCACCCGACCAACCCCGACGTCGCCTATGCCGCCACCATGGGCAAGCTCTGGGGCGAGAACCCCGAGCGCGGCATCTACAGGACCACCGACGGCGGCAGGACCTGGAAGCGGGTGCTCTACGTGGACGAGCGCACCGGCGCCGCCGACCTCGTCATGGACCCCGCGAACCCGAACAAGCTCTTCGCCGCCATGTGGGATCACCGGCGCTGGCCGTGGTCGTTCCGCTCCGGAGGCCCGGGCTCCGGCCTCTTCGTGACCTATGACGGCGGCGACACCTGGAAGCGGCTCACCGAGGACGACGGCCTGCCCAAGGGAGACCTCGGCCGCATCGGGCTCGCCATCTCGCGCTCGAACCCCGAGGTCGTCTACGCGCTCGTCGAGGCCGAGAAGAGCGCGCTGCTGCGCTCGGACGACGGCGGACGCTCCTGGAAGACCGTCAACGAAGACCAGCGCACCGCCAACCGGCCGTTCTACTACGCGGACATCCGGGTCGATCCCGCCTGGCCGAACCGGGTCTACAACCTCGCCGCCCGCCTGACGGTGTCGAACGACAGCGGCAAGACCTTCAACGGCCTGCCCGGGACGCGCGCCATCCACGGCGACTATCACTCGCTGTGGATCAACCCGGCCGACCCGCGTTCCATGGTGGTCGGCGAGGACGGCGGCCTCGGGGTCAGCCGCGACCGCGGCGAGACCTTCCAGTTCGTGGCCAACCTGCCGATCGGCCAGTACTACCACGTCACGGTCGACATGGACACGCCCTACCACGTCTACGGCGGCCTTCAGGACAACGGCTCCTGGCGCGGCCCGAGCTCGGTCTGGGAGGACGGCGGCGACATCGCCAACCACCAGTGGCAGCGCATCGGCGGAGGCGACGGCTTCGACGTCGTGGCCGACCCGGAGGACTCGTCGCGCGGCTACTCCGAGTCCCAGGGAGGCTTCCTGGTCCGCTGGGATCTCCGCAAGGGCGAGATGCGCGGCATCCGGCCGCCCGAGATCGACCCCGAGGACCCGCAGAAGCGCCTCCGCTTCAACTGGAACACCGGTCTGGCCGTCGATCCCTTCGAGCCCGGGACGCTCTACTACGGCAGCCAGTTCCTCCATAAGTCGACCGACCGTGGCGACACGTGGACCGTCATCAGCCCGGACCTGACCAGCGACAACCCCGAGTGGCAGAAGCAGGGCGAGAGCGGCGGCATCACGCCGGACGTGACCGGCGCCGAGAACTTCACCACCAGCCTCGCCATCGCCCCGAGCCCGGTGCAGCGCGGCGTGATCTGGGTGGGGACCGACGACGGCCGGGTCCATGTCACCCGGGACGGCGGCAAGACCTGGGAGAGCGTCGAGAAGAACCTCAAGGGCGTGCCGGCCAACACCTGGGCGCCCCACATCCGCGCTTCGCGGTTCGACGCGGCCTCGGCCTTCGTCGTGCTCGACAACCATCGGCGCGACGACACGGACCTGTACGTCTTCCGGACCGACGACTGGGGCAAGACCTGGAAGAGCCTTGCCACGAAGGAGGTCCGCGGCTACGCGCTGGCGATCGAGCAGGACACGGTGGACAAGGATCTCCTCTTCCTCGGCACCGACGCCGGGCTGTACGTCTCCGGCGACGCCGGCAAGAGCTGGCTCAAGTGGAAGCACGGTCTGCCCGAGACCGTGCCGGTCATGGACCTGGCCCTCCATCCGCGGGAGAACGACCTCGTGATCGCGACCCACGGCCGGTCGCTGTACATCCTGGACGACGTGGCCCCGCTGCGCGAGCTGTCGGCCGAGACGATGCGCGAGCCCCTTCATCTCTATCCGGCCTCGGCCGGACTGATCCACGGCGAGGGCGGCGGGAGCGGCAACCTGAGAGGCGGCGCCGGCGAGTTCACCGGCGCGAGCCGCCCCACGGGCGTGCTGATCACCTACTCGCTGAACGCGCCCGGCCTGCCCCTGCCCGACGACCAGAAGGAGCGGGAGCGCAAGGAGAAGGAGCGCGCCGAGGCGCGCAAGACGGCGCCGGCCGAACCGGCTCCCGAGAAGAAGCCGGGCACTCTCCTCAAGGAGGATCCTCCCCATCAGGACAAGGAGGAGAAGCCCAAGGAGCCGACGAAGGTGAAGATCGAGATCGCCGACGCCTCGGGCAAGGTGGTACGGACCATGGAGGGCCCGGCGAAGCTCGGCCTCAACCGCGCCGTCTGGGACCTGGGCCGCGACGCCTTCCGCCAGCCGGCGACCGACAACCGCGGCTTCCAGCGCGACCAGGAAGGCGGCGGACCGGTCCTGCCGCCGGGCACCTACGGCCTCACCGTGCGCTTCGGCGACCGCGAGGCGAAAGGCACGGTCAAGGTCTCCGCCGCGCCCTCCCTCCAGCTCACGGACGCCGACTGGCAGGCCCGCGAGGCCGCCGTCGTCCGCATCGGCAAGATGCAGAACGCCACGGTCGAGGCGATCGAACGGGTCGGCGCCGCGCGCAAGGACGTGGACCTGGTGCTCCAGAAGCTCCAGCCGAAGGACAAGAAGAAGGATGAAGGCAAGGAAGACCCCAACAAGGACCTGAAACAGGCCGCCCGCGACCTGCAGAAGAAGCTCACGGACCTCGAGCGCCGTCTCTGGGTGAGCCCGGACGTGAAGGGCATCGTGGACGACCAGACCCTGCTCGCCCGGGTCGGCAACGCCGAGTTCCCGGTGACCTCGGCCTGGGCCGCGCCGACCGCCACCTCCCGCGCCTTCCTGGAGCAGGCCGAGGCGTCGGCGAGAAAGACCCTGGCCGACGTCAACAAGCTGTTCGCGGAGGACGTGCCGGCGTTCCGCGAGAAGGTAGCTGCGGCGAAGATCGGGCTGCTTGCCGATCAGCCGCCGATTTCGATCGAATGACCTGTCGATTTCCGGGTTTCTCGTTCGACCAACTAGCAGAGGCGGGGATCGAAACCCTGCCTCCCAACCTGAAAACCGAGAGGAGACGACAATGAGAGTCATGGTGCTGGTCAAGGCTGACGAGAATTCCGAAGCGGGTGTGATGCCGAGCACGGAGCTGCTGACCGACATGGGCAAGTTCAACGAGGAGCTGGTGAAGGCCGGCGTGATGCTGGCGGGCGAGGGTCTCCACCCGAGCTCGAAAGGCAAGCGCGTGCGCTTCGCCGGCGGCCAGAAGACCGTGATCGACGGCCCGTTCGCGGAGACCAAGGAGCTCGTCGCCGGCTTCTGGATGTGGAAGGTGGCCTCGATCGACGAGGCCGTCGAATGGCTCAAGCGCAGCCCGTTTCAGGAGACCGAGGTCGAGATCCGTCCCGTGTTCGAGACCGAGGACTTCGGCGCCGAGCTCACGCCCGAGCTGCGGGAGCAGGAGGAGCGCCTGCGCTCGCAGGTCGAAAAGCAGTAGATCAGATCCGCACGCAGATCTTCCCGAAATGGCCGCCCGCGGCCATGCGATCGAACGCGGCGCGGGCGGACTCCAGCGGGAAAACCTGATCGATGACCGGGCGCATCCGATGATGATCGATCGCCCGGTTCATCGCCTCGAAGCTCTCCCGGTGGCCGACGAAGATCCCGAGCAGCCGGATCCTCTGCATGAAGACCAGGCTGAGCTTCAGGTGCGCGTCGAGGCCGGCCAGGTTTCCGATCAACGTGATCGTTCCGCCGAAGCGCACGGCTCGCAGCGACTGCTCCAGCGTGCCGGCGCCGCCCACTTCGATCACCAGATCGACGCCGTCCCCGGCGATCTCCCGCACCCGGCTTCCCCACTCCGGCGTTTCGCGATAGTTCACGCCGTCCGACGCGCCCAGCCCGCGGGCGCGTTCGAGCTTTTCATCCCGGCTCGACGTGGCGATCACCCGCGCTCCCATGCTCCTTGCGAGCTGCAGCGCGAAGAGCGAGACGCCGCCCGTGCCCTGAACCAGCACCGTGTCGCCGGCTTTCGTTCCGGCTTCGATCAGCGCGTTCCACGCGGTCACGGCGGCGCACGGCAGGCTCGCGGCCTCCTCGTCGGTCAGGTGATCCGGAACCTTCACCAGCGATTCCTGATCGATCACCATGCGCTCGGCGAGCGTCCCGTCCAGCGGACCGCCGAGCGTCGCGCGCGCTTTCTCGCGCGTCGGCTCGCCGGCGATCCAGCGCTGCGAGAAGATCGGACAGACGCGGTCGCCGGCCGCAACGCGAGAGACTCCCTCTCCGATCTCCACCACCTCGCCGACGCCGTCCGAGCACGGGATCAGCGGCAGCTTCTGCTTCGGGTTGTACTGGCCGAGGACCGTCAGCAGGTCGCGATAGTTCAGAGAGGCGGCGCGCATCCGGAGGAGAACCTGGCCCGGTCCCGGCCTGGGATCGGGACGCTCCGAGAGGATCAGGTTGTCGAGCCCGAAGGAGCCGCGGATCTCGACCGCTCTCATCAGCTCTCCAATGCCTTTCGCATTTTCTCCACCAGGTCGCGGGCGGCGGCGCTCGAAAGCTCCTTCGCCGGCCACATCAGCCCCAGACCCTCGCGGCCGAACTTGGGAATGATATGAAAGTGAACATGCATGACAACCTGGTGAGCATCGGAGCCGTTGTTCTGAAGGATGTTGTAGTCGGTGGCGCCGGTCGCCCGCATCACCGCCCGGCAGAGCCGGGGCAGCACGCGGCCGACCGCCGCGGCCGATTCGTCCGAAAGCTGGTGGAGCTGCGCCTTGCGCTCCTTGGGAATCACCAGTGTGTGGCCGTCCGACAGCGGACCGATGTCCAGGAAGGCGAGGACGTGCTCGTCCTCGTACACCTTGTGGCTCGGGATCTCTCCCGAGAGGATCTTGTCGAAGATGGTGGGCTGATGGTCGCTCATGGCCGGCTATTGTATCGGCTCGAAGCGGGCTCGGACCCGGGGATCCGGAGCCGCAGGAAAATTTCCTCTTGACATGGGGGCCAAGTCCGCTATCGTAAATGTCGTGGACGACGTGAACGCGGCTCCCGACCAACCTCCAAGTACCCCTGACATCGCGGCTGCTGCGGCTGTCCGGCGCTGGTCGTCGGGCAGCGTTTCGCCTTCTCACGTCTCAACCCCTCCACCCCCGGCCCCGGCGTGCGCGCACGGTCCTCGTGAGCCGCGCTGGAACTTCGGCCTAACGCTGTAACGATCATGATCCCCGAGCCCTACGGGGCTTTCCTGCCGGGTGATCGATCCGGGCGGGTTGTCGCCTTTGAGGCGCCCCCGTGGGTCGCTCCATCCAGATTCCCGTTTACCCCCGTTTTACACCGTTTCCACGGAGGAAACCCGAGATGAAGCGAGAGGCTGTCGCCTCGATCGAAACCGAAGCTCAGCGCCGCGACGAGATCTGCTCTCTGTTCGGCCAGAGCTACGAGCCTTCCAACTGGAACGACTGGCGCTGGCAGATGCGCCACCGGCTCACCCGGCTCGATCAATTCGAGAAGCTGATCCGGCTCACGGATGAAGAGCGTCGCGGTCTGATCCTGGCGAGCGAGAAGTTCTCCGTCGCCGTGACGCCCCACTTCGCCGCGCTGATCGATCCCGAGGATCCGAGCTGCCCGCTCCGCCTGCAGGTCGTGCCGCGCGATTCCGAGCTCCTCGTGGCTCCGGACGACATGGCCGACCCCTGCGGCGAGGACCACGACACGGTGGTCGAAGGGCTCGTGCACCGATATCCCGACCGCGTCCTCTTCCTGGTGCTCGACACCTGCGCCGCCTATTGCCGCTACTGCACCCGCAGCCGGCTGGTCAGCCAGGGCGAGCTCGAGCCGCTCGGCCGCCGCGTCGACGCCGCGCTCACCTACCTCCGCGAGCACTCCGAGGTGCGCGACGTGCTGATCTCGGGCGGCGATCCGCTGCTCATGTCCGACAACTCGCTCGATCAGCTCCTGGGCAAGCTGCGCGCGATCCCGCACATCGAGTTCGTGCGCCTCGGCACCCGCATCCCCGGCTTCGTGCCGCAGCGCATCACTCCCGAGCTGGTCGCGGTGCTCCGCAAGCACAGGGCCTGGCTCTCCGTGCACTTCTGCCACGAGCGCGAGCTGACGCCCGAGGTGGCCGAGGCCTGCGACCGGCTCGCCGACGGCGGCATCCCGCTCGGCAGCCAGACCGTGCTGCTGCGCGGCGTCAACGACTCGGTCGAGGAGCTGCGCGACCTGTTCCACGGGCTGCTCAAGCTGCGCGTCCGCCCCTACTATCTCTATCAGGCCGATCCGGTGGTCGGCACCAGCCATCTCCGCACCACGATCGAGAAGGGCCTGGAGCTGATGGATCAGCTCCGCGGCCACACCACGGGCTACGCCGTTCCCACCTATGTGGTCGACGCGCCGGGCGGCGGCGGCAAGGTGCCGCTCCAGAGCCCTACGCTGCTCGACTACTCGGCCGGCACGGTGACGCTCCGCAACTGGGCGGGACGGACGTACACGTACCCCGATCCGGTTGAAAGCCGCCGATGAAGGGGCTTCGGATCGGGCTCTGCTACGACCTCAAATCGGACTACCTGGCCGCGGGGTTCGCGCCCCACGACGTCATGGAGTTCGACGAGGAGGCCACGATCGCCGGGATCGCCGGGGCTCTCGAAAGCCTCGGCCATTCCGTCGACCGGGTCGGCCGCGGCACGGAGCTCGCCCGGCGTCTCGCCGCGGGCGAGCGCTGGGACCTGGTGTTCAACTTCGCCGAGGGGGTCCGCGGGCGCTCGCGCGAGGCGCAGGTGCCCGCCCTCTGCGAGATGTTCGATCAGCCGTACACGTTCTCCGATCCCCTCACCTGCGCCGTGACGCTGGACAAGCCGCTGGCCAAGCGCGTGGTGCGCGACAGCGGCCTGCCCACGCCTCCGTTCGCGGTGATCGAAAGCCCGGACCAGGCCGACGGGGTCGACCTGGAGCCGCCGCTGTTCGTGAAGCCCGCCGCCGAAGGGAGCTCGAAGGGCGTCACGGAGCGCTCGCGGGTCTCCGACCGCGGCGAGCTGCGCGAGGCCTGCGGCGAGCTGATCCGGCTGTTCCGGCAGCCGGTGCTGGTCGAGAGCTACCTGCCCGGACGGGAGATGACGGTCGGGATCGTCGGCAACGGCGACGACACGCGGGTGATCGGCATCATGGAGGTGGTGTTCAAGGAGGGCATGGACCCGGCCTATACCGCGCTCAACAAGGCCGAGTTCACGGAGCGCACGATTTACCGTCTCCTCGACGGCGAGCCCATGGCCCGCCGCGCGAGGGAGGTTGCGCTCGGCGCGTACCGGGCCCTGTCCTGCCGGGACGCGGCGCGGGTCGACCTGCGCTGCGACGGGAGCGGCGAGCCCTGCTTCCTGGAGGTGAACCCTCTGCCCGGCATGAACCCGGTGACCTCGGACCTGCCGATCCTTTCGCGCATGGCCGGGCTGTCGTACCGGGATCTGGTCGGGTCGATCGTGGAGGCCGCCGCGCGCCGGTGGGAGCTGTGACCCGTTCGGTCGTCGTGGCCCACAACCCGGTCGGCGAGGAGGACGACCCGTCCACCTCGGACGTCCTGGCGCAGGTCGGGATGGTCGAGGAGGCGCTCGCCGCGCTCGGCCTTCCGGCCCGCCGTCTGGCGGCCGATCCGGGCCGGGCGCTGGAGGTCTTCCTTGGGATCGATCGGGAGAAGACCCTGGTCTTCAACCTGATCGAATCGCCTCCGGGCCGTCCCTGGCTGCACACGGACTGCGCCGCGGTGCTGGAGCTGGCGGGTCTGCCGTTCACGGGCTCGACTCCGGCGGCGCTCGCGCTGACCACCGACAAGCTGGCGACCCGCGCGCTGCTCGCTTCGGAAGGGGTGAGCGTGGCTCCGGGCGGCCGGCTGGATCTCGACCGCCCGTGCGTCCTCGATCGGCTCTTCAACCAGATACCGCCGCCGTGGATTCTCAAGCCCGCGTTCGAGGACGCCTCGATCGGGCTCGAAGGCGATCCGGTCTGCCACACCCGCGAGGCCGCTCTCGAACGCGGCGCCGCTCTCGCCCGGCGCTTCCCGAAGCAGCCGGTGCTGGTCGAACGCTATCTGCCCGGCCGCGAGCTGAACGTCTCGCTCCTCGCCGACGGTTCCGGGGTTCAGGTCCTGCCCGTGGCCGAGATCCTTTTCGAAGGCTTCCCCGAAGGGATGTCGCGCGTGATCGGCTACGAAGCGAAGTGGATCGAGGACTCGTTCGCCTGCATCCATACCGTCCGGCATTTCCCGGAAGGGCCGGAGGATGCGGAGCTGCTCGGGCGGGTGCGTGAGATCGCGGCCGCCTCCTGGCACCTGTGCGGGTTGTCCGGGTACGCGCGGATCGATTTCCGACTGGACGAGCACGGCGCGCCGAACGTCCTGGAGGTCAACGCGAACCCCTGCCTGTCGGCCGACGCCGGTTTCATGGCGGCGGCGGGCCGGGCGGGCCTGTCGCACGCGGACGTGGTGAGGCGGATCCTGGAGGCGGCCCTGTGACGATCCGCCGCGGCCTGGCCGCCTCCGACCGCGAGCCTCTGGAGATGCTCATCCGCGAGACCGCCTTCTTCAGCGCCGAGGAGGTCGAGGTCGCGCTGGAGCTGATCGACGACGGGCTGGCCAACGGCGGGGCGAGCCACTACCGCTTCGCGGTCGCCGAAGATGAAGGTGTCGCCGGCTACGCCTGCTGGGGCCCGATCCCGGGCACCGCCGCCTCGGCCGACCTCTACTGGATCGTGGTCCACCCGGCCTGGCAGGGACGGGGTATCGGGGCCGCGCTGCTCAGGGCCGCCGAGGACTGGATGGCCTCCGAGGGCCGCACCCGGGTCTACGTCGAGACCTCCACCCGGGCTCAGTACGATCCGACCCGGCGCTTCTACTTCGCGTGCCGTTACGAGCTGGCCGCCGAGCTGCCCGACTTCTATGCGCCGGGCGACGGCAAGGCCATTTTTCTCAGGGTGCTGTAGGCCGGCGGCGCGGAGGCTCGATCCCGAGCCAGGCCGCGATCTCGGCGGCCAGGTCCAGATTGCGGACGGTGCCGCGGCGGCCCGGTTTCACCCCGCGGCCGACCGCCAGGTAGACGGCTTGCATGGCGCGGTCCGTGGCCAGGTAGCCGTGCTTGCCGTAGTCCCGGAAGGAAGGAGAGGCCGGCCCGGCGCCGGCCGGATCGTCGAGGGAGCGAAAGTGATATCCCGGAGCGGCGAGGAGGATCAGGTCGCCGCTGTTCGGATGGTCGAGGCCGATCTCCGCGGATTCGGCCCGGGTCAGGACCCGTGCGATCGGAGACTCGTCTCCGACCTTCCACGCCAGGAAGCGGGAGCGGAGGTCGTCCAGGACCCGGTCCCGGTCCGGCAGATCGGCACGGACGTAGACGTGGCAGAGCCCGCCCTGCCCCACCGCGGCGGCCCGGCTGGAGGCGTCCGGCCGGCCCTCTCCGTCCAGTGTCTGGAACCCCCAATTCCGGAACAGCAGGTCGGGATCGAGGACGGTGTGCGTCGGCGCCATGCCGTGGTCGCTCACCACCAGGAAGGTGGTGGTCCGCAGGTCGAAGGCGGCGAGGAGGCGCGCGAGGTCCCGGTCGACCGCCTGCCAGATGCGGGTCCGGGCGCGATCGAGCTCGTCGCGCCGCTCGGGCCAGTAGCCCGGCTGGCGCGGGTCGGTCAGCAGGAGCTGGTGTCCCGCGTCGTCGAGGACCGGCGTGTAGCCCATGAGGAGGTCCCACTCGCCGAACCGCGCCATGGAGAGCAGGGCCTCCGCGAAGAAGGTCTGGAAGCGCTCGGTCTGCTCCATCCAGGTCTCCAGGTCGATGCCGGCGCCCCCGCCCCACCAGGACTTCAGCAGGAGGTCGCCCTCCGGCGGGCCGGGCCAGACCAGACCCTGGCGGTGAAGCTCGGCCTCGAAGGCCTCCGGATAGGCGTGAAGCGCGAACGTGCCGTTGAAGAAGACGCGGGCGGTGGAGCCGTCGGGAGCGATCTCCAGGGTCTTCACGCGACAGATGCCCTCGCCACACGGAACGGCACCCCACTCGCCGGCCTTCGGCAGGCCGGGGCTCCAGGCCAGATCGACGACGCGCGCCGGCACGGTCGGATCGCCCGTATAGATCAGGCCCCAGTCGGCGCGCCGCCGCTCGCCCGAGCCGTCGGCTCCGGGCCAGCCGAAGGTCGCCACCCGCAGCCCCTGGCGCCGGGCGGCCTCCCACAGGGTCTCCGTCCCGATCGGCGCCGCAAAGCCGCTGACCGTCCTGCCCAGGGGAGCGCCGGGCGGCAGGAAGTCGTTGGCGACGATCCCGGTCTCGTCGGGCGGATGGCCGGTGGCGATCGCGATGTGGTTCACGGCGGTCATCGCGGGGTTGACCGGCTGCAGCCCGTCGGCCACCTGGCCGTCACGAAAGAAACGGGCGAAGCCTCCGGCGTCGAGCTTCCCCTCCTGATACAGGCGGTGGAGGGTCACCGAATCGGCGGCGTCGAGGCTGAACACGACCACCCGGCCGTGGCCCGAGGCGGTCGTCGAGGGCACTGCCGTCCGGCAGGCGGCCAGCAGGAGCAGCGGCAGAAGGAGGACCAGGGGCCGGCGCATGGTCTCAGCGGCTGCCCGTGGAGCCGAAGCCGCCTTCGCCGCGGCCCGTTCCATCCAGCGACTCGGACTCCACCCACTCGACCGATTCGACGCGGCCGATCACGAGCTGGGCGATGCGATCGCCGCGCTTCACCGGGAACGGCGCTTCTCCGTGATTGACCAGGATCACGCCGACCTCGCCGCGGTAGTCGCTGTCGATGGTGCCCGGGGCGTTGAGAATCCCGATCCCATGCCGCAGGGCGAGACCGCTCCTGGGCCGGACCTGGCCCTCCCAGCCGGGCGGAATCTCCAGGACGAGGCCGGTCGGCACGAGGCGGCGCTCGCCGGGCCGGATCACCAGCTCGTCCTCGACGGCGGCCCGAAGATCGACTCCGGCGCTGCCGGGCGAGGCCGGAGCCGGGAGCGGCAGTTCCCGGGCGGACGGGAGCCTCTGGATCCGGACCCTCATGGCTCGGTCAGCGTCGGGGCGCGCCACCGCCGCGATTGGCGCCGCGGGGATTGGGCCGCTGGTTCGGACGGCCGTTGGGCATCTCGCCGTCCTGCGGCATGGTGCCCTCGGGCTGGAGGAACTTCGGCAGCGGGCGGCCGAGCCATTTCGTGCTGAGCTGCAGGCCCATCTGGGCCGGATTGCCGGCGGCGCCTTCGGGCGGCATCTGGTTACCGCGCGCCCCGCCGCCGCCCTGGGTCAGCATCTCGACCGTGAACTGCCACTGGTCGTAGTGGTCGCGGCCGTTGAAGATCAGGATCGACTCCTTGGTGCTGCGGCTGCGGACGCCGATGAAGGGACCGACCTGGGTGGTCCCGCCCTTCTCCCCGATCCCGGTGTTGTCCGGGACCTCCTCGCCGGAGTCGTCGCCGTTCGGACCCTGCTGGTCGTTGCGGCCGTCGGGCCCCTGGGGCGGAGGGGTGATCTCGCCGCCGCTGCCCGGCGGGATGAGGACCCACTTCCCGTCCTCGGTCATCGGGTCCTTCCAGAGCTTGCGGATCGAGCGCGGCTCGACCTCGATCAGCTCGCCGATGCGGACCGGCAGGCGCTGGAACCGGTTCTGGAAGATGCGGATCGCCTCCGCGTACTGGAAACCGCGGGAGATCAGCTCCTCCTCGCGCTCGCGCCGGATGACGTGGCTCCACTTCGGCAGCGCCGCGGCGATCAGGATGTTCAGCACCACCAGCGACATCATGAGGATGACGAGGTTGTAGCCCGCTTCCGAGCGCCGGTGCCGGCGAATCTCCCTCTCCCCCATTTCGGGGGAGAGGGCCGGGGAGAGGGGGGACGGGATCAATCTCCTTCCTTCACCATTCGGCGTACGGCGTGCCGCTCAGAGAGAGGTTGCGGGCGCCGGAATGGACGTCGGTGATGCCGGGCTGGCCGTCGGCGGAGTCGCTTTCCGGCGGCGGGTTGTCCGGGTCGAGCTCCTCGTACTCCACCACCCAGGTGTCGCTGCGCTTGGTGATCGGATCGATCGGCACGGCTCGAAGATAGCCGCCGTCCACCAGGGCCTCGAGGCTCGCGGGGTAGCGGCCCTTGTCGCCATAGTGCTGGTCGATGGCGTCGCGCATCGTGTGCAGGTCGGTCTTGAGGACCGCCTCGCTCGCGCGCCGCGGGATGTCCTTCATCTTGGGCATCGCGATGGCGGCGAGGATGCCGATGATCGTGATCACCACGATCAGCTCCAGCAGGGTGAAGCCGCTCTCACGCCGGCGCCGGTTCTTGGGTTTGACGATGGACATCGCGCACCTTCCTCTCACCATTCGCGGTACGGGACCCCGTTGAGGCCGACGGCGCCGGAGAGCGAGTAGACATCGTAGACGTCCTCGCCGCCCCAGGAGTTCGCGTCGGCCTCGTCCTGGTAGCTGCGCAGGCCCCATTCGGCCTCGCCGGTCATCGGGTCGACCGGGATCCGCCGCAGCAGCTTCAGCTTCTTGTCGACCTGCCCGGCCAGCGACACCCCGTCGACCAGGACGTCCAGGTCCTTGGGGTAGCCGTCGGTGCCGAGGTCCACGGGGATATAACCCATGTCGCTGTACCGCTTGTACTCGTCGATGGCCGAGCGCATGTCCCGCAGGGCCGAGCGCAGCTCCATCTCCTTGGTCCGCCGGGCGGTGAACTTGACCGAGGGCAGCGCCACGCCGGCCAGGATCACCATCACGGCCGCGACCATCACCAGCTCGGCCAGCGTGTAGCCGGCCTGGCCGCGCCGAGAAGACGGCAAGGGGCGGGGACGGAGTCTGATCATCAAACCCTGCAACACGGCGGGCCTCCTCAACCTTCCTTCCGGACCAGGACGTCGAGCGCCTGCACCCGGACCGGAGAGACCGGCCGGAGCTGGGCGTCGAGCGCGTCGCTCTGCGAGAAACCGATCCGCGTCGGGCCGGCGGTCCCGCCGGAAAGAGCGCGGAAGGTGATCAGCGCGACCGTGCCGTGGCCGGTGACCGGCTCGGCCTCGCCCATCCGGCTGGCGCCAACGATCACCTCGCCCGGGTGCGCGGCGTTGGCGAGGATCTCCGACTCGCCCGCCCCCAGGAACTCGCCGCGCTCGACCTGCTCGACCGCGAGCGCCGCCGGGTCGTAGGAAAGCGTCAGCGGCAAGTGGGAGATCGGCCGGTCGGACTGCGCCTGCACCTTGACCACGAAGCGCTGGCCCGCCTTGACCACCTTCCGGCTCGCCGTGAGCCAGACCCGCACCGGCTGTGCCGCCGCCTTCCTCCGCGCCTCCAGCTCGGCGGAGCGCGGCGTGGCGCCGGCGTCCTCGGCGGCGCGCTCGGTCAGGTAGGCCCCGAGGAGCGTGCGCGGCGCGACCGGCAGAGATGCCTGATGCTCCTCGGGCCGGCCGCCCGGCGGCTCCTCCTCGATCTCCGGCTCCGGCTCGGGAGGAGGCGGCGGGGTCGGGCGGAAGATGTCGCTCGGCGGCGTGGCCGGCGCGAGGTTGATGCCGGGCGGCGCCTGCTGCTCCTGCGGCACCTCGTCCTCGTTCTCCAGGACCTCCTCGCTGTCCTCGGGCCGCAGGCCGCGCGGCAGGCGCTGGAGGCGGCGGCGGATGGCGTCCTGGATCTCCTCCGGCGTCTCCTCGCCGGCCTCGAACGGACCGTCGACGTCGGACTCGACGCGCGGGCTGTTGGCCCGGAAGGTGATGTTCTGCTCGGTGCCGACCCAGATCGGCAGCAGGTCGTCCTCGGTGATCTCGGCGTTGCGGATGATGTGCGGCGTGAGCGTCAGGATGACGTCCGTGCGCGTCGTGTCGGTCCGCTTGTTGGAGAACAGCCGGCCGAGGAGCGGGATCTCGGAGAGGCCCGGGATGCCGCTCTCGGCGTTGCTCTCGTCGCTGCGGATCAGGCCGGCCATGAAGTTGGTCTCGCCGTCCTGGAGGCGGATGACCGACTCGATCGTACGCGTGCCGATGATCGGCTGGTCGCCGCGGTACGAGTTGATCTGGTCGACCGCCACTTTGACTTTCAGCGTCACCTCGCGGTTGTGGTGGACGCGCGGCTCGAGGTCGATCTGGATGCCCACGTCCTGGTACTGGAACGAGGTGATCGGCACGACGCTGCCGCCCACGGTGTTCGAGGTGTTGAAGGTAGTGAGCGGGATCGGCACCTTGTCGCCGATCACCAGGCGCGCCTTCTCACCCTCGGTGATGCGGAGCTGCGGCTTCGCGAGGAGCTGGGCGTCCGAGTTCTCCTTGGCGAAGTTGTAGACGAAGCTCGGGATGGTCAGCGTCCAGTTGCTCTGGTTCAGGAACTCCAGGTCGGAGACGCGCACGCGGCCGGCCGTGCTGGCGGTGCCGCCGGTCCCTCCCGTGCCCGTGCCGCCGGTCGAGCCGCCGAGGTCGAGCGTCTGGCCGATCGAGTAGGGCTGGAGCAGCATGCCCAGATTGCGCAGCCGGCCCTGGTTGATCTGCAGCAGCTCGACGTCGATCACCACCTCGGCCTTCGACTTGTCGTTGGCCTCGATGATGCGTTCAGCGACCTTCACCTTGTCGACCGTGTCGCGCAGGATGATCGCGTTGAGCTGCTCGTTGGTGGCGATCTTCTTGGCGTCGACGAGGCTCCGCAGGATGGTCATCATCTCCTTCACCTCGGAGTTCGAGAGGAAGAAGGTCTGGATGACGAGGTCCTCGTAGGTGCGGCGGTTCTGCGGCGTGTCCTGGGCGATGATGATCGAGTGCTCGTCGAGCACCTTGTAGAAGTGGTTGGCGGCGCGCATCAGGGTCTCCAGGGCGGCCTGCGCGGTCACGTCCTGGAGCTGGATGGCGATCTCCTGGTCCTTGAGGTTCGGATCGAACAGGATGTTGATTCCGAACGCGTCGCCGAGCGCCTTGTAGATCTGGAAGATCGACTGCGGCTCCGGGAAGTCCATCGAGATCGGCTTGTCGGAGCGCGGGTTGAGGATCGGAGGCTGCGGCCGGGCGCCGCGGGCCTTCTTCTTCATCTGGTCGATGGAGTCGGCGTCGCGGTTCTGGCGCTGCGCCTGCCAGGCGGTGCGCGCGTGGTCGAGCTGGGCCTGGGCGTACTGGTTGGTCGGGTCGAGCTGGACGGCCTGCTGATACTCGATCATGGCGCGCTCGAGGACCCCGGCCTTCTCGAACTCCTGGCCCTTGGCGAAGTGGACCTGCGAGGCCTTCATCTTGGCGCGCAGCAGCGAGGCCTTGTAGGCCAGGTTCTCCGGGTTCTCCTCGACCGCCTTCATGTACTGGAGAACGGCCTCGTCCCAGTCGCCGCGCTGCGCGGCGATGTCGGCCTGCCGAGAAGCCATGTGGCTCGCGCAGGCGGTGATCCCCGCGAGCCCCGCGAGCGGCCAGAGGGCCAGCAGAAGGAGCAGGGACCGCACGGTGGCTTGGCGCATCTTCGTCACTCTTTTTCTCCGATCAGGCGTTAACGGGCGCCGATGGGCAACCGCTGGGCCGGCTCGTTGGGAAAATCCACGAACCGGATCTCGACGGATTCGAGGCCGACCTGGGACAGGAGGAACTTGCCCTGGATCACCCCTCCCTGTTGTACGTTCACGATCTCCTTTCCGTCTGTGAAGACGGCGATCGGGCGCTCCGCGGGGCCGAACTTGCCGATGCACTTCAGGGTGAACGGCGGCGGCTTCGGCTTCGCCGCCTCGATCGCCGCTAGCCGCGCGGCCTCCGCCTGCTGCTGGCGCAGGAGCTCCTCGGCCCGGCGCTGCGCCTCGAGCTCTTCCTTCGTCGGCTGCCGGGGCGGCGGCGGAGGCGGGGGAGGGGGAGGGGGCGGCGGCTCCGGGAAGCGCCAGGGATCGCGGCCCACCGTGTACTGGTGCGACTGCGGCTGCAGGTCGGCGACCTTCAGGTCCACGATCTCCTCGACCGGCGGCTTGGCCTCGCGGCCGGCGCCGGGGATGCGGCCCATGGGCGAGGTCACTCCGACGTCGTCGCCGCCGGTGTCCACCGAGCCGCCGCCGGACGGACCCAGATACCGCCAGAGCACGAACAGGACCAGGACGCCCAGGACGCCGAACAGGAGCTTGGTGCGGCTGCCGTCGTTCACGCGCCGGGCCTCCGGGCGCCCGCCGGAGCCGCCGCCGGGATGGGGCCGTCCCCGGCCTCGCGGGCGAACAGGGTGGAGAGTGTCAGGTTCATCTGCAGCTCGGGACCTTCGTTCCCGCCTTCCTCCGACAGGGTCACCGCCTCCAGGGTCAGGAACGAGTCGGTCAGCTCCAGCAGGTTCAGGAACTGCCGCAGCTCCGCGTAGGTCCCGCCCACCTGGAAGACGAAGGAGCGCTTGACCAGCCCGTAATCCTCGATCTCCACCTGCGGATACGAAATCGACTTCGGGTTCAGCCCGGCCTGGCGCGCCAGGGTCTTGACCTCGTTCATGATGCGCGTGAGCCGCTGGCTGCGGGTCGAGAACCGGTCCTCGTAGAGCCGTTGGACCTCGGTCTCGGCCGCGTGCGCCCGCTGCAGCCGGCGCTCGAGCACGCCGCGGCGGGCCTGCAGCTTGCCCAGCTCCTCCCGCAGCGGCGCGATGCTGGACTCCAGCCTCTGCACCTGGCCGGCGTAGCCGAACCGGTAGACGGAGAACGCCACGGCGTTCGCCAGGAAGAATAGCAGCGCCGGCAGCCAGATCCAGATCCGCTGGCGCCAGATTTCGGATTGATCCCTCATTCGATCCCCGTATCGGCGTCGGCCGGAGGAGGCGGCGCCGGAGCCGGGGCCTCCTCCACGACCGGCGCCTCCTCCACCGTCACCTGCGGCGAGCCGGCGGCGGGGATGTAGGTCACCCGCACGTCGAACCGCAGCCTGTTGTTGTTGTCCTCGTCGCGCGTCTCCCGGGAGATGTCGGGGTCGTCGAACGCGGGGTCGGAGAACAGCCGGTCCAGGAACTGGAGCTGCGCCTCGTCGCCCTTCGACTCGGCCTGGATGATCAGCGGCACCCGGTCGCTCGTCCCCACCGGGCGGCGCCCGCGCAGGGTGGTCGAGGGCACCGGCCGCGCACCGGGCCGATCGTCGCCCGCGATGGGCGCCGGCTGGAGCTGGAGCAGGCGCACGCCGTCCGGCAGCACCTTGGACAGGCGCTCGAAGAGCAGGCTCCACGAGAAGGTGCGCTCCGAGATCTTGCGGTTGAGGAAGGCGACCTGCTCGTTCTGCTGCTCCAGGTCGAGCCGCGAGATCCGGCCCTCCAGGTCCGCCACCACCTTCTGCTCCCGCGCCACGTTCTGCTCCATCTTGTCGAGGTCGGCCCGGGTCTCGGTCGAGCCCGACAGGAAGCTCCAGAACAGCACGACGTTGCCCAGCAGCAGCAGGCCGCCCACGAGCCACAGGAACAGCGCCGTGCGCACCACCGGCCGGGAGTTGACGAACGGCCGCCGCGAGAGGTTGAGCGACTCGCTCATGCGACCTCCTGGCGGACGGCGCCGAGCATGGGAGCGAGCTCGCGCCACGAAGGCGCCACCGGGTCCTCGCTGCGCAGCGACGGGAGATGCCGGCCGTCCACCGGCGCCACGGAGGAGCCGAGCCCCTCCTGCAGCCGGTCGAGCCACATCGGCTCGGCGGCGGGCGGCGCCAGCAGGAGCACCTGACCGAGCGGCGCGCCCGCGAAGTTCTCGTCCAGGAAGTTCCGGGTGAGCTTGAGGTCGCGCGTCACGTAGCCAGCGTGCGCGGCGTCGCCCCCGCCGATACCGCCCCCTGTGAACGGCTTGAAGCGGTGGAGCACCGGCTCGCCGTTGCGGGCGAAGATCAGGGTGTAGCCCTCGGTCTCGACCTGGACCACGGCCGCGAACCCGCTTGAAGCCGGCAGCTCGACGGCCGAGAGCAGCGCCAGGCTGGAGTTCGTGATACGGCCGAGGCGCACGCCGTGGGCCGCGAAGGCGTCCTCGATCTGGGCCAGGAGCTGCTCGACGCCGAAGCCCATCAGCAGCCGCCGGGGCTCCTCCTGGACCGGCAGCGGCTCGACCTCGACCGCGCTCACGCGCAGCTCGTCCACCCGGAACGGCACCAGGCGGCGCAGCTTCCAGCGCAGCACGTCGTCGCGCGCCTGGGCCTGGCGCGGCACGTCGGTGATCTCGCTGAAGGTCACCCGCAGCCACGCGTCCGGCAGCACCAGCGCGGCCTCCTTGAGACCGCCGGGCACGCCTCGGACGAGGCCGCCCACGAGCGCCTCGAAGGCGACCGGGTCGCGCAGCGGTCCGCCCAGCAGGCCGGCGTGGAAGGCGTCCGAAGGCAGCGCGGACTCGCGCCAGCCGCGCAGGCGGAAGCCCTGGCGGTCGCGCACGAACTGGCCGTAGCGCAGGCTGCGGGCGTCCAGGCCGAAGACGTGCGGCGGCGCGGGCACGGGCTCGAAGCCCAGCGCCTTCTGCCACCACGAGAGCCCGCCGGGCCTAGTCGACGAAGGTGACTTTGTTGATCTCACGCAGAGTCGTCACTCCCCGGAACACCATCTCGAGCGCGGACTCGCGCAGGAAGGTCATTCCTTCTTCTTTGGCCGCGCGCTTGATCTCGGACGCCGGGCGGCGGTCCAGGATCAGCTCCCGGATGTGATCGGAAAGGTCGAGCAGCTCCGAGACCGCGACGCGGCCGTGGAAGCCGGTGCCGTTGCACTCGATGCAGCCGGCCCCCTCGTAGAAGGTGAAGTCGGAGTACATCCCCGGGTCGAGCCCGCTCTCGTCGAGCACCTGCCGCGACAGCTTGACCTCGTGCCGGCAGTGCGGGCAGACCTTGCGCACCAGGCGCTGCGCCAGCACGCAGTTGAGCGCCGACACGAAGTTGTAGAGGTCCACCTTCATGTTGAGGAAGCGGCCCAGCACGTCGACCACGTTGTTGGCGTGCACGGTGGTGAACACGAGGTGGCCGGTGAGCGCCGACTGGATGGCGATCTGCGCGGTGTCCTCGTCGCGGATCTCGCCCACCATCACCTTGTCGGGGTCGTGGCGCAGGATCGAGCGCAGGCCGCGCGCGAAGGTGAGGCCCTTCTTCTCGTTGACCGGGATCTGGGTGATGCCGCGCAGCTGGTACTCGACCGGATCTTCAATCGTGATGATCTTGTCCTCGGAGGACTGGATCTCCGACAGGCAGGCGTAGAGCGTGGTGGTCTTGCCGGAGCCGGTGGGGCCGGTGACCAGCACCATGCCGTAGGGCTCGCGGATGAACTTGCGCAGCTTCCTCATCGTCTCCTCGTCGAAGCCGAGGATGTCGAGGCGCAGGTTCTTGAACTCCTTGTTCATCGACTCCTTGTCGAGGATGCGGATGACGCAGTCCTCGCCGTGCACCGAGGGCATGATCGAGACGCGGAAGTCGATCGTCCGCCCCTTGAGACGGAGCTTGAAGCGGCCGTCCTGCGGGATGCGCTTCTCGGCGATGTCGAGCTCCGACATGACCTTGATGCGGCTGATGATCGTCTGGTGGTGCCGCTTGTCGATCGGCTCCATGGCCTGGTAGAGCACGCCGTCGATGCGGTACTTGATGATCACTTCCGTGTCGCGCGTCTCGATGTGGATGTCGCTCGCGCGGCGCTGGATGGCGTTGAACATCGTCGAGTCGACCAGCTTGATGATCGGGCTCGTGTCCGCGGTGATGCGGTCGATCGAGAGGATCTCCTCGCCCTCGTCGTCCTCCTGGACGAGCTGGATGCGGAAGTCCTCGCTGGCCTCGTCGAGCACGCGCTGGGCGCTCTCGGACTTCTGCAGGATCTCGTCGATCGCCGAACGCACGCCCACCTTGACCTCGACGCGCTGGCCGAGGAGCATCTCGAGCTCGTCGATCTTGGTCACGTCGGACGGATCGGCCATCACCACCGCGAGGCTGCCGTCGTGCTGGCCCTCGGGGATGAAGTTGTAGCGCAGCATCAGGTCGAACGGGATGCGCCGGAAGAGGTCGTTGTCGATGCGGAAGCGCGTCATGTCGACGAACTCGAGCCCGTAGCGCTCGGCGAACGTCTCCGCCGCGATGCGCTCCCGGGCGAGCCGCTCCCGCGCCTGCTCGACGGTCTCGGCCTCGGGGAGCGCCGTCGTCGCCTTGCCATTCATCACTGCCATTCCAATATCTCCCGCTAGAACTTGGAGCTGCCGAGCATGCTGAACATCGGCAGGTAGATCGAGATCAGGAGGATCGCGATGATGATGCCCATGAACACCAGCATCATCGGCTCCACCAGGGACAGGATGCGCTGCATCCGCGTCTCGATCTGCTCATCCAGAAAATCCGCCACATTGCCGAGCATGTCGTCGAGCGACCCCGTCGCCTCGCCGACCTTGATCATGTCGATCGACATCCCGAAGAAGACGCCGCTCTTCTCCAGCGCCTCGTTGAACGGCTTGCCCTCGCGCACCATCTGGATCGTGGGCTCCAGGCGCGAGCGCACATGCGAGTTGCCCACCGAGCCGACCGCGATCTCGAACGCCGGCACGAGAGGGATGCCGCCGGTGAGGAGAGTGCCGAGCGAGCGGCAGAACTCCGCCAGCGCGAAGCGGTGGAGCACCGGCCCGAGCAGCGGCGACCTGAGCTTCACCCGGTCGAGCGCCAGGCGGCCGGACTCGGTGCGGTTCCACTGGCGCAGGAAGATCACGCCGCCGGCGATGCCGATCAGGATCACCGGCCAGTTGCGGTTCGCGAACTGCGAGATCGCGAGCACGATCTGGGTGATCAGCGGCAGCTCGGCATCGAGCTCCGAGAAGAAGCCCATGAACTTGGGCACCACGTAGATCGCCATGACGATGATCATGGCGACCGACAGGCAGACCAGGACCGCCGGGTAGATCAGGGCCGAGACCACCCGCCGCCGCGCGTCGATCACCAGCTTCATGTAGCGGATGAAGCGCCGGATGACCTGCTCCAGCTCGCCGCTGCGCTCTCCCGCCTTGAGCGACGCCGGGTAGAGGCGCGGGAACATGTCGCCGTGCTCGGCGAAAGCCTCGGAGAGGTCCTGGCCGCTCTTGACGCGGTCGCGGATGTCGGTGAGCACCGCGCGGAAGTTGGCGTCGGGCATCCTCTCCAGCAGCAGCTCCAGGGCCTGGAGCAGGGGCAGGCCGGCCTTGAGCAGCGCCGCCATCTCCTGGTTGAAGATGACGAACTCCTGGGTCGGGACGCGCCGGCGCCGCAGGCGCAGCCCTCCGATCCCCCCGATCTTGCCGGTGCTGCCCGCGCGGCCCGGCACGCCGCGGCGCCGCACCTCGAACAGGTGGAGCCCGCGCTTGCCGAGGTCGGCGCGCAGCGCCGACTCGTCGGGAGCGGTGAAGGTCTCCTCGATGACCCGTCCGTCGGGGGTGCCCACGCGGCAGATGTACTGCATCGTCTCTTCCGGTTCTCCTTCGTCTTCTTCAGCGTTGAACCGCCACGGGCTGCTTCTTGCTCGTGCCGTAGTGGACCGTCATCACGACCATGAGCGCCTGGGAGCTCTGCTCGGTGCGCGCCAGGCCGAAGCTCGTGGTCTGCTCCAGCGTCAGGAGGAGGTTGGTGTGGATCAGCGGCGAGCCCGCCGGGCGCTCCTCGGTGCGGCGGAGGACGCGGAAGTTCGACAGGCGCACGCGCTGCTGGTCCACCAGGGTGCCGAGGCGGAAGCTCACCTCGTACTCCCCTCCTAACGCATAGGTGACCGCCTGGCCTTCCCGCGAGGCGAGCTGGGCCTGCGCCTCGACCTCGTAGACGTCGTACGGCAGCAGGGCCCGGAGGCGCCGGGTCAGCGACTCCGGCAGCTCGGAGCGCGCCGCCCCCGGGGACCGTATCGCCCGGACGATGTAGATGTCCAGGTTGAGCGGCCGGGACGGGTGGTCGTAACTGCGCAGCACCGGAATGATCCGGCCGAGCGCCGCCGGGCTGTCGCGGATCACGATGGTGTTGGTGGCCGGCTGCAGCTCGACCGTGCCGCGCTGCGACAGCAGGGGGAAGACCAGGGAGATGGCGTCGCTCGCCTGCCGGTAGCGCATGGTGTAGGCATGCAGCACGAGGTCGGCGCCCGGCGATCCCGGGGCGGGGGTGGCCGCGGGCGCCTGGGCCGCGCACGCCGGGGCCAGCAGGGCTGCGCAGAGGAGCCCCAGGATGGCTCGGCGGACGGGCGACGGAAGACGCATCGGCGACATCGGAAAATGCTCTCGGAATTGCAGAGGGGTCGGAACAGGCCGGTCCGGTCGGGCCGGCTCAGATGTCCAGGCTCTCATCCACGACCATCACCACGGAGAGCCCTTCGCCGCTCATGTGGTAGACCCGGGCGTCGGGCAGGTTGACCCCTTCGACCACCGGCTCCTCCAGGTCGGCCTGCTGCGCGGCGGCCACGAGCCCGTCGTACGGCCCGACGTCCACCCTCCCCTCGCGGAAGATGGCCGCATCCGCGGCCGCCTTCTTCGACGGCGCCGGCTTGGAGGCGGGCCCGCCGGGGCCGCCCGGGATGGTCACCGCCGCCAGGGCCAGGGCCGCGGCGAGGGCGCCCATCGTCCAGCGCTTCCAAACGGAAGAGGTGCGCGGACGGGCCTCCAGGGAGTCGAGCCGGCTGGCGGTGCGCATCGCGGCCACGGCGGCGCGCACGGCTTCGACCTCGGAGCGCTCCTGGACCGGGGTCATGGAGACCGCCGGGACCGCGGCCAGGCGGCGGAAGACCAGGGTCGGGTCGGCGGCCAGCGCCTGCCGGCGGCAGAGGCTGCAGCCGCCGTCGAGGTGGGCCAGGGCCTCGCTCCAGCCGGCGGGCTCAATGGCGTCCCGGTCGCGGCGGTGGGCCGTCAGGGCAGTCCAGTCCGGGCAGCTCACAGGGAGGCCTCCTCGGTGATCTCGGGAGTCTCGGGCAGCACGAAGCCGGCGGCGTACTCGGGGTAGCGCTTCGTCAGCTCGCGCCGCAGGTAGCGGCGGGCGTTGAACAGGTGGTTGCGCACGGTCGACTCGCGGCAGCTCATCAGCTCGGCCACCTCGGCCGACGAGAGCCCCTCGACCTCCTTGAGGAGGAAGGCCATGCGCTGCTTCTCGGACAGCTCGGCGGCGAGCTCGCGGAAGATGGCCGCGACCTCGCCCTGCTGGAGACGGCCGAGGTCGCCTTCCACGTTGTTGTCCGCCACCTGCCGCAGGTGGAGCCGCACCGGCTCGTCGCTCTTCTCGCGGCTGCGGCGGGAGCGCAGGTGGTCGATGGCGAGGTTGCTCGCGATCCGGTAGATCCAGGTGTTGGGGCTCCACCGGAGATCGAACTTCGAGCGGTTCTCCCAGACCTTGAAGAAGGTGACCTGGACGACGTCGCGCGCCTCTTCGGTGTCGCCGAGGATGCGCTGAACGAGCTGCAGGAGGGGCCGGGTCTTGCGGCCGATCAGCTCGTTGAACGCACCCTCGTCGCCCTCGCGGAGCGCCAGCAGGAGGTCGCGGTCCGACACGTCCTCCCAGGGACGGGGGTTGGTGCGGCGGGTGTAGACGAGCTCGAGCATATCAACCGTGTATACGGACCGGGTTCGGAAAGCGTCCAAGCCGGCCCGGGACCTCATTATACTGCCCGCCGGAATGCGTAACGTGCTCCGGGGATTCTATCAGCTTGCGGCCGGCGCCGCCCTGCTCGCCGCGGGCCCGTTCCTGCTCGCCCGCCGGGGGGGCCATTATCTCCCGACCCTGGCGGGCCGGCTCGGCCGGACCCTGCCGGCCGCCCCCCCTTCGAACCCGCTCTGGATCCACGCGGTGTCGGTCGGCGAGGTCGCCGTCGCAGTCGCTCTCGCGCGCGGCCTCCCTTCCTCGGTGCCTCTCCTGGTCACGACCGTGACGCCGACCGGCCAGGAGCGCGCCCGGGCCGCCTTCCGGGACCACCCGGCGGGCGCTGAGGTCGCCTACCTGCCGTTCGACGTCGGGTTCGCGGTCCGGCGGTTCTTCGACCGCTTCCAGCCCGCGGCCCTCATCCTGGTCGAGGGCGACTACTGGCCGCTCGTCCTCTCCGAGGCGCGCCGCCGGGGCCTGCCCGTCGCCGTGGTCAACGGCCGGGTCGGAGACCGCGGTTTCGCCCGCATGAGGACTTTCCGCCCGCTCCTCCGGTATCTCTTCTCCGGCGTGGAGCGCTTCGGCGTGCAGAGCGCCCAGGACCGCAACCGCCTGGAGGCCCTCGGGATTCCCCCGGAGCGGATCGCGGTGACCGGCAACCTCAAGTACGAGTCGCCCGAACCGGCCGTCAAACCGGAGCTGGAGGAGCGCCTGCGGGAGCTGGCCGACGGACGGCCGATCCTCCTGGCCGGGTCGACCATGGCCGGAGAAGAGGAGGTGGTCCTCGACGCGTTCCGGCGGCTGGGCGGAGGAGAGCGGGCCCTGCTCGTGCTGGCTCCGCGGCATCCGGAGCGGTGGGCAGAGGTGTGGGGGATGATGGGCGGGCTCAAGGCAGCTCGGCGGTCGACCCTCACCCCCCGGCCCCCTCTCCCAGAGGGAGAGGGGGAGACTGACGTCGTGTTGCTGGACAGTTTGGGCGAGCTTGCAGGGTTGTACCGGATCGCGGCCGGGGCTTTCATCGGCGGGACCCTGGTGCCGACCGGGGGGCATAATCCTCTGGAGCCGGCCCGGTTCGGCGTGCCGGTGGCGGTGGGGCCGTCGATGCACAACTTCCGGGACATGGCGGAGCAGTTCGACCGGGTGCGGGCCTGGCGGCGGGTGGCGGACGCCGGGGAGCTGGCGGCGGCCTGGAGCGAGTGGATCGGCGATCCGGATGCCTCCGATACTGCCCGGGAGCAGGGTGAGCGCGGCCGGCTCCTGCTGGAGGAGAACCGCGGTGCCCTGGCGCGGACGATCGGGATGCTGGAACCCATCCTCTCGAGATGGTCATGAAGGCTCCGACGCCCTCCTCCTCGCCCTGGCAGCTCCTCTACGGCGGAGCCCATCGGCTGCGCTCGCGGTGGTACCGCTCGCGCTCGCGCCACCTGCCGCGCCCGGTGGTGAGCGTCGGCAATCTCCACTGGGGCGGCACCGGCAAGACGCCGCTGACCGCGGCCGTGGCCGGCCATCTGCGCGACCGGGGGCTGGCGGTCTGCATCCTCTCGCGAGGCTACGCCAGCCGGGGCCGGGGCGTACGGGTGGTGAGCACCGGCGAAGGTCCGCTCCTGGGCCCGCTGCTGGCCGGAGACGAGCCGGTGCTCCTGGCCGGCGAGCTGCCGGGCGTCGCGGTCGTGGTCGGACCGGAGCGCTTCGACGCCGGCATGGCCGCGCTCCGCCGTCTGCCGAGGACGCCCGACCTCTTCCTTCTCGACGACGGTTTCTCCCACCTGGGCCTCGCCCGCAACCTGGACGTCGTGGCCTTCCCGGCCTCCGATCCCTTCGGCGGCGGCCGGCTGGCGCCTTCCGGCCGCCTGCGCGAGCCCCTGGCCTCGATCGGCCGGGCGCACGCCGTGGTGCTCACCGGCGCCGCCTCGGCCGACGACGGCCGCGATCTCGCCGAGTCGCTGCGGCCCTACGGCTTCGCCGGCCCCGGCTTCGCGAGCTTCACGCGTCCGGGTCAGCCGCGCTGGGTCGGAGAATCGGCCGGAGAGCTGGCGGAGGGCTCGAAGGTCTTCCTGGTCACCGCCATCGCCCGGCCGGAGCGCTTCGTGGCCTCGGCGCGGGAGCTCGGCTTCGAGATCGCCGGAGAGCTGCGCTTCCCCGACCACCACCCCTACCCGGCGCCGAGCCTGGCCAGCATCGCCGAGGCCTTCCGGTCGAGCGGCGCCTCGGCGGTCCTCACCACGGCCAAGGACGGAGTCAAGCTCCTGGGACGCCTCGACCTCCCCCTGGCCGAGCTGCCCGTGCGCGCCGAGCCGGAGCCGGGGTTCTGGGAGTGGCTGGACGGGGTCCGCTTTGATCCGCGGTGAGGCTCGGGCCATACTTCTTTCCGCCATGCAAAGCGACACACGCGCCAATCCCGCGGCCACCGGGAAGCTCTCACGCGCCGGGAACACGTTCCCACGCGCCGGGAACGGGTTCTCACGGGCCGGGAACCGGTTCTCACGAGCTGAGAACAGGTTCTCAAGAGCCGGGAACGGGTTTGCACGCGCCGAGAACGACCTTGCCGCCCCTGATCCTCTATGCGCGGCAGCCGCGCACATGGGCGCACGGCGTGAGACCTCGTTCTCACCGGCCGCAAACACGGGCCCACGCGGTGAAACCCCGGGCGCCTCCACCCACCCATAACGCCAAGGGCCTCCCGTGAAGAACCGCCCCGTCCGGCACCGGATCGAGTACGGCCTCTACCTGCTCCTCAAGGGGGCGCTGCGGGCCCTGCCGCACGAGTCGGCGCGCAACGTCGGACGCGCCCTGGGCTCGCTCGGTCATGCGCTCGACCGGCGGCACCGGGAGGTGGCGCTGCGCAACCTGGAGATGTCCTTGCCGGAGATCCCGCCCGGCGAGCGCCGGCGGCTGGTGCGCTCCTGCTTCCGGCACTTCGGCGCCGCGCTCTGCGACGCGGTCTCCTCGACCCGCTTCGACGCCCGCGACCTCTGTGAGCGGTTCAGCCTCGAAGGCTGGGAGAACGTCGAGGCGGCCGACCGGCCCGGCAAGGGCTTCTTCGTCCTCTCCCCCCATCTCGGCTTCTGGGAGCTGGTGCCGCCGCTCGTCGGCGCCTTCCACCGCAAGATGAGCATCGTCATGCGGCCGGCCGACAACCCCTACCTGGACCGCGAGCTGCGCGGCCTGCGCGAGCGCTTCGGCAACGGCACGCTGCCCAAGCGCGGAGCGGCGCGCCGGATGCTGGAGACCCTGCGCGGCGGCGGCATCGTCGG
>JBEQUE010000070.1:0-31495 GCA_040349255.1 Acidobacteriota bacterium | reverse complement strand
AGCTGCTCGCCGGCCTCTTCGAGGAGCTGCTGAGGGTGGACCGGGTCGGCGCCGAGGACGGCTTCTTCGATCTCGGCGGGCATTCGCTCCTGGCCACGCGGCTGGTGGCGCGCATCCGCGAGGTCTTCGAGATGGAGCTGCCGCTCGCCGACCTGTTCCAGGAGCCCACGGTGGCGGCGGTGGCGGTCCGGATCGAGGCGCTCCGGTATCGGAAGACGGGCGAGGAAACGCCGCCGATCCTCCCCCTCTCTCCGGAGGAGCGCCAGGAGCCCATCCCGCTCTCCTTCGCCCAGGAGCGGATCTGGCTCCTGGAGCGGATGCAGCCGGGGACGCCGGTCTTCAACATGCCGCTCGGGGTACGCCTGCGGGGGCCTCTCGACGTCCCGGCTCTGGCGGCGGCGCTCTCGGAGATCGTCCGGCGCCACGAGGCCCTGCGGACGGTCTTCCCGGAGATGGACGGCCGGCCCGTGCAGGCGGTCCTCCCTCCGGCTCCTGTCCCCTTGCCCCTGGTATCCCTGGTGGATGCCGAGGACATGGCGGGGCGCCCGTTCGACCTCGCCCGCGACCTGCCTCTCCGGGCAGTCCTGGTGCGCCGGGGTCCGGAGGATCACGAGCTGCTCCTCACTCTCCATCACATCGCGGCCGACGGCCGGTCGCTGGAGATCCTGGCGCGCGAGCTGTCGGCGCTGTACCGGGGCTCGGGATCGGCGGGATTGCCGGAGCTGCCGGTCCAGTACGCGGACTGGGCGGTCTGGCAACGCCGTCGTCTCGAATCAGGGGCGCTCGACGGCCTGCGGACGGCCTGGCGGCGGCTCCTGCGCGGGGCTCCCCTGGTGCTGGAGCTGCCGACCGACCGGCCGCGGCCCGCGGTGCGGAGCTTCCGCGGCGCGGTGCGCTCGGTCTCCGTGGACGTGGAGCTGGCCGGCGCGCTGGAGGCGCTCGGCCGGTCCGCGGGGTGCACGCTCTACATGACGCTGCTCGCCGCCTTCCAGGTGCTGATCCGGGCCCTCGCGCGGCGGGACGATTTCCTGGTAGGGTCGCCGGTCGCGGGGCGGAGCCGGGGCGAGACGGACGGGTTGATCGGCTTCTTTGTAAACATGCTTGCGCTCCGTGCGTATCTGACGGGCGACCTTCCGTTCCGGCGCCTGCTGGAACGGGTGAGGGCGTCGACGCTGGCCGCGTGGGAGCACCAGGAGATGCCGTTCGACGAGCTGGTGCGGGACCTGCGGCCGGAGCGCGACCCGGGGCGGGCGGCGATCTTCCAGGTGGTGTTCGCCTTTCAGGAGCGCGCCTGGCAGGAGAGTCTGGTCCGGGGGTTGGACCTGCCGGGGATCTCCGCGGAAATCCTGGCGCCGCCCCTGGCGGCGGCGCGGTACGACCTCCACCTGACGGCCGCGCGCACCGGGTTCGGGTTGGACTTTCATTTGACTTACGATGCCGGCCTGTTCGAGCAAGCCACGATCGACGGCCTGCTGCGGCGCTGGGTGGCGCTGCTGCGCGCCGCCGGCGCCCGGCCCGACGATCGGATCGACAGGCTGGAGGGAGGAAAGATGCAGGACAAGAGCCCGGAGGACGCGCGGGAGCGGCTGCTGCGCGTCCGGAAGCCCCGGTCCGTGGCCGACCGGCCGCTGGTGAGGAGCAGCCTGCCCGAGGGCAGAACCCTGCCGCTGATCGTCGAGCCCGACGTTCCGGACATGGACCTCGCGGCCTGGGCCGCGGCCCATCGCGGCCGGATCGACGAGTGGCTGGCCACCCATGGGGCGGTCCTGTTCCGGGGGTTCGAGATCGAGTCGATGGACCGCTTCCGCGAGGCGGCCTCGGCGGTCTCGCCCGAGCTGCTGAGCTACGACGATCCCACCACGCCGCGCACCGAGCTGGGCGCCAAGGTCTACACGTCCACGGAATACCCGGCCGACCAGACCATCCCGCACCACAACGAGCTGTCCTACAACCAGGCCTGGCCGATGCGGATCTTCTTCCACTGCATGACGGCGCCGGAGTCGCGCGGCGAGACGCCGCTGGCCGACAGCCGCCGGGTCTACGAACGGATCGATCCCGCTGTGCGCGAGCGCTTCGAATCCCACGGCGTGATGTACGTACGCAGCTTCGGCGACGGCGTCGGCATGCCGTGGCAGAAGGTGTTCCGGACCACGGAGCGCGAGGCGGTCGAGGCCTACTGCCGGGCGCGCGGCATGGACTTCGAGTGGAAGGAGGGCGGCCGCCTGCGGACCCGCCACGTGCGGCCGGCGGTGGCCCGCCATCCGGGCACCGGCGAGACGGTCTGGTTCAACCAGGCGAACGTCCACCACCCCGCGAGCCTGCCGCCGGCTCTGCGCGAGGCGCTCCTCGCCGTGGCCGCGGACCGCGACTTCCCCATGGACATGAACGCCTGCTACGGCGACGGCTCGCCGATCCCGGACGAGGACATCGCCGCGGTGCGCCGGGCCTACGAGGAGGAGAACGTGCTCTTCCCCTGGCGGCGGGGCGACGTCCTGGTGGCGGACAACATGCTGGTGGCGCACGGCCGCTCCCCGTTCTCCGGGCCGCGGAAGATCGTGGTGCTCATGGCCGAGAGCCGGTCCGACTCCGGGTCCTAGGGCGATGACGGATCGGATCGAAGGGGTCCGCCTCTCTCCGCAGCAGCGCCGGATCTGGCGGCCGGGACACCCCGGCCAGGTACCGCTCACCGTTCAGATCGAGGCGGACCTCCGCGGGCCGCTGGACCGCGAGGCCCTGCTCGCCGCGCTCGGCCGCGCCGTGGCCCGCCATGACATCCTGCGCACCGGGTTCCGATTGATCCCGGGGATGCGGACGCCGGTGCAGGACGTGGGCGAGGAGTCCGTCCTGGAGGTGCGGCTCGAAGCGGCCGGTCCCGACCATCACGTCCTGACCCTCGCCCTGCCCGCGCTCTGCGGCGGTCTGCGGACGCTCCGCCTCCTGCTCCGGGAAGCGGCGGGACAGGGTGCCGAGGAGCCTCTCCAATACTGGCAGTACTCCGAGTGGCTGAACGACCTCCTGGAGGAGGCCGCACCCGAAGACCTGGCTTTCTGGAGCGACCGCCTGCCGGACGATCCGGACCCGGCTCTGCCCGGGGGCGCCGGGGAGAGCCTGACCCTCGATCCGTCCGCCGTCCGCGCCGCCGCCTCTGCGCAGGGGGTCTCCGTCGAGGTCTTCCTCCTGGGCGCCTGGACCCTCCTCCTCCAGCGCCACGCCGACGCTCCGGTCCTTGTCGGGGTGGTCGTGGACGGCCGGGAGCTGGAGGATCTGGCCGGCACGCCGGGACCGTTCGCCCGCACCCTGCCGATGCGCCTCGCCTGGCGCGACGACGCGCCGTTCTCCTCCCTCCTGGCCGAGACCGCGGAGGCCCTGTCGGAGATGGCGAAGCATCAGCGGTACTTCACCCTCGACCCGTCCTGCCCGGCGGTCTTCGAATACCGGGAGCCCTTTCCGCCGCTGGCCGTCGCGGGGGCCGTCCTCACGCTCCGAAGCGAGCCGTCTCAGGAGAAGGCCATGGTCTGCTCCGAGTCCTCGGAGTCCCTGACCCTGTCCGGACCGGCGCCGCTGCTCGCCCGTTTCGCCGCCCTCCTGGCGAGCGCGGCCTCCCAGCCCGAAACGGCCATGGGGGACCTGGAGATCCTGCCTGACGCGGAGCGCCGGTATCTCCTCGAATCGCCACCGCCCGCGGACGATGCGGACGTCTGTGTCCATCACCGGATCCGGGAGCGGCCGGCCACCGCCCTGGCCTTCGGCTCCCACCAGGTCTCCTACGGCGAGATGCTGGCCCACGCCCGCTCGCTCTCGGCGCGCCTGCGCGCGCTCGGCGTCGGTCCCGAGGACCGGGTGGGCCTCTGCATGGAGCCGGGGCCGGGGGCGGTCGTCGGCATCCTGGGCATCTGGGGGGCCGGCGGCGCCTGGGTGCCGGTGGAGGCCCAGGGCCCGGCCGAGCGCCGGGCCTTCTTCCTCGACGACTCGGGAGCCCGCGTGCTGGTCACGCAGCCGTCCCTCCTGCCGCTCCTCTCAGGCCTCCCGCAGACCCGGGTCGCGGTCGATCTCGACGCCGCTCCGGAGGCGCACGGCCCGGTCGACGACGGGCTCGTGCCGGGCAACCTGGCGTACGTGCTCTACACCTCGGGCTCGACCGGTACACCGAAGGGCGTGGCCGTCGAGCACCGGCAGCTCGCCTGGTATCTCTCCTGCGTCGACCGCGCGCTCTTCGGCGACCGGGTGCGGAGCTGTCCGCTGGTGACGCCGCTGACCTTCGACGCCTCGCTCAAGCAGGCGCTCCTGCCGCTCCTGCGCGGCGAGGCCGTCTGGGGTCTGGAAGGCGCGGCGGGCGCTCCCGATCCCGCGACCCTGCTCGCGGAGCTGGCGCACCGGCCGCGGGTGGGGATCAACGGCACGCCGACCCTGTGGCGGGCGGTGCTCGACGAGATCGAGCGCGGCGGCTCGGCCGCGGACCTCGCCGGCGTCACCCGGGTCTTCCTGGGCGGCGAGCGGCTCCCGCCGGACCTCTTCGAGCGCACCGCCCTGGCCCTGCCGGGAGCCGAGGTGTGGAACCTCTACGGCCCGACCGAGGCCACGGCCAACGCCGCCGCGGCGCGCCTCGTCCGCGGCGGTCCGGTGGTCCTCGGACGCCCGCTCGACGGCGTCCGCATCCACATCCTCGACCGCCGCGGCCACCTCGCGCCGCCCGGCACGGCCGGCGAGATCTGCCTCGGAGGAGCCGGCCTGGCGCGCGGCTATCTCGGCCGGCCGGACCTCACCGCGGAGCGCTTCGTCCCCGATCCGTTCTCCGTCTCCTCCGGCGGCGGCGAGCGCCTCTACCGCACCGGCGACCTGGGCCGGCTCACGGCCGCCGGCGACCTGGAGCTGGTCGGGCGGATCGACCACCAGATCAAGCTGCGCGGCTACCGCATCGAGCTGGGCGAGATCGAGGCGCGCCTGGAGCGGCATCCGACCGTCCGCGAGGCCGCCGTCACGGCGCAGGACGACCGGCTGATCGCCTTCGTCGCGCCGGAGCGCGGCCCGGTCTCCGCCGCGGACCTGCGCACCGCCCTGCGCGAGGCCCTGCCCGAGCACATGGTGCCCTCGGCCTTCGTGGTCCTCGACCGCTTGCCCCGCCTGTCGAGCGGCAAGATCGACCGGGCCGCGCTGCCGGGCTCCGGCTCCGTGCTCGCCTCGGAGCGGCCGTTCGTGGCGCCGCGCACGCCGACCGAGCGCCGGCTGGCGGACCTCTGGGCCAAGGTCCTCGGCCGGGAATCGGTCAGCGTCGAGGACAACTTCTTCGAGCTTGGCGGCCATTCGATCCAGAGCATCCAGATCAGCCACCGGGCGATCGCGGCGGGGCTGCCGATCACGCCGCGCGACCTGCTGCACCATCCGACCGTGGCGGAGCTGGCGGCCCTGGCCGATGCCACGGGCGCCGCCACCTCCGTGCCGCGGGAGGCCGGCGACGCCGATTGGGAGGAGGGGAGCCTGTGAGCTCCGCCCTGCGGCTCCTCGACGACCTGGGCCGCCTCGGCGTGCAGGTCTGGGCCGAGGGCAGCCTGCTGCGCTACCGCTCGCCGCGCGGCGCGCTCACGCCCGGCCTCCTCGACCGCCTGCGCGAGAGCAAGACCGAGCTGCTCGACCTGCTGCGCCGGCCGGCGGGGCCTCCGCCCTATCCGCCGCTCCCGCCTCTCGAGCCCGCGCCGGAGCGGCGCTTCGAGCCCTTCCCGCTCTCCGAGATCCAGCAGGCCTACCTGGTGGGCCGCACCGAGCTGTTCGAGCTCGGCGGCGTCGGTCCGACGAGCTACCTGGAGGCCGACTGGCCGGCCCTCGACGTGCCGCGCCTGGAGGCCGCCTGGAACCGCATCGTGGCGCGGCACGACATGCTGCGCTCCGTCGTGCTGCCGGACGGCCGCTGGCAGATCCTGCCCGAGGTGCCGCCGGTCGAGGTGGGGCTCCTCGACCTCCGCGGCCTGACCCCCGACGGCGTCCTGCACGAGCTGGCCGAGGTGCGCGAGGAGATGTCCCGGCACCCGTTCCAGCCGGAGCGCTGGCCGCTGTTCGAGATGAGGGTCTCCCGGTTCGACGGCGGCCGGGCCCGGCTCCACGTGGCCCGCGATCTGCTGATCGGCGACGCGCGGAGCAGCGAGGTGCTGCTGGAGGAGCTGATGCTGCTCTACCGCGACCCGAAGGCGGAGCTGCCGCCGCTCGACGTGGGCATCCGCGACTACGCCGCGGCGGTCGATTCCCTGCGCGATCACGAGGTGGGCCGCCGGGCGCAGGAGTACTGGCGCTCGCGCCTCGCCACCCTGCCGCCCGCGCCGGATCTGCCGCTCTCGCCGAAGCCGGGGCGCCCCTCGTTCGTGCGCCGGCACGGCGAGATCGAGCCCGACTCGTGGAAGCGTCTCGCCCAGCGCTCGGCGCTCGCCGGGCTGACCCCCTCGGTGCTGCTCTGCGCGGCGTTCGCCGAGGTGCTGGCGGCCTGGAGCCGGGGCGACCGCTTCTCGATCAACGTCCTCTACTCGCGGCGCCTGCCGCTGCACCCGCAGGTGAGCCGCCTGGTGGGGAACTTCGCCTCGACCGTGCTCCTGGAGGTGGACGGCCGCGAGCCCACCTTCGAGCTGCGCGCCGCGCGGCTCCAGGAGCGCCTCTGGGAGGACCTCCAGCACGGCATCGTCGGCGGGGTGGAGGTGCTGCGCGAGGCGAACCGGCTCCAGGGCAACGGCTCCAGCCGGGCCCGGGCCTCCATGCCGGTGGTCTTCTCCAGCCTGCTGCCGTTCGCCGGGGCCGAGAACGGCAACGGGACCGCCACGCGGGGGGCCGGCCGGCCGGAGCTGGTGTTCAGCAGCGTGCAGACCCCGCAGGTCGCCCTGGAGGTCCTGGTGACCGAGGTGGCGGGCACCGTCCACTACACCTGGAGCTCGGTCGAGGAAGCGTTCCCGGCGGGGTTCGTGGCCGCCATGTTCGAGGCCTGGCGCGGCCTGGCCCGCGAGCTGGGAGAGGGAGAAGGGGCCTGGCGCCGGGACCGCCGGCGGGGCCACGAGGAGCGCTGCTTCGGCTGCGGCCTGATGCCCGCCTCCCAGCTCGCCCGCCGCCGCAAGGTCAACGCCACGGCCGGACCGGAGCCCGAAGGGCTCCTGCACCACCCCGTCGATTGCCAGGCCGCCCTGCGGCCGGACGACGTCGCGGTCGTGGCCGCGGACCGGCGGCTCACCTACGGCGAGCTGTCGCGGGAGGCCGGCCGGATCGCCGCCGAGCTGCGGCGGCTCGGCGCGCGCCCCGGCCGGCTGGTGGCCGTGATGCTGGAGAAGGGCTGGGAGCAGGCGGCGGCCGTCCTGGCGATTCTCCGCGTCGGAGCGGCCTACCTGCCGATCGATCCCGGGCTGCCCCAGGAGCGGCGCTGGTACCTGCTGGAACAGGGAGAAGCGGAGATCGCGCTCACCCGGACCGGCTGCGCCGGAGGCCCGGGCTGGCCGCACGGGGTGAGCGTGGTGAGCGTGGGCCCTCACCCCCCGGCCCCCTCTCCCGCCCCTCCTTTCACACCCTCCCCGGGAGAGGGGGAGACTTCCAGGTCGGACCTCGCGTACGTCCTCTTCACCTCCGGATCGACCGGCGTTCCGAAGGGCGTGATGATCGAGCACAGGGGGGCGGCCAACACGGTGGCGGACGTCAACCGGCGGTTCGGGATCTCCGAGGCCGACCGGGTGCTGGCGCTGTCCTCGCTCAGCTTCGACCTGTCGGTCTGGGACCTGTTCGGCGTGCTCGGCGCGGGCGGCCGGTTGGTGATGCCGGACCCGGCGGCGAGCCGCGACCCGTCCCACTGGCACGAGCTCGTCGTGCGCGAGGGCGTGACCGTGTGGAACTCCGTGCCGGCGCTGGTCGAGCTCTACGTCGAGCACCTGGAGCGCCACGGCGAGCCCTGGCCCGCCCACCTGCGGCTGGTGATGATGAGCGGCGACTGGATCCCCGTGGGCCTTCCCAGGCGCATCCGGGCGCTCGAGTCGACAGCCGAGCTGATCTCCATGGGCGGCGCCACCGAGGCCTCCATCTGGTCGATCCTCTTCCCGATCGGCGAGGTCGATCCCGGGTGGAAGAGCATCCCCTACGGCCGGCCGATGACGAACCAGACCTTCGAGGTGCTCGACGAGCGGCTCGACCCCTGCCCGGACTGGGTGCCGGGCCAGCTCTACATCGGCGGCGCGGGGCTCGCGCGCGGCTACTGGAAGGACGAGATGCGGACCCGGGCGAGCTTCCTCACCCATCCGCGCACGGGCGAGCGCCTCTACCGCACCGGCGACCTCGGCCGCTGGCTGCCCGACGGCACCATCGAGTTCCTCGGCCGCGAGGACCTCCAGGTCAAGATCCAGGGCTACCGGGTCGAGCTGGGCGAGATCGAGTCCGTGCTGGCGCGCCATCCGGGAGTCCGGGACGCGGTGGTCGCCGCGGTCGGCGAGGCCCGCGGCCACAAGCGGCTCGTGGCCTGGTACGTGGCCGGGTCGCGGCCCGACGGGCGCCGGAAGGTCGAGGCCGCCGAGCTGCGCGCCTGGCTGGAGGCCCGGCTGCCGGACTACATGGTGCCGCTCCTCTACGTCCCGCTGGAGGCGCTGCCGCTCACCGCGAACGGCAAGGTGGACAGGAAGGCCCTGCCGTCGCCCGGGACGTCGAGGCCGGCCCTGGCCGACCGCTTCGCCGCGCCGCGGACGCCGACCGAGCTGACCATGGCGCGCCTCTGGGAGACCGTCCTGGGCGTGCCGCGCGTCGGCCTCCACGACGAGCTGTTCGAGCTCGGAGGCGACTCCATGCTCGCCCTCCGGCTGCTCGCCGAGATCGAGAAGGAGCTCGGCTGCCGCCTCCCCCTGGCCGCCTTCTTCCAGGAGGCCACGGTCGAGCGCCTCTCGGCGCTCGTCAGCGGATCGTGAAGGCGCCGCCGAAGGCGCTGAACTCGAGGCTCGACTGCACCACCGTCAGGCTGCGGTCGAAGCCCGCGACGCCCGAGTCCAGCTCCGTGCGGTGCACCCCGACGTTCAGGCGCAGCCGGTCGCTGAGCTGCAGGCGCAGCGCCGTGCCATAGGCCTGGAAGTCGTCCTCCCGTACCGGTACCGCCGGCGCCGACACCGCGGAGGAGGCGGCATAGTCGTGGACGCCGCTCTCGAAGAACACCTCGACCGACGAGGAGCGGCCGATCTTGGCGCCGATCGAGCCGCCCAGGCGGTCCACCGTGAAGTGCGAGTAGCCCTGCTCGAGCGAGTACGTGAGGTCGCGGCTGGCGTAGACCGAGTAGCTCAGGCGCCAGCGCGGGATGAGCGTCAGCCGGAGCTGGCCGGTGGTCTCGTCGAACGGCGCGAACTCCGAGCCGGCCTCGGGCTCCAGCGAGCGCCGGGCGACCGTGGCCAGGAAGCGCAGGCGGTCGCTCTCGTAGCTCGCCTCCAGCAGCGGCGAGGTCCCCGAGTTCGAGCGGTTGCGGGCCGTGCCGGTGAAGTCCGCCTCCGAGCGCTCGACCCCGACCGCCACGCGGTAGCGGTCGTCCGGCCGGTACTCGACGCCGCCGCGCAGCACCCTCTCCTCGCGGTCCAGGTCGCCGAACGGCGGCAGGCGCGGATCGTCGCCCAGGTCCTCCACCAGCGGCTCGAAGGTCAGCGAGGAGGCCGAGGCGAACAGGTAGACCGCGCGGCCGACCCGCAGCTCGGCGACCCCGTCGAGGAGGTCCTGCCGGGTGTGGATGCGCTGCTCGAACTCGGGCGTGACGATGGCCTGCTCCTCGGCCCGCTTCGCCGTGGCCTGCAGGTTCAGGCGGTTGAAGAAGCCGAACACGCCCGCGCCGTAGTAGCCGTTCAGGCGGCGGCGCTCCTCCTGCTTCTGCCAGTAGACGTACTGGGGCAGCACGTCGACCGTGAAGAAGGCCTTGGGGCCGATCGGCAGATAGCCCTGCACGCCGGCGCCGGCCGTGATGGTGAAGTCGGCCTCCTCGTCGGGCGCCTCCGTGCCTTCGTCGCCGAAGCTGCCCGCGAAGACGTCGCTCACGTAGGCGGCGTCGCGGATCGCTACCCACGGCGCGACCCGGAACGGGCCGAGCCGGAAGCGGGCGTTCTCCGCGGCCTTCTCCAACTGCTCCTTCTTCGAGGTGCCGCGGTCGAGGAGCGTGCCGGGAGCGGTGTACTGGGAGAACTGGGCACCTGCCGGAGCGGCGGCGAGAAGGGCGAGGATGGCGAGAGTCCGGATCTTGGCGCGGGTCGGGCAGGGCATTCGTCCTCCGGGAGCCTCCGGGTGGTCCGGGTGGAATAAGATGGCATGCATGGACGACCGCGGGATGATACGCCATTTCGCCCATCCCGCAACGGTAGCCGCCGTGGCTCTGGCCGCGCTCCTGTTCTGCGCGCCGCTGCCGTTCGGCAGCGTGACGCGGTGGGGGGCGGCGGCGCTCCAGACCCTGGCGTTCGCGACCTTCGCGCTGGCCGCCTGGACCGCCCGGACCCGCGACCTGAAGACCGTCGCGGCGCCGGCTCTGGCGCTGGCCGCCATCGCCGGGCTCGGCGCCCTCCAGTCGCTCGCCTGGCCGCGGGCCCTGGCCGCCCTGGCCTCGCCGCGCTTCCCCGGTCTGCGCGACGCGGCGGTCGACCGGGAGGCTGGCGGCCGCGTCCCCCTGTCGCTGGCGCCGGACGTCAGCGCGCAGACCGCGCTGACCTGGGCCGCGGTCGCCGCCGTCCTGGTCGCGTCCGCGGTGGCGGCGCGCCGGCGGGACCGGCGGCGCTGGCTGACCGCCGCGGTCCTCGGCGCGGCCGTGGTCCAGATCCTCTACGGCTCCGGGCCCTGGATCTCCGGCTCGACCGAGATCTGGCACACGCCCGTGCCCGGCGACCCCACGCGGCTGCGCGGCACCTTCGTCAACCCCGACCATCTCGCGGTCTACCTGGAGATCGGGCTCGCCGTGGCGTTCGCCTGGGGCTGGTGGGGGATGCGGCGGGCGCGGCGCGAGCCCATGCCGATCGAGGGCCGGCTCGCCCTGGTGCTGCCGCCGGTGGTGGTCTGGCTCCTCCTCTTCATGGGCCTCGCCTTCACCGGCTCGCGCGGCGGCATCGTGGCCGCGGTGGTGGCGGTGGTGGCGCAGGGCCTGCTGCTCGCCCGGGCCGCGCGCAGCCGGCGGCTGGCGCCGGTAGGGGCCATGGCCGCGCTCGCCGGCATCGGCGTGGTCGCGGCGATCGGGGTCCAGGAGGGCTTCGGGCGCCTCGCGTCCACCTCCGCCTACGAGGTGACCTGGAACGCCCGCCGGCAGATGTACGCCGCCACCTGGGACCTCTGGCGCAGCTTCCCCTGGCTCGGCTCCGGCCTGGGCTCGTTCCGCGACGCCATCCCGCTCACCCAGCCCGACGACCTGCCGGGGACCTGGTGGCACGCGCATAGCGACTGGCTGGAGCTGCCGGCGACGGTCGGCCTCGTCGGCGCGGCGCTCTTCTTCGCCGGGCTCGCGCCGCTGGTGCTCCGCCTGGCGCGCGGTTGGACCGCGGAGCGGCCGTCGGAGGACCGGGCCGCCGTGCTCGCCGCCCTCGGCGCCCTGGTCTCGCTGTCGATCCACGAGTCGATCGACTTCGGGCTCACCATGCCGGCCACGGCCGTCACCCTGGCCGCGCTCCTGGGCACGGCGTCGATGGCCTGCGGCGAGGGCGGGGCGAAGGAGCCCATCCCGGATCAATCGGATCAACCGGTCAGGGCGAAGGCGGAAGAAGCCGCACCGTCCCCGGCACCAGCCGGCCCCCCGAAACGGCCTCGATCTCGAGGAGGTAGGCGGGCCCGGGCTTGAGCGGGCGGCGGACGACGAGCGCGGTCGATCTCCGCACGGGCGAGATCGCCGCCACCTCGCCGTCGAGGCGCACCTCGACGGCGGCTCCCGCGTCCGGCGCCTCCAGGATCTCGATCGTGAAGCCCGGCGCGGCGACCGCCGGCACCAGCTCCAGGCGCGGGGCCGGGTCGCGCAGCATCCACTCCCGGAACGACCACTCGCTGCGCCGCAGGTCCGTGAGCCGGCGCCGGGCCTCGGCCTCGCCGAGACCGTCGCCGGCGGCGCGGGCCAGGGCGAGGCGGGTCATCCAGTAGGGGGCGCTCTGCTTCCAGAGCGGATGGAGGTTGTCGAGCGCCTGGCCGGCCTCGGCCAGGTCGCGGCGCTTGGCCAGGGCCCGGGCGCGCGCGATGCCGTAGGGTCCCCAGACCGCGCTCCACGGCTCCTCGGCGCGGCGCTCGAAGACCTCGCCCTCGGCCAGGTCGCCGCCGAGCACCGCGGCCTGGGCGGCGGTCGTCGGCGCGAGCCCGCCGCTCAGCCCCGCCAGGCGGCGCAGCACGGGCTCCGGCACCGGGCAGCCCTTCCAGAGACAGAGGTCGAGCGACCAGTCGAGCCAGGCCTGGAGCGCGGGCGCGAAGCTGCCGCCGCCCGGCCCCGGCGGGCACTGCGAGAGCGACGACTCCACGTAGGGCAGGAAGCGGCGCCGCGGCGGCACCTGGAGGACGCTCAGGAACAGGAGGTGGGCGCGCACCGCGTCGCCGCCCTGCAGCCGGGCCTCGGCCTCGGCGAGGCTGGCGCGCATCGACCGCTCCAGGCTGGCATACCAGTGCAGCCGGGCCTGGCGGTAGCCCTCCCAGTCGGCGTCCCGGGCCTCGATCTGCTGCAGGCGCTCCCAGGCCCAGGGCTGGAGCGGCACGGCGGAGAACGCCTGGGTACGTTCGCCGGAACTGTCCGCGGTCTGCAGCCAGGGCTCGATCAAGGCCTCGAACGTGCGGCGGTCGGCGAGCGCGCGCGCCACGAGGCCGCGGGCCGTCTCCTTCTTGCCGCGGGAGAGCGCCGGCCACAGCTCCATGTAGGCGGCGGCGAGGAAGCGGGCGGGCTCGGGCCGGCCGGGCGCCACCTCGAGCGCGCGCAGCAGCGGCGCCTCCCACTCCCCGGGCTCGGTGAGCAGCCGCCGGTCGCGCTGCATCGACCAGCCCAGGTAGGCGGCGGCGCCCTGGAGCATCGCCGCTTCCCAGGACGACGGGCGCTCCACCGCCACGCTGGCGGCCAGCCGGCGGGCGAGCTCCAGGCGCCGGAGCGTGGCGGCCGCGGACCGGTCCGCCTCCTCGGGCTCGACCGGCGAAGCGGAGGAGGCCGAGGCGAAGAGCTGGCGCGCCAGCAGCAGCCGGGCGTGCCAGGGGCTCGGCTCGCGGGCGAGCCCCTCCGGCAGGCCGGGCTCGTAGGCCAGCACCCCCGAGCCGCGGGCCAGCCGGTCCAGGCGGCCCTGCTCGCGCCGGTACGACGCGAGCTGCCAGACCGACACCGCGGCCAGGACGAGCCCGAGCACGACCAGGGCGGCGCGCCAGCCTTTCTTCATCGGCCCCCGGCTATTTCTTCTGCTCGTTCAGCTCGGCGAGCATCTTCCGCATCACCCCCGAGACGATCGCCTCGACCTCCTCGGGGGTCATCGGGGTGAACTGCAGGCGGTCGTCGGGCAGCGGACCCAGCCCCTCGAGGACCGCCCGTAGGCGCGCCGCGGAATCGCTCGGAGGCGTGTTCCGGCGCGGATAGGCCAGTTGGAAGTACTCGGCCGGCTGCAAACTCAGGATTTCAAGGATGTGTAGAATGTGTTCGACTCTCAATTCGATGCTCCCTGAGAAAAGACGACTCAGATAACCGTAACTCAGTCCGAGTTTCTTCTCAACCTCCCTGTTGCTCACATCGAGTACCGCGATGATTCCGTCGCGTTGTTCCGGGTCTGGGAGGGCTTCGAGCGCGGCGACGCGCCCGAGGCGGTCTTCCGGATGCGCGAGGCGGCGCTGATCTTCTTCGCGGTCCGGCCGGCGGTGGGGCGCGATCCTCTCTATCGCACGCTGGAGCCGATGACGGCGGAGGGTTCGCGGTCGACAGCTCGGGGCAATACCCGGCCTGGGTTCTGCGTTATCATGCCTAATCCGGAGCTGCTTCCTTCCTCCGGTCTCCCGATCATGGCGCCGATGGCTCGCACCCTCGCTCCGCCCGTGCCTCCGACCCGGGTGATGCGCGTCGAGGACGTTTTCTCCGCGCTGGCGGCGCATGGGCGGAGCTTCGATCCGACCTATTTGCGCGCGGTCTACGAGTTCTCGCGCGAGATGCACAAGGACCAGACCCGGCGCTCCGGCGAGCCCTACCTGATCCACCCGCTCAACGTCGCCTGGCTGCTCGCCGAGCTCAAGTTCGACCAGACCTGCGTCGCGGTCGGTCTCCTCCACGACGTGCTGGAGGACACCCTCACCACGCCCGAGATCCTCGAGAAGGAGTTCGGCGGCGAGATCGCCGCGCTGGTCGACGGCGTCACCAAGATCGGCCGCCACGAGTATGTCCGCCGCGACGAGGCGCAGGCCGAGACCTTCCGCAAGATGATCCTGGCCTCGGCCAAGGACATCCGGGTCATCCTGGTCAAGCTCGCCGACCGCCTGCACAACATGCAGACCCTGGAGCCCCTCGCTCCCGAGGCCCGGCGCCGCATCTCGCGCGAGACCCTGGAGATCTATGCCCCGATCGCCCACCGCCTCGGCATGGCCAAGGTCAAGGGCGACCTCGAGGATCTGGCCTTCTTCTATCTCTGGCCGCACCAGTTCGCCGAGCTGCACTCGAAGATCTCCGAGAAGATGAAGCTCATGGAGCGCGGCACCCAGCGCATCCGCGAGCGCCTCGCCAGCACGCTCGACGAGGGCGGCATCGACGCCGAGATCAGCTTCCGCACCAAGCGCTACTACTCGGTCTTCCAAAAGCTCCAGCGCCAGGGCGTCGACATCGACCAGCTCTACGACTACCTGGCCTTCCGCATCGTCACGTCGAGCCTGCGCGACACCTACGCCGCGCTCGGCGTGGTCCATCAGAACTGGCGGCCGATCCCGGGCCGGTTCAAGGACTACATCGCGATGCCCAAGCCCAACCTCTACCAGTCGCTCCACACCACGGTGGTGGGCGAGCGCGGGCAGCCGTTCGAGGTCCAGATCCGCACCCGCGAGATGGACCTGATCGCCGAGGAAGGGATCGCGGCCCACTGGCGCTACAAGGAAGGCAAGATCGAGACCCGCGAGGAGGACTCGAACATCCTCTGGCTGCGCCAGCTCCTGGAGTGGCAGAAGGAGGTGCAGGACCCGCGCACCTTCCTCACCACGCTCAAGGTGGATCTCTATCCGGACGAGGTCTATGTGTTCACGCCCAAGGGCGACGTGCTGTCGTTCCCGCGCGGCGCCACGCCGCTCGACTTCGCCTACCGGGTGCACACCGACCTCGGCCACCACTGCGCCGGCGCCCGCGTCAACGGCCGCCTGGTACCGCTGCGCACCGGGCTCCAGAACGGCGACATGGTCGAGATCCTGACCAACCCGAACCGCAACCCGAGCCGCGACTGGCTCACCTTCGTCACCACCTCGCGCGCCAAGAGCAAGATCCGGCAGTGGCTCAGCACCCAGCAGAAGCAGCGCGCCATGGAGATCGGCCGCCGGCTGATCGAGAAGGAGCTGCGCAAGTACGGGGTGCCGATCCGCAAGTTCCTGGACGACCCGGCGCTCGCCACGTATCTCCAGGAGGAGGGGCTGACCAAGGCCGAGGATCTGTACAGCCGCCTCGGGTTCGGCAAGGCCGAGCCGCGCAACGTGATGGAGCGGGTGCTGGGCGCGGAGAAGATGGCCGAGCCCGCCGAGAAGCCGGGCCGCATCCGCCAGGTGGTGAGCAAGATCCTGCCGTTCGGCTCGGGGCCGATCACGGTCAAGGGACACGGCGACATGCTGGCCTACCTGGCCAAGTGCTGCAATCCGCTGCCCGGCGAGGACATCGTGGGCTATGTCACGCGCGGCCGCGGCGTCTCGGTGCACTCGATGGACTGCCCGAACGTGCGCAACCTGCTCTACAACCCGGAGCGCGAGATCGAGGTCCAGTGGGACAGCCAGCGCAACGAGGTCTACCAGGTGTCGCTGATGCTGGAGACCGCGGACCAGCCGGGCATGCTGGCCAGGCTGACCGAGGTGATCACGAAGGTGGGCAGCAACATCACCCAGATCGAGGCCGAGACGCACGAGACCGGGCGGGCCTCGATCGGCGTGGTCTGCCAGCTCAAGGACCGCAAGCACCTCGACAAGCTGCTGCGCGAGGTGCGCTCGATCCCGGGCGTGATGAAGGTGGACCGCCGGATGAACAGCGGCGGCCGGATGGCGGCGGAAGGGTTGAATTGATCCCGTTCCCCCTCTCCCCGGCCCTCTCCCCCGTGCCGGGGGAGAGGGAGCAAGAGGGCGCCTGGATCAGCCTTTGGCCTGATTCTCTTCGGGGGTGAACTTCCGCGCGGGGGCCTTCACGATCTTGCCGCTGCGCAGGCAGCGGGTGCAGACGCGCACGTGGCGGACGCCCTTGTCGGTGAGGGCGCGGACGCGCTGGAGGTTCGGCTCCCAGGTGCGCGAGGTCACGTTGTGCGCGTGGCTGACATTGCGGCCGAAGACCGTGCCCTTGCCGCAGATCTCGCATTGCTTCGCCATGGCTTTCTCCTGAGTTCTCTCTCTTGAAGTCGGGGCCTTCCGGGTTCTTGCCGAAGGGCAGGGAAAGATACCAGAGTCCGGCCCGCCGCGCAATCCCGATCCCTGACCCGCGTCTGGGCGGACACCCGCTCAAGTCCTGTGACTTCGCTACTTGCGTTCTCTTTCGAGCGGGTGTACAGTTCCCTTACTGGTTCATATAGCCATAGACGAATGGGACGGCTTGACACGGGTGTCCTTTGCTGCTAGCTTGCAGCGAAGCTTTAAGTAACCGTCCCTAAGTGCGCTTGAAAGCTGGACTTTTAAGGGAGCTCGAAACGCCGTGCTCTTCTCTCGCTCCAAGAAGGGTGTCATCGGTCTGGACATCGGAAGCTCCGGGGTGAAGCTCGTCGAGCTCAAGGAGCGCAAGGCTGGGGAATTCAGCCTGCAGCGCCTTGGGATCGAGCCGCTCTCTCCGGAGGCCATCGTGGACGGCTCAATCATGGACTCGTCGCTGGTGGTGGATGCGATCCACCGCCTGAACGACCAGACCAAGGTCAAGGGCACGAGCTACGCCACGTCGCTGTCGGGCCACTCGGTCATCATCAAGAAGATCCAGCTCCCCGCGATGCCGCAGGAGGAGCTGGCGGAGTCGATCCAGTGGGAGGCGGAGCAGTACATCCCCTTCGACATCAACGACGTCCGCCTGGATTACGTGGTGCTGTCCGAGGGCGAGGCCGGCCGCGACAACATGGACGTGCTGCTGGTGGCCGTGAAGCGCGACAAGGTCAACGACTATGTCTCGGTGATCAGCCAGACCGGCAAGACGCCGACGATCGTGGACGTGGACGCGTTCGCGGTGCAGAACGCGTACGAGATCAACTACGACCTCGACCCGCGCAAGGTCGTGGCGCTGATCAACATGGGCGCCAGCGTGACCACGATGAACATCCTGGCCCGCGGGCAGCACGTGTTCACGCGCGACATCACGATGGGCGGCAACTACTTCACCGAGTCGCTGCAGCGCGAGTTCAACCTCTCGTTCCAGCAGGCGGAGACCCTGAAGCGCGGCGAGCCGGTGGACCGCTACACGGCGGCCGACGCGCGCGGCGTGCTCGACACGGTGTCGGCCGAGATGGCGTCGGAGATCCGCAAGACGTTCGACTTCTTCTCGGCGACCTCGTCGGAGGGCCCGGTGGACGAGCTGGTGCTGTCGGGCGGCTGCGCGCTGACCCCGAATTTGCTCCAGGTGCTGCGGGAGCGCTTCGAGGTGCCCACCGAGCTGATGAACCCGCTCAAGAAGATCCACTACAAGGAGAGCGACTTCGACTCCACGTGGCTGCAGTCGATCGCGCCGATGATGGCGGTGGCGGTGGGGCTCGGCATCCGGAAGGCGGGAGACTAGCCGATGATCAAGATCAACCTGCTCAGCGAAGGCAAGCGCACCGCCGTCCGCAAGGCGAAGCCCGCGGCCAGCCTGCTCGAGGGCAAGGACATCGGCCAGTACCTGATCGTGGTCGGCCTCGTCCTGGGCCTGATCGCCTCGGGCATCTACTGGTGGCAGCTCAAGGGCCAGGTAGAGGAACAGCAGGAGGAGATCACCGCGGCGCAGGCCGAGGTGGACGCGCTCGGCGCGGTCATCAAGGAGGTCGAGGACTACAAGGCCAAGAAGGCCGAGCTCGAGCGCAAGATCGGGATCATCAACGACCTCAAGGCCAACCAGCGCGGGCCGGTGCGGATCATGGACTACGTGTCCAAGGCGCTGCCGGAGCTGCTCTGGCTCGACCGCATGACGATGAACGCCACCACGATCGAGATCGAGGGCCGGGCGTTCAACACCAACGCGGTCGCCACCTTCATCGAGAACCTCGACAAGGTCCCCGAGTTCGAGGAGCCGACGCTGAAGGACGCCTCGGAGCAGGCGGGCAGCGTGTACAAGTTCGTCATCGATTTCAACTATTCGTTCGCCCAGCCCAAAACGGAGTCGGAGACCCAGGCGACCCCCGCGCCCGGTTCTCCGGCGGCCGCGGCGACGTCCGGCTAGGAGGGATCCCTGGTGGCAGTGAAGACCGGACTCGAAGGCAAACCCTGGTACTACGGCCTGGCCGTCGGACTGGGCATCGGCGCGCTGATCTTCGGCGCCGTGAGCTGGCGCGTGCTGCAGCCCATGCGCGACCAGCTCGCGGCCGGCCAGGGTCAGCTCGCCGAGCTGCAGACCAAGATCCAGGAAGGACGGGCGGCCAAGCAGCAGCTCCCGAAGTTCCGCGAGGAGGTCCACCAGCTCGAGATGGAGCTCGACAAGCTCCTGCGCATCCTGCCGGCGCGGCGCAACACGCCCGACCTGTTGCGCCGCATCCGCTCGCTGGCCGAGCAGGGCGACTTCGCCCTGCGCCGCTTCACCCCGGGCCAGCTCTCGGACAAGGAGTTCTTCAGCGAGTGGCCGATCGCGGTCAGCGTCGAGGGCGGCTATCACAACCTCGCCCTGTTCTTCGACCGCATCAGCCGGTTCTCGCGCATCATCAACATCGAGGACCTGAACATCAGCGCGCTGCCCGGCCCGAAGGGCACGCACACGCTGGCGGCGAGCTTCAACGCCAAGACCTTCGTCTACAAGGAACCCGAGCCTCCGCCTCCGGCTCCGGCCGGCGGCCCCGCGGTGGGCGCCGGACCGGCGGCCCTCCAGGCGGCGGGAGCCCGGGCGGGCGGAGGCATCGAGTGATGCGATCACTGCGGTCGATGAGAGCCATGAGCCACACCCTTTCCAGGTTCGCCCTGGCCCTGCTGCTCGCGTCCGGGCTCTCCGCCTTCGCGCTCGCGCAGCAGGCGCCGCCGTCCACGCCGCCTCCCGCCGCCCCGGCCGAGACCCCCACCGGGGACGAGGGCGTGCTCGGCGCGCCGTCGCCGGACACCGGCGGGATCGACGAGATCCTCGAAGGCGAGGAGGAGGTCCTCTCCGGCAGCGGCGGTTTCAGCTACGACCCCGGCAACCGCCGGGACCCGTTCAAGTCCCTGCTGGCCGGAAACGAGAACACGGTCAAGAGCGGCCCGCGCCCGGAGGGAATCCCCGGTCTGCTCATCGACGAGATCGACCTGCTCGGGATCTGGCGGACGCCGCGCGGTTATGTGGCCCAGGTGAAGGCTTCGAACAAGAGTTATCTGCTCCGGGAGGGCGATCAGCTCTTCGACGGCGACGTGGTGAACATCCACAAGGATGAGGTCGTCTTCAAGCAGCAGGTGCAGGATCCGACCGCCCTGAAGCCGTTCCGGGAGGTCGTCAAGAGTCTCAATCCTCCCCAGACGTGAGGGTCCGATGCTTTCAGCTCCGGAGGCGAGTGCCATGGGAGATGTAGTGAGAAGAAGACAGAGCGACCGGTGGCAGCGGATCGTCGCGTCGGTGGCGTTGATCGCCCTGAGCGCGGGGATCGGCTGCACGTCCTCCAAACCCGCGCGGGTGGTCGAGGCCACTCCCGCGGCGCAGGAGGCGCCGGCCACCACCAGAGCCGCCGCGGTGGCCGAGATCCGCACCCTCGACCTGCGGGAAGGGGCGCCCGAGGTGCTGGTCGACCTCGAGTCGAGCGCACCGCTGGTATGGACCAGCTTCCGCAACGCCGAAGGCAAGGTCGTGGTCGAGCTGCCCAACTCGACGCCGAAGGAAGGTCTCGCCGACCTCTCTCCGGAGGACGGCCTGGTCTCCTCTCTCCTCGTGCAGCGCAACGAGGAGGGGACGCGGCCTCTCACCCGGCTGGTGATCGCCACCCGCCAGGAGGTGGAGCATTCCATCTCGGCCGACGGCAACCACCTGCAGATCCGCCTGATGCCGGTCGAGGAGCAGACGGCCGAGGCCGGCCGCCTGGCCTTCGAGCCGCTCGGGCCGGACAGCCCGCGCGGTGATCAGGGGGGGCAGGCGGGGCAGGCGGGGCAGCCGGAGCAACCCGAGGAGCCCGCCGAGCCCGTCGCTTCCGCGATGGAGACGGCCCCGATGGAGACGGCCGCAGCGGCGCCGTCCGCTCCCGCCAACCCGGGCACTCCGGACCACCCGTCCGTCGCGCCCGCGCCGGTCGGCGCCGCGGCCACCCGGGTGGAAGGCATCGAGGTCCTGGCTTCGGGCGACGACTCGGTGATCCGGATCCAGGGCGACGGCGAGTTCCCGTACTCGACCTTCGCCCTCGGCCAGCCGGACCGCTTCGTCATCGACCTGGAAGGCGTGGTCAGCGCGCGCAACTCCGTGCCGGTCGAAGGCGCGATCGTCGAGCGGGTCCGGGTGGCGCAGTTCAAGCCCGCCCCGCGGCCGGTCCTGCGCGTCGTCTTCGACCTGCGCCGGGGCTCGGTGCCGGTCATCGAGCGCACGACGAACGCCCTGGTGGTGAGCTTCGGGTCGTCCGCCGCTCCGCAGCGCGGCGTGGTGGTGTCGCCCGCCGCCCGCAACGCGGTGGCGGTGCCGATCCAGGATCCGGTGCCGGGACGGCGCCAGCCGGCGGAACCGGTGGAGCCCACGTCGCCGATACCGGCTCCGACTCCGGCGTCGTCGCAGCCCTCGGACCTCGCGCTCGCCCAGAACACGCGGCCCGCGGCTTCGGACATCGAGGTGGAGGAGGCTCCGGCGAACCCGAACCCGGCGACCCCGCCGCCGGCGGCCCCGGTCGCCCCCCGCTCCTCCGGACCCTCCGTGGTCCAGGTGAAGCCGTCGACCACGAAGCCCGCCGGCCCGACCGAGGTTCCGGCCACCGGCGGCAACCTGGGAGCGGCGATCCAGAGCTTCCAGACCGAGACGCTCGGCGACACGCAGCGCACCTACGTCGGCGAGCCGATCGACCTCAAGGTGACCAACGCCGACGTGACCGACGTGCTGCGCACGTTCGCGCAGATCAGCGGCCTCAACATCATCATCCAGCCCGGGGTGGGTGGCGTGGTCACCGCGGAGTTGGAGAACGTGCCCTGGGACCAGGCGCTGGAGCAGATCCTGAAGATCAACAGCCTGGGCTACGAGGTCGAGGGCAACGTCATGCGCATCGCGCCGACGGCGATCCTGCGCCAGGAGGCGCAGGAGAAGCAGCAGCTCGCCGCGGCCAAGGCGCTGTCGATCCCGCTGCAGACGATCTACCGCCGGCTGAGCTATGCCGCGGCGGAGGAGATCGCCACCCTGCTGCGCAGCGGCTCGGCGGGCCTGCTGTCGCAGCGCGGCAGCGTGATCGTCGACTCGCGCACCAACAGCCTGATCATCAAGGAGCTGCCGGCGTACATGGATACGATCGTGTCGGTCATCGACCGGCTCGACACGCCCGAGCCGCAGGTCATGATCGAGGCCCGGATCATCGAGACGACGAAGCGGTTCACCCGCGAGTTCGGCATCGACTGGGGCTTCACCGGCCTCGCGGACGCGGCCCACGGCAACACCACCGGCCTGATCTTCCCGAACAACGGGTCGGTCACCGGCGGCGTCAACGTGCCCGGCGGCGGCGACGCGGGCACGCTGGCGTTCCGGCTCGGCAACGTGCTCAACACCTTCCAGCTCGACGTCGCCCTCCAGGCGGCCGAGAGCGAGGGCCTGATCAACATCCTGTCGGCGCCGAAGGTGGCGACGCTCAACAACCAGCAGGCCTCGATCGAGAGCGGTCTCCAGATTCCGGTGCAGACGATCGCCAACAACACCGTGACCGTGCAGTACGTGGCCGCCACCCTGTCGCTGTCGGTGACGCCGCAGGTGACGGCCGAGGGCACGGTGATGATGGACATCGACATCGCGAAGCGCGAGCCGCAGCTCGCGTTCCTGGTGCCCGGCGCCACCAACGCCCCGATCGCGACCAAGCAGGCCACCACGCGCCTGCTGGTGCGCGACGGCGGCACCGCGGTGATCGGCGGCATCTACAAGGTGTCGACCGACCAGGGCGAGGACCGCGTGCCGGGCCTGGCGAACATCCCGATCATCGGCAACCTGTTCAAGAACAAGTCGAGGCGCGAGGAGAACGAGGAGCTTCTCATCTTCATCACGCCCCGGATCATCAAGCTCTGACCTCCGGCAGGAGTATGGACATGAAACGCTGCGTGACTCTGTTTTTCGTGATGGCACTGGTCTTCGCGTTGGGCGGCTGCCGGAGCCGGACCGACCGCTCGGAGGGCACGGTCCTCCTGACGGTCAGCGACTTCGACGAGCTGCCGGTGCGCGTCTCGGTGACCGGCGGGCCGTACGACATCGGCGAGGTGGTCATCCGCAACATCGCCAAGGACCCCACGGGGACCACGAGCGATCTGCAGAACGTGGAGCTGCGCGCCTACGAGGTGCGCTACACCCGGCGCGACACCGGCAGGACGGTGCCGCCGGCACTGGTGCAGTCGATCTTCGGCCTGATCGACGTCGGCGGCACCACGACGCTCAACAATCTGCCGTTCCTCACGGACAACCAGCTCCGCAACAGCCCGCTCCTCGACCTCGCCACCACGGGCGCGGACAAGGAGACCGGCAGCGAGGTGATCGTCCTCAACGTGACGATGCGTTTCTTCGGCCGCACGCTGGCGGGCGACGACGTCTCCACCGATCCGGCCTCGTTCACGATCGAAGTCGTGCCGTAGTCTTTTCAGGAGCATGGGTATGAAACCGCTGAAGAACGCTCTCCATCTGCTCTGCGCCGTCGCGCTGGCCGCCTCGATGGGCTGCCAGTCCGACTCTCCGACGGAGCCCTCGGGCGGCGGCAATCCGGCCACGCCGAAGCCGCCGACTCCGGTGACGACCTATACGATCAACGTCACGCCGAGCCCGGGCAGCCTCATCGCCGGGTCGGGCACGCCGAGCACGGTGACGGTCGACGTGCGGCGCAGCGACACCGGCCAGCCGCCGGCGGACACCACCGAGGTCACGCTGACCACGACGCTCGGCGAGTTCGGCAGCGCCGGCAGCGGCGCCAGGACGACCACGGTCCAGCTCGTCAACGGCCGCGCCCAGGTGGCGCTCTTCCCCGGCACCGACATCGGCACGGCGACGATCCGGGCCACCCTCGGCACCAGCGCCGGGGCGGCCAACGTCTCGATCGGACAGGCCGGCACGTTCTTCATCTCGTCGGTCAACCCCTCCGTCGGCAGTCCGCAGGGCGGCCAGGAAGTGAACATCCTCGGCGGCGGCTTCGACGGACCGGTGCGCGTGACCTTCAACGGCGCGGCGGCGACGGTGCGCTCGGTGACGCCGACCCGGATCACCGCGGTGGTGCCGCCGGCCTCGGCCTCCAACACGCCCGTGCCGGTCGGCCAGTCGGTGCCGGTCGACGTTTCGGTGACCATCAACTACAACGAGACCGGGACGGCGACCGACTCGCTGCCCGGCGGCTTCGCCTATTCGCTCGGCGGCGGCACCGACCAGCCGGCGATCCTCTCGGTGTCGCCCAACGGCGGCACGAACGACGGCGGCACCCGGGTGACGATCGTCGGCGAGGGCTTCCAGTCGCCGGTGCAGGTCCTGTTCGGCGTGAGCTCGGCGTCGGGCTTCAACGGCGTCGAGGCGTCGGTGGTGGAGGTCACGTCCACCCGCCTGGTGGTCATCTCGCCGCCGGCCCGCGGCTTCGGCCAGGACAACGTCAACCAGCTCGTGAGCATCCAGATCAAGAACCTGAACAGCGGCCGCAGCACGGTCGAGGCCGGAGCCTTCAAGTACGGCAACCGGGTGATCATCACCGCCATGGGTCCGGGCACCGGCTCGTACCTGGGCGGCACGCGCGTGACCCTGCACGGCCAGGGCTTCGACGAGCCGGTGACGGTCTGCCTGGGCTCCACCCCCTGCATCGCGCAGCAGGTGCTCTCGGTGACCGGCACGGAGATCGTCTTCCTGACCAGCGGCATCCCGGTCACCACCTGCCCGGCCAACGGTGTCATCTCGGTCACCGGCGTGACGGTGGTCAACATCGAGACCGGCGACAGCGGGTCCGCGGACATCGGGTTCAACTACACCGTGCCGCTGCCGCTGATCTTCGGCCTCAACCCGAACAGCGGCACCTCGAACTCCACACAGACCACGATCACGGGCGCGAACTTCGGCTCGAACATCCAGGTCATCTTCGGCGATCCGACCAACGGAAGCTCGGCCGCGATCATCAGCAAGACCTCGAGCACGATCGTGGTGCGCGTGCCCACGGCGCCCAGCGGCTTCGTCTTCTCGACCGAGCCCTGCGACGGCAACGGCGACGGCATCCCGAACGGGACGCGCAACATCCCGACGCCGATCTCGGTGACGGTGCGCAACCTCGACGGCACGGGCTGCCTGGTGACGCTGACCAACGCGTTCACCCTGAACCCGCCCAACGCCACCTGCACCGGCGACACCTCGCAGCCGCCGGTGACGACGCAGTGCAGCGACGGCGTGGACAACGACCTCGACGGGTTCACCGACCTGCTCGACCCGCAGTGCGCGAACTCCGCGGACAACAGCGAATCGTCGTAGACGGTCCGTTCCACACCTGAGACGAAAAGAGGGCGGCTGCCTGGACGGGCAGCCGCCCTCGTCCGTATACTCCAATGCCATGAAACGACTCGCAGGGATTCCTCTCCTCCTCTGTCTCCTCGCGCCGCTCCTGGGCTGCGACAAGGCCACGCCGGTGGCGCCCACGGGGACGACGCTGACGATCAGCGCCAATCCGACCAAGATCAGCCTGAACGGCAGCTCGACGATCACGGTCGTCGGCCGCAAGCCGGACGGCAACCCGCTCAACCCCGGCACCGAGATCCGGCTGAGCACCGACCGCGGCACGGTGAGCCCCTCCATCCTGCAGGTGGACAGCGGCGGGCGGGCGACGGCCACCTTCCAGGCGGACGGCCGCAGCGGCTCGGCCAAGGTGACGGCCGCGTCCGCCGACGCCACGGTGGACGCCACCATCCAGGTCGGCGAGTCGGACGAGACCAAGCCGACGGTGCTGGTCAGCGTGTCGCCGAGCACCATCTCCCTGAACGGCACGGCGACGGTCACGGTCATCGCCAGGAACGCCGACGGCACGCCGGTCGCTTCGGGTCAGCGGGTGCAGCTCACCACCACCCTCGGCCGCCTGGCGAACGACCAGCCGGTGATCCAGAGCGGCGGCAAGGCCACCACGACCCTGAACGCGGGCGACCGGGAAGGCACGGCGACGATCACGGCGATCTACAGCTCCAGCGCCGCGGCCACGACGACGGCGACGATCGTCCTGGACGCCGCCACCGCGATCAGCGTCACGGCCAACCCGTCCTCGATCCAGTCGAACCAGACGACGCAGATCACCATCACCGCCACGGTGACGAACTCCCGCGCGCAACCGGTCTCGGGCGCCCTGGTGACCTTCGAGTCCGATCTCGGCCGGTTCCAGGACAACACCTCGGAGACCACGGGCTCGAACGGGCAGGCGAGCAAGGTCCTGACCGTCGCGCCGTCGGACATCCCGGCGCTGTCCGAGAACTTCCGGGTGCGGGCGAGGACGCCCTCGAGCAGCGGCAGCACCTTCATCGAGGGCTCGACGCAGATCACGATCAACCGGCCGGCCGGCGGCTGACCGGTTCCGTCTGCAACCCCTCCGCGGTCGAACGCTTGGCCGCGGGGGGGCTGGCTGCTAGAATGCGGCCACTTTGGCGAACCTCCTGAAATCCCTCGACTTGCCCTTCGGGGTGTCCGCATGACCGACGGCGCGTTCCCGGACCGTCTGGCCCAGCTCCGGACCCGCTGGGAATCCGACCCTTCCTCCCGCGTTTTTCTCCAACTGGCGGAGGAGTACCGCCACCAGGGCCGGATCAAGGAGGCCCTCGCCGTCCTCGACAAGGGACTCCAGGAGCACCCCGGCTATCTCTCGGCCCTCGTGGCCAAGGGGCGCTGTCATCTGGAGCTGGGCGAGGGGGAGGCCGCCCGCAACGTGCTGGAGCGGGTGGTCAAGCAGGACGCCACCCAGATGGTGGCCAACAAGCTGCTGGTGCGCGCCTACCTGGAGACCGCCGAGCCGGCCCGCGCCCGCGAGCGCCTCGATCTCTACAGTCTGCTCAACGACAGCGACCCGGAGATCGCGGACCTGCGCCGGCAGATCAAGACGATGGAACGGCCCACCGAGCAACCCATACCGCAGGTTCCCGAGGACTCGCCCTTCGATCTCGGCCCCGCCGGAGCCCCGCCCCCGGTCGACGACATCTTCGACCTCGGGTTCGGAGCTGCGGCCCCGCCGCGGCGGCAGCCGGAGGACATCTTCTCTCTCGACGAGACCGTGGCGCCGGTAGCCTCCTCCCAGGAGGACGATCTCTTCCCGGAGGTGTCCGCGAGCGCGCTCCGGCAGCGCTACCTGGCGAGCCTCGCGTCGGAAGGGATCTTCGACCTCGAGCCGGCGCCGGTCTCCGCGCCTCCGCCGGCCCCGGACGTGTTCGAGACCGACACGTCGTGGCTGGAGGAGGCTCCTCACATCCCGGCCGCCGCTCCAGCCGCCGTCGAACCTCCGGTCTTCGACTTCGAGCCGGCGCCCGTGCCTCCGCCGCCCGCGCCGGAGCAGGCCGATGATCTCTGGCCCGAGGACGAGGTGGCGCCCCTGCCTCAACTGGCCCGGGAGCCCGAGCCGGAGCCCGCGGCGGCCCCCGGAGCCACCGCCACCCTCGGCGAGCTGTACCTGCGCCAGGGTCATCTCGACGAGGCCGAGCGCATCTTCCAGGACGTCCTGGACCGCGAGCCGGACAACGCCGCGGCCCGGGCGGGCCTCGGCCGCATCGGCGAGGCCCGCCGGCCGCCCGAGCCCGAGCCCGGGCCGGCGGTCGTCTCCGAGCTGGCGCCCGAGCCCCAGGCAATCCCGCTCGACGCGCGCCGCCTCCTGGCCGGGTTCCAGCCCGGTCCGGCCGGCGGCGGCACCACGGCGCGCAAGATCTTCCTGCTGAACCGCTATCTCGACCGCATCCGTGGAGGCCAGCCCGATGTTCGCTGAGCGCCTGAACCGGATCCGCCAGCGGATCGACGGCGCCCTGGCGCTCTCACTGGTCGCCCGCGACGGCATCAGGGTCGATGCCGTGAGCTCCGATCCCGGGCTCGACCTGGACGGCCTGGCCGCCGAGATGATCAGCCAGGCCCGCGCCATCTCCGACAACCACCGCGAGCTGGAGGTCGGCGAGGTCCAGCAGCTCTCCGTCACCACCGACCGGGTGACCCTGATGGTAAGCTCCGTCACCTCGGACTATTATCTGCTCCTCGTGCTGGGTCCCGGCGCCAACTACGGCCGGGCCCGGTTCGAGCTCCGGCGGGCAAGGCTGCTCCTGGAGAAGGATCTTTCCTGAACTGAACTGAGGGGGGCCGGGTTTGTTGACCTTCGAACAGATCAAAGAGCTCGTCGAGCTGGTCGCGCAACGCCAGCTTCAAGGGCTGGAGCTCGAGCGCTCCGGCTTCCGTCTCAAGATCGACGGCCATGCGCAGCAGCAGGTCTTCGCCGCCGCGCCGCTGCCCGCCCTGCCGGCGGCACCCGCCCTGCCGACACTGCCGGCGACCGGCGCGGCGCCTTCGGCTCCGCCGCCTGCCGCCGCGCCCGCCGCGGCTCCGCCGGAGAGCGGCCACATCATCAACTCGCCGATCGTCGGCACCTTCTACCGCTCGCCCTCGCCGGATGCTCCGGCGTTCGTCGACGTCGGCTCGCGGGTCAAGAAGGGCCAGGTTCTCTGCATCATCGAGGCGATGAAGCTGATGAACGAGATCGAGTCGGACGTGGACGGGGTGGTCACGAAGATCTTCCCCCAGAACGCCCAGGCCGTGGAGTACGGCGAGCCGCTGTTCGCCATCAACGCCGACTAGGGTCGAGCCCCGATGTTCAAGAAGATCCTGATCGCCAACCGGGGCGAGATCGCGCTCCGCATCATCCAGGCGTGCCGCGAGCTGGGCATCCAGACGGTCGCCGTGCACAGCACGGCCGACCGCGACAGCCTGCACGTCACCTACGCGGACGAGGACATCTGCATCGGTCCGCCGCCGTCGAAGGGGAGCTACCTGAATATCTCGGCCATCCTCTCGGCGGCCGAGATCACCGGCGCCGACGCCATCCACCCGGGCTACGGCTTCCTGGCCGAGAACGCGCACTTCGCCGAGGTCCTGCAGGAGTGCCGGATCGGCTGGATCGGGCCGCGCCCCGAGGTCATCCGCCTGATGGGCGACAAGGCCAAGGCTCGCCAGACCGCGGCCGCCGCCGGCGTGCCGGTTCTGCCGGGCAGCCAGGAGCCGCTCCAGGACGCCGACGACGCCCGGCGCTTCGCCGCCGAGGTGGGTTACCCCGTCATCCTCAAGGCCGCGGCCGGCGGCGGCGGGCGCGGCATGCGCATCGTCTATTCCGAGGGCGAGATCGCCAGCCAGTTCTCGACCGCCCGCGAGGAGGCCGAGAAGGCGTTCGGTGACGGCTCCATCTACCTGGAGAAGTACCTGGTCGAGCCGCGGCACATCGAGTTCCAGGTCTTCGGCGACCACCACGGCAAGGTCGTCCATCTGGGCGAGCGCGAGTGCTCGATCCAGCGCCGGCACCAGAAGCTCATCGAGGAGGCGCCGTCGCCGGCCCTCACCCCCGAGCTGCGCGAGAAGATGGGCGCCGCGGCCGTGTCGCTCTGCGAGGCGGTGCGCTACGAGAACGCCGGCACCATCGAGTTCCTGCTCGACAGCGACGGCCGGTTCTACTTCATGGAGATGAACACCCGCATCCAGGTCGAGCACCCGGTGACCGAGATGGTGACCGGCATCGACCTGGTCAAGCTCCAGGTCGAGGTGGCCGCGGGCGGTCATCTGAACATCCGCAACGGGCTCAAGCCGCGCGGCCATGCGATCGAGTGCCGGGTCAACGCCGAGCACCCCGAGACCTTCGCGCCGAGCCCGGGCAAGCTCAAGACCTTCCATCCGCCCGGCGGTCCCGGCACCCGGGTGGACACGCACGGCTACGAGGACTACGTCATCCCGCCGTACTACGACTCGCTGGTGGCCAAGCTCATCGTCCACGACCGGACGCGCGAGCAGGCCATCGCCCGGATGTCGCGGGCGCTCGACTTCTTCGTGGTCGAGGGCATCCATACGACCATCCCCCTCCACAAGCGCATCCTGCGCGACCCCGAGTTCGCCGAGGGCCGCCTGTCGACGCGCTTCATGGAGCGTTTCCTGCAGCGGAACCGCCCGGGCGGATGAGAGCTGCCGCAAGAGCTTCGGGTACAATCTACGCCATCGCCGACGTCGAGGCCCTGCACCCGACTCCGCTCTCCGCGGCCGTCCGGGAGATGGCCGACGCGGGGATCCGCTGGATCCAGGTGCGCGCCAAGCGACTCTCCGGCGGTGAGCTCTTTCGACAGCTCGAAGCCTGCTGCCGCGTCCTCGAAGGGAGCGGCGCCGACCTCTGGGTGGACGACCGGGCCGATCTGGCCGCGCTCCTCCCGGTGGCCGGCGTGCACGTGGGGCAGACCGACCTGCCGCCCGCGGCTGTTCGCCGTGTTGTCGGTGGTGGGGTCCGGATCGGCCTCTCGACGCACGGCGAGGAGCAACTCCTCGCCGCCGACGCCGACCCGGACGTGGATGTGATCGCGGTCGGTCCGGTCTTCCCGACGACGGGCAAGGAGAATCCGGACCCGGTGGTGGGAGTCGGGTTCGTGCGGTGGGCGAGGGAGCGGACGGCCAAGACGCTGGTCGCCATCGGCGGGATCGGCGCGGGGAACGTTCGGGAGGTGCTGGACGCCGGAGCGGACGCGGCGGCGGTGATCGGCGCGGTATGTCGTGGCGGGGACGTGAAGGCGAACGCCCGGCGTCTTCTGGCGGCGGCGGAGCAGGCGGGTTGCGGATCTTCTTGACAGGCTTCATGGGTTCCGGCAAGAGCGCGGTCGGCCGCCGGCTGGCCGAGCAACTCGGGATCCCGTTCGTGGACCTGGACGAGGAGATCGAGAAGCGGTCGGGGTTGAGAGTGCGGGAGATCTTCGAGTGGCACGGCGAGACGGAGTTCCGGCGTCTGGAGCAGGAGACGCTCCGGGCCACCGGAGAGCTGGAGGACGTCGTGGTGGCGACGGGCGGCGGCACGGTCACGTTCGAGGCCAACGCCCGGTGGATCCGGGAGAACGGTCTGGCGGTCTGGCTGAACCCCGCGTTCGCCACGATCGTCGGGCGCATCGGCGGGCTGGGAAAGAAGGACCGCCCGCTCTTCCGGGACGAGGCCCAGGCTCTGGGCCTCTACCGGGAGCGGCTACCGGCCTACCGCCAGGCCGACCTGACGGTGGACGTCAGGCCTGAAGAGCATCCGCAGGAGGTCGCGGCACGGGTCGCGCTCCTGCTCGGCAAACGGTGAGCGGGACTGGATTGGAGAGACGGCGGTGCGCTACCTGATTCTGTCGGACATGCACGCCAACTGGCACGCCTTCGAGGCGGTCCTGCGGCGGGCCCGCCGCAAGCGGTTCGACGCGGTCCTCGTGCTGGGCGACCTGGTCGGCTACGGCGCCGCGCCCAACCAGGTGGTGGAGGCCGTGCGCCGGCTGGGCCCCCGGCTCTTCACCGTCCGCGGCAACCACGACAAGGTCGTGTCCGGGATCGACACCGGTGCGAACTTCAACCAGACAGCCCTGGCCGCCGCCCAGTGGACCTCCACCCGTCTCACCCCCGCCAACCTGCGCTACGTGCGCGACCTGCCGCAGGGGCCGGTCCAGATCGAGCCCGGCCTTGCGATCTGCCACGGCTCGCCGCTCGACGAGGACACCTACGTCTTCTCGGACGTGGACGCCTGGGAGATCTTCTCGAACTTCCCCATGCCGGTGACCTTCTTCGGCCACACCCACATCCCGTCGCTCTTCTCGCTGGAGGGCCGGATGCTCGGCGTGCGCGCCCTGCGCGGCCGGACCGGCACGATCCACCTGCAGCCGAACGGGCGCTACCTGGTCAACCCCGGCTCGATCGGCCAGCCGCGCGACCGCGACCCGCGGGCGTCCTACATGACCTACGACAGCGAGCGCCGGATCGTGCGCTGGCACCGGGTCGAGTACCCGATCGAAGAGGCCCAGCGGCGCATCCGGAAAGCCGGCCTGCCGGGTTCCCTGGCCGACCGCCTGGCCCTGGGCGCTTGAGGCTCCCTCTCCC
>JBEQUE010000067.1:0-11669 GCA_040349255.1 Acidobacteriota bacterium | reverse complement strand
TCCGCGGCCAGACCACGACCAGCGGCACCCGGGTCAGATAGGGATTGATGTAGGGCACCCGCTGGAAGGGATCCCAGGCGTCGAAGTAGCCGAGGCCCGGCCAGTCGCCGTGGTCGGCATAGACGATCAGCAGGGTGTTGTCCCACTCGCCGGTGGCTTTCAGCCGGTCCACGAGCGCGCCGAGCTGGAGGTCGGCGTAGGCCATGGCCTCGTCGAAGGAGCCGCGGACGCCCTGGAAGTAGGCCTTGCGGTCGATCCCGGCCTTTTCGAAAACCTGCCCCGGCGCGCGAAGACCCCAGGATCTCCCCGAGACGCCGTTGGCCACGGCCAGGCGGTGCTCCATGTCGGCGAAGGCCTGCCGTTCCGTGGCGCTCAGGAAGGTGCCGGCCACCGGCGCTTCGGGCTCCCACGGCCAGTGGACGTCGGTCACCTGGAAATGGACCCACCAGGGCCGGCCGGGGTAGGCCTCGCGCCAGCGCCAGAAGGCGCGCTGGAGCTCCTCGGAGGACGCCGAGTTGGCGCCGGAGATGGACTCGACCAGGTTGTCCACGCCGCGGTCGAGGCTGCTCAGGCTGCCGCACCAGGCGTTCGAGGTGAACACGCCGGTCTGATAGCCGGCCGCGTGGAGGAGCTCGGCCATGGTCGAGGCCTTCGGCGGCAGCGGGTCGTCCGGATTGCGGTAGCCGCCGAGGACGGTGTGGTGGAGGCCGGTCATGAAGGAGGTGGTGGACGGCTTGGACCACGAGGAGTTGCTGTACGCCTTCTCGAACAGGGCGCCCTCGGTCGCGAGGCGCTCGAGGTTCGGGGTCGTCCGCCGGTTGTAGCCGTAGGCGCTCGTGTACTCGGCGCCGCCAGCGTCGATCACGTAGAGCAGGACGTTCGGCGGGCGGTCTCCACCAGCCGGCCGACCGCTCAGGGTCGGAGCGGACCAGAGCGCTACGCTGCCGGTCCGGCCGGCGGCCTCCAGGGTCAGATCGACGGTCCGGCCGGCGTGGCGCGAGAGGTCCACGGACCGCTGGCCCCAGACCGTCTTCTTCGCGTAGCTCTCCTCGAACACCGCCTTCCCGTCCGCCAGGACCCGGAAGGCGACCGGCGCGTCCTCCCGGAGCACGCCGAGCCCGAAGTCGAGGCGTCCGCCTTCGGGGACCCGCACGCGCCAGGTGAGCTTGCCGGGAGCGTGGCCGTAGAGCGACCGGCGGTAGAGGGCGTCGCGCGGCTCGGTGACCACGCCCGCCGGAGCCTCGGCGTAGCGGGCCTCCTTGGGCACGAGGGAGATCGAGAGGATCTCCAGCGCCGCCGGAGCCTGGGAGGTGAGGGTCAGCCCGAGCTCGCGCAGCGGCTCCTCCCGGCTCTCCCAGCCCGCCCAGTCGGCGCGCAGGAGGTAGTCGTGCACGGCGCCGTCGTTGATCAGGGTCGCCGAGGCGCCCTGGAGCACGAAGGGCCCGCCTTCGATGTCCTCGACCTGCCGGCGGAGGTTGAAGCCGATCGTCATCGCCCCCAGCTCTCCGGAGCTGCGGGCGCGCACGATCAGGAAAGCCCAGTCCTCCCGGTTCCAGCCCGGCAGCTCGACGTAGGCGCCGCCATGGAGGGTGCGCCGGCGGCGGTTCGCCTCCGTGAGCTCGACGCGCAGCACGCCCCCGGTCTGGCGGACCGAGGCCGGGGCCGACCAGGGGACGAGCGGCACGACCGTCTTCCAGCCCGTCGGCCGGTCGAACTTCCACTCGACCGCCTTCGGCAGCTCCTTCGGCACCGCCGAGCCCTCCACCCGGGCCGAGGCCAGGTGCTCTTCGAGGTGGAGCGGGACGTCGGCGCCGAGCGTGGAAGGCGGCGCGGAGCCGTCCCGCCTGCAGCCGGAGGTGAGGAGGATCAGGGCTATCGCCGCCGCGTGGCGCACCTGCATGGAGCTCTCCTTTCGGGTGGCTTCAGGCTAGCACGCTAGAATGACGCCGCCATGGATTGCCGTGCCGGCTGCGCCGCCTGCTGTATCGCGCTCTCGATCTCGACCCCGATCCCCGGGATGCCGGACGGCAAACCGGCGGGAGTCCGCTGCGCGCAGCTCACGGACGACCACCGATGCAGGCTGTTCGGCCTGCCGGAGCGGCCGCCGGTCTGCGTCCAGCTCCGGCCCAGCGAGGAGATGTGCGGGACGTCGGGGCGCGAGGCCTACGTCTACCTCGCCCGGCTGGAACGTCTGACGGCTCCCGGCCGGACCCGAGATGCTCTTCCGGCAGCGTGACGTCTTCCCTCCTCCGGACCGGGCCACGCCGGAGGGCGTGCTCGCGGTCGGCGGCAGGCCGGAGCCCGACCTCCTCCTCGCCGCCTACAGCCGCGGCGTCTTTCCCTGGCCCCACGAGGGCACGCCTCTCCTCTGGTTCTGTCCCGATCCCCGCTTCGTGCTCGTTCCGACCCGCGCGCACGTCGGCCGGTCGCTGCGCAAGACCCTCCGCCGCGGGCTTTTCGAGGTGCGCGCCGACACCGCGTTCCAGGAGGTCATGCGCGCCTGCGCCCGCCGGAAGAGGCCGGGCCAGCGCGGCACCTGGATCACCCGCGACATGATCCGCGGCTACACCGCTCTCCACGAACGGGGCTTCGCGCATTCGATCGAAACCTGGCAGGACGGCCGGCTCGTCGGCGGGGTCTACGGCCTCTCGCTCGGCTCCGTCTTCTACGGCGAGTCCATGTTCGCGGAGGTGCCGGACGCCTCCAAGGTGGCGTTCGCGACGCTCCTCGGCAATCTGGTCCACTGGGATTTCCAGCTCGTGGACTGCCAGACCTACACGGACCACCTGGCGTCGTTCGGAGCCGAGGAATGGCCGCGGGATGAGTTCCTCGCCGCGCTCGACGACGCCCTCCAGGCGCCGACCCGGATGGGGCCATGGCACCTGGAGCTCGGGCCGGCGGAAGTCGAGGAAGAGATAGCGGCGGCTCAGCGCCGGCAGACGTCGGACTCGGGGTAGCGCGCCATCCGCTCCAGCTCGGCCTCGGGCGTGCGGGCCAGGAACGGCGTCTTGCGGAACGAGGCGGTCACCAGCTCGAGGTTCAGGTCCCGGGTGTACGGGACCAGCTTCTTCGCGACGTCGCCCTGGATGTCGGCGTCCAGGTCGAGCACGCGGACCGGGGTGGAGCAGGCGAAATCGACGGCCTTCAGGTCCAGGCTGCGGATCTTCCGCTGGTCACGGGTGCGGAAGTGGACGCGCCCCCGGTCCACCTCGTAGACGATGCTCCACTGGGTGTAGCCGGGCTGGGCGACCTGGTCGAGGGTCTCGAAGGCATAGGCCACGGGATCGGTGCGGCTGGCGTCGAACGTCCGCACTCTCTTGGCGGCGCGGGCGAAGCGGTTCAGCGAGCCGATCCCGGCGGGCGCGTCGTCCCCCTGCTTCCGGGCGAACGACAGCGACTGGTCGTAGGTGCTGTTGGCGAGCGCGGCCATCGGGAGGTCCTGGCCGGTGTGCGCCACCATCCGGCCGCCCAGGAACTCGACGGTGGCGACCTGGCCTTTCCGATCCGCCACCAGGTAGTGGAGGGGCGTCTGGCTGCTGATCCGCAGCTCCTTCTCGGAGGCCAGGACCTCGGCCACGGTCGCGTGGCTGTCGAGCTGGTACTGGATCCACTGCAGGACGTCCACGGCCGGCCGGGCGTCGGCGGCGGGATAGCGGCTGCCTTCCATCCACATCAGCTCGATCGTGAGGCCGGCCTCGTTCATCCCGCCGGACGGGAAGTCGCGGCCATACTGGTTGAAGGTGACGCTGCCGTGCTTCGAGACCCAGCTCGCCGGCTTCGGATCGCCGCCGGCGTCCGCGGTCCGCGCTACGCCGCGCTTGTTGACGACCAGCATGCCGTCGCCGACGCTCCAGTCGTAGTTCTTGCCGAAGACGATCCGCCCTTCGTCGCGCAGGCAGAACGTCGTGCAGGCCGGGACCGGACCGGCCGAGGCCAGGATCAGGACAAAAGCGGCGAGGATGGGCAGGCGTCGGGTCGTCATTCGTACCTCCAGAACCCTAGAAACGGATTCCAGGGCCGAAGGTTCCACGCGGGGTCTTGAAAACGGGGCCCGTCATTCGTTTCCGCGAAGCACCCGCAGAAACGGGATCGCCTTCATGATCCGCACGCCCTGATGGGCTGGTCCGACGGCGTCGAAATGCGCGTCATAGGTGACCAGAAAACCAGCTCGCCCGATGACAGCACACGCCAGGACGGCGTCGTCGTCCGCATCCTCCTTCACCACGGCCTCGACAGATCCTGAGGGCACCTCCACCCACTCGGCCAACCGGATCAGAAGACCGAGAAGCTCCGTCACCCGCTCCTCGGTGACCCGCTTCTCCAGGAGCTTGTCCGTGAGCTCATCGATCAGGGTGTCGGAGACCAGGAGAGTGAACTCTCCCGACTCCCAGCGCCGGATCAGCTCCTGGGTGGGACTGGAGGGATTCCTGCTGAGAAGAGCGGATACGAAGATGTTGGTGTCGAGTACGGCCCGCGGCCGGTCAGTCACCCACCCAGTCTCCCTCAACGGCAGTGCCCTTCTCGATCGCCTCCTGCCGGACCTGCTCCGCCAGCTCCGCAAAACGGGCGGCGAGCTGCTCTCTTGGAACGTCCTTCAGGAGACCTGCGCGTCGTTTGGCTTCCTCCCGAATCCGCGCGACGGAGGATGGCGCCGGCTGAGGCGCGTGTCGCTCCTCCAGGAGATCCAGGAAATCGATGACCAGACGCAGATCCTCGGGCGGCAGCACGGTGAGGCGGGCTGCAACGCGCCCGATGAGCGTGGGAGTGGGGGATTCGTTGACGGCCATGCGCGTCTCCAGGAGACTAGGTTACCCCAAGCGGCAAAAGAAGGGAACGCCTAACCCTGATACCCCCGGATCATCGCCTCCAGCCGATCCAGGCCGCGGCTGACCTCGTCCAGGCTCGGGCCGAAGGAGAGGCGGACGTGCTGGTGGAAGCGGGAGAGGCGCTGGGCGCGGCGATGGCCGGGGTTGACGTCGAAGAAGACGCCCGGCACGCAGATCACCCTGTGCTCCAGCGCGGCGCGGAAGAAGTCCATGCCGTCCGAGATCGGCTCCGGCAGGTCACGCACCGAGACGAAGGCGTAGAAGGTGCCCGCCGGCTCCGGGTGGACCCGCATGCCCAGCTCCCGGGCGCGGCGCAGGATGAGCTCGCGCTTGGGCAGGAAGACCTCGCGGATCGCCTTCGACTCCGCCACGACCAGGCCGGGCTCCATCAGCTCCACCGCGGCGCGCTGCTGCGGGCGCGAGCCGCCGCCGTCCAGGAACGAGCCGGCGCTCTCGATCGCCTCGATCACCGAGCGCGGGCCGAGCGTCCAGGTCACCCGCCAGCCCGGATAGCGCCAGTTCTTGGTCAGGCCGTCCACGATGACCACGGGATCCCGGTCCACGTCCTCCACGTAGCGGGCGGCGCTCACGGTCGGACCGGGCTCCCCCTCTCCCAGATCCCAGATGTAGTGGGAGTAGAACTCGTCGATCAGCAGCGTGCAGTCGAGGTCACGGCCCACCTCGATCCACTCGGCCAGCTCGTGGCCGGAGATCAGCTTGCCCATCGGGTTGCACGGGTTCGAGAAGAGCAGCACGGAGAGACCGCGGCCGATCACCTCGCGCCGCAGGTCGTCGGCCGTGAAGGCGTAGCCCTGCTCGCGCCGCAGCAGGATCGGGATCGCCGTCACCAGCCGGAAGATGTCCAGCAGCTCCTCGTAGGCCGTGTAGTCCGGCAGGAAGTGGCCGAGGTTCACTTGGTCGAGCGCGGCCACGGCGCGGGTGAGCGCCGCCCGGCCGCCGCCCGAGATGGCCACGTTCTCGGCCGTGTACTGCGACCTCATCCCCTTCCGGTAGAGGCGGTTGTAGAGCGCGGCCACGGCCTCGCGCAGCTCCGCGACACCGGAGACCGGCGCGTAGTAGTGGTCGGCCGGATCGATCGTCACGGCCGAGACCCGCGGCGGCGCGCCGGGCAGCGGGCCGGTCTCGGGCTGGCCCTGGCCGAGGTTGGACCATTCGGGATCGCCGGTCCGGTAGCCCCGGGCCGTGGCTTCCTGGGTGACGTAGACCACTCCGGTCCGCGGCACGGCGCGGAAGGCCTGGAGGGTGGGAGCGGACGCGGAAGGCGGGCTGACCATGGTCCGGCGATCCTATCCCAGCAGGTATCATCGCGCGCGGAGGTCTCGCCATGCCCTTGCGCCGCCTGCTCGCCGTCCTCCTTCTGCTCGCCGGCTCCCGCGCCTCCGCGGAGGTCGATCCAGCCCTGTTCCAGGAGCTCCGCTGGCGCCTGCTCGGACCGTTCCGCGGCGGGCGCGTCCTCGCGGTGGCCGGCATCCCGGGCGAGCCGGAGCACTTCTACTTCGGCAGCGTCAACGGCGGCGTGTGGGAGACCCGCGACGCCGGCCACACCTGGACCCCGATCTTCGACGGTCAGCCCATCGGCTCGATCGGCGCGCTCGCCGTGGCGCCGTCGGACCCGCGCGTGATCTATGTGGGCTCTGGCGAGGCCGACATGCGGTCCGACATCGCCCAGGGCGACGGCATGTACAAATCGACCGACGGCGGCCGGACCTGGGCCAGGATCGGCCTCAAAGACTCGCAGCAGATCGGCCGCGTGCTGGTCCATCCCGACAATCCCGACCTCGTCTACGTCGCGGCGCTCGGCCATCCCTACGGCCCCAACCCCGAGCGCGGCGTGTTCCGCTCGCGCGACGGCGGCCGGTCGTGGCAGAAGGTGCTCGGGAAGGACGAGCACACCGGCGCCATCGATCTCGCCTTCGAGCCCGGCCGGCCCGAGGTGATCTACGCCGCCCTGTGGCAAACCCGGCGCCCGCCGTGGAACGTCTATCCGCCGTCGAACGGACCGGGCAGCGGCCTCTACAAGTCCACCGACGGCGGCGACACCTGGACGCAGCTTCGGACCGGTCTGCCGGCGGACGCCGGACGCATCGGCATCGCGGTGGCACCGAGCGAGCCGCGGCGGGTCTACGCCATGGTGGACGCGAAGGAAGGCGGCCTCTACCGCTCGGACGACGCCGGGGCGACTTGGACGCGGACGAGCGGCGACCGCCGCATCTGGAGCCGAGGCTGGTACTTCGGCGGCATCGCGGTCGAGCCGCGCAACGCCGACACGGTCTACTCGTGCAACGTCAACCTCTATCGCTCGGAGGACGGCGGCCGGACGTTCGTGCCGGTCCGCGGCGCGCCCGGCGGCGACGACTATCACCAGCTCTGGATCGATCCGAAAAATCCGGAGCGGCGCATCCTCGGCGTGGACCAGGGAGCGACAGTCTCGGTCAACGGCGGCCGGACCTGGAGCACCTGGTACAACCAGCCGACCGGCCAGTTCTACCACGTGGTCACCGACGACCGGTTCCCCTACTGGGTCTACGGCTCGCAGCAGGACTCCGGAGCCGCCGGTGTCCCCAGCCGCACCAACACCTACGACGGCATCAACCTCACCCAGTTCCGCGAGACGACCGCGGGCGGCGAGAGCGACAACGTCGCGCCCGATCCGCGCGACCCGCAGGTCCTGTACGGCGGCCGGGTGGACCGGCTCGACCTGCGCACCGGGCTGACGCGGTCGGTCGATCCGACGCTCGACCACCCCGACCACTACCGCTCGATCTGGACGCTGCCGCTGGTGTTCTCGCGCCGCGATCCGCGCGTGCTCTATTTCTCCTACCAGCGGCTGTTCCGCACCGAGGACGGCGGCGAGCACTGGACGGTGATCAGCCCCGATCTCACCCGCGAGAAGCCGGGCGTGCCGGCAAACCTCGACCCCACGTCCGCGAACAATTTCGACGAGCCGGGACCGCGCCGCGGCGTGATCTACGCCATCGCGCCGTCGCGGCTGGCGGACCACGACATCTGGGTCGGCACCGACGACGGCCTGATCTGGCGCACCCGGGACGAAGGTGGACACTGGACCGACGTCACGCCTCCGGCGCTCACGCCGTGGTCCAAGGTGGGCATCCTCGACACGTCGCACTTCGATCCCGAGACCGCCTACGCAGCCGTGGACCGCCATCGCCTCGACGACTTCAAGCCGTACATCTACCGCACGCACGACGGCGGCCGGCACTGGCAGTGGATCGCCGGCGGCATCCCGGAAGGCAGCTTCGTCAACGCCGTCCGCGAGGACTCGGCGCAGCCGGGGCTGCTCTACGCCGGCACCGAGAAGGGCGTCTACGTCTCGTTCGACGACGGCGACCGCTGGCAACCGCTCCAGGCCAACCTGCCGGTGACCTCGGTGCGCGACCTGGAGGTGCACGGCGACGACCTGGTGATCGCCACGCACGGCCGGGCCTTCTGGGCGCTGAACGACGTCTCGCCGCTGCGCCAGCTCGCCGCCGACCACCGCATCGAGCCGGCCGCGCCCTGGCTGTTCGCTCCGGCGACCGCGGTCCGTTTCCGGCCAGCGGGCTTCACCGGAACCCCCTTCCCGAAGGAGGAGCCGGCGGCGGCGAACCCACCTTCGGGAGCCTTCATCGACTACGTCCTGGCAACCACCGCGAAGTCCGTCTCGCTGGAGATCGTGGACGAGCAGGGCGGGCTGGTGCGGCGCTACAGCAGCGCCGACGAGATCCCGAAGCCGGACCTCGCCACCCTGACCACGGCTCCGGAGTGGGTAGCTCCGGCCTTTGCGGTCTCCACCGCGCCGGGCATGCACCGTTTCGTCTGGCCGCTGCGCTACCCGGCGCCGGAGACGCTCTCTGAAGGCCGTCGGCGCAGCGCCGACGGCGTCTGGGCGCCTCCAGGCCAATACACCGTTGTGCTGGAGGTCGACGGAGCCCGCCTGGCGCAGCCGCTCACCGTTGTACCCGATCCCCGCCTGGACCTGGGCCCGGAGGACTACGCCCGGCAGTTCGCCCTGGCGCGCCGGATCGAGGAGGCGCAGATCCAGGCGGCCACAGCGCTCAAGGAGGCCGGAGCCCTCCTCACTTCGCTCTCCGAGGGCCCTCGGAAGGCCCGCGTCGAGGAGATCCTTGACTCCAGGGTTCCCGGCACGCTGGGCTTCCTGGCCGATGCGCTCGACCGGCTCGCGAACGCCGTGGACGGCTCCGACCAGGCGCCGTCGCCCGACGCCGTCTCGGGCTTCGAGCAGGCCCGGGCGAGCCTCGACCGCGCGCTGGCGGCCTGGAACGGGCTCAGGGCGTCGCCGACACCATGACCTAGCAGGTCTTGATCTTTCCGTCGTTGTCGAGACAGCGAAAATTCATTTTCTTGCCGCCTGACGTCAGGACCACAATGCCTGACGCAAAGGTGCTGTACTCCGCGCGGGCGCTGATCACAAACCAGTAAGGATCAGAAGGCTCCCCTGTATAGCAGGGAACCAGATGTAAATCCTGGACGTCAAGCGACTCTTGATATACAAATGCCTTGCTCTTCTTATAATTTATTTTATTTCCTTCCCAGACGATCTTGACGCACCTGGGGCTGTTGGATCCCGAGCTGTAGATGACGGATCTCGGCAGAAAGGCAGACGCCCACAGGAAACTGTTCTCTCCCGATCTCGTGCCCCCGTGGTGCGGGGAGATCAGCACATCGGCGCGCAGAGGGGGCTTTACATTCAGGAGGATGCTCGCCAGGGTTTGAGCGGTGGCATCTCCTGGAAAAACGGCCCGAAAGACGCCACTCTGCGTCTTGTACTCGACAGCGGCAACCAGACTGTCGCTGTTCACTCTTTGCGACGGGGTGTAAAGACCGTCGCCGGCGTTCACCGTCAGGATCGCTGTGTCGGCGATGCCGCAGGACAGATCCGGCACCTTCGTGGCAGAAGAGCCGGGCGCAAAGCCCACCTTCACAGACTTCTGTTTCTGGAGCCAGCTCCAGAGCTCTTTCTTCTTCTGATAGTCCTCTTTGCCCCCTCCCAGGTACAGGACGGAGGGACTGAGCCCGAGGTCGACCACTTGGTTGACATGATCGTTGTCGGGGTGGCTCAGCACCATTTTCACATTCTTCTTGCCTGCGACCGCAGTGATATAGTGCCTGATCTGCTTCGGGGTCATGGCGCCCTTTTCTTCATCCCCTGATTTGCCACAGTCGAACAGCAGGACTTCATTCAAGCCGGGGCACTCCACCAGCGCGCAGCTCGCATCACCGACGTTGAGGACGTGCAGCCGGATCTCGTTGAGAGCCTTTTGCGGAAGCCCGACTCCGAAAGCCGGTACTGCGGCGGCGAAGATCAACAGCAGGACGGACGAGAGTCGATTCAGGCTTCTCATGGTCATTCTCCCTGAAGTTCGACAACAGGACGCTCCTTTCCGGCCCTCTGTGAAACTGCCCTGCGGAACGGCAGGGTGAAGTAGACTCCGCGCATGCGAAGCCTTCCGGTCCTCCCGATCCTCGCCGTCCTTTGTCTCTCCGTGCCGGCCGCGGCGGATGAGACTGCCCGTCTCCACGACCTCTTCCAGCGTGCCTGGGAGGAAGGCCTCAAGGAGAACCCGCTCACCGCCACCTACGTCGGCCGCCACGAGTACGACGACCGGCTGCCCGAGGCCACGGTCGAGGCCCTCGAGCGCCAGACCAAAGGCGCGCAGGCGTACCTGGACGAGCTCGCGAAGATCGACCGGTCCCAGCTCTCCGCCGAGGACCAGGTCAGCGCCGACATCCTCAAGGACCAGTTGGACGACGCGATCGCGGACTTCCGGCTCGGCGCCTGGCAGATGCCGTTCAACGCGGACTCGGGCTTCCACTCGGATTTCCCGCAGCTCGCGGACCAGATGCCGTTCGATAGCGTCAAGGGCTATGAAAACTACATCGCCCGGCTCCGCGCCTGGCCGCGCTACATGGGCGAGCAGATCGAGCTGATGCGGATCGGCCTCCAGCGCGGCATGACCGTGCCGCGGGCGGTGCTCGACGGCTACGAGAACACGATCACCGCCCACATCGTGACCGATCCGGCGAAGAGCGTCTTCTGGAAGCCGTTCGAGCGCTTCCCGGCCAGCATGCCCGAGGCCGAGAAGGAGCGGCTGCGCGCCGAAGGCCGCAAGGCGGTGATGGAAGGCGTGGTGCCGGGCTACAAGGCGTTCCTCGACTTCTACCAGAAGGAGTACCTGCCGAAGGCCCGGAAGACCATCGCCGCCTCCGACCTGCCGGACGGCGCCGCCTTCTACGCGCAGCAGGTCAAACACTTCACCACGCTCGACATCTCTCCCGAGGAGATCCACCGCATCGGCCTGGCCGAGGTGGAGCGCATCGACAAGGAGATGAAGGAGGTCATCCGCCAGACCGGATTCCAGGGCGACTTCGCGGCCTTCCTCCAGTTCCTGCGCACCGATCCGCGGTTCTACGCCAAGACGCCGGAGCAACTCCTCAAGGAGGCGGCCTGGATCGCCAAGAGGATCGACGGCAAGCTGCCGGCCCTGTTCGGCAGGCTGCCCCGGACGCCGTACACGGTGCAGCCGGTGCCGGAGCACATCGCGCCCAAGTACACCTCGGGCCGCTACGTGGAGGCGCCGGTCGGAAGCACGCAGCCGGGCATCTACTGGGTGAACACCTACAAGCCGGAGAGCCGGCCGCTCTACAACCTGGAGGCGCTGACGCTCCACGAGGCGGTGCCGGGCCACCACCTCCAGATCTCGCTCAACAAGGAGCTGTCAGATCTGCCCGAGTTCCGGCGCTACTCCTACCTCTCCGCCTTCGGCGAGGGCTGGGGCCTGTACTCGGAGTGGCTCGGCCTGG
>JBEQUE010000048.1:0-10389 GCA_040349255.1 Acidobacteriota bacterium | reverse complement strand
GCTCCTCGGCGAGTCCCGCCGCGGTGGCGATGAAGTACTCGGAGCTCGACGTGATGCCCGCGATGGCCGAATCCGCGGCGATGCGGCGGCAGGCCTCCAGCAGGGCGGCCCGGTCCTGGGTATCGACCGCGGCCACCTCGAGGCCCTCCCTGCCGGCGAAGGCGTAGCGCGACGCGTCCGCCGACAGGAGGACCGGCCGGAACCCCAGCCCGGCGGCCATGCGCGCGAAGAGAGGCCCGGTGCCGCTGGTGTTGCTCTCGACGAAGATCAGGCTCCGCATGTCTCAGCCGATCCGGAAGGCCTGCCCCATCACCTGCTCGTACGTCCGGCGACCCCACGCCATGCGGGCCCACCGCCGCGGGACCTCGCCGGGGTGCCGGCAGGTCTCCGGCCCGGGGGGCAGACCGTCGAGGGCGATGCCGTTGTCCCGCAGCCAGTCGTCGTTATAGACGGTCTCCTGGTAGCGGTAGCCTTCGTCCGGGAAGATCACCGCGACGTTGGCGTCCGGGTTCTGCCCGGCCCACCAGTGCGCGGCCATGTAGGCGGCGCCGCTGGTCGGGCCGGCGTAGAGCGCATGCCGGCGGTGCAGCAGGCGCGTGGCGTGGAACCCCTCCTCGCCGAGCACCCAGTGGATCTCGTCGAACGCCGAGTGGTCGACGTTGCCGGGCATCAGACTGTTGCCCAGGCCGCGCAGCAGCCGCTTCTTCTCGTCGGGCAGGCCGAACAGGACGCTGCCGTGCGTGTCGACGCCGATCACATGCAGGTCCGGGAAGAGCACCCGGAGGTACCGGCTCGTGCCGCACATCGAGCCCCCCGATCCCACGGTGCCGACCAGGCAGTCGATCCGCCCGACGGTCTCGGCGAGCAGCTCCGCGCAGCGGGCGTAGCTGTTGGGGTTGTTCGGGTTCTCGTACTGCGACGGCCAGAAGTGATCGGGGTGCTGCGCGCGCAGTTCGGCGAGCCGGTTGAGCCGCGCCTGCTGGATGCCGCCCGGCGTGCCCTCGTCGCGCACGATGTCCACCTCGGCCCCGAGGTCGACCAGGCGCCGGGAGAGCGCCGGATCGACCGCGCTGTCGCTCACCAGGCGGAGCCGGTAGCCTTCCAGGTTGCAGAGCATGGCGAGGGCGAGGCCGAAGGTGCCGGAGGTGGTCTCGATCACCATGGACCCCGGCCGGAGGAGTCCCTCCTGGCGCGCCTGGTCCAGGATGTAGCGCGCGGGGATGAGCTTCATCAGGAAGAACACGACCCCGAACAGGTTCGGGCCCAGGGCCACGACGTCGGGCAGCTCGACCGCGTCGACGACGGACGGATGGATCTGGCGCGGCTTCATAGCTCGAGGGCTCCTTCGAAGATCGGTTCCGGCTCCCGGGTCTGGAAGCGCGCGTAGGTGCTGAAGCCCCACTCCGCCACCCGGGCGCCGGCGGCGGCCAGGCGCTCCTCCCGGGCGTCCACCAGGGAGTCGAACAGGAGCCCCACGACGCAGCCGCTGTGCGCCACCTGCAGGCCGACGCCGCCGAGATCCTCCACCAGGCGCTCCAGGTCGTCGAGCCTCGGCTTGGGCAGATGGCGCTGGTTGATGCGCGCGCTGGCCGAGGCGACCCGGCCCACGAGGCGGGCGTCCTGGGTGTAGAGGGCGCGCCGCAGCAGGCCGCGCAGCGGGCGGAATGCCTCCACCTCCCACGGCGAGTACTCGGCGGGCGGCATCAGGAGCGTGTCCACGCCGTTGCCCGAGGGGTCGGTGTTCAGGACCAGGACGTCCATGGGCGGCAGGCCGCAGCCGAAGTCCTCCAGCACGATCCCCTCGCGCTGCGCGAAGAGCACCGCCCGATCCTCGAACATCACGGCGTCGGAGGCGATCTCCGCGCGCACCGCGAGGCTCGCCACCACGTGCGCCGCGAGCCGCCTGCGGAAGGCGTAGGCCACCGCCCGGATGGACGCGATGACGTCGCTCGTCGAGGAGCCGAAGCCCCAGCGGGGAGGGATGTTCGACCGCACCGTCAGGTGGCCCGCCACCTCCCTCAGCCCGAGATAGGAGAGCGCCAGCCGGGCGGACGCCTGCGCCTTGGTCTTCCAGACCGGCTCGACCGTGATCCCGGACCCGGCCGTGACCTCGAACGTCGCCGTCGACTCCAGCGCCACGCAGGGGAGCGTCACCAGGCCGCGGTGCAGGCGGTTGTCCGAGGCTTCGAAGACCCCCTGCAGGATCTCGCCCGCATGCGCGATCGAGGAACCGTGGCCCATCTGCAGCATCAGCGCGGGCGGTGCCAGAGGGGGGAGGAGGCTCATCTCTTGATAGTGGTGCGCGCACGGGCCGAAAAGGGGCCGGCGGCGCTACCTGTCGAGCAGGAGCCCGATCCAGGCGTTCAGGGCGTCGCGCAGCCCGGCGAGCGGAAGATGGAGGGTCTCGCCGTCGTCCGACAGCTCGTCCCTCAGGAGGGCGCCGCCGGGCGTGAGCGTGAGGGTGTAGGCGTTGCCGGTCCCCTCCCAGAGGGAGGTCTCGCCGGACTCCACCCGGTCGAGCATGCCCAGGATGTCGTAGGCCGTGACCACGCTCCCCTGGACGTCGGACTCCAGGAAGCGGGCCAGGAGGTCGTCCGGCGCCTCGCCGCGGGCTCGCGGCAGGCCCCGGTCGTCGCGGTAGAGGTCGAGGCGGCTCATTCGCCCGGGTCGAAGAGCGGGTATGCGGTGTTGATGTCGCCGCCGTCGAGGGGCCGGCCCTCGATCTCGAAGCCTTCGCCCGAGGGGCCGTGGAACGGGTTGGTCCTCCCCTTCTCGCGCAGGTTCCAGGCGTGCAGGACCGCCGCGACGACCTCCTCGCGGCTCAGGCGGTCGGGGTAGAAGGTCGAGCGCTTCCTGAGCCAGCGGCCCGAAGCGTTGCGGATCTCCACATCGGCGATGTAGACGCCGGCCCGGTTCGGCCCCTGGACGATCCGCACCACCCGGGCGCCGGAGGGATTCCTGCCGCCGGGCCGCGAGTGGAAGCCCACCGGCTTGCCGCGCTTGTTCACCTGGCCCTCGAAGATGTGCTCCTGATTGATGGCCGGCCGGGTGTCGGACCACTCGCCGTCCCCGAGATCGACCCCCGCACCCGTCTTCGGAGCCGGCGCCTGGGCCGGAGGCGGGACGGGAGCCTGGGCGGCCGGCGGCGGGGGCGGGCTGCTCTCGCGGCGCGACGGCGCCTGCCCGGTCCTCTCGGTGCCGAGGTAGATGACGAACGCCACAGCCAGCGCGGCGAGCGCGGTCCACGTACGTCGCTTCATGCGCGAAGGCTACCACTCACCGGAGATGGCTCGCCAGCTCGTCCGGGTGGCTCGCCCGGACCTGGGCCTCCTCGGGGGAGATGATGCCCTGGAGCGCGAGCTGTCCCAGCGACTCCTCCATCGACATCATGCCGGCGCGCTTGCCGAGGATGATCTCGTTGTAGAGCTTCTGCAGGTTGTCGCTGCGGATGTGGTTCCGCACCGGGTAGGTGGCGGCCAGCAGCTCGATCGCCGGCACCCGCCCGCGGCCGTCGGCGCGGGGGACGAGCTGCTGGACCACGATGGCGTGGAGCGACAGGGCGAGCTGGTGGCGGATCTGCGCCTGCTGGTTGGGCGGGAACACGTCCACGATCCGGTGGACCGACTGGGCCGCATCGTTGGTGTGCAGCGTCGAGAGGATCAGGTGCCCGGACTCGGCCGCGGTGAGCGCCGTGGCGACGGTCTCCAGGTCGCGCATCTCGCCGACCAGGATCACGTCCGGGTCCTGGCGCAGGGCGGCGCGCAGGGCCTCGGGGAACGAGCGCGCGTCGCGCCCGATCTCGATGTGCTCGACGATCGACTTGATCGAGCGGTGCTCGTACTCCACCGGATCCTCGATGGTGATGATGTGGGCCGAGCGGCCGCGGTTGATCTCGCCGACCAGGGCGGCGAGGGTCGTGGTCTTGCCAGAGCCGGTCGGGCCGCAGAGCAGGACGAGGCCGCGGCTCGGCTTGACCAGCTCGGCGAAGGCGGGCGGCAGGTTGAGCGCCGCCAGGGGAGGGACCTCCAGCGGCAGCGCGCGGATCGCCGCCGCGAGCTGGCCGCGCTGGCGGTGAAGGTTGACCCGGAACCGCCGCCCCCCTCCTCCCTCGTCCAGCTCGCGGCCGGGCGCCAGGCGCAGCGAGAAGTCCGTCGAGCCCCGCTCCTCCAGGTGGCGGCGGGTGCGGGAGCCCAGGTGCGGCTTGAACATCTGGGCCAGCTCGTCGCCGTCGAGCGACTCGGCCTGGGCCTTGAGGAGGCGGCCGTCGACCCGGAAGACCGGCGGCAGGCCGGCGATGAGCAGCAGGTCGCTCGCCTGCTGGCGGGCCAGCTCCAGGAGAAGGCCGTCGAGGGGCTCCCCCTCCTCGACCCGGGAGCGGCCGGGGAGGTCCAGCTCCTCGGCCGCCGGCGTCGACAGGGGGGCCGGCGCTCCCTCCTGCGCGCTCTCTCCGGGCGGCGTGGGACGGTTCAGCTCCTGGACGAGACGGTCGAGCTCGGGGTCGTTCAACTTGCGTGTCATGCAGGTTCCTCCAGGCAACATACGGGCCAACCCCCGATTCCGTCGCGTCCGGGTTCGGAGATAGGATGCCGCCATGGCCATTCAAGTCGGAGACAAGATTCCGGACGTCATTCTGAGGACCGTCGCCGCCGGGCGCGAGCGCGAGGTGTCGACGGCGGAGCTGTTCCGCGGCAAGCGCGCCGTGCTCTTCGCCGTGCCGGGCGCCTTCACGCCCACCTGCTCGGACTATCACCTCCCGGGCTTCGTCGAGCTGGCCGACCAGATCCGCTCCCGGGGGATCGACCTCATCGCCTGCGTGGCGGTCAACGACCACTTCGTGATGGACGCCTGGGGCAAGGCGCGGGACGTCGGCGACAAGGTCCTCATGCTCGCCGACGGCAACGGCGACTTCGCGCGCGCGGTCGGCATGGACGCCGACATCTCCCGCTTCGGCCTCGGGGTCCGCTCCCGGCGCTACGCCGCCCTGGTCGAGGACGGCGTCTTGAAAGCCATCAACCTGGACCAGCCGGGGCGGTTCGAGGCGAGCAGCGCGGAGAAGATCCTGGAGAGCCTCTAGGCATCCGGTCTCCACGGAGCGACCTGGAGGCTCCGGAACCGCTCCAGCACCACCTTCCCCGGCGGCAGGCCGCGCGGCTTGCTGACGTCGGCGCAGGTGCAGGCGTGGACGGCCACCCGCCCGCCGTTGCGCGCTTTCGAGTAGCCCGCCGCCAGGGACGCGGCGAAGCGCTCGGTCTCTTTGGGCAGGCGGTCGAGCCCTTCGGGGTTGCGCACGACCACGTGCGAGCCCGACTCGCCCGCCACGTGGAACCAGAAGTCGCGGGGCGCTCCGAGCCTCAGGGACAGAACGTCGTTGTCCTCGGCCGTGCGGCCCACGAGGACGGTCATGCCGTCCGGCGAGACGAACCGCCGGGCCACCGAACGGCCCTGCCAGAGCCCCATCTCGGGGTCCGGCGGAGGCGGCGCTCTTCTCTCGGAACGGGTCATGGCGGCCGGCCATTATAGGCGCTAACTGGAACGGCTCGTTTTTACCGGGCTCGCGCACCAATCCTAAGTAGAGCCATTGTTTCTGAATCCCGGCAGTGCTGGCGGGCTCATTTGCTTCAGGACTCAATCGCGGTGGAGGACCGTCGTGCCTGTGGACTCGGGGACCGGACTCTCGGCGTCAAGCCCGGTGGGGGGCTTGTCCTGCGCGAGTCACGATCCCTTTTCCGTTAGGAGGACTGGGGAATGAAGACTCTGTGGTTGAAGCGGTTCCTGCTGGCAGACGCGCTGATTCTGGGTTTGGTCGCGGCTCCGATGGTCTACTCGGCCGCCACCGAAGCGCCGGCCGGGTTCGACAACCTCACCAACGGTTTCGTCAACCAGGCGACGTTCGATCTGGACCGCGAAGTGTTCGAGGAGTTCGAGGTGATCGAGGACGGCCTCGGACCGGTCTACAACGCGCAGGCCTGCCGCGAGTGCCACCAGAACCCGGTGACCGGCGCGGTCAGCCAGATCGAGGAGCTGCGGGCCGCGCGGCTCGACGCCTTCGGCACCTACAGCGACCCGCCCGGCGGCAGCCTGATCAACGACCGCTCCATCGACGCCGCGATCAAGGAGCGCCTCACCACGGCCGAGAACGTGGTCGCCGAGCGCGCCTCCCTCAACACCCTGGGTGACGGCTTCGTCGAGGCCATCGCCGACGCCACCTTCACCACCATCCGCAACGCCCAGCCCTCCGGCATGAAGGGCACCATCATCAACGTCCCGATCCTCGAGTCTCCCGGCACCACGCGGGTCGGCCGCTTCGGCTGGAAGAACCAGCAGGCCAGCCTGCTCTCCTTCTCCGCCGACGCCTACCTGAACGAGATGGGCATCACCAGCCCGCTGCAGCCCACCGAGAACACCAACATGGGCGTCTCCGTCGCCGCCTTCGACACCGTGCCCGATCCGGAAGAGGCGCCGACCGGCACCAACCCGTTCGGCCCCGACGTCGAGTTCTTCGCCCGCTTCATGCGCTCGACCAAGGTGCCGCCGCGCGACACCGCCCTGGCTGCCACGGCCGACGCCGTCGCCGGCGCGAGCCTGTTCACCTCGATCGGCTGCGCCAACTGCCACACCCCCACCATCCAGACCGCTCCGGTCGGCACCGTCCTCAACGGCGGCAAGCTCGTCCTCAACGCGGCCCTGGGCGACAAGATCATCCACCCGTTCAGCGACTTCATGCTGCACGACGTGGGCACCGGCGACGGCATCATCCAGAACGGCGGCTCCGGGACGCGCAACAAGCTGCGCACGCCGCCGCTCTGGGGCCTGCGCACCAAGAGCCGGCTCATGCACGACCAGTTCAACACCACGCGCTTCAACACCATCCTGCGCCACACGAACGAGGCCGAGCCGGTCATCCAGAACTTCATCAACCTGAGCACCACCAACCAGAACAAGCTGCTCACCTTCCTCAACTCCCTCTAGTCCCATCCCCGGGGGGAGCGCGAATCGCGCTCCCCCGTTGTGAAATCCTTCACATCGGCTCCGTGACCTCGGTGACAGCGGTGTCCGGCGCTCCCGTCTACTCTTCTTCCGTGGCCGCCACCGGCCTCTCCAAGGAGGGAAAGACGATGAGAGCTACGCGCCGACTCCTGCAACACCTTCCGCTGCTTGCCCTCACGCTCGCCGGAGCCTCCTTCATCACCGCCTGCAGCGAAGGCAACAGCCTGCCCACGGAGCCGTCGCCTGTGGTCGTCGCAAGCTCCAGCGCCGCCAGCCAGGTCGTCGACGGCTCCGCGCCGGAAGGTCCCCGCGAAGCCCGGCAAGCCGCTCTCGCCGAGCGCGCCGACCGGCAGGGCCCCGCCGGCAGAATCCAGGCGGCCGCGATCCGCCAGGACATGACGCCGGCCGTCGCCGACGCCAAGGGAGGCAACGGTGGAGGAAATGGCAACGGAGGCAAGGGCGGAAACGGTGGCAAGGGTGGGAACGGCGGGAATGGCGGCAACGGGGGCAAGGGTGGCGGCGGGAACGGAGGAGGCGACGACGACGACGACGAGGTGGAGCTCGAGGCGGAGATCCAGCCCGACAGTTGGAACACCAACTACGTCCGGAGCGCCGGTACGGTGAGCGTGAAGATCACCGGCACGGGACTGGCCGACGCCGACCTCGACTCGATCGTGCTGATCGGCACCGCGGCCGACGCCGAGCCGCTCCCGGCCCTGCGGGCGAGCCGCAACGGCAACCACATCCGAGCCTTCTTCGCCAAGAGCGACGCGTTCAAGGCCCTGGACACGCCGACCGCCGGCGAGAGGCACGAGATCACCATCCGCATGACCGTGAAAGACGCCGAGACCGACCTCAAGGACACCGTCCGGGTCGTCGGCCCCGGCCACTGATCCCGCCAGCAACCGGAGCGGCGGCGCCTGTCTCTCTCTCCCCAGGCGCCGTCGCTCCCGCTGGTCTTCTCTTCAGCCCGCCTCCCGTCCCGATCCGAAAGCGTCGGCCAGGCTGCTCAGCACCCGGCGGTGCTCGCTCTCGATGAGCGCGAGCTGCTTCAGGCACTCCTCCTCTGTGGCATCGGCTCCGAGCAGCTCGAGCTGCGCGCAGAGCCGCGGCAGGCGGACCGCGCCGAGCAGCGAGCTGGTCCCCTTGAGCCCGTGCGCACGGGCCCGGAGACCGATGCGGTCGCCGCGTTCGAGCGCGCTGCGGATCTCGTCCAGGTAGGGCTGCGTCCGGAACTGCTCCACGATCCTCGTCATGAGCTCCGGGTCCGACTCGCGGCCGATCGCCCGCAGCCGTTCCAACTGGCGCAGGTCGAGCGGTTCCCCATTGTCCTGGGAATCGTCAGGCCGCTGCGGCTCCACGGCGGTCTCCTCCATCCCGCCCGGATCGCTCCCGAGCCAGCGTTCCAGCTTGCGCCGCAGCACCTCCGCGGTGAAGGGCTTGGTGATGGTGTCGTTCATGCCCACGGCCAGGCACTTCTCGAGGTCCTCCCGGATCGCGTGCGCCGTCAGCGCCACGATCGGGACCTGCCCGGCCGCGCCCGGGAGCTGCCGGATACGCGACGTCGCCTCGTAGCCGTCGAGCTGCGGCATCTGGCAGTCCATGAGCACCAGGTCGAACTCCTCCGTCCGTACCGCCTCCAGGGCCTCCTGGCCGTTGCCCACCGCGGTCACCTCGTAGCCCAGGGCCTTGAGCTGCTCGGTGATCACGAGCTGGTTGATCGCGTTGTCCTCCGCGGTCAGGATGCGGCGGCGGCCGGCCGGCTTTCCGGCCGGAAGCTCCACGGCAGGGAGCGGAGCCGAGGGTTCCAGCCGCAGCGTGAACCAGAACGTCGAGCCCACCCCCAGCTCGCTTTCGAAGCCGATCTCGCCGCCCATCCCCTCGACGATCCGCTTGCTGATCGCGAGGCCCAGCCCCGTGCCGCCGAAGCGCCGCGAGGTGGTGTCGTCGGCCTGCGAGAAGAGCTCGAACAGCCGCCCCTGCGCCTCCTCCGGGATGCCGATCCCGTTGTCGCGCACCCGCAGGTGGAACCGGCCCTCCGCCAGGGCCTCGGCCTCCACGCTCACCGAGCCGCCCTCGGTGAACTTGACGGCGTTGCCCACCAGGTTCATCACGGCCTGCCGCAGCCGCCCTGCGTCGCCGAGCACCCAGCCGGGCACCTCCTCCGCGATCCGCAGCTCGAGCTCGGTCCCGTTCGACACGGCGGAGATGCGCAGGAGGTCGACCACCTCGTTCAGCATTGCCCTCAGGTCGAAGGGCTCCTCCTCGAAGGTGAGCTTGCCGGCGTCGATCTTCGAGAAGTCCAGGATGTCGTCGATCACCCGCAGGAGCGCCACGCCCGAGGACTGGATGAGCCGGCCGTACTCGGCCTGCTGCCCTTCGAGGTTGGTGGCGAGCAGCAGGTCGGTCAAGCCGACGACGCCCGCCATGGGCGTGCGGATCTCGTGGCTCATGTTGGCGAGGAACCGGGCCTTGGCCCGCGCCGTGCGCTCGGCGGACTCCTTGGCGAGGCGCAGGGCCTCGGCCTTCCGGCGCTCGGTGATGTCGCGGTTGATGCTGAGGATCGCCCGCATGCCGTCGAACTCGATCACCGAGGCATTGATCTCCAGGTGCATCCGGGTGCCGTCCTTGCGGTACTGGACGCTCTCGAAGTTGTGGTAGACCCCCACCTCGAGCGTCGTCCGGATCTCGTCCTGGCCGCGCCGGACGTTCTCCGAGACCGAGGCCAGGGAGAGCCTGAGGAACTCCTCGCGGGTGAAGCCGTAGATCTCGCAGGCCCGGCGGTTGACGCTCAGGACCTTCTCGTCGTAGGGCCGGAAGATGATGATCGCGTCGTGGGCGCTCTCGAAGATCTGCTGGTAGTCCCGGCTCGTGCGCTCCAGCTCGCGCGTACGGTCCGCGACGATCTCCTCCAGCTCGTCGCGGGCGCGGGTCAGCTCGTGCCGCGCGATCAGGCTCTGCCAGCGCTCCAGGTGCTGCTGCCGGGCGACCACCAGGAAATAGAGGATCCCGACGGCCAGGAACACGGAGATCCAGGCCGGCGCCGCGGGCGTCGCCCAGAGCGCCGCGATCTGCGGTCCGCCGATCAGCAGGATGAAGGCCCAGACCACCCAGAGGGACTGGGAGTAGACCACGATCGCCAGCACCCCGACCCCCATGCTGACCGCGATGCCGAACTCGGCGACCGGCGTCAGCCCCCGGAGGAAGATGAGGGCGCCGAGCAAACAGCCATGCAGCGCGGCGGTCGCCAGCAGCCCGCCGAAGAAACCGATATTCCACAGCCGCCGCCGGAGGTAGTAGATCGGGTCGAAGCGCAGGATCAGGACCATGCGGACGACGGCGATCAGCGCGAGCAGGGAGGTAAGGGTGTAGAAGAGCCCCGGATTCGACCGCTGGAGCCCG
>JBEQUE010000031.1:0-6417 GCA_040349255.1 Acidobacteriota bacterium | reverse complement strand
CAACGACCGGACGGTGAATCAGCAGATGGCCTATCTGCTTCAGAGGATCGAGGATTTCCCCGGCATCGTCATCCTCGCCGCCGACCTGCGCTCCCACTTGGACGAGGCGTTCGCCCGCCGCTTCCAGGACGTCCTCCACTTCCCCGTGCCGAGCCGGCTGTAGAGAAATGAGCAACGAAGTACGACTCCGCGACATCGAGCCCGGCGCTGGGAATGCTTGTTGGTGCCCGGCCCATGTCACCGGGATGGATTCTGATCGTGTTGCTCTACACGGGGCTTATCGGTTGGGGCATCTGCTCGTGGACAGCACGCCGCCGGGCTGCTGCATAACCCAACACGGCGGGTCCGCGGGCGGTGGCCGCCAGTAGGGCTTGATGGTCTTGGAACGTAGGGAGTCGGCTAGAAAGAGCCCACCCAGCGAATTCCGCCCCTGAAGCATGTGGCCGAGCAATCCGAGGCGGAAGGAACGGCTCCGCTCCTCCCTTCCGTTCTCCGGGGGCCGGTAAGCTTCTCTGTTGCCACGGAACCTTACCTTGCGGCGTAGAAGGTTACGCTGCGGCGTGGAACCTTCCATGGCGCCGTAGAACGTTCCATCAGGCCGTAGAACCTTCCATTGCGGCATGGAACGTTCCGTGGCGCCATAGAACGTTCCGCCGCGGCGTAGAACGTTCCGCCGCAGCGTAGAACGTTCCGTCACGGCCTGGAACGTTCCCTTGCGGCAGGGAACGTTCCGTCAGTTCGTAGAACGTTCCGTGGCGCCGTGGAACCTTCCGTCCCGGCATGGATCATTCCGTGGCGACGTAGAACGTTTCGTCACGGCGTAGAACCTTCCGCCGTGACGTAGAACGTTCCGTCGTGCCATGGAAGGTTCCGTCACGACGTGGAACGTTCCGTTGGCGCCAGGGACCTTCCAAGGGCTTATAGAAGGCTACATCGCGCGATGGAAGCTTCCATCGGTCTGGAGAAGCTTCCATCGCCGCGCAGAACGTTCCAAAGCCTGGAAGAGCAGGCAGAGGTTGGCCTCGAAGCGGACGCCGAGGTCGAGCTTGACGATCCTTTCTACCGCCTCAGCCGCCGCCGGACCCCCGCCAGCATCGCTTCCACCTCTTCCAGCCGGGCCAGCTTCGCCAGGGCCAGGTACGCGAGACCGTACGTCCCCAGCACCAGGAAGGCCTTGAGGATGGGGGTGAGCGGAGGCAGCAGCCACCAGACCAGCGCGCCGGGGAGGGTCGCGGCGAGTGCCAGGAGCGCCATGCGGATGTCCTCCCGCCAGGGGAGCGCGAAGTCGGGCAGCCGCTTCCTGAGCGCCTTGCGGAGCTGGTAGAGCTCCATCCAGGCGCCGAAGCCCGAGGCGAGGGCGAGGCCGAGCGAGCCCAGGTAGAGCGTGTCCCCGGGGAGCGGTCCGACCAGCGATGCGAGCGGGAAGCGGTCCAGGAACAGCATCAGCGGGACGGCGACCAGGACCGACGTTCCCACCCGGATCGCCGCGATGCGGGCGGGCGAACGGGTGTCGCCCAGGGCGTAGAAGGTGTTCTGGAGCAGGCGCGAGGTGGTGGTGGCGAGGATGCCCGTCGAGTAGCCGCAGAGCACCAGATAGACCAGCCAGTTGTGCGCGACGGTGAATTTCCCGCCGCGGTAGAAGCCGATCACCAGGTAGCCGAAGGCGAGGTAGCCGATCACCGTCGGGATGTTGAGGAAGGCGACGTAGCGCAGCGCCCGGCGGACCCGCGCCAGCAGGGCCGGGGCCATCCCCTCGCCCCGCAGGCGCGACATCTCCGGCAGCTCCGAGGCTGCCACCGAGATGCCGAACAGACTGATCGGCAGCAGGTAGAACATCTGCGCGAAGCGGTCCACCGAGGTCGCGCCGGTCGCGAGCGTGGTGGCGAGGAAGAGGTCGATGTAGCCGGCGAGTTGTACAACGCCGCGCCCGGCCACGGCCGGCCACCAGGCCGCCACCGCCTCCCGCACCCCCGGCACGCTCAGGGAGAGCGACGGCCGGAAGCCGCGCACGAGGCGGAGAACCAGGGGGAGCTGGACGCCGAACTGCAGCAGGCCGCCGGCGACTCCTCCCCAGCAGGCCGCCTTGAAGAGCTGGACCTGCTCCGCGGCGTCGCGCGTGGCGCCGAGCCGGCGCCCCACGATCACCAGGGCCGCGATCATCGCCGAGTTCCACAGGACCGGCGCGAAGTAGGGGAGGAAGAAGCGCCGGTTGCTGTTGAGGATCGCCAGGGCCCAGACCGACAGCACCAGCAGGCCGGTCATCGGAAAGAGGATCCGGATGCCCGTCACGGTGAGCGCGAACCGGTCGACCACCATGCGGCCCGCGGCCACGGCCTCGGCGTCGCGCAGGAACCCAGGCGCCAGCAGCACCACGATCGGCTTGGCGAGGAGGATCCCCAGCAAGGCCAAACCCGCCGCCGCGGCCACCATCAGCCCGAAGATGGCGCCCGCGAACCGGCCGGCTTCCCTGTCCCTGCCTTGCTCCAGCAGGCCGCTGTAGATCGGGATGAACGAGGCCGAGAGCGCCCCCTCGCCCAGCAGGTTCTGGAGCACGTTCGGGACGCGCATGGCGGCCGTGAGGGCGTCCTGGTGGGGGCCGACGCCGAGATAGCGCGCGAAGGCCCCCTCCCTCACGAGCCCCATGATCCGGCTGAGCAGGATGCCGGCGAAGACGCTCGCCGCCCCGGCTCGCGAACGGGGGCGGCGCTCCGGAGGCTGGGGAGGCTCCTGAGGGGTGGTCGGGTCGATGGTCTCCGCGGGATCGGTCACGGGGCGGATCGTTCCAAGTCAGCGGGACATTGTAGACCATCCGCCCCGAAGGTCCGTCCCGGCCCTCAGTCCCGGAAGACCACGGGCGTGCCCGGCCGGACGTTCTGCGCCAGGATCAGCGCGTCCCAGTTCGTCAGGCGGACGCAGCCGTGGCTGGAGGTGTAGCCGATCGTCTCCGGCGTGGCCGTACCGTGGATGCCGTGGTGCGGTTTCGAAAGCGACATCCAGACCAGACCGACCGGCGAGTTCGGACCGGCGGGAAGATGGGCCTCCGGCTTGTCGTCCGGCACGTCTGCGAAGAGCGACGGCTGATAGTGGAAGTCCGGCTCGGGGTGGATGCCGGTGAGCTGGAGCGTTCCGGTCGCCGACGGGTCGTACTTGGAGCCCAGGGTCGAGGGGAAGTGGTAGAGGATGTGTCCCTGGGAATCCAGGCCCTGCAGGTAGAAGCCCTGCTTCGAGATCAGGATCTGGGTGACCTCGCCGGCCGCGGCCGGACCCTGGGCCGGCTTCACGTCGGTCTGGCTCTTCACCTCGCCGGGTTGCGGCACGTCCGGCAGCACCAGCTCGGTGCCGGGCGCGAGGTTGGCGAAGTCCACCTTCGGGTTGAGCTTCCGGATCAGCTCGGGAGAGGCGTGGCCGCGCTCGGCGAACAGCTCCAGCGCCGAGGCGTAGCACAGGCACTCGAGCTTCTCCTGCTCGTACGGGTCCTTCGGCACCTCGACGAACGGCCCCTTCACGTCCTCCGGGGTCACCTGCACCCGGGTCAGGAGATCTTTGGGACCGGCGGCGCGCACGAGCGCGTCCAGGGTGCCCTGGTCCACGTCGCCGGTGGGGCTGATCCCTTGGGCGAACTGGAACCAGTAGACCGCCTTCTGGGTGTTCTTGCCCCACTCGCCGTCGATCACGCCGGGCGAGAAGCGGGCCCGGTCGAGGAGGATCTGCACCCGCATCGGATCGGTGGCCGCCTGTTGGCTGGCCTGGCGGGATAGCGGGGGAGGCGTGGCCGAGCCCCCCTCGGCGCCGGTCGGCGGCGGAGGCTCCAGGCTGGTGGTCAGCGGCGTCTGCGCGGGCGCGGTCTCGCCCAGGCGCTCCAGGCGGTCGCGCTCGGCGTACTGGCGCCAGGCCGGGTCCATGCGGCCCTGCTCCAGGGTCGCCGAATCGTATTCGGGCTCGCCCTCGGGTACCGACCAGTCCGTGGTGTCGGTCGCCTGGGCCTGGACCGGAGTCTCGGCCGGCTTCTTCTCGTCGGTCGAGTCTTCGTAGGTGCAGGCTCCCAGGAGGAGCGGGAGCAGAAGGATCGGGAGTCGTATGCGCATGATGTTGCCTCCGGCCCCCGGCCGACTGCAACATCCGTTCCTAGCCGGTGAAGCGGCGGGCCAGCTCGGTCATGCGGGCGAGGTGGTGGTCGTCGTGCTCGGCCACGAAGAAGGCCAGGTCGAGGACCCGCATCGGTCGATTCAACCGGGGATGCAGCGCGGTCTGGCCGACGCGCGCCGGGTCCCAGTTTTCGAGGCGCTCGACGAAGGCCTCGCGCTCGCGTCGGAACTGCTGGATCAGGAACTCGGCGCCGCGCAGGTTGTGGTTGGCCTGCCAGGTCTTCTTGTTGTCCATGTCGGCCGGCCGGAGCACCTCGGCGTCCGCGAGGTAGTCGTCGAGCCGGCCGGTGTGAAGCTCGTCCAGGTCGAGCAGGTGGCCGATGTGCTCCTGGATCGACCAGGATTCGCCGTCGCGGCGGGTCAGGACCTCCGCGGAGAGCCCCCGCACCTTGTCCTCGATGCGCGGGGCGGTGCCGCGGAGGCGCTCGATCACCTCGGGGAACATCCCGACCGGCAGGTCGAACCGGAACGTCCGCTCGGTCCAGCTCATGGGCGGATCTTATGGCAGGAAGCCGCCCCGGGCGAAGAAAGCCGGCCGGGCTCTCGGTGCCCGGCCGGTTTCGGGAGCGCGGGTCAGGACGAGGCGGCCCAGTCGAGCCAGGCATGCCGGACGGCGGGCGAGATCCCCCAGCGCGTGCCGTCGGGGAGGAACCACGCCTGCTCGATCTCGGGCGGCACCTTGGCGCGGGCGGCGATCTCGCCGGGGTCGGCCTGGAGCAGCCCGGTGATCTTCCGGATCAGGGACCGGTCGCCGTCGCCGAAGGGGGCCCGCGGGTCGGCGGGCCGCCGGCCGCTGACCACGGTCGAGCGCCGGGGCACGTAGACCAGGTCGCGGCCGAAGAGCGGCTCGTTGCGGATCTCCGGGTAGGAGAGGATCTCGCGGAGGATCTCCTCGAACCGATCGCGCTGCGTGCCGAAGCTCTCGGTCATGCCGTACATGCCGAGCAGGTAAGTGCAGGCCACGTCGCGCGCGCTGTCGGGGCTCCCCTCGGGCACGGAGAAGACGAACGGGTCCTCCATCTCGTAGAGCTGGACGTCGCGGAAGCCGGCGAGGAAGAGCGAGACCGCGAGCTGGAGCGGGCCGAGGTGGGGGAAGTCGTGCCCGGTGCGGCTGTGCTTGTCCACGATGCGGTGAAACCACTGGCCGACCTGGCCCTCGTCCAGGAAGTCGTGGACAACGATGCTGCCGCCCGGCCGGAGGATGGCGAGGGACTCCCGGATCGCCTCGTCGAGGCCCGTGACGTGATGGGTGCCGTAGGCGAAGAGGACTCCGTCGAGGGAGCCGGCGTTGAAGGTGCGCGACAGCCGGCGGGCGTCCTCGCGGGTGGGGAAGCCCCACAGCCCGGCCGAATAGAACATGTGCGGCGAGATGTCGTTGGTGACCATCAGGGGTCTCTGGCCCGTGCCCACATAGGTGGTGAGATAGTCGTTGACGCGCCGCAGGATGGCGGTGAGCCCGGTCGCGGCCGGCGTCTCGCCGAGCCAGGCCACCGCGCGCTCGGTCTGGAGGGCGTGAAGCTCCCCGGCGGAGAGGGTGAAGGGCTCGCCCACGTCGAGGCCTTCCGGGGTGATGCCGAGGAGGCGCGCGTTGCGCTCGCCTTCTTCGGCCGGGGCGGTGACGAGCAGGGCGAGGACCGTCTCGGTCATGGAGAGGACCCGCTGCAGGAGGATATCCAGCGTCGACGGCTCGGCGGCGTCGTCGGTCTCCAGGAAGGTGTGGGCCACGGGGATGGCGAGGAGGCGCTTTTCGCGCATCTTCCGGGTGGCTTCGATGATCCGCATGATGTAGCCGTCGCCGCCGAGGACGTCGAGGAAGACGCCGCCGCGGTTGCGGTGGAGGCCGAGCAGCTCCATCAGGCCCTCGATGCCGAATGCCCGGGCAGCCTGGAAGTACTCCATGCCGGCGGTGTAGTCCCGGCCGCGCCCGCTCAGGTCGAAGTCGCCGACCTCCAGCTCCTGCCAGGTCCCGGACGCGTCGTGGTCCTGGCGCACCACGCCGGACAGGGAGGACCAGGGCTCGCGGCCCTCGGCGCGGCGGCGCCATTCGTCGAGCAGGCCCTCGGGCTCCTGCCGCTTCAGGTTGGCGAGGTCCTCGCGGCTCCAGAGGGGGTGGAAGTGGGCCTTGAAGTGGGGCTCGTACCGGGCGGCGCTGCCGGCGGGGAGATGGCGCTCGACGAGCGACCAGACGCGCGGGTGGGCGGTCTGGCCCGCGATGAGCTGGTTGAGGCCGAGGGTGTATTCGCGCAGCGCGCTCCGCGTGCCCTCCCGCGGC
>JBEQUE010000018.1:0-35304 GCA_040349255.1 Acidobacteriota bacterium | reverse complement strand
TCCCTGGCACAGGACACGGCTGATTTAAGGTCTCCGATCAGGCTGTAGACGAGGGCCGCCTCATAGAGGCGCTGGGCATCGCCAGGTGCCTGGCTGAGAGCCCGCCGGGCGGCCTCGCGGGCTTTTTCGGCGAAGCCGGCATTGCCGAGCCGCGCCAGACACTGAGCTTTCATCAACTCTTCCTGAGGGGAGAGATCCGCGCCGGACCGGGTCTCCTCGAGGATCCTGAGCACGTTTCCATAGAGCGCTTCGGCGTCGGCCCTGTTCCCGAGGTCCAACTCGGCATTGGCCAGGTTCAGCGAGACAATCGTGTGCCCGACATCGATGTCATGGGCTTTCCTGAAGGCTTCCGCGGCGTTTCTGTAATGACCGCGGAGCCAACTTGCCAGACCCAGATTCGTGAAGTAGGTGCGCTGCCGTGGATTGGAGTCGGAGAGACCGCCGTAGAGCTTCTCGGCGCGCGCGAGGTCTCCGTAGTTCAGCTCGAGGTAGGCGAGTTGCTCTCGTACCCAGAGGTTTTCCGGGTACTGATCGATCATCTTGGCGAGATCGCTCCGGGCCTCGGGAACCAAGCCATGGTTCATCTCGAACCAGACGAGCTCGACCTGATAAGGCCAGGTCGGAGACCGCTCTACGGCTTCACGAAGCGTCTTCCTTGCCTGCTCCAGATGACTCTTCGTCTCCATGAACCTGGCGCGCAGAAGCAGAACGCTGGGGTCGTTGGAAGACCTCACCCTCTCCAACCGGCTCAGGAGTTGAGCCGCGTCGGCCCACTGTTGCGTCGCCATGGCGAGCCGACACTCGGCTCTGAGCGTACCCGGATCGTTCGGAGCGAGAGCCCGTGCTTTTTCGATGAATCCACGCGCCCTGTCGAGGTCGGCCGTCGTCTGCGTCGACTCGTACAAGGTGCCGGCCAGATCGGCCGCCAGGATCCAGGCGTCGGGGAAATTGGGAGAGGTCTCGTGGATTCTCTTGAGCTTCTCGATCTCGCCTTTCAGGTCGTGCTTGCCTGCGATCACGGCCCGTTTGATCTCTCTGAATCTGACCGTGTCTCCCTCGCTGACGGTCGGAGGCCGGGGATCGAAGAGGGTGTGGAGGATCACCAGGGCGAGGGCCAGGGCGGACAGGACTCCGGCGAGCAGCAGAATCCAGTTGCGGGCGCGCTGCAGAGGCCGTGGGCTTTCCTCCGCCGGTAAAGGCCGGCTGGCGGGCGGCGCGGGAAAGGCATGGGTCGGCAGGTCGCTCACGCTGTCATCGGCCGGCTCCGGCCACTCTGTCACCGCGAGCTCGCGCTCGATGAGCGCCAACTTGTCCACCACCTGCCGCGCGTCCTGCGGCCGGTCGGCGCGGTCCTTGGCCAGCAGGCGCTCGACGAGCGAGGAGAGGCGGAGAGGCAGGTCCGGCCGGATCTCCGAGAGCAGCGGCGGCTGCTCATGGAGCACCCGTTCCAGGGTCGTGAGAGGGTCCTTGCCGCGGAACGGTGAGCGGCCGGTCATCATCTCGTACAGGAGCGCGCCAAACGAGAAGAGGTCGGAGCGCTCGTCGAGCTCCTCGCCTCGCGCCTGCTCGGGCGACATGGCGTAGCAGGTGCCGATCAGGGCGCCGTGCAGGGTGAGCGTCTCGCCGTCCCAGGAGACGGGGCGGGCCAGTCCGAAATCCAGGATCTTGGCGTGTCCGGACGGCGTGACGATCACGTTCTCGGCCTTGAGGTCGCGATGGATCAGCCCGGCCTCGTGGGCGGCGGAGAGCCCCTCGGCGATCTCCCGGGCCAGGCGGATCGCCTCCGCCGCGCCCAGGGGGCCGCCGCCGAGCCGCTCCGCGAGGGTCGGCCCCTCGACGTACTCCATGACAATGGCGTCGCCGGACTCGCCCATCACCAGGTCGTGGATCTGCACGATGGCCGCATGGCTCAGGCGCGCCGCCATCCGCGCCTCGCGGCGGAAGCGCTCGCGCTGGTGGCCCTGCAGGAACATGTCCTGGCGGATGCGCTTGATCGCCACCGGCCGCTCCAGGCGCTCGTCCCAGGCGAGGAAGACCTCGCCCATGCCGCCGCGGCCGAGAGGGGATTCCAGACGATAGGCGCCAATTCGTTCCGGCATCTCGACTGCTCCGGACGGCCCGGGTTCCGGACCGGGCCGTCCTGCGATCGTCAGACTGGAAGGTACTGCTTCTATTCTACATTGTATTTCAGGGCAGCATGCGGGACGGGTGGCTTCCGGTCAGGATCAGCATGGCGTCGAAGCCGTGGACGATCCGCATCAGCTCCGGGTCTGCCGTCTTGGTCCGGCCGGCGGAGAGGAGCGGGCGGAGAGGGCGCAGGTCGATCAGGGTGAAGCCCTCGGGAAGCGCCTGGGCCGCGATCGTCTGCAGCCCTTCCTCCTCCACGAGGTCCACGGGCGCCGGCTCGTAGGCGAGCGCGACGGGGTTGAAGATGGCGTGCTGCGTGCCCGCGCCGCCCACGACCAGCACATGGAAGGACTGGGAGCCTTCGGCGGCGGCGATCTCGGACGCCAGGCTGCCCAGGTCGAAGACCTCGGAGACGTTGCGCCCGCGGATCATGTGGCTGGCGCCGAATTTCAGCATCACGTGAGGCTCGGGATCCTCCTTCCGGACCTCGTCCCAGTGCTTCAGGAACATTCGGCGGTTGAGGCGGGCCCGGCGCTCGTTCGACTCCCAGCCGCGGTTGGCGCCGAAGAGCTGGTTGATGGCCAGGGTCTCGCCGATCACGTCCAGGGCCAGCGCGCTCTGCGGGTCTGCGCCGGGCCAGGCCCGGCGCAGGTCGTCCAGGACCTCGGGCTTCGCGGAGAAGGAGAAGAACATCGCGGGATTCTTCGTCTCGTTCAGCGCCTTCCAGGCCGCCGCGGACTTCTGCCAGAGCGCCTCGGCCGCGTCGCGGGCCGGACCTTGCGGGGCCTTCCCGCGCACGCGGTCGAGGAGGAAGCGGTCGGACGTGACATCGTAGTCGAGGCCCCAGAGGACAGGCTGCGTCGTCCCAGGTACATCGGGCACGGCCGCCCGGGCGGCCACGAGCAGCTCGGCCTCTTCCTGGAGCGTGAAGAACGCCACGCCCGGTGGGTTGTCCTTGAAGAAGGACGCGAGTCTGTTGAGGCCGTCCGGACCCTGGGCCGTGGCGTCGAGCACCTCGGCCATGGGGGCCGAGATCTCCAGCGCCAGATGGCGGTAGCCGGCGGGCTGGAGCGCCTTGAACAGCTCGCGCACCACGGCCGGCGTCTCGGCCACGCCGTGCTCCTCGCCGACCAGGAAGAACCGCGACTTCCGTCCTTCCTCCAGCAGAAGGTCCCAGCCGGGACCGGAGAAGGCACCGTTTTTATAGACGACCGCGTGGCGATTCTCCGCGGCGCGGGCCGCGAGGCGTTCCTCGAAGCTCGGAGCCGCCGGAGCCTGCGCCCGGGACGGAAGGGAGACGAACGACAGGAGAGCCGAGAGGCCCAGGAGGACGCGCCGGTGCGGTTTCATGTCCGGATTCTAGCCGACGGCCCGCCAGCCCAGACGGCCGCGGACCTCGGAGAGAGCGCGCTCGAGCCGTTCGATCCCGTCCGGAGCCGCGAGGTCGTCGAGTCGCAGCGAGGCGAGCGCGGAGAGCACCAGGGCGCGCTCGGAGAGGGTGCTGGCCCGGCCGTCGAACCGTTCCAGGGTCTCCGCCGCGGACCGGATCAGCTCGTGGAGGCTGTGGAACGCGGCGTCGGACAGCGGCGGATCGCCTCGATAGAGATCGAGCCGGCCGCCGGGACGGTAGCGCGGGTAATCCTCCAGGCCCAGGAAGCGCAGGAACCAGTCGCCGCGGAAGGTTCCGGTCGCGGCCACCATCCCGGCGTAGTCGGCGATCAGCTCGTCGAGGACGTTGTTGCGCATCGAGCCGAAGAGCCGGCGCGTGAAGTAGTGGGCGCACTCATGGTCGCGGCGGATCTCCAGCGAGATCCGCCGCCACTCGGCGTCGTCGAGCCCCAGGTCGGCCGCGGGCACGGCGCTGTAGGGTCCGTCGCTCAGCAGGATGAACCGGTCCTGGTAGAGCTCCTTGCGCGGCAGGATGTCCTGCATGTCCTCGCCCCGGCGGAGCCGTTCGCGGATGCGCTCCCAGTTGTTGTAGCCCGAGACCATGAGGGCGCCCTGGGAGTCCGGCACCGGCACGGGCTCGTTCTTCCGGCTGAGCGCCCGGAGGAGAGCCGCGAACTCGTCGCGCCCGCGGGCGAGGATCACCGGGATGCGGCCGGCGGGGCTTTCGTGGATCTCCAGCCCGACGAGATCGGGCCGCCCGATCTCCAGGCCGGTGGCGGACGGGATCTCCGACGGCGGAACGCCGCGGCGCACCGCGGCGCGGTAGCCTTCCGTCGCGCCGATCCCTTCGCGGACCGGGAAGCGGAGCTGCGGCAGGTGGTCGGAGAGGACCGCGAAGGCGCCGCGCTCCCGCGCCTCGGCGGCCCAGCGCTCCCAGACCTCCACGAACGGCTCGTCCGGGAGGGGGAAGACGGTTTCCGGCCCGAGCGAGCCCAGGTCGAAAGGGTTCGCCAGGTAGGCCTGGAGCTCGGCTTGTGTCTCCCCGGTCACGATGCTAGCCTACCCGAGCCTGTTCCGAACGCAAATGAAGGACCTGGTCATGAAGTCGCAACCACGGGCAGGCCGTCTCTTCGCTGCCGTCCCGGCCTTCGCCCTGATGGCCGCTTCGATGGTCATACCGGCAGCCTTGAAGGCCCAGGACCCGCCGGCAGGTCTGGGGCTGGACGAGGCGGTCGAGCTGGCCCTCCGCCACGATCCGAACCTGAGGCTGCAGGAGGCGCGCCTCGATTCCGCCCGAGGCGCCCTGCTGATCTCCCGGGGGCCTTTCGATCCCGTGGTCAGCTCCGGGCTCAGCGAGACCGAGGTGAACGAGCCCCTCACCGAGTCCACGGTCCGGCAGCAGTCCCTGGCCGGGACCACCCTGGGTCTCAGGAAGAAGTTCCGCAGCGGCTTCGGCCTGGAGCCGGGCCTGGAGCTGCAGAGGACCGACCCCGGAGGTCCCGGAGGCGCGAACGTGGGGACGTTCTCCCTCACGCTGCGCCAGCCGCTGCTGCGCGGCCGGGGCCGGACCGCGGTCGCCGCGCCGGAGCTGTCCGCCGAGCGCCAGGTGGTCGCGGGCGAGCTCGACCTGCGCCAGGTCACCTCGGAGAGGGTCCTGACGGTGGCCACCCAGTACTGGCTGGCCCGGGCCGCGGTGCTCAACCTCGGCATCCTGCAGGAGACCGAGGACCGCGCCCGCGAGCTGCTGGACACCACGCGCAAGCTGATCGACGCCGACGTGACCCCGGCCGCCGAGCTGGTCCAGGTGGAGGCGAACCTGGCCGCCAAGGAGGCGGCGCGCATCGGCGGCGAGCAGGACCTGTTCGAAGCGCGGCAGAGCCTCGGCCGCGAGATCGGCCTGGACCGGCCGGCCATCGCCGCCCTGCCGTTGCCCTCGGACGGCTTCCCGGGCCTGCCGTCGGCCGAAGCGCCCTCCGTCGTCGAGCAGGACCGTTTCGTGGCCGCGGCCCTGGAGCGCCGGGCCGACCTGCTCGCCGCGCGCGAGCGCCGGACCGCCGCCGAGATCCTGCGCCGGGCCGGCGACAACGCGCTCAAGCCCCAGCTCGACCTCGTCGTGACGCCGAGCTACACCGGGTTCGTGGAGGGCAACGGCCCGGGCAACTTCGTCTCGCCCCTGTTTCGGAACATACCCGGGGCGGCCGCCGAGTTCGGGCTCACCCTGGCGTGGCCGACCTCGAACAGCCTGGCCCGCGGCCAGCTCGCCCAGCTCGAATCGACGCGCGAGCAGACGGTGCTCCTGGAGGACCTGGTGGCGCAGCAGGTCTCGGCGGACGTGCCGGTGGCCCTCGACGCCGTGGCCCGCCAGGCCCAGCAGCTCGAACGGGCGAGGGACGCCGTGCGCCTGTTCGAGCAGGCCGTGATCAACGAGGAGAAGAAGCTGCGGGCCGGCACCTCCACGCTGATCGACCTGATCTCGCAGCGCGACCGGCTGACCTCCGCGCGGCAGGCCGAGGTCGCGGCCCAGCTCAACCTGGCCGTGGCGCTCCTCGAGCTGCGCTTCCAGACCGGGACGCTCCTGCCGGAGACGACCGGCGGGGTTGATCCCGGCCGGCTCACCACCGTGCCGTTCCAGGAGGGCGTGACGCGATGATCTTCCGCAAGGTGGCGCTGGAGCGGCTCTCCTCGCCCGAGCAGCTCGACCAGCTCCTCCAGGTGACGAACCCGCGCGGCTGGCTGGCGCTCGGCGCCCTGGGCGCGCTCCTTCTGGCGGCGCTGGGCTGGGCGATCTTCGGCTCGATCCCCACCGAGGCCGGCGGCGAAGGCATCCTCCTGCGCCAGGGCGGCGTCACCAGCCTGGTGGCCGCCGAGCAGGGGCAGGTGGAGGAGCTGCTGGTCTCCGTCGGCGACGTCATCGCGAAGGGCCAGGTCGTGGCCCGGGTGCGCCAGCAGGAGCTGCTGCGGCAGATCCAGGACTCCCGCGACCGGCTCGCCGACGTGCGCGCCGAGTACGACGACCTGCGCCGCTACGCGGGCGAGCAGGGCCGGCTGCGCGACCGCGACCTCGCGCAGCAGCGCGCCAACCTGGAGCAGAGCGTCCGGTCGCTGGAGAAGGAGGTGGAGCTGGCGGACGACCAGGTTGCGGCCCAGCGCGATCTCCTCAAGGACGGGCTGGTCACGAAACAGACCTTTCTCGCCTCCGAGCAGCATCTGAACGACGCCAAGGCCCGGTTGGCCGCCGTGAGGCTCGACTTGAACGGCCTGGATCTGAAACGCCTGGACGCGGCGCAGCAGGTCGCGCAGCAGCTCGAGGTCCGGCAGGGGCAGATCCGCGACCTGGAGCTCGAGCTGCGCGAGCGCCAGGCGCGGCTCGACGAGAGCGCCCGCGTGGTCTCCTCCCACGACGGCCGGGTGCTGGAAGTGCTGGCGGACCGCGGCGACGTGGTCTCGCCGGGCACGCCGATCCTGAACCTGGAAGTGACCTCGAAAGACCTGATGGCGGTGCTCTTCATCCCGGCGTCGGCGGGCAAGCGGGTGCAGCCCGGCATGCGCGTGCGGGTCTCGCCGAGCACGGTCAAGCGCGAGGAGTTTGGCTCCATGCTCGGCAAGGTGGTCTGGGCCGCCGAGTTCCCCTCCACCCAGAAAGGCATGGTCCGCGTGCTCGGCAACGAGGCGCTGGTCCAGAAGCTGATGGAGGAGGGGCCGCCGATCCAGGTCAACGTCACCCTGGATCGGGACGCTTCGACGCCGACCGGCTACCGCTGGTCGTCCTCGATCGGCCCGAGCCTGAGCATCAGCAGCGGCACGCTCGCCTCGGGCGCCGTGGTCGTCCGCGAGGAGCGGCCGATCCGGCTGATCCTCCCGAAGGTCCGGGAGAAGCTGGGGCTCTGATGCTCCGCCTCAAGCGCCCCAAGCGCCAGGAAGCCGAGCGCTCCCCGAAAGCGGTGCGCAGCCCGACCGTCCTCCAGATGGAGGCCGTGGAGTGCGGCGCCGCGGCGCTCGCGATCGTCCTGGCTCACTACGGCCGGTGGGTGCCGCTCGAAGAGCTGCGCATCGCCTGCGGCGTGTCGCGCGACGGCAGCAAGGCGAGCAACGTGGTCAAGGCCGCCCGGGAGTACGGCCTGGAAGCCAAGGGGTTCAAGCGCGAGCCCCAGACCCTGCGGTCTCTCCAGGGGCCGATGATCCTGCACTGGAACTTCAACCATTTCGTGGTGCTCGACGGGTTCCACAAAGGAAAGGTTTATCTCAACGACCCGGCGATCGGGCCGCGGGTGATCACCGAGGAGGAGCTGGACCAGGCGTTCACCGGCGTGGTGATGACGTTCAAGCCCGGCCCGGGCTTCGAGCGCCACGGCGACCCGCCGAAGCTCGTCCCCGCGCTCCGCCGCCGGCTGGCCGGTTCGCGGGCCGCGCTCGCCTTCGTGCTCCTGGCCGGGCTGGGACTGGTGATCCCCGGCCTCGCCGTGCCGGTCTTCTCCAAGCTCTTCGTGGACGGCGTCCTTCTGGAAGGCCACGTCGAGTGGCTCCGGCCTCTTCTTCTGGCCATGAGTTTCACCGCGCTCACCCTGGGCCTTCTCACCTGGCTCCAGCAGGCCTATCTCCTGCGGCTGGAGACCCGGCTCGCCGTGGGCGCGTCGAGCCGTTTCTTCTGGCACGTCCTGCGCCTGCCGACCGAGTTCTTCAGCCAGCGCTACGCGGGCGACATCAGCGCCCGGGTGGGCATCAACGACCGCGTGGCCCAGCTCCTGTCGCGCGACCTGGCGACGAACACCCTGGGCGCTCTCCTCGTCGTGTTCTACGCCGCGGTCCTGTTCCGGACCGATCCGGTGCTGACGCTGGTCGGCGTCCTCATCGCCTCGCTCAACGTGGCCGCCCTGCGCTTCGTCTCGCGCAAGAGAGTGGACGGCAACCGGCGGCTCCAGCAGGACCAGGGCAAGATGATGGGCACGGCTCTCGGCGGGCTCCAGACGATCGAGACCTTGAAGGCCACGGGGAGCGAGTCGGACCTCTTCACGCGCTGGTCCGGCTACCAGGCGAAGGTCGTCAACACCCGCCAGGACCTGGAGCGCTACACCCAGGTCCTCGACGCGGTGCCGCCGCTCCTGGCCGCAATCAACACGGCGCTGATCCTGGGGATCGGCGGCCTGAGGGTCATCAACGGCTCGCTCACGCTGGGCGGCCTCGTGGCCTTCCAGATCCTCATGGCGAGCTTCATGACCCCGATCAACCGCCTGGTGAGCCTGGGCGGCCGGCTCCAGATGGTCGAGGGCGACATGAACCGCCTCGACGACGTGCTGCGCTACCGGGTGGACGAGTCCGCCGGCCTCGCCGCCGAGCGGGTGCCGGAGGGGGAGCCGGTCAAGCTCACCGGCCGCCTGGAGCTGCGCGACGTCTCCTTCGGCTACAGCCGGCTCGACCCGCCGCTGATCGAAGGGCTCAGCCTGACCCTGAAGCCCGGCATGCGCATCGCCCTCGTCGGCGGCTCGGGCAGCGGCAAGTCCACGATCTCGCGCCTGGTCACCGGCCTCTACCAACCCTGGTCCGGAGAGATCCTCTTCGACGGCCGCCGCCGCGGGGAGATCCCGCCCAAGGTGCTCTCCAACTCGCTGGGCGCGGTGGACCAGAGCGTCTTCCTGTTCGAAGGGACCGTGCGCGAAAACCTGACCCTCTGGGATGCGACCGTGCCCCTGCCCGAGGTGGTGGCCGCGGCCCGCGACGCCTGCATCCACGAAGACGTGGCTGCGCGGCCGGGCGGCTACGACAGTCCGGTGGAGGAGGGAGGAGCGAATTGGAGCGGCGGCCAGCGGCAGCGGCTGGAAATCGCGCGCGCCCTGGTGGGCCGGCCCACGATGCTCGTGCTCGACGAGGCCACGAGCGCGCTCGACCCCACGACCGAAAAACTCATCGACGAAGCCCTGCGGCGCCGCGGCTGCACCTGCCTGATCGTGGCCCACCGCCTGAGCACGATCCGCGACGCGGACGAGATCCTCGTCCTCGACAAGGGCAAGGTCGTCCAGCGCGGCACGCACGACGAGCTGAAGGGGGTCGAAGGACCCTACGCCCGGCTCATCAGCGCCGAGTGAGATCGAACGACGATGGCCGGCGACGAAACGATCCCGCTCCCGGCCAACGCGCCGCTCCTCCTGAACGAGGCCGGCGTGTGGATCGTGGAGTCCGGCTCGGCCGATGTCTTCGCCGTGCCGCCGGACGGCGTCCGCAACCACCTCCTCACCGTCGGCCCGGGCCAGATCCTCTGCGGGACCGATGCGAACGGCCACCGGCCGGGCCTTCTCGCCGTCGGCAGTGCCGGCACCCGGGTGCGCCGCCTGGACCCGGACGCCGTCTCACCGGAGCTGCTCGACGCCTGGCTCTCCGGACTGTTCGGAGGGATTTCGAAAAGCGCCCCGCCCCGGGTGTTCGACGAGCTCAAGCCCGGCTCCGAGATCCATCTGGAGGAAGCCGGCCGGGTCGTGCGCGCTCCCGGGGGCGTGGCCTGGGTGCGCCACCTGGAAGGAGAGTCGCGGTTCCTGGGAGAGGACTCCCTGGCCCTGCGGGACGGTATCTCCATGGCGGCCATGGCGCCCATGCCGGTCCCGGAGGGCGCCTGGCTGGTGAGCGCCGGCGAGGCCCGGATCGCGGCCTCCTCCACGCCCGACTTCCTGCGCAACGGCGGCCTCCTGGAAGGGCTGGACCGCTTCCACGACCTCTGCCTCGCCTGCGTCGAGCTTCAGCTCGAGCGCGCCGCGAAGCAGGAGCGGGAGCGCCTGGAGAAGAAAGAGGACCTCGACCGCGCCACCCTGCAGGGCGCCTACGCGCGGCTGTCTTCGGTGCTGGAGCCGCAGGCCCGGGGAGGCGCCGCGCTTGCGGAAACCTCGGATCCGCTCCTGGCCGTCTGCCGGATGGTCGGGCAGGCGCAGGGCATCGTCATCCGTTCGCGTCCGGAATCGGGAGCGCGCCAGGGCGACCTCCTGACGCGCATCTGCGAGGCCTCGCGGGTGCGCGCCCGCCGCATCATCCTGCGCGAGGACTGGTGGCGCCGCGACAACGGTCCGCTCGTGGGGTTCCGGACAGTCGAGGGAGATCCCAAGGCCAAGGAGCCCGTGGCGCTCCTCCCGACCTCGGCGCGGTCCTACGAGCTGATCGATCCCGTGGCCGGCACGCGCGCGCCGGTCGACGCCGCCGTGGCCGAGACCCTGAGCGGCGACGGCTTCATGTTCTACCCGCCCCTGCCGGAGCGGCTGGTGAAGAAGTCGGACCTCCTCGCCATGGCCCTGCGCGACCGGCGGGACGACCTCGGCACCATCCTCCTCATGGGATTCTGCGGCGGTCTGCTGGCGCTGCTCGTGCCGATCCTGACCGGCCAGGTTTTCGGCAACGTAATCCCCAGCGCGGACCGCGGCCAGCTCGCCCAGATCGCCATGGCCCTGGTCGTGGCCGCGCTGGCCTCGGCCGCCTTCCAGGTGACGAGGAGCATCGCGGTGCTGCGGCTGGGAGGGAAGCTGGACGGCACCGTCCAGTCCGCGGTCTGGGACCGCCTGCTGGCGCTCCCGGTCTCCTTCTTCCGGCGCTACACCGTGGGAGACCTGGCAAGCCGCTCCATGGGCATCGACGCCATCCGGGACATGCTCACCGGCAACGTCCTGACCTCGGTGCTCGCGGCGGTCTTCTCCCTGTTCAGCTTCGCGCTCCTGTTCTACTACAGTTGGCGGCTGGCCCTTCTCGGCACCGCGCTCGTGACGGTCCTGGCCGGCGTGACCGCCCTCCTGACCTGGCTCCAGCTCCGGCACCAGAGAGCGCTCCTGGCCGCGCAGGGGAAGATGTCGAGCCTCGTCTTCGGACTGATCAACGGCATCTCCAAGCTGCGCGTGGCCGGGGCCGAGGCGAGGGCCTACGCGCGCTGGGCCGAGGGCTTCGCCGAGCAGCGGCGCCGGACGCTGGCGGCCCAGCGGGTCGCCAACGTCCAGGCCTCCTTCAACCCGGTCTACTCGCTCGCGACCTCCATGGCGATCTTCGCCGTGGCGGGCTTCTCCTCCGGGTCGTCGCTCCCCCTGGGCGAGTTCCTGGCCTTCAACGCCGCCTTCGGCCAGTTCCTGGCCGCGGTCCTGACCATGATCGGCGTCCTGTCGAGCGTGCTCGCGATGGTGCCGGTCTACGAGAGGCTCTCGCCGATCCTGGAGACCGTGCCGGAGGTGGACGAGTCCAAGGCCGAGCCCGGCGAGCTGGCGGGCGAGATCGAGTTCGGACACGTCTCCTTCCGCTACCAGCCGGACGGCCCGCTGATCCTCGACGACGTCTCTTTCCGCGCGAAGCCCGGCGAGTTCATTGCGCTCGTGGGTCCGTCGGGAGCGGGCAAGTCGACCTGCCTCCGGATGATCCTCGGCTTCGAGAAACCGAGCTCGGGCTCGATCTACTACGACGGCCAGGACGTGGCCTCGCTCGCCGTACGCTCCGTGCGGCGGCAGATCGGCGTGGTGCTCCAGAGCGGCCGGCCGATGGCGGGGAGCATCGTCTCGAACATCCTGGGCAGCTCGAACCTGGGCATCGACGCGGCCTGGGAGGCGGCGCGGCTCGCCGGGCTGGAGGACGACATCAAGGCCATGCCCATGGGCATGCACACCGTCATCAGCGAAGGCGCCGAGACCTTCTCGGGCGGCCAGAAGCAGCGCATGCTGATCGCGAGGGCCCTGGTGAACCGCCCGCGGATCATCCTCTTCGACGAGGCCACGAGCGCTCTCGACAACCGCACCCAGGACATCGTGAGCCGGAGCCTGGAGCGTCTGAAAGCCACGAGGATCGTCATCGCCCACCGCCTGAGCACCATCCAGAACGCCGACCGGATCTACGTGATGGAAGGCGGGAGAGTGGTGGAGGAGGGCAGCTACGACGAGCTCATCCGGCTGGGAGGCACCTTCGCCCGACTCGCCGAGAGGCAGATCGCCTGAAAGGAACAGCATGAGAAAAGTCCTCTTCCTCTTCGGCCAGCTCAACGACGACGACGTCGAGTGGATGCTTCGCGCCGGCCGCAAGCGCCCGCTCCGGGAGGGCGAGGTCCTGATCGAGCAGGGCGTGCCGGTCCAGGACATCTACATCCTCCTGGAAGGCCGCCTGGCCGTCTGGCTGAACCCCCGCCGCGGCCCGGGGAAGGAGATCGCAAGGCTGAACGCCGGCGAGATCGTGGGCGAGATGTCCTTCGTGGACGCCCGTCCGCCATCCGCCACGGTCAAGGCCCTGGAGGACTCGACCGTCTTCGGGATCTCGAAGACCATCCTGAACGCCAAGCTGCAGGCCGACTTCGGCTTCGCGGCCCGCTTCTACCGGGCGCTGGCCATCTATCTCTCCACGACCGTCCGCGAGCGCCACCGGGCCCTCGGCTACGGCTCCGACTCGGACTTCGAGGAAGAAGATGAGGGAGATGAGCTGGATCCGAACGTGTTGGATGGGGTGTATCTGGCCGGGGAGCGCTTCGACCGGATGGTAAAGCGCGTGCTGGTAAGCTGAACCCAGACGTCCCGCTTTGCGTTTCTTTGCCCGGCTTGAGCGATTGCGGCTGGTAACGTCAGCTTCCGGATCGCGCCGCAAGCTCGTTTGGCGCAACGTAAGGTTGCCTTGCGCCAGCCTGACCTTCTTTGGCGCAACATAAGTTTCCATGGCGCAAAATCGGGAAACTTTGCGCCAGCTTAAACTTCTTTGGCGCAAAGAAATGGTCCTTGGCGCAACGCATCCATCTTTGGCGCAATGTCGGCTTCTTTGGTGCAACGTAGAGTTACGTTGCGCCAAAGAACGTTCCATCGCGGCAACGTCGCGCCATGTTGCGCCATGGAAGGTTACCTTGCGCCAAAGAAGGATACGTTGGCGCAAAGTATGGTGATATGGCGCAATGTAAGGTTCTTTGGTGCAACGCCGCCTTCTATGGCGCAAGGTGGACCAACCGCGTGAGCACGAAGCGTTCGAAGCCGGTATTCCCGGCGATCTGTCGCGACATTTCAGGAGGAAGCCCAGCCGTCGCAAGCACGCGCTCCGGGAAGGAGAGGTGCTGATCGAGCAGGGCGGGCCCGGTCGAAGATGTCTACATCCTCCTGGAAGGCCGCTTGGCCGTCTGGTTGAAGCCGCGCCGGGCTCCGAGAAGGAGATCGCGAGGTTGAACGCCCGAGAGATCGTGGGATGAAGGAAGGCCTCGTCCTCGCGCTGCTCGGAATTGGGGCCGGCCTCCGTGATGAGATGAGGTAAATTTTAAAATTCTGTTGACTCGTTGTTTCGTCAGTGCTACATTTGCGGTTGCGTTCTTTTTAGGGGCTTCGCTACGCCACTGCATCGGAGGTAGCATCATGACCATCGGTCTGAGCGGCAAGTTCAACATCCTCCATGAGTCTCCCCTGGATCACCATCCTCCGGAACCCAAGATAACTCCGGTCAAGTCTGGCCGCTGGGTCGCCTCCCGATACAACGTGCAGACCCCTACCGAGGACGGCCGGCTCATCGTCTGGAACACTCTCAACGGCGCGGTCAGCACCTTTCCTGCCAAGCAGCGGGATGCGATCAAGGCGCTCCTCACCCGGCGCGGCTGCGAGGCCACACCCAAGGGGCTTGCCGGCTATCTCCATGACCGCGGTTTCCTCATCCCGGAAGGAACAGACGAGTATCGGCTATTCCAACACAGATTTGGCTATCAGCATTATCGGCAGGACACTTTGGAGCTGATTCTTCTCGCTTCCGAGGATTGCAACTTCCGGTGCGAGTACTGCTATGAAGAGTTCGCCCGGGGAACGATGAAGCCCGAAGTGAGGGCGGCTGTCCGGAAACTTGTCGCCAATCGCCTTTCCGGCCTGCGCTACCTCCTAGTTTCCTGGTTCGGAGGCGAGCCGCTCTACGGCTGGCCTGCCATCGAGGAGCTCGGACCCTTCTTCCGCCAGGTCGCACTCGACAACTCCCTGACCTTCCTGAGCAACATGACCACGAACGGATACCTTCTCACGCCCGACGTCGCGGAGAAGCTCCTCAGTTGGGGGGTTCTGCGTTACCAGATCACCATCGACGGCGCCCCCGAGGACCATAACCACAACCGCCCTACCCGCAACGGCGAACCCACGTTTGACGTGATCTTCCGCAATCTCCAGGAGATCCGGCGGCGTCCCGAGAGCTATACGATCGACATCCGGATCAATTTCGATCAGAGGAACCAGTCGGGCCTCAACGACTTCGTCGATCTCCTGGGCAGGGAGTTCGGAAACGATCCCCGCTTCAATGTCCGGGTCCGCCCGGTCGGCCGTTGGGGGGGACCCAACGACAAGGATCTGGATGTCTGTGGCCTGGACCAGGCCCGGGAGGTCTCCTATCAGTTGATAGACCGGGCCGCCCAGCACGGGCTCGGGAACGCCGACGATATCGGGCATGCGAGGCCGTTCGGTTCGAAGGTCTGCTATGCCGCTCGCCCCTACAATTTCATCATCGGTGCCGACGGGCTGGTCATGAAGTGCACCGTCGACCTCGACAGGGAAGACAGGAATGTAGTGGGCCGGCTGAAGGAGGACGGAACTCTCCAACTCGACGCGGCAAAGTTCACCTTGTGGACGGAGCCTGCGTATACCAGCGATCAGGGATGTCAGAAGTGCGTGATCCTTCCGCTCTGCCAGGGCATCTCCTGTCCCCAGGTCCGGATGGACGAGAACCGCTCTCCCTGTATCCCTCTGCGGCGAAATGCAAAACGAGATCTCCTGCTGGCCGACAAGTTCAGGACGAACCCGACACAGCAGCGTGTGGTGAAGAGCGAGTCGGCGTAATTACACCAACAAGGCCCGAGAATGTCACCGGGCCACGGCGAAAGGAGAAGAGTCATGGCGGAAGAGATGGAGCCGATCGAGAACACTGCCGAGAACGAAGAGATCAAGATCGAAGAGCTGGACGACAAGGACCTCGATGACGCGTCAGGGGGCTCGCTGGCGGACAACAACGGCTGCAACTGCGGCTGTTCTCTGGATTAACTCGCTCTGAGGGGGCGACTCCCACCAGAGCCGCCCTCTCTCATCTGGCGCTTAACTGAGTGTTCTCGATACACTCTCGAAGCAGGGGCGGTAACGCGGGCCATTTTTGCGAGTCTCGCAAAATCCCGTTGTAAACCTGTTGGGAAGCACGAGATGCCGCCATTTTGCAGAAATGGAGAAAATCGATAACGCTGGCGTACCAGATCGCAGCCACGTCTCTTCGTCCAGCTGGTAGGAAATCAGCGAGAAGAACTTGATAGAGATCCCAATCCTGTTGTTCGAAGACCTGCTTGAGGCATACCCACTGTTGTATCGCTTGATGAAGAACTTTTTCTGGTCCCCAGGGATGCTTTGCTGCTAGACGCAGGCCTGCACAGAAGGCTGGCCAAGATCTCGGATCCTTAGTCTTGAGGAGAGCTAGCGCGGTATCATTCCCGACCTGCGTGACCATGGCCCGGCGTACCGCGCGTGGAACTCTTATCAGTGCCTCGCTGCGCCAGGAATGGTGTACTGGGAGGGAGGAGTCGAGATTCTCCAGGTAAGCCAGAACCCGACCTGCCAATAGAAACGCCTTTTCATGTTGTCCACTTCGGAGTTCGAGACGCATCAGATTCAAAGCGGATTGAATGCGATGGATCTCAAGTAACCCAAAGGTCTCGTTCTGTTCGAGAACAAGGTCCGCATCCATGGCAGCAAGCAACCGCCTACGAGCTTGCTCGTAGTGCCCCGTACGGTAGTCCAAGTAGGCATTTGCCGACTCCAGAGTCGATTCTGCCATGAGCCGAGCCGGGGAAAGTCGATCGACACCTGTTAGGTGATCTCTTCCGTAATTGATGCACTCTGTAGCTTCTTGCAAGCGACCCTCTCGTGCCAAGGCGAGTGCTTGAGCGCTCGTCTGCCGAGCCTTACGAATATACAAGCGCTCAGCTAACGAAAACTGAGTATAAGTCAAATGAAGCAGCAGAACCTGAAAGCGAGGTTGATAATCTTTTGGATTTGGTCCTTCCCGATTGAGAAGGCCCTCGCGGTAGGCGTTGAAGAGTCGTTGAGCCGTCGCGGAATCCATGGGCGCGATCCCTCCTGATCGAGTAGTATTGTAGTATACTTTTCTTCCAATGGCCGGTCGCGAAGAACTTGACGGACAGGAGCGGGTAGACGGTCTAGCTCGGTTGCGGAAAGAGGTCGATGTTCATTTCGTTAACTTCGATCGCTTGCCGGATGTCGACTGGAATGCTCTCTGTTGGGAGACCCTGCCACTCGTCCGCAATGCGAGGACGCTACACCGGTATTATGAAATACTCCGTGCTCTGATCGCGAAGCTAAGGGATGGGCATACCAGCGTTGCCCTACCCGAGGCTATCGTTGATGAAGTCCGTGCCTGTCCTCTAATGGTCACGCAGCTAGTCGAAGGAAGAGTGTTTGTGGCCAGTCTTCTTGATGGTACGTTGGAACGGCAGGGTGTCGCACAGGGGCAGGAAATCCTGGCCATCGACGATATTCCTGTTGAAGAGTACGCTGCCAACAGGGTCGTGCCATACGTCAGTGCTTCGACTCCCCAGGATCTGGCAGTCCGCGCCTTCGAGATCTCTCTTTTGGAAGGGCCGCTTAGGCAGCCGGTTACCCTGACCTTCCGGAACGCCAAGGACGCAGAGTTTGTGTGCCGCTTGGCGCGTGAGCCTCGCTTCGAGAAAGTGAAGCGACTTGCCGACGAATACCCTCCGATCGTGCTCCGGAAACTACCCGGCAACGTTGCTCATCTTGTGCTCAATACCTTTGCAGAGAGTGACGTTGTCAGGTACTATGAGGAACTTGCTTCGTCAATCACCACGGCCGCGGCTCTCCTCCTGGACATACGTGACAATAGAGGAGGTTTCACCTCTGTAGGCTTTCATATACTGGGTCACCTGACAGATCAGAGGCACCTTGTTGGTCGGTGGTGGAAGCGCTACGGGTTTGTGCTGCAGCACGGGGAAACTTGGCTGGAGGGGGTTGGTATGCAGAAGCTTTATAATGGCCCCGTAGCCGTTTTGGCCGGTCCTAGAACCTACTCCGCGGCTGAGGACTTCGCTGCGGCCTTCGACGTGATGGGGCGCGGCCTCCTCGTGGGTGAGCCAACTGGCGGATGTACAGGCCAATCGCGGCTCATTAAACTTCCTGGCGGAGGTTCGGCGCGCGTATGTTCCAGAAGAGACACCTACCCTGACGGTAGCGACTTTGTAGGCATTGGCATTCAGCCCGATCGTCTCGTGAATCCGAGCGTGGATGATTTTCGGAGCGGGCGAGATTCTGTGCTCGAAGCGGCACTGGAAGCGGTCACAGCATAGAGCCAGTCCCGCATTCGCTCTTGAGAACAAGAGTCGGCGGCAGATCCACATTGCGCTGGAGGTAGCCAGCGGGTAGTTGGAGGCCGGAGTCTTGCTGTAACCTATCCGGCCAGCGCGACCCCAAGGGCAGGTGGAGGGTTTCTTCGCCATGTTGATGACCTCGCTCCGAGCTACGGCCACCGACGCTCAATTGAAAAAAGTCTTCGAGGCCTATCGCAGCGGCCTGCGTGGAAGGCCTCGCGCGGGCATCTCCTTGCCTTCCCGGGATTTCAGCTCCCTTGTGTTCCAGGGGACGATCGGCTGGCTGTCGCTCCGGGAACGCCTCGATCTGCGTTGCATCAACAAGGCCTGTGGCGAAGGTCTGTCCGCGTCCCGCCAGGGAAGAGTGGACGACGCGGGCCGACTTTTCGAGCAGGCCGAGGAACGACTGCGGAGCCTGGAACCCCATGCAGGCCCCGCGTGGCTCATCGGGGTATCCGCCTATCAGGCGGGGGTTGCCTATCTGGATTTCAAATCGGGTCGCATTGAACAGGTCCTCTGGCGCCTCGACCGCGCGATGGATGCCGATCTGGAGCTCGAGCGCAAGGGATTCTCCGTGATCCAGATGCATCGCGTCCAGCAGGGGCACAATCTTGCGCGGATTGATCTCCGGCTGGGGCGGCGCGAAGGCGCACTGCGGATGGCGGGAACCCTTCTGGCCTACCTGGAGCGCCAGATCCCCAGGTTACCCTATCATCGGGAGTGGCATCCCGAAGCCCTGCTCTCCGTCCCCACGCGGCTGGTTCAGACGATGATCCACCAGATCCTCGGAGAGGCCGCGGGATACATCGTCACCGGCACCATGCCTCGGGAGGAGTGGAGTTCCCTGATCGGGACGGCCCGGCTCCGCGCCGAATCGGAGCGCGCGATGTCGCCGCAGGCTCAGTATGCTCTGCAGGCTCAGCTAGGGCTCCTTCTGGGTGACGCGCGCCGTTACCTCGGAAACCTCGAGCGCTTCTTTTCCTTCGGGATCAACGCCTGCCGGCCGTTGTGGTACGCGGCCATGGTCGAGCTGTCCCGCTTCTGCAAGGAACTGGACACGGACTACTCTCGGCAGGTTCAGGCGATGATTCTGCGGGATTCCACGAAGTGGAGAGGACTGCCGGGGTTCCTGCGGGACCGACTGCGGTGATGGGCGAACCGGCCCGCAAGGCCGGGAGAATTGCCTTGCGGGCCAGCCCGGTCGTGCTGCGTTCAGTCGATGCTGCAGATGAAATTGCAGCCCGTGTTGCCATCCGGATCCTCACCGCCGGCAACACCCTCGAGATCCTTCTCTTCCAGCTCCGTCATCTCGGTGTTCTCGACGGTCTCGTCGGTTCCGGGGACCTTCGGATCATCGTTCATGAAAGCTCTCCTTTCCAAGCCATGACAGCTCGGGATTGAGGTTAGCGGACAAGCAGGCAATGCGACTCATCCGCGGGTGAATGGAATCAACTGTATTCAGCCAGCTCGCGAAGCTCCTTCTTGACCTGGTGCCTCAGGGGTATGCAAGGCGAGGTGTCGTTGTCGAAGCGGATGATCGGACAGGAAATCCCCTGACAGGTCGGAAGCACCACGCACTTCTGGCATTTGGTGTCGGATTCGAAAGCCGGCTCCGTCCAGAGAGCCAGCTTGTCCTCGTCCAGCACCAGCTCTCCGGTTTCGGACAGGCTGCCGACGACGTTGCGGTCCTTCTTGTCCAGGTCCACCGTGCATTTCATCACCTTGCCGGTGGCGCCTATGATCAGATTGTAGGGGCGGGCCGCGTAGCAGACCCGCGCCCCCATGCCCTTGATCTCGGTGATGGAGTCGCTGAGCTTGATGCCCCGGCGCAAGGCTTCCGCCCGCAACTCGTCATTGATGCGCTCGGCATCCTCCCTGCCGCACACATCGAACTGCTCGTCGTTGGGGCCGCCCCATCGACCCACGGGCCGGAACCGGATGCGGAACCGGGGGTCGCCCTCGAACCTCTCGCGGACCATCTGCAGGAGATCCCGCACGTGCACGTGATTCTGCGGATCGTAGTTGACCCGGAGGTCGACGCGGTAGTTCTGCTTGAAGCGCTTGAGCGCCAGGAGGTTCTCGAAGATCGTCGAGAACGTGCCCTGGCCGTCCCGCGTGGGCCGATTGCGGTCATGGTCCTCCGGCGCCCCGTCGAGGGTGATCTGATAGCTGCGGATCTCCCACGCCAGGAGCTTCTCGGCGACGTCGGGCGTGAGGAGGTAGCCGTTCGTCGTCATATGGCTGGAAAACGAGATGGAGCGCTGCCTGGAGACGTCGACGAAGAACGGAGCCAGATCCTCGATCGCCTGGAATCCGTAAAGGGGCTCGCCTCCGAACCAGGAGATGGCGAGGCTCTTCAGGTCCGACAGGCGGCCACGGACGAGGTGTTTGATCCCCTCGCGGACCCCGGGCACCATGGTTCCCCGGGCGAACTCCTCGTAGCAGTACTCGCAGCGGAAGTTACAGTCTTCCGAAGCGAGAAGAATGAGCTCCATCCGGTCGCCCCGGTATTGCTGTTTGCCGAAACCCTGCCGGATGCGCCGGTATTCGTTGGTCCCGGCCTTGATCAGGAAACCTCGCTCGTAGAGATATTTGGCCAGACCGCCGGTCAGGGAGGACTCGAAGCCGCGCTGGCTGAGCAGGCCCTCGACGGTATCGCGCTGGTCAGGCCGGAAGATATTGATCTTCCCCTTGTAGGAGTTCCAGATCACCAGGCGGCCGTCCTCGGTGACGGCCCGGATGTTGTAGCGGGAAGGGACGAGACGGAAGACTCCATTGTCGGGCGGGGGAGGCGACAACTCGGTTGCCTCGAAATCGTGGGGAGATTGCTGAAGGATGTTCAGCTTGCTGCCTAGACCAAGGGACACAAATCCTCCTTCGCCCCCTTGGGGGGCTACTGTGCCGACGGGCCACTTGGCTACTTCAACACGGACGCCACTTCAACACGGACGCCATTGAAGTATGTCTCTTAGTTCGCGTCGGAGCTTACACAGGTCCGATAGCGGATGCAAGCCGAGGACAGGCGGGCAGGGGAAGCGTCGGGGGAAGCGTCGCGGAGCGTGACACCGACATGGCCGTCGAGCTGATGTAAACTCAAGAGACGCAGAGCCAGGCTCATGAAATGTCCCGCATGTCAGTTCGACAGCCCGCCCGGCATGAAATTCTGCGGCCAGTGCGGGACGAAGCTCGCTCCGGTCTGTCCAGTGTGCGGGATGGAGAACCCGCCCGGGTTCAAGTTCTGCGGCGAGTGCGGCAGCCCTCTGGCCGCTGCCTCTCCGCCCCCCTCCAAGCCGCCCGCTGAGGAGCCTCCGGCTGAAACGCCGCGACCGGTGCTCCAGTCCTACACCCCTCCTCACCTCGCCGGAGAGATCCTTCAGACCAAGGCGGCCCTCGAAGGCGAGCGCAAGCAGGTCACGGTGCTGTTCTGCGACCTCGTGGGCTCGACGGCCCTCGCGGACCGGCTGGGGCCCGAGACCATGCACCTGCTCCTCAACCGGTTTTTCGAGCTGGCTCTCGGTGAGGTCCACCACTATGAGGGGACGATCAACCAGTTCCTCGGCGACGGCTTCATGGCCCTGTTCGGGGCGCCGATCGCTCACGAGGACCATGCGCGGCGGGCGGTGCTCGCCGCCCAGGGGCTGATCAAGCGGCTCGACGAGCACCGGGCCGAGATGACCCGCAATCGCGTGGACGTCAAGGTCCGGATGGGCATCAATACGGGGTGGGTGGTGGTCGGCGGGATCGGCGACCAGCTCCGGAAGGACTACTCGGCGGTCGGCGACACCACCAACCTCGCGGCCCGGCTGCAACAGGCGGCCGAGCCCGGGGCGATCCTGGTCAGCGAATCCACGATGCGCTTCCTCCAGGGGACGATCCAGGCGAAGCCCATCGGACCTCTGAACCTCAAGGGCAAGGAAGGGCCCGTCCCTGCCTTCCTGGTCGCGGACGCCAGCCTCCCCTCGGAGCAGGGCGTGATGAGCGGCATGGCCCTGTCCGGCTTCGTCGGCCGGAAGCGGGAGCTCCTGATCCTCGACGACCTGCGCGAGCGTGCGGCTTCCGGAGAGGGCCAGATCGTCGGCATCGCGGCCGAGGCCGGAGCGGGGAAGTCGCGTCTGCTGTTCGAGCTCCGGCGCCAGCTCTGGGACCAGCCGGTGCTGTATCTGACCGGACGCTGTCTCTCCTACGGAACCGGCGTCCCCTATCTTCCGATCCTCGACATGTTGCGCAACGAGTGGGAGATCGGCGACGCCGATGCTCCGTCCGCCGTGGCCGACAAGGTGCGCGTGAGTCTCTCCCAGGCCGGGATGGAGGCCGATGAAGCCCTGCCGTATCTCCTCCATCTGCTGGGCATCCGGGAGGGCACGGAGAGCCTGTCCGTGCTGAGCGCCCAGGCGCTCCAGTCGCGGACGTTCGCCATCCTCCGGCAGTTCATCCTGACCTCGGGCCAGGGCCGGCTCGTCATCCTGCAGATCGAGGACCTCCACTGGATCGACAACAGCTCCGAAGAGCTGCTCGGCTATCTGGCGGAAGGGGTGACCTCCTCCCGGATGCTCCTCCTCGCCACCTATCGGTCCGGGTATCGCCCGCGCTGGATCGAGAAGTCCTATGCCACGCAGATCTCCCTGCCGCGGCTCACCGAGCAGGAGAGCCGCCAGGTGGTGGAGTCGGTGCTTCGCGAGTCGAAGCTGCCGGAGGGGCTGGTCGAGACGGCGTTGACCCGGGCCGAGGGGAATCCCTTCTTCCTGGAGGAGCTCACCCGCTCATTCCTGGAGCGTCCGGACGTCTCCGTGCCCGACACGGTCCAAGGCGTGCTCCTGGCCCGCATCGACCGCCTGCCGGAGGAGCACAAGCGGCTGCTCCAGGCCGCCTCGGTCCTGGGACGGGAGTTCCCCCTGGTGATCCTGATCGCGCTCTGGGGCCGCGAGCCGGGCGCGGGGACCCTCCTGGCGGATCTGAAGCGCTGGGAGTTCCTCTACGAGGAGATCTCATCGTCGGAGCCGCGCTGCTTCTTCAAGCACGCCCTGACGCAGGAGGCGATCTACCAGACGCTCCTACAGAGCCGGCGCCAGTCTCTCCATGCCGCGGCCGGACAGGCTTTCGAGCGGCTCCATGCCGACCGGCTGGAGGATGTCTATGACCGGCTGGCGCACCACTATTCGGAGGCGGGCAAGCCGAAGAAGGCCGTGTTCTACCTCGTCCGGTTCGCCGACCGGGCCGCGGCCGGATATGCCCATGCCGAGGCCGCCCGGGCGCTGCGCGAGGCCCTCGTCCATGCCTCCCGGCTCTCGAACGGCGACCGGAACCGGCAGACCGCGGAGCTGGTCCTCCGGCTGGCCGAGTCGCTGCTCCCTCTCGCGCAGCTCCCCGAGACGCTGGAGCTTCTGGACCGGCACCGGGACGCGGTCGAGCAGCTCGGCGATCCCGCGCTGAGCGGCCGGTTCCACTTCTGGCTGGCCCACACGCACAGCTACCTCGGCAATCAGGCGGAGGCTTCGGGCAACGCCCAGCGGGCCATCGAGGAGGCTCAGGCCTCCGGGGACGCCGGGACCGAGGGGCGGGCCTGCTACGTGCTCTCCCGCGACGCCTTCTGGGCGGGCGAGTTCTCGGAGGGCATCCGTGACGGGCTCAAGGCGGTGGCGCTCCTGGAGCGGACCGAGGACCGCTGGTGGCAGGGACAGGCGTTCTGGGTGGTCGGGTTCCACCACTACGTGCTGGGCCGGTTCGAGTGGGGCCTGGAGGCCATGGCCCGGGCCTACTCGATCTACGAGACGCTCAAGGATCCGCGCCTCGATCCCTCCTGGAGCACGGGGTATTTCCATGCGTCGCTCGGCGACGGGGACGCGGGCATCCGGTTCTGCCAGGCCGGCCTCGACCGCGCCCAGGACCCGCTGAACACGGCCGCGGCGCTCGGCTTCCTCGGCTATGCCTGGCTGCAGAAGGGCGACCTCGCCCAGGCCGCCGGGATGCTGGAGGACTCGGTCCGGCGGCTCGAGCTGGCCGGCATGCGGCAGCTCCAGGGCTGGTTCGCCGCCTTCCTGGCGGAGGCCTATCTGAGCGCCGGGCGCGCCGGCGAGGCCTTGCCGGTCGCGGAGCAGGCCGTGGCGGTGACGCTCGAGGCCCGGTTCTGGTACGGCGCCGGCCTGGCCCGAAGGAGCCTCGGGATGATTCTTCGCGCGCTGGGCCGGTATGCGGAGGCGGAGACGTCCCTGCGCGAGGCCGCGCAGGACTTCCGCTCTCACCGGGTGCCGTTCGAGGTGGCGCGGACCGGCCTCGAGCTGGCTCTCGTGGCGCACGACAGTGGGGACGACGCCACGGCGGCGGCGCAGCTCCGCAAAGCCCATCGCGCCTTCCTGGAGCTGGGCGCAGAGCGCTATGTGGCGAAGGCCGAGCAGATCGCCCGGCAGCTCTCGGTCTCGCTGGCCCGGGCTTCCTAGGGCAGCTCCTAGGGCAGATAGCCGAGCATCAGGTAGAGCTTCGCTTCCAGGCGCCGGTCGGGCCGGCAGACCACCTTCACGTGGCTCAGCTTGCGGAAGCAGAAGCCGACCGGGCCGATCGCCTCCACGGGCCACGCCGCGGGAGCCGTCCAGAAGGTGTCCGAGCCGCGCCAGGCGAGCGCGGCGTCGCGCTCCTCGGGCCGGCAGAGGCCCTGGTCGATCAGCCGGCCGAAGAGCTTCCTCCAGCCGGGCTCCCAGTTCGGCAGGCGGGAGAACGAGCCCTCGATGCCGATGCGGGGGAGGATCTCCTCGCCGATGTCGAGGGAGAGATGAACCCTCTCGACGCCCTGGAAGAGAGCGGCCGGGCCTTTCACCCACGAGACTGCCGTGGGGGCCACCCGGTCCAGGTAGGCGAGGATGGTCGTCGGGCTCAGGCCGAAGATCTCCAGGCGCAGGGTGTCGGCGCCCCGGGAGAGAAGGCTGAAGGCGTAGAGGACGTAGGCCGAGGACGGGAGGCTCTCGTGGCAGAGGCGGACGATCCTCTCCTGCGCCGGCGTCAGCGGCTTGCCGTGCATGGCCGGAAAGAGGGTCCCGGTCAGCCAGGGCAGGGGAGCGTCCGAGGTCAGCTTCGCGCAGACGACGGGCGACGGCACCTCGCGCAGCTCGCGGTCGAGATCGAACTCGACCCAGGCTGAATGGATGGAGGAGAGCGCCGTGTCGGGCTCCGCCCAGGCGGAGAGGAAGCGGCGGGCCTGGGAGGCTGGAAGGACGTCCGCGATGCGGAGAGCTTCTTCCGGACCGGTCAGGCGGAAGGCGAGGTCGATCGGCCCGCCGCTGTTGCCCAGGCGAAGCTCAAGGACTGTGAGGAGATCGCCGGGAAGGCCACGGGCAAGCCGGCGCAGCCGCTCCGTCCCCTCGGGCTTGAACAGAGGGGGACGGAGGTGGCGCTGGAGAACGGAAAGCCAGTCTCCACAACTCGGCGGCAAGGCCCTTTAGCCGCCGGATCCGGGCGGTGGGGGAGTGGTTCCGTCACCCCAGTCGCCGCCGGCCGCCTGCTCGAGCTCGTCATCCGACAGCTCGCGATGGCTCGCCAGAAGCTCCCGCAGCTCCTCCGCTTCAACCTTGTAGCCACGCTCATGCGCCCACCGGACCGCACGATCGAGATCCCCGATTTCGCCGAGGTCCTGCAGCAGGTCGGGATGTCTGCGAAGATCCGCCATCAACCGCTGGAATTCTCCAGTCATGGGAATGCTCCTTTGCTTACTGCGAGTCTAACCGAGGCGGGGCCGCCACGTCAACGGAGTTTGCAAGGCACGGGCCTGCCGCTCGGGTAGAATCCGCCCCGCATGAGGGTTTCCCGAGCTCGCCTCGTCCGTCTGATCCTCCTGGGTTTCAGCCTGGTTTCCAGCCTGCTCGTCGCCGAGCTCGCCATCCGGCTCGTCCGGCCCCAGGCGGTGATGACGGTCTCGCCGGGTCTCTACCAGCCCGATGCCCCGAGGCGCTACCGGATCGCGCCCGGGTTCCGGGGCCGGATCACGAACCAGGCGGAGTTCGACACCGGGGTCGAGACCAACCGGGCGGGGTTGCGCGGACCCGAGGTCGGACCGAAGCCGGCGGGAGGCCTTCGCCTCCTTGCAGTCGGCGACTCGTTCACGTTCGGCGTGGGAGCGGAGCAGGAGGAGACCTGGCCAGCGCGGCTGGAGCGGCGGATGAGGGACGTCCAGGTCCTCAACGCCGGAGCGCCCGGTTTCGGGGTGCCGGACGAGGTGGCCTGGTACGAGGCGCACGGTATTGGGCTGCGGCCGGATGCCGTCGTCGTGGCGGTGTTCCTCGCCAACGACCTCCAGGATGCGTCTCCGGATCAGCCCAGGGTCGCGGTCGTGGACGGCTCGCTGGTGGTGCCGGGCGAGACGGGCGGTCTCCGCCGGTGGCTCTACTACCACTCGCATCTCTTCCGGCTGCTCAAGAGCTCGGTGCTCGAGGGGCGGGTCCGGTCGTTGCTCGGTCTCCGGGAGCCCTGGGCGAGGCGCGAGCTGCGGGCGGAGCTCTCTTTGTACGAGCCGACCCTGCCCGAGGGGATGAAGAAGGGGGCCGAGGCGACCGAGGAGGCCGTGGCCCGCCTGGCCTCCCGGGGTGTGCCGGCGGTGGCGGTGCTCATCCCGTCGCTGCCCCAGGTCGATCCTCGGCGGTGGACGGCTCTGCTCGGCCAGTTCGGTCTCGATCCTGCCGGCTACGATTCACGGCGGCCCAATCGTCTTTTCCGGGAGATCTTCGAGCGCCACGGCGTTCCCGTGCTCGACCTGACCGACACGTTCGAGACGGCCGTCCGGCAGGGGCAGCGGATCTACTATCCGATCGACCAGCACCTGACTCCGGCCGGTTACGACCTGATGGCCAGGACGATCGGCGACTTTTTGCCCGGCGCCTTGAAACGCTGACCGATCGGGTCGATCCGCTCCGCGCCTTCGAACCGTCCGCGGTCGTGGGAGAGATAGACGATCTTCAGTCCCTTGCCGGCGAGGCAGCCTTCGCCGGCCGGAACCATGGCGGCGAGGTCGAACCGGCGGGCGAGGCTCAGGGTGACACCCATGGCCCGGCGGGCCTCCTCCCGCTCCGGATCGTCGTCCAGCGGATCCATGTAGATCGGGTGATGGCCGGCGAGGAAGCTCTTCCAGACCCACTCCGCTCCGCCGCCGATGCCCCAGAGGTGGTCGGTGTCGAGGAGGACGACCTTCCTCCCGTCGGCCGGCGGCGGCGAGCGCTTGTAGCCGCCGCGGTGGTTCGGGGAGATCCAGTCGGCCGGGCTGCGGAAGAGGTCCTCGTTGCGGCCGCGCGGGAAGCAGGAGGTCATGCCGACCGGGATCGGGCTCCGCGTCTTGAGATGCCGGATCAGGTGGTATTGCCAGTCCCGGGACTCGCCGGGGCTCTCGTTCGAGATCTCCCAGAGGATGTGGTCGAGATCGCCGACCGCTTCGACGACCTTGTGGACGTAGGCCTCCTGGAGACGGGTGACCGCCGGCACTCTCAGCGTGTGGACGTCCAGGCCCTCGCCCCGGCCGTCCGGGTCGCCGTCGATTCCGTTGACGTTGTTGGCCCGGTTGAACGGGTGCCGGAACCAGGGGTTGCCCTCGCCGTTGTCGTGGATCGACCAGCCGTTGAAGAGCATGACGGCCACGTAGAAGCCGCGCTCCCCGGCCCGGACCGTCCGGCTCCTCAGGCGCTCGAAGTAGTCGGGGTTGAACCGCGTCAGGTCGTAGCGGAGCCCGCCGTCGAGCGCCCGGCCGGGGCCGGTGCGCGGGTAGGGGAGCGGGCGGACCTCGTGCGTCCAGGCCTCGTGGGTCCAGAGCCGGAAGAAGTTGTGGCCCCAGGACTCCAGCCGATCGAGGTAGCGCTCGAAGTCGAACCCCGCGGGCCGCTCGGCGTTGTCGAGCAGCACGTCCCAGTGATGGGAGCCGGTCAGGTAGACGGTCCGGCCATCCCGATCCTGAAAGTAGCGCGGGTTTTCAGGGTGGACGGTCAGCACGCCCCGTATAGTAGGATGGCGGGCCTTCCATGCGCTTCAAAATCCTGCTTCCCATCCTGTTCCTCCTCGCCGGCTGCCACCGCGGTCCGAAGCTGGCCGACGACGCCCCGCGGCGGATCTTCCTGATCACCGTGGACACCCTGCGCGCGGACCGCATGAGCCTCTACGGCTATCCGCGCGAGACCACGCCCGGCCTGGCGCGGCTCGCGGCTTCGGGGGTGACCTTCGACCGCGCCATCTCCCAGTGGCCGAAGACCGGCGTCTCCTTCGCGTCCATGTTCACCGGTCAGTACCCGCAGACGACCGGCCTGACCCATCGGGCCGCGCTGCGCATCCCGGAGGAGTACCTGACCCTGCCGGAGCTGATGCAGGAGAGCGGCTATAAGACGGTGGCGGTGAACTCGAACGCCGTGCTCGCCGCGAAGTTCGGCTGGAACGACGGCTTTGACGAGTACCTGGAGACCTGGGGCGGCGGCGATTTTCCCGAGGACCCGCACCTCTTCCGCAGCCTGGTCCACGCTCCGAAGGTCAACGAGCTGGCGATCCCGCTCCTGGAACGACACGCGAAGGACGACCGGCTGTTCGTCTGGCTCCACTACACCGATCCCCACGCCCCCTACATGCTGCCGGACGGCTTCGCGAACCCCTTCCTCGGTGACGCCCTCTTCGTGGGCGACGCCACCGTGCCGCGCAAGGTGACGAAGGGCTACCGCCTGGGCCGCGACGATCTGAAGTACTACACCGCCCAGTACGACGCCAACGTCCTGGTCGCCGACCTCTACATCCGGAAGGTCCTGGACCGGGCGCGGGAGCTCGGGCTGCTCGACGACAGCCTGATCGTCTTCACCGCCGACCACGGCGAGAGCCTGGGCGAGCACGGGTCCTGGTTCGAGCACGGGCCGCTGCCCTACAACACCACGGCTCACGTGCCGCTCTTCTTCGTCCGGAACGGCCTGCCCGCCGGGAAGCGCGCCGGCAGGCCGGTGGAGCTGACCGACCTCTATCCCACCCTGCGCGACCTGGTGGCTCCCGGCTTCGAGGTGCCCGGCCTCGAAGGGCACAGCCTGCTGCCGCTGCTCCAGGGCGCTGCCCCGGAGGGATCGTTCCAGTACGCGTTCTCCGAGGCCGGCGAGAAGCCGCGCCACTTCCGCAGCGTCCAGGACGGCACCTGGAAGCTCGTGTACGGCACCGGCTTCAGGCGGCCGCGGCCGGTGGCCGGCCCGAGCGGGCTGGAGCTCTACGACCTCGCCTCCGATCCGGGCGAGACGAAGAACGTCGCCGCCGTGCGGACCGACGAGCTGCGCCGGCTGCGGCGCGAGTTGCTCGCCTGGACCAAGGCCCGGCCCGGCAAGCACGCCAGCCAGAAGGAAGACGAGGAGACCGAGAAGGCCCTGAAGGCCCTGGGGTACGCGGGGAACTAGAAGCTGGTCTTGCCGAAGTTCGAGGCCAGGATGGCCAGGTCCTGGCCGTCGATGCTGTTGTCGCCGTTGAAGTCGGCGACCTCGGAGTAGAGCGGGTCGGTGCGGCGGGTCCCGAAGCGGCGCGCGAAGCGCAGGAGGTCGGTGCCATCCACCCGGCCGTCCTGGTCGATGTCGCCCTGGAGCACCTGGGTGCCGGCGACCGTGAAGCGGAAGATCTCCCGGTTCACGGTGTTGGCAGGCGTGGCCGCGTCGCGCGACTGGAGGCCCACGGAGACGACGCCCGAAAGCGGGGTCGCGGGCTGGTAGGTGAGCGTCACCCTCTTCGCGTTGCCGGTCGGGACGATGCCCGTCGCCGTGCCGTTGATCACCAGGGTGGTGCCGGTGAGGTCGATCCCCTGCCCGAAGTCCCAGACGTCGACCTGGACCGGCAAGCTCGCGGAGACGTTCTTCGCACCGGGCTTCGGCGAGCTGATGCCGGACACCGGCGGCACCCGGTCCACGCCGCGGATCACGTCGAAGAACGTCTGGGCCAGCACGTCGTAGCCGGCGGCGTTCGGGTGCCCGACAGGGTCGTCGGCGCCCGTGTAGTAGTAGGTGCCGAACAGGTTCGGCAGGACGCTGAACACCTCGTTGGGATCGGCGAGGCGGCGCTCCCGGAACCCCGCCATGTCGCGGACGTTCTGGTTGAGCTCCGCGTTGGTGACGTTCTGGGGGTCGAACTTCGCGTTCGGGAGGCGGGGGATCGTGGTGGCGTGGATCACCGACAGGCCGCGCGCCTCGGCGCGCTGCGCGAGCTGGTTCAGGTTGAAGCGGATCGACTCGATGCTGTAGCCGCGGGAGATGTCGTTGGTGCCCTCCATGAGGAGGAATACATCGCCCGGCGCGGCGTTCACCTGGAGCACGGCGTCGATGCGGCCCAGGGCCTGCTGCGTGTCCTCGCCGCCGACCCCGAAGTTCTTCACCACCGCGGTGCTGCCGGCGCCCTGGAGCAGCGTCTGGAGGCGCGGCGTGTAGCCCTTCTCGGTGCGCAGCGGGTCGTCGCCCACCCCGAAGGTGATGCTGTCGCCGAAGCCGATGTAGGAGGTCTGAGCCGAAACGGACGAAGCCAGTCCGAGGAGCAGGGCGACGAGGAGCCGGCCGCGGATCACGGGGTCTTTTCCCAGAAGATCTGGGCCTCCCACTTCGACGACGGCCAGCGCAGGCGGAGGCCGCCGGCGTCCTCACTCAGGACGGGCCGCTCGGAAAGCACCGACAGGGCCGAGGCGCGGCCCAGGGCGCGGCCGGAGGGCGACAGCTCCAGCGCCGACCACGACTGCGGCCGGCCGCCCTGGTAGAGCAGGTAGAGATGGCCGTCCTCGCGCACGAAGGCCGGCCGCATCGTGTGGGTCGGTCCCGCCGGGCGTTCATCCTGCCAGCGGCGGCCGTCGAAGCGGGCTGTCCGCAGCCGATAGCCTTCGCCGTCGTAGCGGCTCCAGGCGAGCAGGGCTCCGTCGCCGGAGGAGGCGAGGACCGGCGTGACGTCGGGCACATGGTTGTTCTCGGAGACCGGGCGGACCGGCGTCCAGACCTCTCCCCGGCGCAGGCTCCAGACGATCTCGTCGTCCTCGCCGTCGACCGCGCCCCAGGCGAGGAGCCAGGAGCCGTCGGCGAGCACCGCTCCGGTGAGGCCGACCTGGCTGCCCGGACCCGGCCGGGAGACGGTCTCGACCGCTCCCCAGCCCCGGCCGTCCCAGGCCGCGGCGCGGACCGAGAGGGTCGAGCCGGTGTCTCCCTCCAGCCAGGCGAGGCCGGCGAGGGTGCCGTTCTCGACCAGGAGCACCGGGCTCCGGCGCTCCGAGCCCGTCTGGCCGGCGGGCTCGGGCAGCATTCTGGAGTCACCAGAGCCGGTCAGGAGGAACAGCCGGCGGCCGTCCTCGTTCGGAAAGCTGCCGGCGGCGATCCACTCGCGGCTCCCGAGGGAGGCGAGGGAGGCGACCTCGCCGCGCGCCGGGAGGTCCAGGCTCAGCACCCGGTCCCCGCCCAGCTCCAAGCGGGCTTCGGAGAGGACCATGCCGTCCGCCTGAATCGGGTCCTGTATAGGGTCTATCTGGGCGCGCACCGCTCCCGTCCCCAACGCCAGGAGGAGCGGAAGGCCGAGGAGGCCGCGGAGGTGCGCAATGGAATGGGTCACGTGCGATATCCTACCCCACCCGGAGCGTAACCGTCTTGAGCCGATCCTTTCTTCCAGTCGCAATTTTCCTCGTCCTTCTGGGCTGCCGCGCCGAGGAGGCCGCGAAGCCGCCGGCGGCTCCGGCTCACCAGGGTCCGATCGTGCTGATCACGATCGACGCCCTGCGGGCCGACGTGATCGGAGCCCTGGGCGGCCCGCCGAAGCTGACCCCGAACCTCGACCGGCTCGCCTCCGAGGCGACCTGGGCGGGCCGCGCGGTGTCGCCGTCGAGCTGGACCGTGCCCTCGATGGGCTCGCTGTTCACCGGGCTCCAGCCGTGGAGCACCCAGAGCTGGTCCGGCGACCGCGCCGTGCTGCGGGACCAGCTGGTGACGCTGCCGGAGGCGCTCAAGGCGCGCGGCTACCGCACGTCCGCGTTCCGCTCGAACCACTGGCTGCAGCAGGAGTACGGCTACGGGCAGGGCTTCGACAGCTTCCGCTACCTGCGGGAGGGGAAGCGGGCGGAGAGCGAGCTGGCGGCCCTGAAGGGCGGCGCCGACTTCGTCTGGGTCCACATCCTGCCGCCGCACGCGCCGTACGTGCGCCGGGAGCCGCTCGTCAAGCAGCTCCCCGAGGTGCCGCCGGGGCTGCCGCAGAAGGTCCGGCCGCTCGACCTCGAACCCTACTTCGACCCCGGCGTCCCCCTGCCGCCGGACCAGGCCAGGGTCTTCAAGGCCATGTACGAGCTGAACGCCGCCTGGGCGGACGCCATGCTTGGCCGGATGGTCGAGAGCCTGCGCAGGAGCGGCCAGTGGGATCGGACCCTCCTCGTGGTCACGGCCGACCACGGCGAGGAGTTCGGCGAGTGCGGCCAGATCGCGCATGGGGGCAACCTCTGCCGGCAGCTCGTCGAGGTGCCGCTGATGATCAAGCTTCCGAAAGGCTCTGACCGGAAGCTCGCTCTTGGAACGCATCCCGGGACGATCGGCGTGCGGGCCACTTTGATCGAGGCCGCCGGCGGCCAACCGGAGCCGGGCACGGCGCCGAGCCTGTTCAGGAAGACCGACGGCGTGCTCTCCGAGCTCTACCTGGGCAATGGCGTCAACCGTTTTTCGTACGTCGAAGGCGATCTCCAGGTGCTCTGGGAGAGCCGCTTCTCGAAGCCCGAGCCCGACTACTACCGGGCACGGTTCGAAGGCATCGGAGGCAAGCCCGAGCCGCCTCTCAAGGAGCCCTCAAAGATCATCTTCGCCAGGCTGGAGGACGCCTTCTCCCGGACCTTCCCCCTGGCCGGCGCGAAGAGCGAGGCGCCGCAGCTCAGTCTCTGGAGATGGACGGCCCAGGGCATGGAGCGGGTGGACGATCCCGCGGAGACCCAGCGGATGGCGCGCAAGCTCCGCGCCGCCTGGATCGCCGCGAATGGCCCCGAGAAGGCGCCCGGCCGCAGCACGGTCGCGCAGCCCAAGCTCACGCCCGAGGAGGAGGCGGAGATGCGGGCGCTGGGTTACGCCAAGTAGGCTGGCCTGCAAAGGGAAGGGACGTTCCACGCGGGAACGCCCTGGAAGTCGGGATCCGGAGATCCCGGCGGAGGCGGGGCCGGCTCAGTCGAGGGCGAAGCGGATCGTCAGCGTGTAGTAGACCTCGACCGGCCTGCCGTCCAGCGTCGCCGGCTTGAAGGTCCACTGGGAGACGGCGTCGATCGCGGCCTTGTCGAGGTCCTTGTCGCCGGAGGTGGCCTTGATCCTCGGCTGCCGGACGCGGCCGGACTCGTCGATCACGGTGTCGATGACGGCGATGCCTTCGATCTTCGCGGTCTTGGCCTTCTCCGGATAGACCGGCGCCGTGGTGCTCAGGGCCTTCGGCGCCTGGACGTTGCCCTCGACCTTCACGGGCTTCGCCCAGGCCGTGCCGCTCATCGGGAAGACCAGGATGCCGAGGACGGCGGTCAGGGCCAAGAGACCGGCGGACGCGGTCATGAGAGTGGCGATACGGGGACGGGACATGGGGACCTCCTTGCAGAGATGGGCCACCCGCTCCCGCAGGTGGCCGCGGTGGAAGAACGGCAGCCCCATCGCCGGGGTCGGCGCGGGCTGCCAGGAACGGCAGGCGACGGAGCGCAGCGCCTCCAGGTAGGCGCGGCGCGAGCCGGTCAGGCGGACGACCTCGCGGTCCACCACCTGCTCGCGGCAGAGCGCGATCCGGGAGAGGAGCATCCAGACGCCGGGGTGGAACCAGAGGAGGGCGCGGACCCCCTCCTCGAACAGCGCGAACAGCCAGTCGCGGCGGCGCACGTGGACCAGCTCGTGGCAGACGATCCCCGGTCGCGCCTCCTCCGGCAGGTCACGCGGCAGGAGGACCACGGGCCGGCGCCAGCCGAAGGTCACCGGGCCTTCGATCCGGTCGCTCTCCAGGAGCCGGGCCTCGACCCCGACGCGCGAGACGACCCGCTCGACGTCCGGCGCCAGCGCGGCCGGCCGGGCCTCCCGGCGCCAGCGCTCCAGGCTCGCCAGGCCGATCCCGAGCCAGGCGAGCCGGGCCAGAGCGCCGAGCGCGAGCGCGGGAATCAGCAGTCGCGCCGCGTCGATCGACTCCAGGGCCGGAGCGGCCTTCGGCAGCCAGGCGGAGGCGACCCGGACCTCCTGCGAGAAGACCGGCATCCCCGACTCCGGCTGGACGAGCGGCAGCAGCAGGATCGCCAGCAGAAGCCCGTAGAGGTAGACGAGGTGGACGCGGGCGTCCCGCAGCCGGAAGAGCGCCGGCAGGGCGAGGCCGACGGCCAGGAGCAGCGCGGTCTGGAGGGTGTAGGCGGCCAGCTCGCTCATGATTCCTTCTCCCCGTCGTCCTCTTCGTCGGTCTCGTCGATCATCCGGGAGACCGCCTCCAGGTCCGCCTTCGACAGCTTCCGCTCGCGGATCAGGCTCAGCACCAGCGGCCGGGCGGTGCCGTCGAACACGCGGTCCACGAAGTCCTGGAGCATCCCGCCGACCACCTCCGCGCGCTCCTGGGACGGCTCGTAGACGTACGCCCGGCCCTCCGGCCGCTTCACCAGGTGGCCCTTGGTCTCCAGGATGTTCATCATCGTCATGACCGTGGTGTAGGCCACGCTCCGCCGCTCCCGCAGAGCCTCGTAGACCTCGCGCACCGTGGCGGCCCCGCGCTCCCAGACCACCTTCATGATCTCCAGCTCCTGCTCGGTGAGGTTCTTGGTTTTCATTCTACTAATACCTTAGTACTAGAAAGTTCGTTCGCCAATCGCTTGGACGGGGCAGGCGCTGGAAAAGTTCCCGCGGCGTTACACTCTCCCGGTATCCCTTGAATTCGGAGAGGAGCCCCGCATGCCCGACAAAGCCGACAAGGTTGTCCGCTGTGCCATCCACCCCTCGGTCGGCGTCGCCCGCGTCGGCAACGCGCCGGCGGACGAGTACTATCTCGCGCCCGAGGTGCCCGGCCGCGCCTCGAATCCGGGGCCGCAGGGCTACAAGAACGCCGACGGGCAGCTCCGCAAGGAGGCGGCCCGCTTCCGGATCTACGGCTACGACAAGAAGGGCAACGTGGTCCGCGAGATCACGGCGAGTGACCCCGACGTGGCGGAGATCACCTGGGAGGTCCACCTCGCCAACCGCAAGCCGGCCTGGTACCAGTTCATGAACGCCATGGACCTGAAGCAGTACGCTCTCTCGACCACCTACCGCAACGGGGGCGTCACGGGCGAGTTGCGCCAGGCCCTGGTCAACGATCCGGGCGCGATCCGGATCTCGGGCCGGAACACCCACGGCTCCGCCTACCGGTTCGACCAGGGCTTCGTCAGCTTTCCCTCGGCGGCCAACGTCTCGGCCGGCGTCGCCGGTCCGTACCAGGTCCCGCTCGGCGAGCTGAGGACGGATGGCGAGGGCCGCCTGATCGTCCTGGGAGGCGACGGCAAGTCGGCCTCGGCCGGGAAC
>JBEQUE010000011.1:0-36096 GCA_040349255.1 Acidobacteriota bacterium | reverse complement strand
CCTCGTCGAGCGGCCCGAGCGCCTGGTAGGCGTAGCCGCGCACGCTCTGGTCGCCGCCGGCGAAGAAGCGCAGCGTGGGCGGCAGCTCCCGGAACTGGCCGGTCTCGGTCCAGCCGACCTCGGCGCGGGTGATGAAGCGGAAGCGGTCGGCGAAGCTGCGGATCAGCTTGCCCTGCACCTCTCCCTGGAGGAAGCTGGCGTTCGAGAGCAGCGACTCGTCGGCGCCGCGAAAGTCGACCTGCACGCGGTGCCCCTTGGTCGCGGAGATCCGGTCGTCGGCCTTCACCCGGCTCCAGCTCGCCTGCGGGATCAGCAGCTTCGACCGTCCTTCGTCCACGCCGACCTCGAAGTCCTCGACCTGGTAGTTGAGGCCGAACGCCTCGCGCCAGCTCCCGCGCGCCTGGGTCAGGCCGGCTCCGATCAGGCCGCTGTGGCTCTGGCTCGTGTCGGTGTTGAGGTCGGCGTACCCGACCTGATAGGTGAGCACGTCCGTGCGCGGATAGGGGCCGGGGATCTGGTAGTTGGCGCTGAAGCGCTTCTCGATCTGCGAGGCGCGGGCCTCGGCCTGGCCGCGGTGGCCGTGGCGGTTGATCCGCCGCAGCTCGAGAGCGACCGTGCCCCGGGGACCGGTGTCGGTGCCGTAGCCGATGCCCGTCGACCAGCGCTGGCGCGCGCTGGCGGTCAGGTTCACGTCGATCGGTACCTCCAGGCCCTGGGCCTCCTCCTGGCGGGTCACCACCTCGACGCGCTGGAAGTAGGGGCTGTCGGACAGCGCGTCCTGGACCTTGAGCAGCTCGTTGACGTCGATCGGCTCGCCCTGCTTGAAGGTGATGTAGCCCTTCAGCAGATCGGGATCGAGGAAGTCCTGGTTGAAGCGGACGGGACCGAACCGGTAGCGCGGTCCGGTGTTGAAGTGCAGGACGACGTCGGACGTGTAGCTCGCCAGATCGACGCGGATCTGGTTCTCCTCGAACGCGGCGTCGAGATAACCGTTCTGGGCGGCGTACTCCTCGAACGCCGCCTTGCCCGACTCGTAATCCGGGTGGTAGAGCGTGTCGCCCTCGGAGAGCGGGAAGCCGCGCACCAGGTCCTGGAACCCGGAGTCGTCCGCGCCGGCGCCGGCGAGCTGGAGATCCCGATGGGTGACCTTGAGCGCCGGGCCGGGCTCGACCGTGTAGCGCGCCACCCAGGTATCGCCGTCGCGCTCGAGGTTCGACTGCACGCCGGGCCGGTAGTAGCCGAAGGGCTGGATCGCGGTCGCGATCTCCTCGGCGGCGCGGGAGTGGAGGCGGCGGATGCGCGCCTCGTCGAGGTCCTTGTCGCCGCGCGCCTCTTCGAGGCTGAGCGTGGCGAGCACGTTGCGCCGCAGGTCGCGGTCGAGGCCGTCGATCTCGATCCGCACCTTCTCCTTCGCATGGAGAGGAAGAGCTTGAAGAAGGAGAAGGAGAAGCAGGAGAGATTTCGATCTCATGGTTGGGCGACCGCCTGTCCCTCGGGCACCCGCACCGCGCCGTCCTCGGGCTGCCGGAGGGGCCGGAAGTGCCGCGAGTGGACGCGGGTGAGCTCGGCTCCGAAGAAGAAGATGAGAGAGGAGTAGTAGACCCAGACGAGGACCACCACGAGCGACCCCGCCGCGCCGTAGGCCGAGGCCACGGTGGTGTGGCCCAGGTAGAGCCCGATCAGCGTCTTGCCGACCACGAACAGCAGCGCGGTGAGGACCGACCCGAGCCAGACGTCGCGCCAGGCGAGTCGGACGTCCGGCAGGATGCGGTAGGTCATGGCGAACAGCAGCGTGATGACCGCGAATGACACGGCGAAGTTGGCGACCTGGAGGAGATCGACCGGCAGGTCGAAGGTCCTCTCCAGGTAGCGGCTGAACCCGGTGAGCGCCGCGCTCAGCACCAGCGAGACCAGGAGCAGGAAGCCGATGCCCACGATCAGGGCGAACGAATGGAGGCGCTTGCGCAGCAGGGTGGTGATCGCGGCGCCGGGCTTCGGCGCCACCGCCCAGACCGTGTTGAGCGCGTCCTGGAGCTGGCCGAACACGCCCGTGGCGCCGAACAGCAGCGTGACCACGCCGATCAGCGCGGGCAGGCGCCCGCCGGTCGGCCGGGCCGCGCTCTGGAGCACCTCCTGCACCAGGCGGGCGGCCTCCGCCCCCATGAGCCCCTGGAACTCGCCGACGATCTGGCCGCGCACCGCCTCCTCGCCGAACACCGCGCCGGCCAGCGCGATCACCACCACCAGGATCGGGGCGAGCGAAAAGATCGTATAAAAGGCGAGCGCCGCGGCCTGCGTCGAACAGCGGTGCACACCCCAGTTGGACACGATTTCCCGAAGAGTCTTCCACCACCTCATGCGCCGGGAGGATTGGCAAGATCCGTGCCAGGGCGGCGTGCTATCCTTTGGCCATGCCGATTCATTCCGACGAGAGGCGCATGGCTGCCTTGCTGAGCGATCTTCTGCTCCGGAGCGGGACCTCCGCGGACGCCGTGGAGAGCCGCCTTGGTTGGGAACGCGGACGCCTGAACGCCCTGCTCGCGGGGCAGAAGGGTCTGACCTTCGAAGCGCTGCTGGACATCCTGCCGGTGCTGGACTCCACCCCGGGCGATTTCTTCGCGCAGCTCTGCTCGTTCACACCGCGCGACCCGCTCGAACAGGTTGCTCCTCCGGCCAACGGGCGGGGATTGGACCGCCGCTTCGAGGAGAGCCGCCAGGTGGTGAAGGCCGCCATCTCGCGGCGGCAGGTATGGAAGCAACAGCGGACCGCCTCCGTCTGAGACGGCCCGCCGCCGGTTTCAGCTAGGAAGCCCTTCTGCGCCCCAGCTCCTCGAGGTTGGAGCTCAGGGAGCGGATCAGCTCGAAGGCCTGGCGCCCGTGCTCCGTGAGCTGCTGGAGCTGGAGCAGGGACGCGATCGCCTCGCGGTCCACGCCCAGCGCCCGGAAGATCGGCACCGTGGTCGCGACGATCTCCTTCAGCTTCCCCTGGTCCCCCAGCTTGACGTAGACCGCCGCGAGGTCGAGCGACACGAGCGCGGCCTCGTACTGCAGCTCCTGGTCCGTGAAACCGGTCCGCGCGCGCACCAGGGAGGCCTCGGCCGCCTGGAGATGACCGAGGTCGCGGAGGAGCTGGCCCTCCTGCCAGCCGGTGCGCAGCAGGATCAGCGAGTCGCTGAACTCCCGGTAGAGCTCCCGGGTCTCGAAGTAGAGCGACAGCGCCTGGTCGGGTCGCTCGAGGTCGATGTAGCAGCGCACCAGGTTGTGGCAGGCGGCGAGCAGCAGATGCGGGTTCCCGGCCGGATCGATCAGCGGGATCGCCCGGTTCAGGGTGCGCACCGCCGACTCCGCATCGCCGGCGTAGAGCGAGGCGACCGCCTTCTGCACCATCGTGCTGGCGAACGAGTCGGTCTGCCCGATCTCCTTGTAGATCCGGCCGGCCTCGTCGGCGAGCTGGACCGCCTCCTCGAAGCGGCGCTGGAAGATCCGCAGCGAGACCATCTGCGCGAACAGCTTCGCCCGCACCGGCGGATCGCCGGTCCCCTCCTGGCAGTAGCGCTGCGCGCGCGCGAACCCCGCCTCGGACTCGCGGAGCTGGCCGCGGACGCGCAGGGCGTTGGCGTACTGCCGCCAGCTCTGCGACTTGAGGTCGGCGAGCCGCTCCGGGCTCCCCGTCTCGCCGGCCGTGCAGAGCTCGGCGGCGAGACAGGCCAGATGGGCGAAGTGAAGGACCTTCTCCGGGCTGTCGAAACGGACCATCCGGCTGCCGTCGATCCACTGCCGGATCAGATCGGGGTTCGCGAAGCGCCGGTCCCCCTCCACCCGGCGGATCTGCTCCTCCGGGGCCAGGTCGGACAGCTCGTCCCAGAGCTCCGCGGCGGAGACCGCGGGCGTCCGGCCCCTGGCGAAGAAGGCCGCCAGCGCCAGCTCGGCCCCGGCGAACGCCGGCGAGTAGTCGTACAGCAGGGAAGCCGGGCTTTCGGACACGCTGCCCCGCAGCGTCAGCAACCGCTCCAGGCGCGCCCGTTCCCAGCCCATCCCGTCGAGCTCTCCGCGGCAGACGGGACAGTCGGCGAGCAGATGCCGGAGGATGCGCGCATTCGAAGCGGTATCCGCCGGACCGGAAGTATGGAGAAATGCCTGAAGCTCTGTAGAAGTCGGATGAACGGCCATCGTGGAATCCTCCAGAAATGCCAACACCATTCTAATCAGATGGAACCCGAGCGAGAGCACACCGAGGAAGCGCAGCCGGCCGGCTGCGCCAAAGGACGGAATCAAACTTCGCTCTACCTGACAAGTGTAGTTTTCGCTGGAAACCGTGACACCCGCGGGGCGACGGCGGCGGGACCGCCGTCGCCGCTCTACAGGAGGACCTGCCGGGGCGGAAGCTGCTCGATCCGGCTGTTGAGAAGCCGGATGACCTCCAGGGCCTGGCGGCTCTGGTGGGAGAGCTGCCGGAGCTGGAGCAGGGAAGCGAGGGCCTCCCGGTCGACGCCCAGGGCGCGGAAGATCGGGACCGTCTCCGTCACGGCCTGCCGGAGCTCCGGCTCGGCCTGGAGGCGGACGTACACCGCCGCCAGGTCGAGAGAGATCAGGGCCGCTTCATAGAGGAGGTTGCGCTCCACGAAGCCCTGCCGGGCCTGGAGCAGGACGCTCTCCGAGGCGCGCAGATGGCCCATGTCGCGCAGGAGCTGGCCCTCCTGCCAGGCGACCCGCAGCCGGATGAGCGGGTCGTCGAACCGCTTGTAGAGCTCCCGCGTCTCGGAGTAGATCGACAGCGCCTGCTCGGGGCGGCCGAGGTCGATGTAGCAGCGCACCAGGTTGTGGCAGGCGGCGAGCAGCAGGTGGGGATCCCCTTCGGCGTCGATCAGGGGGATCGCCTGGTTGAGGATGCGGACGGCGTCCTCCGCCTCGCCGGCGTAGAGCGAGGCGATCGCCTTCTGCACCATGGTGCTCGCCAGGGAGTGCCTCTCGCCGAGCTCCTGGTAGATCTGTCCGGCCTCGTCGTACAGCCCGACGGCCTCGGTGAAGCGCCGCTGGAAGTAGCGCAGCGACGCGGCCTGCGCGAAGAGCCTGGCGCGCAGGAGCGGATCGCGGGTCCCGGTGTCGAGGTGGGCCTGGGCGGTCGCGAAGGCCTCTTCCGACTCGGGCAGGCGTCCCAGGACGCGCAGGGCGTTGGCGTACTGCCGCCAGGCCTGGCCGCACAGGTCGGCGAGATGCTCCGCGCTCCCCGCCGCCTCCACCGTGCAGCCCTCGGCGGCCTCGCGGGCCAGCTCGGCCAGGTGGAGCATGCCGGCGGGATCCTGATACCGCAGCCCGTGGCTCGCTTCGATCAGGTGCCGGACGAGGACGGGGTGGGCGTAGCGGCTCTGCGCGGCCGCCGCGATCCGGGCCTCCTCCGGCATGGCCTCGAGCTCGGCCCTCAGGACCTCGGCGGTCTCCGCCGGAGCCGGCGCCTTGGCGAGGAAGGCCGAGAGGGAGCGCTGGGCTCCCGCGAAGGCTTCGCCGTAGTCGTATCCGCCGGCGCGGTTCGAGACCGCGGCGCTCAGGTTCTCGCGGCAGGGAGCACAGCCGGCCAGGAGGTGCCGGACCATGCGCGTGTTGCGCGGCGCACTGCCCGGCTCCTTGGGTCTCCGGAGGAAGCGTTCAAACTCTTCGACTCGGGAATGGTCGGTCGACATCGTTCCCCCTTCCTGGACGAGCAGGCCCGATCCAAGGCGAAACGGATTTGGACTACATCATCCCAGGTGCGGGAAAGAAGCGAAACCGGGACAGGGGGGAGCGGGGCGGAGAGCGGGGCGGGGGATCGGGGGCGGCCGGCCGCCGCCCCCGTCGCCAGGGCTGGACTAGAGACCGGCGCAGGGCCGCGGCCGGCCCTCGGGATCGATGCACGACCCGGAGTTCGGCTGGTAGTAACCGCCGACGCCGCCGCCGAGGAGGCTCGTGGTGGCGTCGAAGGCCGAGCGGGGCTGCTGGTCCTGGGAGGCCGGCTGATCGCCGAACAGAAGGTTGCTCAACCAGGACAGGGCGGCGTCCATCCACCCCGATCCGTTCTGGATGGAAGGACCGGAGCGCTCGCTCGGCCGCGCGTGGACCGCGGGGACGGAGAGCAGGACGAGGGTGATGGCGACGACGGCAGTGCGAGACATAGAACGAAACATAGGAAATCCCTCCCTCAAGAAAAGCGGTGCCCGGGCCTCCTCATGAGGCTGTTCACCGCTGTGTGAACCGAATCAAGTACTGCTTCCGATTGTCTAATGTTTAAGTGCGGCTCTCGCGATAAACCGGGACACCTGAGTGAGCACGACGTGCGGGATTCTAGGGCAGGAAGTCCCGAACCGGAAGGCTTTCCTTCGGCGGCTGCACGGAAGGCGCAGAAAAAAGAGCCGCGCCGGCATCTGCCGGCGCGGTATATCGAAACGTATGAATTTTACTTGCTGGTGTTGCGGTGCAGCGGAGAGAGGCGGGTGTTGAGGAGCCGGATGAGCTCGAGCGCTTTCTGTTCCTGTCCCTCGCCGTGCTGGAGCTGAAGGAGGGCGGCGAGGGCCTCCCGGCCCACGCGGAGAGCCTGGAAGATGGGCAGCGCCTCGGTGACCGTCTGCTTCAACTGCTCGGTCCTGCCGAGCTTCACGTAGACCCACGCCAGATCGAGAGAGACCAGGGCGACTTCGTGGGACAGATTCCTTTCCACGAACCCCTTGCGCGCCTGCAGAAGCGCCGTTTCCGCCGCCTCCAGGTGTCCTAGGTCGCGCAGGAGCTGGCCCTCCTGCCAGCCGGCCCGCAGGAGAATGAGCTCGTCCTCGAAATCCTTGTAGAGATCCCGGATCTCGAAGTACAGGGACAGGGCCTGCTCGGGCCTGTCCAGATCGATGTAGCAGCGGATCAGGTTGTGACACGCGGCGAGAAGAAGCTGCGTATCCTTCTGCGGCTCGATCAACTGGATCGCCTTGTTCAGGTGCTCGACAGCTCCCTCCGGTTCATTGGCGTAGAGCGTCGCCACGGCCAACTGCACCATCGTGCTCGCGAGGTCATGGTGCTCGTCGAGGTCGCGATACACGTCGCCTGCTTCGCCGGCGAGGTCGATGGCTTCCCTGTAACGGCCCTGATAGGTACGAAGGGAAGCCATCTGCTCGAAGAGGCGAGCGTGCAGGAGCGGGTCGCCGGTGCCTTGCTCCCGGTACCGGGCGGCCGCCGTGAACGCGCTGTCGGCCTCGTCGAAACGGTTGTAAACCCTCAGCGCGTTGGCATACTGCATCCAGCTCCGCGCCTTCCAATCGAACACATGCTGCTCGCTGCCGGCAGTCCCGATGGAGCAACTCTCCGCGGCAAGGCGCGCGAGCTGCGCCAGGCGCAACATTTCCTCGGGATTCCTGTATCGAACGGCGTGGCTGCGTTCGATCAGCCGCTCGATGACCAGGGGATGGCTGTAACGGCCCTCTCCGGTCACGGCCTGCGCCTGAGCATCGACCGCGAGATTCTCCAGTTCCGAAAGGAGGACCTCGGGAGAGGCCTGTGGCGGGGCCCCCTGGGCGAAGAACGCCGCCAGCGAGCGCTCCGCTCCGGCAAAAGCCTTTGAATAATCATAATTCTTGGGCTGCGAGAAGCTCTGTACGCGATTGCCACATGCCGAGCAACTGGCCAGCAGATGCCTGACCACCTGGGTGCTCGGTTGAGCCCCCGCCTTGGTGGGACTGCTCAGAAAGTACTCGATGTCGCCGTCTGTGGGATGGCCTGTTCTCATTTGTCCTCCCACCTGCGCGTCAGCAAGAGCCCGTAGGGGGCGGCATGACGCCGCCCCCTTCATGCCCGAAACATCAAGCGCAGGGCTTGGGGTTTCCCCAAGGATCTATGCACGATCCACCATCTGCTGCGATCACTTTCTTCGGACCCTGGGCCGCATCCTTGCTTCTGTCCTTCGGCTGACCCAGGAACCAATTCAACCAATCCAACGCCGCGTTCACCCACCCTTTGCTCATTCCGGATTCCACTCTTCCCGACTCGAACGGCTTGGCCTGCGCGGCCGGGACGATTGAGAGATTCAGACTGAGCGCGAATACAGAGACTACCACAACCCGAGAAAGAAAACGAAACATGTCAAATTCCCTCCTTAGAATAAATGCGAACCGCCGAGCCGGATTGCCCGCCGGCCGCGAGTTCACCAAAAAACCAAAAGAATCAATGCCTTCTGCTCGTAAAGGTGCAGCCATCCCGGCAAACCGGGACAGGGCGAAAAACGGAAACATTTCCGGTGTTTTCCCCACCGGGGTCTGTCCTCCATGGAGGACGGCCAGGGAGCTTCCGCCGAGGAGGCGGCCCCATGGCACGCGACTTGTATTAGGGGTCGCTGGCCCGGCGGCTGACGGCTTCCGCGGCTCAACGGAAAGGAGCTGAACCATGAACGAGATGAGGAACCGGCGCGCGGCTTGGACCGCCTCATTTCTGCTGCTTGCGCTGCTGCTCGCGACGTTCGCGGCCTGCGCCTCCGGGACCCCGGCCCCGCGCCGCGATCGCGAGCCGTACGTCACCAAGCATGACCGCACCGTCAAGGGCGCCGGGATCGGCGCCGCTGCCGGAGCAGCCGGAGCGATCCTGGCCGGCAAGCGGGAAGCGGACGAGATCCTGGCCGGCGCGGCCATCGGCGGCGCGATCGGCGCCGGCGTCGGCGCCTACATGGACGCCCAGCAGGAGAAGATGGCCCGCATCCCCGGCACCACGGTGGAGCGGGTCGACGACAACACCCTGCTCGTCCACTTCGAGAACGACGTGCTCTTCAGCGTCAACTCGGCCACGATCGACGGCGACGGCCGGTCCACCCTGGACGACGTGGCCGGCGTCCTGAACCAGTATCCGAAGACCGCGGTCGTGGTCCAGGGCCACACCGACTCCACCGGAACCGAGCAGCTCAACCAGGAGCTGTCCGAGCGCCGGGCCGGATCGGTGCGCGGCTATCTGGTCAACCGCGGCGTCGAGGCCGACCGCCTGGCGGCGATCGGCTACGGCGAGACCTACCCGGTGGCCAGCAACGACAGCGAGTCCGGCCGCCAGCAGAATCGTCGCGTCGACATCCTTCTCCGGGCCAAGACCGGTCCGCTGAAGGAAGGTCGCTAGACGTTCCCTATAGCCGGCCGGGTCCATCCTGCAGGACGCTGCAGGGCGGATCCGGCCGGCAGCCGCCCCCCCTGGGACTCCTTTCGGCACGACTCTTGTATTGGGATCACGGCTGAAAGGAGCGACTTCATGCCAGATCCCCACCCCTCCGCCTACGAGTTCATCCCGGACCACCCGACCCTCCCGAAGCTCCGGCAGGCCGCCCAGGGGTGCCGTGCCTGCGATCTCTACAAGACCGGGACCCAGGCGGTCGTCGGGGAGGGGCCGCGGGCGGCGGCGGTCCTCTTTGTGGGAGAACAGCCGGGCGACCAGGAGGATCTCGCCGGCCGGCCGTTCGTCGGCCCCGCCGGCCGCGTCCTCGACGAAGCGCTGGCCGAGGCGGGCATTCCGCGGGCGGAGATCTTTCTCACCAACGACGTCAAGCACTTCAAATGGGAGCCGCGCGGCAAGCGGCGCATCCACCAGAAGCCCACTCTCGGCGAGGTCCGCGCCTGCCGTCCGTGGCTGGAGGCCGAGCTCGCGATCGTGAAGCCGCAGGGGATCGTCTGCCTCGGCGCCACCGCCGCGCAGTCGCTGCTCGGGCCTCAGTTCCGGATCACCCGCGACCGCGGCCGCTTCTTCGAGTCCGACCTGGCGGGCTGGATCCTGGCCACGATGCACCCGTCCGCCATCCTCCGCATGCCGGACCGCGAACAGCAGGAGGAGGCCCGGGCCCGGCTCGTGGAGGACCTGCGCCTCGTGGCCGGGCGCCTGCGCGCCTGACTTCCGCGACTCGACAGGGACGATCCGCGACAAAGAGGCCTGGCTCCGCGACGCGTCGAGCTCGCTTTGCGACGCGATGGGCCAACTCTGCGACGCGCTGAGCTGACTTCGCGACGCTTCGGGATCGATCTGCGACGCAAGGAGGTCAATCTGCACCTCGATGAGCCTGCTCTGCGACTCATCGAGGTGAGTCTGCGACATATCAAAGTGAATCTGCAACGAATCGGAGTCGATCTGCGACGCAATGGGTCCGCTCCGCGACGCGTCGGGGCCGATCCGCGACGCGTCGAGCTTGTTCCGCGACGCGTCGGGGTGACTCTGCGACGGAAAGGAGAGATCTGCTCAGGCGGCGGCCCGGCCGGCTTCACCCTCCGCCTCGACCGGAGCCTCCCGGTGGCTTTCCAGCCAGTCCGCGGCTTCCTTCCACAGCGAGTCTCGGAAACGCTCGCGGAAGAAGCCGAAGTGCCCGATCGCGCCGCCCCTAGTGACGGGCACCAGGTGCCGGTGGGTGACCGAGGCGTTGCCATAGAGCCGGAGCAGCCACTCCACGGCCGGGCGCGGCGCGAAATCGTCGTCCTCGAAGCTCCAGGCGAGGATCGGCCGGCCGAAGCGCTCGAAGCCGGCCCGGCGCTCGGGGTGGCCGTCGAGCAGGAAACCCGGCCGGCGGCACCAGGCCGCCCACTCCCTCGCCACCCCGCCCGGCAGGTCCTCCTTGATGCCGAGCGGGCCCGGGACGTAGCCGAAGATCCGGCTCAGCAGCGGCACGGCCACGCGCCAGCGCAGGGCCAGGCTCCGCCTCGCCGGCTCCGGCCAATGGCCGTACCAGCCGCTCTGGGAGGCCACCGTCATCAGCGCGTCGAAGCGCTCGTTGTTGTCCGCGAGCCCCACGAGCTGGCCGCCCACGCTGTGGCCGACCCCGAGCAGGCGCGAGGGCTGGACGTGGCGCACCGCCCAGGCGATCGCGCCGGCCAGGTCCTCCTCTCCCCACTCGTGCATCGCGGCCCGGAAGCCCCGCAGGCTCTTCGGACGCGATTCGCCCATGCCCCGGTAGTCGTAGGTCAGGACCGCGTACCCCCGGTCCGAGAGGAAGCGGGCGAAGGGCTCGTAGTAACTCCGCGGCGCACCGGTCGCCGGGCTGATCAGTACGAGATTGTCCCCGCCCGCGGTCCATCCGCCGGCCGGCTCGAACAGCGTCGCGGCCAGTTTGAAGCCGTCCCGGGCCGGAATGCGCAGACTGCGGTCGATCCCCATCTCTCCGTTCATGGCTCTCTCCTCTCAGATGCGTTCGATCACCGCGGCGATTCCCTGCCCGCCTCCGATGCAGAGCGTGATCAGCGCCGTGGCCAGCCCGCGGCGCTCGAGCTCGTCGAGCGCGGTGCCGAGCAGCATCGCGCCCGTGGCTCCCAGCGGATGGCCGAGCGCGATGGCCCCGCCGTTGACGTTCACCCGTTCGGGATCGATGCCGAGGTTCCGGATCGTCTGGAGCGGGACGGCGGCGAAGGCCTCGTTGATCTCCCAGAGGTCGATGTCGCCCGGCTCCATGCCGGCCTGCTCCAGCGCCTTGCGGGAGGCCGGGGTCGGGGCGGTCAGCATGATGACCGGCTCCGAGCCCGCCGTGGCCAGCGCGCGCACCCGCGCCCGCGGCTTCAGGCCGTGCGCCTGGACATAGTCCCCGGAGGCCATCAGCACCGCGGCGGCCCCGTCCACCACGCCGCTCGAATTGCCGGCCGTGTGGACGTGCCGGATCTCCTTCACGTCGGGATAGGGGATACGGGCGACCTCGTCGTAGGTCTCGCCGTCCGGGCCGAGCGGCGACGAGCCGAGCTTCCCGAAGGAAGGAGCGAGCGCCGCGAGCCCCTCGGCCGTGGTCTCCGCCCGCGGGTGCTCGTCCTTGTCCAGGGCTACCGTCCGGGTCTCGGGGTCGCACACCGGGATCAGGCTGCGCTGGAAGTGGCCCGCCTCCTGCTCCCGGGCCGCGCGGCGCTGGGACTCCAGCGCGAAGGCGTCCACGTCCTCGCGGGAGAAGCCTTCGAGCGTGGCGATGAGATCCGCGCTGATGCCCTGGGGCACCTGGAAGTACCGTCCCCGCAGCCGCAGGTTGCCGCCGTCCTGGCCGGCGCCGTCCGAGCCGATCGGGTTCCGGGACATGCTCTCGACCCCGCCCGCGACCACGAGCTTCTGCAGGCCGGAGGCCACGCCCATGGCGCCGAAGCTCACGGCCTGGAGGCCCGAGCCGCAGAACCGGTTCAGGCTCACGCCGGTGACCTCGATCGGCCAGCCGGCCGCGAGGATCGCGTTGCGGGCGATGTTCGCGCCCTGCTCGCCGGCCTGGGACACGCAGCCGACGACCACGTCGTCGACCTCGGCCGGATCGAGGCCGGAGCGGCCGGTCAGGGCGTTCAACGTCTGGGCCAGCAGCTCCTGAGGGTGGATGCCGGACAGGGCGCCCTTACCCGCCTTGCCGCGACCTCGCGGCGTGCGGACGGCGTCCAGGATGTAGGCGTCGGCCATGATGCTCTCCTATGCGGCACGAACGATCGTGCGATTTTCGGGTGAGTGGAGTACGGCCTTCTTCATGGGGCTCTCAGAGTCAGGCCTTGCAGAGGGTGAGGAGGCGCTCGAACGCGAAGCGGGCGCGCGGCTCGGCCTTCGGGTCGCGCAGCAGGCGCTTGGCGTAATGGAAGCCGAGGGCGAGGCAGTCGATGTCGAACGCGAACTGCTCGCAGTCGAGGTCCGCGCGGAAGTGCCCGGCTTCGACGGCCATGCGAGCCGCCTTGGCGAGGAAGGCGATGCGGTCGCCGTAGGCCTGCGCCAGGAAATCCCGCTGCGGCCCGGGCCGGTCGTCGAGCTCGACCGAGGCCGCGACGAAGATGCACCCGCCGGGCATGGCGGGGTCGTTGGCCCAGGCGAGCCAGCGCTCGAAAAACGCCCGGATGCGCGGCTCGCCGCGGGGAGCGGCCAGGGCCGGCCGGGCCACGGTCTCGGTGAACCGGGCGACCCCGGCGTGGAGCACTTGGAGCTGGAGCTCGTCCTTGGACCCGAAGTGGGCGAACAGCCCGCTCTTGGAGAGGTTGAGCTCCGAGGACAGGCTGCCGATGGTCAGCCCCTCCAGCCCGTCGCGGCTGGCGATGCGGACCGCCTGGTCCAGGATCCGGTCGCGGGTCTCCATTCCCTTGCCCATGGGCCCATGATACGAACGGTCGTTCTATTCTGTCAAGCCCGGGTCTGGCTCCCGCTGGACTCCTATACCGAACGATAGACGCGGACCCGGTCCCGGAAGGTGTAAAGTGATTCTTTCAGCTTCATCTGTCGTATTCGGTTTCTCGTTCTCGGTCTTACTCGGTCCACCACAGATGGGTTTCCCCAGGAGGGATCCATGATCCTGCGCCGCCTTGTCTTTCTGGCCCTGTTTGCCTTCCTCGCGTTCCTGCCGGCCGCTGTCGCCGCCCAGACGCCAAAGACTCTGACCGTCACGCTCGGAGGTGCTGGCGGCACCGGCGGATCGGTGGTCAGCGCCCCCTCCGGGATCAACTGCCCGGGCGACTGTACCGAGGACTATCCCCACAACACCGACGTGACGCTGACCGCCACGGCGAACTCGGGCTACGTCTTCACCGGCTGGTCCGGCGCCTGCTCGGGCACCGGCGCCTGCATCGCGAAGATGAACCAGGACCGCAATGTGACGGCGACGTTCCAGGCCGCCTTCACCCTCTCGGTGAACAAGACCGGGACGGGCAGCGGCACGGTGACGAGCATGCCGGCGGGGATCAACTGCGGCATCGACTGCGGCGAGGCGTACGCCACGGGCACGGTCGTCACCCTGACGGCGACTCCGGCGGTGGGCTCGACCTTCACCGGCTGGAGCGGCGACTGCACCGGGACCGGAACGTGCGTGGTCACGATGACCGCGGCGAAATCGGTGACCGCGTCGTTCACGATCACGACCCACACGCTGTCCGTGAGCCTCGCCGGGACGGGCAGCGGGACGGTGACGAGCGCGCCGGCCGGCATCAATTGCCCCGGCGACTGCTCGGAGGCCTACAACTACAACACCATGGTGACCCTGACGGCCACTCCGGCGACCGGCTCGACGTTCACGGGCTGGAGCGGCGACTGCACGGGGACCGGGTCCTGCGTGGTGACGATGACCCAGGCGCGGTCGGTGACGGCCACGTTCACCCTCCAGACGTTCACGCTCTCGGTCAGCCTGGCGGGGACGGGCAGCGGCACGGTGACCAGCGCGCCAGCCGGGATCAACTGCCCCGGCGACTGCTCCGAGCTCTATGACTACAACACCATGGTGACCCTGACGGCGACGCCGGCCACCGGCTCGGACTTCACGGGCTGGAGCGGCGACTGCACGGGAACCGGGTCCTGCGTGGTGACGATGGACCAGGCGCGTTCGGTGACCGCGACATTCACGCTTCAGACCTTCACGCTTTCGGTGAGCCTGGCCGGGGCGGGGAGCGGCAGCGTGAGCAGCTCGCCGGCCGGAATCGACTGCGGCTCCGACTGCTCGGAAAGCTACAACTACAACACCATGGTGACGCTGACGGCGACGCCGGCCACGGGATCGCTGTTCGATGGTTGGAGCGGCGACTGCACGGGCACCGATCCGTGCGTGGTGACGATGGACCAGGCGCGCTCGGTGACCGCCACGTTCTCGGTGCAGACCTTCGAGCTGACGGTGAGCCTCGCGGGCGCGGGGAGCGGCAGCGTGAGCAGCTCGCCGGCCGGGATCGACTGCGGCTCCGACTGCAGCGAGTCCTATGACTACAACACCGAGGTGACGCTGACGGCGACGCCCGACACCGGCTCGGTGTTCGGCGGCTGGGGCGGCGCCTGCACGGGCACCGACCCCTGCGTGGTGACGATGGATCAGGCGCGCGCCGTGACGGCCAACTTCGAGGTCGGCAGCTTCGTGCTCACCGTGGCCAAGGACGGCGACGGCGTGGGCACGGTGACGAGCTCGCCGGCGGGCATCGACTGCGGCTCCGACTGCAGCGAGTCGTACACCTTCAACGCCTCCGTGACCCTCACCGCGGCCGCGGGCGAGCGCTCGGTCTTCGCCGGCTGGAGCGGCGACTGCACGGGGACCGGCACCTGCATGGTGACGATGGACCAGGCGCGTTCGGTGACCGCCACCTTCAACGACATCGGCCAGGACTTCTACACCCTGGAGCCCTGCCGCGTGCTCGACACCCGGCCGAGCCTGACCCTGAATTCCGGCGTGCCGCTGGTCTTCCAGGTCACCGGAGTCTGCGGCGTGCCGGCCGACGCCAAGGCGGTGTCGCTCAACGTGACCGTGTTCGCGCCCAGCAGCTCGGGCAACCTCCGGCTGTACCCGGGCGACGGCTCGGTGCCGGCGACCAGCACGCTGAACTTCCAGGCGGGTCTCAACCGGGCCAACAACACCTTCATGCCGCTCGCCACGAACGGCGACGGCACGCTGGGCGCCGCGGCCTTCCTGGGCGGCGGCGGGACGGTCGACCTGATCGTGGACGTCAACGGCTACTTCAAGTAGGGCTACCCGGTCCGCCGTATCCGGAACGCCGCCATGGCCTGGGGCTTGTCCCCGGGCAGGGCGGCGGCCATGCGGCGGACCACCTTGCCCCAGCCGGCCTGGCCGGTCCACTTTTTCGCCTCCACCGGCTCCGTGACCACGTCCCGCGCCGTCAACCGCTCCGCGAGATCCGGCCGCGGGCGGCCCTGGCTGTCCACCGCGACCACCTCGAAGTCGACGCCGCGGCGGTAGATCGCCAGCAGGCCGAAGGCCTCCTCGGGGCCGGAGACCTGGAAGAGCGCCACCTGGCCGCGCGGGCCGTCCTCCAGCTCCCAGAGCACGCCTTCGACCAGCGGGTGGCCCGAGGCGAAGAAGTCCAGGGTCTCGCGGTCCACGGCCTCGGCGCGGTCGAAGGTGCCGAGATAGCGCGAGCCCGGCGGCACGCCCGGGATGTGGTCCACCAGCGCCTCCCAGCCGAACTCGATCGCCCAGGCCCCTCGGCCGCTCTGCGGCTCCAGCAGGAAGCCGAACCGTCCCGCCGCGCGCAGGACCACGCTCTCGTTCAGGAAGTCCAGGTCGGGCGGCACGCGCGCGAGGATCTCCCCGGCCATCTCCGGGCGATAGGGGTCGCGGTGGAGCTCGTGATAGGCGGCGTTGCGCACCCGGTCGTGCGCCTCCTGGGCCTCCTTGAGCACCGCTTCGAACACGGCCGAATCCACTTCGTCCGATCCCTGCAACGCTTCGCGCTCGACCGCCCGCGCCACGTGCCGCAGCTCGCGCTCCATGCCGCCGAGCGGCTCCTCGAACAGGCCGATGGCCTCGTAGAGGCCGGCCACCGCCCGGCCCAGCCCGGAAGGCGGCCGGAAGTAGACGATCTCGGTCGGGATCTTCCGGCCGATGCGGTCGAGCCGGCCGATGCGCTGCTCGACCACGGCCGGGTTCCAGGGCAGATCGAAGAGGATGAGCCGGCGGCAGAACTCGAAGGTGCGCCCCTCGCCGCCGGCCTCGGTCGAGATCAGGATCGCCGGACCTTCCGGCAGTCGGAACTGGGCCACCTCGATGTCGCGGCGCTCGGCGGGCAGGTCCTCGTGGAACAGGCCGGCCCGCGCCCGGCCCTCGCGCTCGACCGCCGCCTTGAGGCGCTCCAGCGTCTCGCGATGGGCCACGAAGACGAGCGTCTTCTCGCCGGCCTGCTGCCAGCGCGCCGCCTGCTCGGCCAGCCACTTCACGCGCGGGTCGGCGCGCTCGGCCTCGGGCAGCAGGAAGGTCAGCGCGGGGTCTTCGCGCTCGGTCCGGTCCAGCACCGCGGCCACGGCGGCGGGGGAGGACAGGGCGCGGACGATGCGCTCGGCCTTGCGGCGCTCGGCGAGCGGGTTGTCCGCGGGCAGCGACCGCATGAGCCGCTCCAGGCGGCGGAGCGGCTCCCAGCCTGAATCCTCGATGTCGACCGGCACGCCGACCCGCGGCGGCAGGCCTCCGATGTCGGCCCGCCGGGCGGAGCTGGTGCAGGGCGGCAGCGGCTCGCGCCGGGCCAGCCGGTCGGCGAAGCTCTCCTCCTCCGGAAACTCCTCGGGCCGCAGGAGCTGGAGGAGGCGGAAGAAGCCGTGGGCGTCGTCCTCCAGCGGCGTAGCGGAGAGGAGGAGGACGTGCCGGCCCAGGGCGGCGATCGGCGCGACGGCGCGGTAGGCCTCGCTGCCGGGGTGTCCGGGCGGCCGGCGCAGGTGGTGCGCCTCGTCCACCACGAGGAGGTCGATCCCGGCTTCGGCCGCCTGCTCGGTGAGCCGGCGCCGCGAGGCCAGGGTGTCCAGACCGACGATGACGCGGCGGTGGACGTCGAACGGGTTGAAGTCGGCGCCATGGTCGCGCGCCACGTCGGCGAGGCGCTTCTCGTCGAGCAGGACGAACACCTGGTGATACTTGCGCCAGAGCTCGCCGAGCCACTGGAGGGTGAGGGTCTCGGGCGCCACGATCAGCGTGCGGTCGGCGCGGCCGGTCTGGAGGAGGCGGTTGAGGATCAGGCAGGCCTCGACCGTCTTGCCCAGGCCGACCTCGTCGGCGAGGAGCCAGCGCACGGGATCGCTGTGGCAGGCGCGCTCGGCGGCGTAGAGCTGGTGGGGGAAGAGCTGGATGCGCCCGCCGAGGAACGAGCCGAGGCCGCCGGCCTGGCGGATGCGCTGGAGACGGAGGCCGTCCACGCGGTTCAAAAAGTCGTCGTAGCTGTCCACCTGGCCGCGGGCGAGGCGCTCGGCCGGAGGCAGCTCCGCGGGGAGCGGCCAGAGCTCGGAGACCGGCACCTCGCGGCCGTCCTCCAGGCGGCAGAGGCCTTCTTCGCAGGAGGAGACCACGACGGTCTCGTTCGTCCCTTCGAGGCGCGCCCGCGCTCCGGGCACGAGGACGAGAGGGACGAGCGCGTCGGAGCCCGTGGCGAGCGAAAGGGTCTGGTCGCTCTCGGGAAAGCGCACCACGACGTTGCGGCCGCGGACCTCGACCACCTGGCCGGGGCCCATCTCGGGATTGAATCGATGAGTGAGTCGGTCGCCGGGCTTCCACATCGCGGGCGGATTGTATCCGGGCTTCTATACTCTGCCGGCATGGTCACCGTCCTCTGTCCCGTCCGCGGTTGCGGCGCAGCGCTGGAGCCCCGGGACCGATCCTGGATCTGCGACCGCGGCCACGTCTTCGATGTGGCCCGGAGCGGCTACTGCAATCTCCTCCAGCCCCAGGACCGGCGCTCCAAAAACCCGGGCGATTCCAAGGAGGCGGCCCTGGCCCGGCGCCGGTTCCTGGATGCAGGTCATGGCGAGTTCCTTCTGAAGGAGATCCTGGAAAAGATGGGGGAGCCAGCCTCCGTGCTCGACGTCGGCTGCGGGGAGGGTTACTTCCTGGGCTCGCTGGCGCCGGGGAGGGAGGCTCATGGCGTGGATCTGTCCGTGCCGGCCATCGACCTCGCGGCCCGGCGCTGGCCTGGCGTGAGCTGGTGGGTGGCCAATGCCGACCGGGCGCTTCCGTTCGCGGACGGCTCCTTCGATCTGGCGCTCTCCATCACGGGCCGCCGGCCGGCGGCGGAGCTGCGGCGGATTCTCAAGCCCGAAGGGAGACTGCTGGTCGCCGTGCCCGCGGAGGACGACCTGATCGAGCTGCGCAAGGCGGTGCAAGGTGAGCGCGTGCTGCGGAGGAGCCGGCTGGAGAAGGTGCTGGAGGAGCTGACCGATTTCAAGCTGGAGGCCCACTGGCTCTTCCAGACCAGCGCCATGCTGGAGCCGGGCGCCGTGCGCGATGCGCTCGCTTCCACCTACCGGGGAGCCCGGGCCAGTCAGCGGGAAAAGGTCGAGGGGATCGGCGCGATGGAAGTGAGGCTGAGCTTCGAGCTGGCCCGGTTCCGGCCCGGATAGCAAAAAGCCCCGGCTCCTCGCGGAACCGGGGCTTTTTTAGGTCTTTTGGTGGCGTTGGGTTGCCCTCGGTCGTCGAGGTCACCCTCCGTCGGCACTGACCTGGAGGAGCCTCTTACGAGGACGCCACCTCCAAACCGTGACTGTCAATCTTCACCGGACCACCTCCTTTCTGGGCGTATCCGTCATCGGCGGGTCCCATCCCGCCCGATCCCTTGAGCCGCCCAAGCCTCTGGGACCGCCGCGTCTCTGCCGCCCGAAGGCGGGGCGCGGAGCCGGAACGAGGAAATGGTGCGGGAAAGGGGCATAAAAGTCAAACCCTCCCTGTGGTACTGTGCGCACGGTTGCAGGACTTTGACCGGAGGAGATGAGAGCGCACATGAAGAAGATCGGGATTCTTTTCGGACAGGAAGACACCTTCCCCTGGGCCTTCCTGGAGCGCGTCCGCAGCAAGAATGTGGAAGGGATCACCGCGGAGCCGGTCCGGATCGACAAGCTCGTGCAGGGCAAGCCCAGCGAGTACTCCGTCATCATCGACCGCATCTCCCAGGACATCCCGTTCTACCGCGCCTACCTCAAGAACGCCGCCCTGAACGGCACCGCCGTCATCAACAACCCGTTCTGGTGGAGCGCGGACGAGAAGTTCTTCAACAACTGCCTCGCCACCAAGATCGGCGTGGCCGTGCCCAAGACCGTCCTCCTGCCCTCCAAGGAGCATCCGCCGGACACCGGCGACAAGTCGTTCCGCAACCTGGCCTATCCGCTCGACTGGGAGGGCATCTTCGAGTACGTCGGCTGGCCCGCCTACTTCAAGCCGTTCGCGGGCGGCGGCTGGAAGAACGTCTACCGCCTGGACAATCCGGAGGACTTCTTCCGGGTCTACAACGAGACCGGCCAGCTCGTCATGATGCTCCAGGAAGAGATCATCTTCACGGAGTACTTCCGCTGCTACTGCCTCGACCGCAGCGAAGTGCGGATCATGCAGTACGACCCGCGCCAGCCGTTCCACCTGCGCTACGTCCGCAACGGCCCGCCGGTCTCCCCGGAGATCCTGAAGAAGGTAGAGGACGGCGTCCTGGCGCTCAACCGGGCGCTGGGCTACGACTTCAACACCGTCGAGTTCGCGGTCCGCGACGGCGTGCCCTACGCCATCGACTTCTGCAACCCGGCGCCGGACGCGGACGTCAACTCGATCGGCGAGGACAACTTCGAGTGGGTGGTGGAGACCGCCGCCAACATGGCGATCCGCAAGGCCCAGGAGAACGAAGGCGAGAACAACCTGAAATGGGGGGAGTTCGTCCGCGGCACCGCGCGCTGACGACGCCAAACCATGAGCGAAGCCGGGCTGTTCACTCTGGGGATCGAGGAGGAGTTCCAGCTCATCAACCTGGAGACGCGGGACCTGCGCTCCCACGTCCAGCAGCTCCTGGAAGCCGGCCGGGAGCTGCTCAAGGACGAGCTGAAGGCGGAGATGCACCAGTCCGTGATCGAGGTCGGCACGCCGATCTGCCGGGACATCACGGTGGCCCGCCGCGAGGTCGTCCGCCTGCGCAGCCAGCTCGCCGGCCTCGCCCGGCGCAGCGGCCTGACCTTCGCGGCCGCGGGCACCCATCCGTTCGCCCGCTGGCAGGACCAGCTCATCACTCCCCATCCGCGCTACGAGGAGATCATCGAGGACCTCCAGCAGGTAGCGCGGGCGAACCTGATCTTCGGCCTCCACGTCCACGTGGGTATCGACGACCGCGAGACCGCGATCCACATCATGAACGCGGCCAGATACTTCCTGCCGCACATCTTCGCCCTGTCGACCAACTCGCCGTTCTGGGAGGGCCGCAACACGGGCCTCAAGTCCTACCGCAGCAAGGTCTTCGAGCGCTTCCCGCGGACCGGGATCCCGGACCACTTCCAGAGCTACTCGGAATACGAGAACTACATCAAGCTCCTGATCCAGACCCGGTGCATCGACAACGCCAAGAAGATCTGGTGGGACATCCGGATGCATCCGTTCTTCGACACCCTCGAGTTCCGCATCTGTGACCAGCCCATGCAGGTCGAGGAGACCCTGACCCTGGCGGCGCTCTGCCAGGCGGTCACCGCGAAGCTGTACAAGCTCATCAAGAAGAACCTGGGCTTCCGGCTCTACCGGCGGCTGCTGCTCAGCGAGAACAAGTGGCGCGCGGCGCGCTACGGCATCCGCGGCAAGCTGATCGACTTCGGCAAGCGCGAAGAGGTCGAGTGCGTGGCGCTGATCCACGAGCTGCTGGAGTTCATCGACGACGTGGTGGACGAGCTGGGCAGCCGGGAGCAGCTCAGCTACATCCACGAGATCTTGCGGCACGGAACAGGCGCGGATCGACAGGTTGAGGTTTACAATCAGACCAACGACACGAAGGCGGTGGTCGATTACATTGTGGCCGAGACCCATCGTGGGCTCGATATGGCATAAAAGCGGCATAAGGAACGAGCCATGAACCTGGAAGACATCCGCGTGAGCCCGGACCTGGTCCCCGGCGCGCGCAACGCCGTCGTGACCTGCCTGCGGCTCAAGCCGGAGGAGCGGGTCACCGTCATCACCGACCTGGAGACGATCGAGATCGCCGCCGCGCTCGCGCGGGAGATCCGGGAGATCGGCTCCGCCCACAACGTGTTCGTCCTGGAGGACTACGCGGACCGTCCGCTGACGGCCATGCCGCAGGAGATCCTGGACGACCTGGAGCGGGCGCAGGTGAGCATCTTCGCGGCGCAGGCGCAGCAGGGCGAGCTGACCTCGCGCATCGCCATGACCAGCGTGATCAACCGCCGGCGCATCCGCCACGGCCACATGGTCAACATCGACCGCCAGTGCATGGTCGAGGGCATGCGGGCCGACTTCCTGGAGGTCGATGCGCTCAGCTCGCGGCTGATCGAGAAGGCGCGCAGGGCGAAAACCATCCGGGTGACCTCGAAGGCGGGCACCGACCTGGTGGCCGAGTTCGCGCCGCATCTCCGGTGGCTGAAGACGAGCGGCATCATCTCGCCGGACAAGTGGGGCAACCTGCCGGGCGGCGAGATCTTCACCTCGCCGTGGGACGTCAACGGCCGCTTCGTGGTGGACGGCGTGGTGGGCGACTACCTGTGCCGCAAGTACGGCGACCTGCGCGAGACGCCGCTCGCCATCGAGGTCCGGGGCGGCCGCATCGCCGGCCTGGAGTGCACGAACCGCGAGCTGGTCGAGGAGTTCCGGCGCTACACGGAGACCGACGAGAACAGCGACCGGGTGGGGGAGTTCGCCATCGGCACCAACATCGCGGTCGAGGACGTGCGGGGCAACATCCTCCAGGACGAGAAGATCCCGGGCGTCCACATCGCCTTCGGCCATCCGTACGCCGAGCACACGGGCCAGGACTGGGTCTCGACCACCCACATCGACTGCGTCGCGCCGCGCGAGGTCACCGTCTGGATGGACGGCGAAGAGGTCATGCGCGACGGAGAGTTCCTGATCTGAAATGGTCCCGGATCTCCGCCGGGCCTACAACGAAGCCTTCACGGAGGAGCGCTATCGCGGGATGGTGCGCGACCTGGAGTCCCAGGTCGGCTTCCCCATCGAGTTCCGGATCAGCGAGACCCCGCTCTTCCTCTCGGACCGCCTGACCCGGGAGCTGGAGCGGGCCGCCTGGCAGATCCTGGAGACGGTCACCTCCGAGGACTACCTCCGGCGGACCGGCCCCGCGGGTCGCGCCGAGCTCTCCGTACCCGGCGAGACCGCGCACCCCGTCTTCCTCCAGATCGACTTCGCCCTGGCGCTGGACGCGGCCGGCGAGATCGTCCCGCGGCTCATCGAGCTGCAGGGCTTTCCGTCGCTCTACGGCTTCCAATGGCTCCTCGACGGCGGTTTCCGGCGCTGGTTCGACATTCCCGAGAAGGTGACTCCTTACTTCGGAGACCTCGACCGGGGGAGCTATATCGACTGCCTGCGCGAGGTGATCGTGGGCGGTTGCGATCCGCAGGAGGTCGTCCTCCTGGAGATCGACCCCGAGCACCAGAAGACGCGCTGCGACTTCGCGGTGATGGAGAGGGAGCTGGGCCTCCACATCGTCTGTCCGCGCGACGTGAAGGAGCGGGAAGGCCGGCTGGTCCACGAGAAGGACGGCCGCGAGCTGCCCATCCGCCGGATCTACAACCGGGTGATCTTCGACGAGCTGGAGCGCAAGGGCCTCGCCTTCGATCACCTCTTCCGGAAGGACATCCGGGACCTGGGAGCCGAGTGGGTGGGGCACCCGAACTGGTACTTCCGCATCAGCAAGTATTCGCTGCCGTTCCTCCAGCCGCCGTACGCGCCGGAGACCTTCTTCCTGAGCGATCTCGAGGAGGTTCCGGCCGACCTGGACGAGTGGGTCCTGAAGCCGCTCTACTCCTTCGCCGGCCTCGGCGTCGAGCTGGGTCCGAGCCCGGAGCGCCTGAAGTCGATCCAGGACCCCGCCAACTACCTCCTCCAGAGGAAGGTCGAGTACGCCCCCGTCATCGAGACCCCTGACGGCGGCGCCAAGGCCGAGGTCCGGATGATGTTCGTCTGGCAGGACGGCCGGCCCCGGCTCATCAACAACCTCGTGCGCATGAGCAAGGGGAAGATGATGGGCGTCGATTTCAACAAGCAGAAGACCTGGGTCGGGGCGAGCCTGGCGTACCACCCGGTGATCTGAAGGGCCTTCCGATCACTCACCCGCCTGTCGGCGCAAACGGGCGATCTCTTCCTCCGCCGCTTGGAGTGCCCGTTGCGTCTCATCAAGGAGACGGCTCTGCTCGTCGACCCGGAGCAGCGGCTGGCGGGTTTCGGCGTCGATCAGCCGCACCCCCTTGCCTTCCTGGCGGAGGCGGAGGCCGGTCGTCCGGCTCAGGAGCGCGCCCTCTTCGTCCGGCTCGAGCGGTTCGTACCTGCCCCGGACCAGACGTTATCCTTGAAGAGCTGGCTTCAGGTAATCGCCCAGGGGATCGTCGAGGAAGTATTCCTCGACGCCGAGCCGGGCATAGAGATCCTTCTTGTCCTGATCCTCCCTGCGGGACCCCTCCGAAGTCACCTCGATGACCATCGAAGGCGGGCGGCCTTCACGCCAGAGGAAGTAGGACCGCCGTTCCGGTTTCTTCGGAATCCCGACGGTCACGAAAACGTCCGGGCAGACGCAACGGCCCGGGTTCCCTTCGACGTAGTAGAGGAACATGTCGGCGCCGACGTAAACGTCCGCGACGTCTCTGTAGCGCCGTTTGAGCGCCGTGAGGAGATCGACGATCTCGTTGACGTGGTCTTCCGTCTCGCCCAGGGGCTTTCCGTCGGACTCCGGGTAGAAGATTTCCGGATTCAAGGGAATCGCTGCCATGGATAACGTCCCTCTCTCCCATGGATCGTGGGGAAACCATCTTTTCCCGCATTCAGTATACCATGTCGCGGAAGAGTGCATGGGTTTGTCCCGGGCATTCTGCCCCGGACGGGCTCGAAATAGGCTCGACCTGGCGTGCCACTCCTGAGATTCCGGCCCTTTCGGCGGTCCGTTGGACGCATCCGGCGAGCCGCCGGATGGAGAAACCGGCCGATTTCCACGTCCGGCGAGCCGCCGGAAGCATCCGGCGGTCCGGGTGACGCATCCAACGGGTCGTTGGACGCATCCGGCGAGGCGCCGGATAGAGAAACCGGCCGGTTTCCACGTCCGGCGAGCCGCCGGAAGCATCCAGCGGTCCGGGTGACGCATCCAGCGGGTCGTTGGACGCATCCGGCGAGCTGCCGGATAGAGAAACCGGCCGTTTCCACGTCCGGCGAGCCGCCGGAAGCATCCGGCAGTCCGGGTGACGCATCCAACGGGTCGTTGGGCGCATCCGGCGAGGCGCCGGATGGAGAAACCGGCCGGTTTCCGCGTCCGGCGAGTGGTAGTGGGTCAGTTTCAAATGTAGGGCGCTGAAGGGTTTACGGGATTGGCGAGTTAAGGTAGCGTCCTCCCCGTAAGGGGGAGGACGCCCTCCCTCGATCCCTGAGAGACGGCCCGACGGAGTGGTAGGACACGCCGCCGGACCTTAGCCGAGCAAAGGAACCTACCCTATGCCCGACCGCCCGCAGTCTACACCTGACCCCGCAGCCGTTCCGCCCATCATCACCCCCGCCGACTTCGAGGACTTCGCGATCTTCCGCGAGACGTTCCTCGCCGTCTTCACCGAACCGGAGCACAACCGCTGTCTCCGGGAGGTGGGCAATCTCATCTTCGACATGGCCCTGGAGTACCGGGGCTACTGGCCGAACCAGCCCGAGGGACACATCCGTTCCGAGCTGCGCGCCCTGGTGGGCGACCTCCGCGTCATCGAGGGCCATCTCGCCTCGATCGGCAACCCGGAGATGACAAGCCCGAACACCACGCACGAAGAGCAACACGCCCGCGTAGCCGCCAGCCTCTCCGTCGAGGTGCGCGGCATCGCCAACGTGCTGGAGTCCGAGCTTGGCCCGTGGCACGGGGAGGCGGAGTAAGCCATGGGATGGGAGGACACCCTACGCCAGAAGCGGCTCGCCCCGATCGGCGAGTATCAGCCGCAGGTCTACCGAGTGAAGGTCCACGACACGTTCCGGCAGGTCGAGCTGGAGATGGCCGCGCTCTCGATCCAGAACGGGATGAGCGTTGCCGAGTTTCTCCTCTTCTCGGCGCGCTACGTGATCCGCAACCATCGGAAGCTCAAGAAAGCCCGGCAGGTGCTCCGCATGGGACGGAGAGAGATGTACCTCGCCAACCGCCACCCGGCCGGGCCAGGCATCGACCAGGAGCGGGAGAGGGATCGAAACCGCCACTACGCGCTCAAGCGATTCCAGGAATGGGCGTGGCCCGAGCTGTTCCCGCAGGCCGCCCGGGGGGAGAAGCCGTGAAGGTCGCGACGTTCACCGTCCGGGCCACTCTCGCGCAGTCTGCCCGCTGGAAACGGGCGGCTGAGGGGGAAGGGTTCGCTTCGGTCGGATCGTGGGCGGCTGGCGCCCTGGATGCCTTCCTGGAGCACCGGGCCAGGGCGGGGCGGCCTATCCCCCTCGCGTGGCACCTGGGAGCCTTCAAGGTCCGTCTCCTGGACGGCTCCGAGGTGACGGTCCGGGGGCGGCTCTCGCCTCCCTTCGGCTACTTCCGAGGGACCGCAGACGGGCCAGTAGCAGGACACCGGTTCTCCCTGGTCCACCTGCCCACCTGCAAGCTGATCGCGACCCTACGCTCGGCGGGTCAGGCCCGGTCCCTCGGGTCTGAGCTGGCGCCAATCTTCGCCCGGGACGAGCACGGCGGGGCGGCAGTCATCGAGCGCCACGTCCGCGAACAGGCGTAAGAACCGCTACGCTGGGGCCGGCTCCCAAAGGGCCGGCCCTACTTCTCCCCCTCCTCTTCCTTCCCCCATCGCTTGAGCGCCGCTTTCTGGGCGATCTCCCGCCGCTGTTCGGGTGTGAGGTTCGCGGCTCGGGCCTTCCCTCCCTTCGATCCTCCAAGCTTCCCTAGGGCCACAGCGGCAGGGTTCTTGGGTGGACCTGCATCCTCCGGCGGGAGTGGCTCAAGCGTTCCGGTCAACTCGCCTACGACCTGGAAAGCGAGCTGGTTTGGATCTCGTGGCCGTTTTGGGAGTACCTCCGGGTGCTCGGGCTTGATTCTTGAGTGCCTAGGCATGGCATCAGTATGCCACGAATCGCGGTCTAAACAGGTACCTCAATGACTTTGAGGTCAAACTCATTTCCCTCTTGATTGATGGCTCACGGTTCAGTACCATCAAAGTCCTTGAGGAGGCCGCCCGATTATGGAACACTCAATCTCCCTGACCGATCTGCGGAGCGATCTGGCACAAGCCGAAGCCGAGGTGGGCAGAGCGGAAGAGGCGGCCAGGCTCGCCGTACAGCGTCGAGACGAGTTGGTTGATTTGGTGGCAAGGGTAGAGCGGTACGTAAAGGAGCGAGAGCAAGCTCAACCCAAGCTCCAGCCAGTGCTACCTCTCAGGCCAGTGCCGACGAGGAAGCCGGCCCATAGGGAACTGACCGTGGCTGAGAGAGTCATAGAGATCCTTGAGGGCCAAGACCGCTTCATGACTACCCGGGAGCTGGTTACCGAGCTGGAGAAGAGAGGGTATCGGCCAAAGAGTGCGAAGAAGAGGCCCTATGACGCAGTTTACGGTTCCTTGCATGGTGCCCTCAAGATCAGGGGAACCCGGCTGGTCAACAAGGATGCGAAGTGGGGGCTCAGTGAGTGGGTAGGCCAGGATCGAGAAGTAGCTCAAGCTTGACCAGGGAGGCAAGTATGCATCTCAAAAAAGAAGCGCGCCTCTGCCGGGTGTCCGGCGGCGGTAGGGGCCTTAAGCGGGAACTGTAAGAGGATGGCCGGCTACCTGCCGAACCTTGGCGGGAGAGACAGGTAGCGCGAGCCAGTCGGACGGCGGTTGGTGAGGGGCGGCTCCCAAAGGGGGGCCGACCCCCGCCACGTCCCTTTCCATTCTATGCATATGACTTGATCGGGTCAAATTGACCCGCTCGGAACTGTATCTACAGAGGGAAAATTGCTTGACTTTCCCTTCCCGCCTAAGCATAATGGTCAGTATGGCAAACGTACTCAACAACGCGAAGCGCGCCGCCGTCATCTCTGCCCTGGTCGAGGGGAACTCGGTCCGTGCCACGGTCCGCATGACCGGCGTGGCGAAGAACACGGTCATCAAGCTCCTGGTCGAGCTGGGCGACGTTTGCCAGAGCTACGCGGATGAGCACCTTCGGAACCTGCCCTGCAAGCGGCTCCAGGTGGACGAGATCTGGGCCTTCTGCTACAGCAAGGCCAAGAACGTCCCCGAAGCCAAGAAGGGCGTTTTCGGCTATGGCGACGTGTGGACCTTCGCGGCCATCGACGCAGATACCAAGCTGGTCCCGTCCTGGCTGGTTGGCTCGCGGGACGCCGGTTCCGCTACCGAGGTTATGCAGGATCTCGCGGGCCGGCTGGCGGGTCGAATCCAGCTCACCACGGACGGCCTGAAGGCGTACGTGGAAGCGGTCGAGGATGCCTTTGGCGGCGACGTGGATTACGCGATGCTCCAGAAGATCTACGCCGCCGCGCCGAGCGGTCCCGAGACGCGCTACAGCCCGGCCGTGTGTACGGGAGCCGAGAAGCGGGTCGTCTCCGGCGACCCGGACCGGAAGCACGTCTCTACGTCCTACGTGGAGCGCCAGAACCTGACCATGCGGATGAGCATCCGCCGGTTTACCCGGTTGACCAACGCGTTCTCGAAGAAGGTCGAGAACCATACGGCGCACGTCGCGGTCCACTTCTTTCACTACAACTTCTGCCGCCAGCACATGAGCCTGAAGGGTCGGACGCCGGCTCAGGCGGCAGGCGTCGATGGGCGCCGGTGGTCGATCGAGGACATGATCCGCCTGCTTCCGGATGCAAAGAGTTGAAACTGACCCACTACCCGGCGAGTTGCCGGAAGCATCCAATGAGCCGGGTGACGCATCCAATGGGCTGTTGGATGCATCCGGCGAGCTGCCCGATGGAGAAGCCGGGCCGGTTTCCACGTCCGGCGAGTTCCGTTGCTGAGCCCACGTCCCGCGAGCCCACCAGCCAAGAGGGGACAAGTGTCGTCTCGGCGTCGATCGCCACGAACGTCCAGACGTCGCCATAGCCAAAAACGCCCTTCTTGTCGGCGGGGACGTTCTTCTCCTTGGCATAGCAGAACTCCCACATCTCATCCACCTGGAGTCGCTTGCAGGGCAGGTTCCGGAGGTGCTCATCCGAGTAGGCCGCGCACACCCTGGCGAGATCAAGTAGGGTCACCGTGTTCCGGGCCACGCCCGTCATTCGAGAGGCCGCCCGGATCAAGTTCCCCTCTACCAGGGCCGCGACAACGGAGGCGCATGTCAAGCCCCGACGCTAAGAACATCCGAGATCCTGAACCCCATCGTTATGGGCCTCCGGTCCTCTTTTTTGGCGCGCTCGTACTCATCCAGGCGGCAGACTCGCACTACATCCCCAAGAACTTCCACGACGATCCGACTAATCTGCCCCTGCGCAGAGTCGATAGTAACTTCTTTACCTTCAGCAATTTGGTCTCTCATGCCTCCAAGGCTAGCACGGGACTAGACCTACCGGTGCGCTTCTACCAAAAAAGTCCTGCCAAATCTCTTGACGGTAGGTAGTCCGGTATGCGAGAGTATCTAGTGTTGGTAGCAAGGAGGAGCGAGATGGCTGACGATGACAAGCAGCTCAACGCGGCATACGTTGGTTGGACGACCTTCAAGAACGCTCTGGATCAGTTGTCCCAGGGCCTTCCACACTACGTCAACAAGGATCTGTTCAGCGGGCAGTCGTGGGGTGTTCAGGGGCAGATCATGAGCACGCTCCGATTTCTCGGGCTGACTGGCGGGGACGGCGCCCCCACCCCAGATCTGATCGCGCTCGCCGTTCCCGATGAAGAGGAGCGTAAGCGCCAGCTTGAGAAGGTCATCCGCGAGCGCTACGCCGATCTGTTCGCCCTTGACCTTATGAAGGTCACCCCTAGTCAGCTGCTCCCGCAGATCAACGCTTCATATGGCAACACAGGGGATTCGAGAGATAAGGCGATGCGTTTCTTCCTTGGAGCGGTGGGTTACCTTGGGATTCCGGTATCGCGATTCCTTAAGGTGCCCAAGACCGGGAACGGGGGCACCTCTCGCAAGAAGCGGAGCCACAAGGCAAAGCCCACCACACCGGTAACGCCGCCGGAGCCCGTGTCCCCCGCCGCTACAACGCCTCAGGGAACTTCAACGTCTAAGACGATCAAGCTAGAAACTCCCGGCATGCCTCTAACCCTCGTGGTCCCGGGCGATTTCGGAAGTCTAACGAGCGCTGACCGCAAGTTCATTTTTGACCTTATGGAAAAGCTTGATGACTACGAACAGAAGAAAGCCTCGTCTGGCCAGGGCCAGACTAACGCGGGAGGGGAGGAATGAGGCAACCGGGTGAGTCTCCGGCGTGCGTCCGAACGATCCGGGGTGGGTGGTAAGGCGAACCCCGACCCTCAGTGACTTCCTGGCTAGGGCTGTTCTGAGGGGCGGGGGGGTGGACAACAAGGACCGCTTGAAATCCCCTGACGGTTCGCAGCCGTCAGGGCTTGTCTACCTTATCAGGTGCATCCGAGCGGCTCCAACGCGCCGCAGCCGCCCGTTTTGCTATTTCCCTACGCTTTTCGGGCGTGAGGCTCTGTGCTCTGGCCTTTCCGCCCTTTAGGCCCACCCCGCCGCCCAAGTTCCCGAGCGGCGGCCTTGATCGGGTCCTCCGGCTCTTCTGGCGGTGAGGGCTCCGACCCGGTCAGTATGGTCACAGACTGAAAGGCGCGGACATTGAAACCCTGGGGCGTTTGGGCTTGCTTGACCGGTGTTGCATGGTCCCATGGTAGCACGTTCAGAGCGTGCCTAAAGGAGCGCAGCGGCACGAGCGCCGCTCTCTCGGAGATAGAGCCATGGATGATGACGAAAGGGTCAAAGAGGCCGCCGAGTGGGCAAAGGATCTGGTCAGAAATCACGGTTACGACTTTGGGCTCGCAAATTTCAAGTCCGCAGAAAGGTTCGGGCTTGAACCATCGGAAGTTGCAAGCGAACTCGGGCGTCGAAGTGCGTTCAAGAGAGCCATGCAGCAGGGTGGCCTCACCCTTGCCCATAAGCGGATCTTGGGGACTTTGCTTGAAGGTGGCACCTTGGCAACGCAGCCCGGTGGCGGCTTAGTCGCTCTTTATCCCAAAGGTGCCAAGGAACACAGCGACACCTTCGATCGCGCTTTCATTGATGTCTTGGTCAGTAAGCGGCTGCTGACTTCAACGCTAAGGCTCTCCAAGATCGGGAGAGAAGCGGCGAACGAGTTGGCTAACAAGGAGAAATCATAGGACTAGGGCGACCCCGTTCGGGGCCGCCCGTCTTTAGACTGACTCGTGGACGCGCCGCTCGACTACCGCCGCCCCGGCGTTGTCGTCGCGGGCGTAGAGGGGGCCAGTTCGGAGGCAAGGGACCGAGCTTGACCCGCCGCCCGCAGGGTAGCGATTACCTTGCTGGTGGGCAGGTGGAGCAGAGAGAACCGGTCGGCCTGGCGGACCAACTCCGCGAAGCCGTGGCGAGCTACACCGCCAGCGGCGGCCGGGGCAAGATGAACATCAATTTCGATGACGCCGTGGCCGCTCTGCGTGAGTGGCACGGCGTGGTGCGAGACATGCTCCACGGCTTCGATGTCGAGGCGGTGATCAAGGGCCCGGCCACAAAGCGGGCCGCGGGCGTGGCGTCGGGCATCGACTTCGTTCTCCAGGCGCCAGACCTCAAATCACGCTATCTCCAGGCCGTGGCCGAATTGTCGAAGGCTTTCGCGCTGGCGGCCACGCACGACGACGCAATGGTGCTCAGAGACGACGTGCCTTCTTCCAGTCCGTGCGGGCCGGCATCCTCAAGAGGACCGAAACGGAGGGACGGGGGCGCTCGCCCGAGGCGATGGACGCCGCCATCCGCCAGATCGTTTCGCGGGCGGTGATCTCGGACGAGGTGGTGGACATCTTCGCGGCGGCCGGCCTTCAGAAGCCGGAGATCTCCATCCTCTCCGACGATTTCCTGGAGGAGGTCCGCAACCTGCCGTATCGCAACCTCGCGGTGGAGCTGCTCAAGCGGCTCCTGAGCGGCGAGGTCGAACGCCAGGAGAAGAAAAACCTTTTCCAGGCCCGCTCCTTCGCGGGCATGCTGGAGGAGGCGATCCGGAGGTACCAGAACCGCTCGATCGAGACGGCCCAGATGATCAGCATGCTGATCGACATGGCGAAGGACTTCCGGGCGAAGGGCAACCGTGGCGAGGCACTCGGCCTCACCGAGGAAGAGTTGGCCTTCTACGACGCCCTGGCGACCAACGAGAGCGCTGTGGCCGACCTCGGAGACAAGACGCTGAGCGCCATGGCCCGCGAGCTGGCCCGGACCGTTCGGAAAAACGCCACCATCGACTGGAGCCAGTTCGACAGCTCCCGGGCGCGGCTGCGGCTCCTTGTCAAGGGCCTGCTCAAGAAATACCGTTATCCGCCGGACAAGCAGCAGGAAGCCACGGACAACGTGCTCGCCCAGGCCGAGAAGCTCGGCGATTTCTTCGTGGAGACCGAGCCGGAGCCGGACGCCGGGCCGCAGCGGCCTTTCCGGATCGTGCCGGTGGAGGAGGTCCGCCCGTTCGAGAACGCGGTGCCGGTCTACGACCTTGCGGTAGCCGCGGGCCGCTTCAGCGCAGAGCAGCAGGTGGGTGCGAGGCTTCAGGGAGAGGAGGACGCGCATCCCGAGCGCTTCGAGTGGGCCGAGCTACCCGACTACTATCGGCCGAGACCGGGAATGTTCGTGGCGCAGGTGGTGGGAGAGTCCATGAATCGGATCGTCCCGAACGGCGGTTGGGCGCTTTTCCGTCTGAACCCTCAGGGCAGCCGCGAGTGCAAGATCGTCCTCGTGGAGCACCGCGAGATCCAGGACATTGACAGCGGCGGCCACTACACCTTGAAGAGGTATCACAGCGAGAAGGAACGAGCTCCGGACGGAACCTGGCGCCACACCCGGGTCGTCCTCCGCCCGGAGTCGGACCGGGACAGTTACGAGCCGATCGTGCTCGAAGAAGCCGAGGAAGGAGAGGTTCGGATCCTGGCCGAACTGATTGGAGCGATCCAGGCCTGATCGATCCCGTTGCGTGATATAGTACAGGAGTCGCGATAAGGAGCGCCCAGGAGGGGAGCCATGGCCAATCCGAACTTCGATTTCCGTCACCTGACCGCGGAGGAGCGGGTTCAGCTCGCCGAGGATCTGTGGGACAGCCTGTCCGAGCTTCCAGAGCCGACGTCGCTGACGGGGGCGCAGGCTGAGGAGCTGGATCGGCGGGTCGAGGAGTATCGGCGGGACGGAGACCCCGGCACGCCCTGGGTCGAAGCCCTGGACGAGATCGAAAGATCCCGTTCATGAGCCAACCCCTGTTTCTACGTTCCATCGCGAAAGAAGAGATTCAGAAGGGGTACAACTGGTACGAGGAGCAGCAGGCGGGAGTCGGCAGGAGTTTCCTGAGAGAGGTTCGGACAACTCTTGCCTCGGTCGAACGGTCTCCTCTCCTCTATCCAAGAATCCGGGGAGAGGTTCGGAGAGCCGTCGTGCGTCGCTTTCCGTACTCGATTCTCTATCTTGCGGAGATGGACAGGACTGTCGTCATCGCCTGCTTTCACGGCCGGCGAGATCCTCGCCGCTGGCACTCCCGCCATTAGCTAGCGATACAGGAACCGGAGCGCCTTGGGCAGCCTCCGGCGCCAGCTCGCCTCGTCGTGGCGGCCCTTGGCGTCGGGGCGCCACATCAGGCGGTCGTCGTCGTAGCCGCGGCCGGCGAGGTGGGCGGCCATGGCGGCGACGACCGGCAGCAGACGGCCCCTGTCCTCACGGGCTCCGGCATCCAGATAGATTCTCGTGACCTCGGGTGTGGGTTGGTCGGCCAGGTCGCCGAAGATGGCTTGGTCCGCCACCCAGAACGAGGGCGACATCACCAGCGCGCCGCCGAAGGCGTGCGGGTAGTGGAAGTGCGACCAGAGCGCGCAGAGGCCGCCCATGGACGAGCCTCCGATCACTGCGCCGAGAGGCCCGGGGACGAGGTTGAGCTCGCCGGTCAAGGCCTGCATGAGCGTGGTGGTGACCCAATCGAGCAGCACAGGCGCTTGGCCGGGCTTTTCGAAGAGCTCGTAGGGCGAGAGCTCGTGGTTCCGTTCCTTGCCGCCATGGTCGATCCCGATCACCACCGGCGCCGGCCGGCCGGCTCGCGCCAGCCGCTCGATCGCTTCGTGCAGGTGCCAGCCGCCGGAGAAGGACGGCGCGTCGTCAAACACGTTCTGGCCGTCGAACGAGTAAAGCGCGAACGAGGGGCGCTCGGGGGTGTAGTCCCGCGGCAGGTAGATGCGGAGGAGACGCGGCGTCAGACCCGGCACCTCGAACGGCCCGAGAAGGTTGACCTCGCCGGAGCGCATGCGGGCCAGCGAGCCGGGGACTCCCACCTCGACCGGGACGGGCCCGGAAGACTCGGGCGGAGGTGGGACGGCCTCGGCCTGCCGGCGAAGAGCGTCGGCCAGAGCGCGGCTCACGAAGTCGTTGGGATCGGGCAACGCGGAGAGCTGCTCCACGATCGAATCGGGAAGGATCAGGGTGATCTCGGTGGTCATGGCCGCCGCGAGCCTATCAGTCAATCCCGGTCCGCCAGCCAGGACAGGAAGCGCCGCACCTCGTCCGGGTCGCGCAGCGAGTAGGAGGCCAGGGTCTCCCGCGGCTCTTCGGTTACCAGGATGCCGATCTCCACGACGCGGAAGGCGTCCTCGTCGGTGAGGTCGTCTCCGAGGTAGATCGGGACGGTCCGCGCGGGATCCAGCTTCAGCGCTTCCATCAGCCAGAGCAGGGCCTTGCCCTTGTCCCAGTCGAGGTCCGGGCGCAGCTCGAAGAGCTTCTTGCCGTGGCCCTTACGCAGGCCGGGGTGGCGGGAGGCCGCCTCGTCGACGGCTCTCTCGATGGCCGGCAGGTCGTCATCGCCGGCGAGACGGAAGTGGATGGAGATCGCGAAGCGCTTGGGCTCCACGATCACGCCGTCGAGGCCGGCCAGAGCCCGGTTCAGCTCCGCGGCGGCGCGGTCGATCGTCTCCGGGATGCCTTGGCCGGCCTCGTGCCGGAAGCCCGGTCCGGCGATGTCGTAGCCGTGGCTTCCGGCGCAGGCGATGCCTTCGATGCCGACCAGGGCGGCGACGTTCTCGCGGCCCCGTCCGGAGAGGATGGCGACCGGATGGCGCGAGGCCAGGCGGCGAAGCACGGCCCGCGTCTCTTCGGGCAGGGTCGCCAGCTCCGGCCTTGGAGCGATGGGAGAGAGGGTACCGTCGTAGTCGAGGAACACCGCGGGCCGGCGGGCCTCCAGGCGGCGGCCGATCTCGTCTCGATGTTCCAGGGCGGATGGGAGATCTCCCTCTCCCCCGGTACGGGGGAGAGGGTCGGGGAGAGGGGGAACGGGATCACTTTTCAAATCCAGTTCTCTTCGACGCTGATCGGTGGGAAGTACTCCCTGGGCGGCCGGATGTCGTCCGGCATCTCTCCCAGGGCGGCGCCGAGATAGTAGTCCACCCACCAGAAGATGTCCTGTTCCTTCACGATCTCCTGCAGGAGGCGCATCCGGCGGCGGCGCTCTTCCTCGTCCATGTCGAAGGCCTGCTTCAGCGCGTCGGCCATGCCCTCGATGTCGTGCGGGTTGACCAGGAGCGCGCCCTCCTGGAGCTGCGCCGCGGCGCCCGCGAACTCGGAGAGGACGAGCACGCCGGAGCCTTCGATCTGGCAGGCCACGAATTCCTTGGCCACCAGGTTCATCCCGTCCTTGATCGAGGTCACGAAGCCGACCCTCGCCATCCGGTAGAGCGAGAGCAGGTCCTGCCTCGGCTGGCTCTGGTAGTGGTAATGGACGGGCACCCAGCCGGCGGTGGAGAACTCGCCGTTGATCTCGCCCACGAGCTGGTCGAGCTTCGCCTTGAGCGCCTGGTACTCCGGCACCCCCTCGCGGCTCGGCACCACCACCTGGAGGAGGAGCACCTGCCCGCGCAGCTCCTCGAAGCGCCGCAGGGCGTTGCGGAAGGCTTCGAGCCGCTCCAGGAGACCCTTCGTATAGTCGAGCCGGTCCACGCCGACGATGAGATCGAAGGCGCCGATCCTGCCGCGCAGGTCGGCGATGCGGGCCGTCACCTCCTCGGAGCGCGCGCTCTCCTCGAACGAGCCGTAGTCGATGCCGATCGGAAAGGCGCCGACGCGGATCGTCCGCGAGCCCAGCCGCACGTCGGCCACTGGACCCTGGTCGTGGATCTCCGCCTCCGGCAGCAGGCGCTCGATGCAGGTCAGGAAGTTGCGCGTGTCGCGCGGCGTCTGGAGGCCGATCAGGTCATAGGCCAGCAGGGCGTTGAGGATCTGCGCCCGCCACGGCAGCTTCAGGAAGATGTCGAGCGGCGGGAACGGGATGTGGAGGAAGAAGCCGATGCCGCGTTCAGCCTTCTCGCGCACGAAGTGGGCGACGTGGATGAGTTGGTAGTCGTGCACCCAGATGTAGTCGTCGTCCCGGCTGTTCTCCAGCACCGTCTCCGCGAACCGGCGGTTGACGTCCTGGTACGCGTACCAGGAGGAGGGCTCGAAGTCGCAGCGGTCCAGGAGGTCGTGGAACAGGGGCCAGAGGATACCGTTCGAGAAGCCTTCGTAGAAGCCCTTGACCTCGTCCTCGGAGATCGGCACCGGCACCAGCTCGTAACCGCGCGCGTCACGGCCTTCCGCAAGCGCCGCTTCCCAGTCGCCGCCCTCGTCCAGCG
>JBEQUE010000238.1:0-14140 GCA_040349255.1 Acidobacteriota bacterium | reverse complement strand
GCCGCGTGGCCGCGGTCCAGCCCTCGCCGAGCTTCTCGAAGGCCAGGATGCGGAGCGCCGGCGGCGAGGACTCCAGGGTCCTCGCCCGCTCGTCGCCGGCCGGGCCTCTCAGCGTCATCTCCTCGCCGTCCGACTCCACCCGATCGGCCAGCCAGAGGGCCAGCCGGTCCGGCTCGGTCAGCCAGCGCCAGGCCTCGTCCGGCGACACGGCCAGCGCCTGCCGCCGCCTCAGTTGCACTCCCGGGATGTCCCCCTGGCGGATCGCCTCGCTCATGCGTCCGTCAGTCCTTGTAGAGATCCCGCAAGGCCGAATCGATGTCCGGGTAGCGGAACGCGTACCCGAGCTGGAGCAGCCGCGACGGGAGCACGCGCTGGCTGTCCAGCACGGCGTCGGCCATCTCGCCGAGCATCGCCCGGAAGAGCGGCGAGGGCACGCCCAGGCCCAGGGCCTGCAGCGGGTTCGGCCGGTGCAGAGCCCGCCCCAGCGCGTCGCCCAGCTCGCGGTTCGTGACCGGCTTCGGCGCGGTCAGGTTGAACGGCCCCGTGGCGTCCTCCCGCTCCAGGAGGAAGCGGATCGCTCCGATCTCGTCGGCGAGGTGGATCCAGGGCAGCCACTGCCGGCCGCTGCCGAGCGGCGCGCCGGCCATCAGCTTGAACGGCATCGCCATGCGCGGCAGGGCGCCGCCCTCGCGCGCGAGGACCACGCCGGTGCGCAGCACCACCCGGCGCACCCCGAGCGACTCCGCCGCGGCCGTGGACGCTTCCCAGTCCACGCAGAGGTCCGCCAGGAAGCCGTGGCCGGGCGGCTGTCCCTCCACGACCTCGTCGTCGCCGCGCGGCCCGTAGTAGCCCACGGCCGCTCCCTGGAGCAGCGCCTTCGGTCTGGCCGGCGCGCTCTGGATCGCCTCCAGCACCGCCTTGCCCGAGAGCACGCGGCTGTCCCGGATCTTGCGCTTGCGCTCCTCGGTCCAGCGGCCGTCCGCGATCCCCTCGCCCGCCAGGTGGACGATCGCGGTTTCTCCGTCAAGCAGGTGGCTCCAGCTCTTCCCGCTCAGGCCGTCCCACTGCTCGGCGCGCACGCCGGGCGGCAGCGGTCCGGTCCTGCTCAGACTCCGCGTCAGGACGACCGCGTCGTATCCCGCCGCGCCCAGGTGCCGCGCGAGGGCTCTTCCGATGAGGCCGGTGCCTCCTGTGATCACGACTCGCATGTGGATCCTCCTGAAGATCGAGGTTGTCCACCTACCCCAAAACAGACCAACCCAAAGCAGGCCAGCACAACCGCAGGGATGCTACACGCTTGCCAGCTCCTCCTCCAGGAGCTGGCGCTGATGGAGATCGGCGTACAGGCCGCCGGCCGCCGTGAGCTGCTCGTGGGTGCCGCGCTCGACGATCCGCCCCTCGTCGATCACCAGGATCAGGTCGGCGTCCTTGACGGTCGAGATCCGGTGCGAGACCAGGAAGACCGTGCGCCCGCGGAAGACGTCGCGCAGGTTGCGGAGGATCTGCTCCTCCGTGTGCGTGTCGACCGCGGACAGGCAGTCGTCGAGGAGCAGGATGCGCGGGTCGCGGAGCACGGCGCGGGCGAGCGCCACGCGCTGCTTCTGGCCGCCGGAAAGCGTGATGCCGCGCTCGCCCACCATCGTTTCGAGGCCTTCGGGGAAGAGCACGAGGTCGGACTCCAGGCCGGCGATCCGCGCGGCCTCCATCACCTCTTCCAGCGTGGCCTCGGGCCGGCCGAGCGCGACGTTCTCGCGGATCGTGGAGGAGAACAGGAAGGTCTCCTGCGGCACCATGCCGATCGCCCGGCGCAGCTCGCCGAGAGGGATGCGGCGCACGTCGATCCCATCCACGAAGAGCGTCCCTTCCGGTGGATTGAACAGCCGCGGGATCAGCGAGAGGACCGTGCTCTTGCCGGAGCCGGTGCGGCCGACCAGAGCCACCGTCTGCCCGGCCGCCACCTGGACGTCGACGTCCAGGAGCACCGGAGGCAGCCCGTCGCGGTAGGAGAACGTCAGGTGATCGAAACGCACGGCGCCCCGGATCTCACCAGGATCGGCGAGCGGCTCCTCGTCGCGGACCGCGGGCGGCGCGTCCAGCACCGACTGGATGCGCACGAGCGACGCCGTGCCGCGCTGGGCCAGGTTGATCACCCAGCCGATCGCGATCATCGGCCAGACCAGCTTGCCCAGGAAGAAGTTGAAGGTCATGAACTGGCCGATCGTGATCGTGTGCGCGAGGACCAGCCTGCCGCCGTACCAGAGCACCGCGGCGAAGCCCAGTCCGATCAGCCCCTGGAGGAGTGGATAGAAGGCCACGGTCCAGCCGATCAGGCGGCGGTTGCCGGCCAGGTAGGCCTCGTTGGTGCGCTCGAAGTCGGTCATCTCGCGCTCTTCCTGCGCGTAGGCCCGCACCACGCGCACGCCGGCCAGGTTCTCCTGCACCCGGGCGGAGATGTCCGAGAACTTCTCCTGCACGCCGGTGAAGAGGTGGTGGATGCGCGAGCCGAAGAGATGGGTCACGAACGCGACGACCGGCATGGTGCAGAGGGCGAGCAGGGTCAGCCCGACGTGGATGCGCGCCATGAAGAACAGCGAGCCGACGGCGACGAAGATGGTGTTGAAGCTGTACATGATCGCCGGGCCGCAGAGCATCCGCACGGCCTGGAGGTCGTTGGTCGCCCGGGCCATGAGGTCGCCGGTAGGATGGTCGTGGAAGAACCCGGCCGGCTGGCTCTCCAGGTGGGCGAAGTACCGGTTGCGGATCTCCAGCTCGACGTCCCGGCTCATGCCCACCAGGATCATCCGCTGGAGATAGCTGAAGTAGCCCTGGACCAGGGAGACGCCGACGATGAGCAGGCCGTACTCGAGCAGGGTGGCGCGGGTCACCGACTCGCGCAGGGCGTCAATCGTCCGGCCGACCAGGAGCGGGTTGGCCATGCCGACGACCACCGACGCGAGGATCGAGAGCAGCCCGAGGAGGAGCTTGCGGCGGTGGACGCGGAGGTAGGGCCAGAGGGTGACGAGTCGCTTGAACACGGCGTAAGGATATCAGCGCCGCGTCATTCCCATCAGCCAGTGAGCCAGCCCGGCGCATCCGGCGACCAGGAGGATCAGTCCGAGCACCACGAAGATCCGTCGTCCCTCGACTCCAGCGACCCAGGCGACATAGAGCGGTCCGGCCAGCAGGCCGAGGATCAGAGACAGGCGGGAGCCCCAGCTCAGGCGGGGACGTTCCTCGGTCATTCCTCCTCCTTGAAGGTCGCGGCCAGGACGCGCGCAGCGCCGGCCGGATGGAGCGGCGCCGACGCGTCCTCGCGGGTCACCTCCAGGCGCAGGATCGGCCGGCCCTCGGCGATGTACTTCGCCTCGTAGTTGGTGCGCGGCCCCTCGTCCCAGACCCGGTCCCGGCGCTCGACCCGGATGCCCGGATAGCCCTCCAGGATCTCGCGCACGATCTCTCCATACTCCAGGAAGTCGGTGGCGAAGAAAAGGTGTCCGCCCGGCCGCACGAGCCCGATCACCAGGTCCACGGTCTGCGGATCGAAGAGGCGGCGCTTGTGGTGGCGGCTCTTGGGCCAGGGGTCCGGAAAGTAGACGTGAACCGCCGCCGCAAAGCCCTTCGGCAGCACCGAGGAGAGGAGATAGAGCGCCTCGCCGCGCACCGCCACCCAGTTGCGCAGCCCGCGGCGCCGCGCCCGGTCCACGAAGTGGCTCCAGTACTCGGCGGCTACCTCGACGCCCAGGAACCGCCGGCCCGGATCCTCCTCGCAGCGCCGCACGAGATAGCGGCCCTTGCCGAAGCCGATCTCGACCTCCCAGTCCCCGGTATTCCCGGGAATGGGCAGGAGCCGGTCGAGCGGCAGCGGGACGCCCAGCTCGGCGAGGCCCTGCTCGCCGTCCGCCGTGGCCACCCGGAGCGGCTGGATCAAAGCAGGTCCTCGCGGCCCCGGGACTTCAGCTCCTCGACGATCCGCTTGACCTCCTGCGAGCGCTCCTTGGGCAGGACCAGCACGCTGTCGCCCGTGCGGACCACGACCAGGCCGCGAACGCCCAGCACGGCGATCGTGCCCTGGTCGGCGAAGAGGAGGTTGCCGTCCGAGTCCAGCGCCAGGACGTCTCCCCGTCCTGTGCTCCCCTGTTCGTCGCGCGGCAGGACCTCGTCGAGCGCCGCCCACGACCCGAGATCGCTCCAGCCGCAGTCGAGCGGCAGGGTGGCGATCGAGTCGAGCTTCTCCATCACCGCGTAGTCGATCGAATCCGAGGGGAGCTTCGAGTAGAGCTCGTCGACCCGGTCAGGCTCGGCGGCGATCTCCTCCAGGCCGCGGGCCAGCCCGGGCTGCAGCCGGCCGAGGATCTCCAGCAGCGTCGCGCCCCGGAAGAGAAAGATGCCGGCGTTCCAGAGGTGGCTCCCGGAGGCGACGTAGCGCTCGGCGGCCGGCAGGTCGGGCTTCTCCACGAAGCGCCGGACGCGGCGGACGCCGTCCTCGTCGCTCCCCTCCGCGAGCTCCAGGTAGCCGTAGCCGGTCTCGGGCCAGCGCGGGGTGACGCCGAGCGTCATGACCCGGTCCTCGCGCTTCACGGCGCGGGCCGCGCGGGCGAGCGTGTCGCGGAACGCGGCCGGATCGCCCACCCGGTGGTCCGACGGGAGGACGACCACGACGTCCCGGCGGGCCTCCTCGGGCATGGAGCGCACCGACCAGCCGATGGCCGGAGCCGTGTTGCGCCCCTCCGGCTCCAGGAGGATCTGGTCCGATGGCACGTCCGGCAGCTCCCGGCGTACGTCGTCGGCGAGCAGCCGGGTGGTGCAGACCCAGACGTTCGCCGGCTCGACGAGCGGGCGCAGCCGGTCCACGGTGTCGCGGAGGAGGGAGCGCTCGCCTTCCAGGGCGAGGAGCTGCTTGGGTCGGCGCTTGCGCGACACCGGCCAGAACCGCGTGCCGCTGCCGCCGGCAAGGATTATCGCCTGCACGTTGGGGCCTGCAAGGCTAGGAGGACTCCTCCCCGAGCTCCATGCCCATGACGTGGTAGCCGGCGTCGACGTAGACCGTCTCCCCGGTGATGCCGCTGGCCAGGGGCGAGAGGAGGAAGAGGCCGAGGTTGCCGACCTCCTCGTGGGTGACGTTGCGGCCCAGGGGAGCGATGCCCGAGACCTTGTTGTACATCTTCATGAAGCCCGGGATGCTGCGCGCCGCCACGGTCCGCACGGGCCCGGCGGAGACGGCGTTGACCCGCACCTGCTTCTTCCCCATCTCGTAGGCCAGGTAGCGCACGCTCGCCTCCAGGGCGCTCTTGGCGATGCCCATGACGTTGTACTTCGGCACCACCTTCTCGGAGGCGTAGTAGGTGAGCGTCACGAGCGACCCGCCCTCGTTGAGCAGGGGCTCGGCGTGCCGGGCGACGGCCACCAGCGAGTAGGCCGAGATGTCCAGCGCCGTCAGCCAGTCCTGGCGGGTGGTGTCGATGTAGCGCCCGTCCATGGCCGTCCGCGGGGCGAAGCCGATCGAGTGGACCAGGAAGTCGAGGCCGCCCCAGGCCTCCTTGAGATCGCCGAAGGTGGCTTCGAGATCCTCCTCCCGGGTGACGTCGCACTGGGAGAGCCGGGTGCCCGGCACGTCCTTCGTGAGCTTCTCCAGCGACTCCTTGAGGCGCTCGCCCTGGTAGCTGAATGCCAGCTCCGCCCCGGCGGCCTGGAGCCGCTCGGCGATGGCCCAGCCCAGGCTGTGCGCGTTGGCCACTCCCATCACGAGCCCACGCTTGCCCTTCAGGTCGATTTCGATCATGGCCGCGTATCTTACCCGATGCCGGCAACCGGTGGGGCGGTGCGGTATATTGCCGCCATGCATGCTCTCCGGCCCGCCATTCCCGCCATCCTCCTGACCCTGGTCTTCCTCTCCGGCTGCTCGGCGCCGGCCCCGGCTCAACCCTCGACCCCGGTCGCTCCGCCGCTGGAAGCCGCCGCCAGCCCCGAGCCATCCCCCGCCCCGCCGACCCCGCCCGCCGCGGAGGCGCCGGCGGAGGCGGTCGACATCCGGGGCCGCGTCATCCAGGCCCATCGCAACGCGCAGGGCGATCCGCCGGTGGGGACCCTCGTGGTCGAGGGCGCCCTGGAGCCCGGCACGCGCTACGACAAGGCCACCGTCCATGTCGGCCACGAGACGAAGATCTTCGTCGGCCGCGGCAGCAAGCAGGCCTCCTTCGCCTTCATCCACAGCGGCGATCTCGTCGAGGTGACCTTCGCCGGCCCGGTGGCCGAGGCGACCGAGTCCCACCCGGTCAAGGCCACGGCGGCCACGGTCGTGATCCTGGAGCACAATCCCTAAACTCTGCGGCGTCTCCGTCGTACGCTCCGCATGGACGCCGAAACCGCCGAGCGCCTCTTCGAGGCCTATCGGGCCGGGCTCCTGCTCCGGGATCCGGACCACCTCCGTCCGCCGAAGCCCACGTTCTACCGGCTGCTCATGGACGACATCCTCGGCCGGCTGCCGCTGCGCGAACGGCTCGTGTTCCGGAAGTCCTACCGCGCCACCCGGCAGGGGCTCGCGTTCGCCCGGACGGGAGATCTCGACTCGGCCGACAAGCGATTCAAGACCAGCCGCGAGGTTCTGGAAAGCCGAGGGACCGGCGAGGCGACCCGGCTTCTCGCGACCGCCTTCCTCGAAGCGGCCCTGGCCTACTTCGACTACCGGCAAGGCCGCTTCGAGGCCGCCCGCGAGCGCATCCTCACGACGATGGACTGCGACCTCGCCCTGGAGACCGGGCATGGCTTCGAGTGCCTGGAGATCCACCGCATCCAGGCTTCGGACAACCTCATGATGATCGACCTGCGGGAGGGCCGGGTGGAACAGGGCCTCGGCCTGGCGGGTGCGATCATGGCCTACGCGGAGGGCTTCACCGATTCGCTGCCGATCCATCGCGGCTGGCGCCCCGACCTGCTCCGGTGCGTGCCGCTCGCCCTGCGGCGCGGAGCCATCGGCCAGATCGCCAACGAGGTGGCCGTCCAGTTCCCGGCCTGTCCCCGCCCCGAGGTCTGGAACGCCATCCTTGCTCCCCTGACTCCGTACCTGGACCGTCCCGCCGCAGCCCAGCCGAGGATCCGGCAGTGGCTCCTGGCCCGGGACGCCCGCGCCCGCGGCGATCACGAGCGTTACAGGGCCCTGCTGCTGGAATTCCTGCCTGGCGGCCGAAGCCGCTTCCCGGCGGCCTGGTACCTCGCCGTCCTCGACTTCGCCGCGCACTGCGGCGAGCTCGGCACCGAGGAAGGCAGGCTGGTGCGCAGGGCCATCCTGCGCGACGTGAAGCACTGGCCCGACCTGCCGGCTTCGTTCCGGCCTCTCCTGGCGCGGCGGCGCCAAGGCTGATAGAGCAGCTTCCTGTAAGCTTCCTCCTGTTGCAGTGCAGCGCCCCTGGCCCGGCCCCTGACGGCCTATCCCCGCTTCTCCTCCAGCTCCGCCCAGCGGGCGTAGAGGCGCTCGACCTCCCGCTGGGCCGCCTCCAGGTCCGCGCAGCGGGCCTGGAGCTTCGCCGAGTCGGTGGCCACGGCGGGGTCCTCCACGGCCCGCTGCGCGGCGGCGAGCGCGTCCTCGGCCTCCAGGATCTTTCCTTCGATCTGCTCCCACTCGATCTTGTCCTTGTAGGAGAGCCGCTTCGGCTTCTCCTCTTTGGGCGGCACCGGCGACGAGGCCTTGGGCGCGGCGGGCTTCGGAGGCACCTGCGGTTCTTCGCGACGGGAGCGCCTCTCCTCCCACTGGGCGTAATCGGCGTAGTACTGAGAACCGCCGAGGCCGTCCAGGGCCAGCACCACCGTCGAGACCGCCTCCAGGAGATAGCGGTCGTGGGTCACCAGCACCAGGGCGCCGGGGAACTCCAGCAGGCTCTCCTCCAGGACCTCCAGCGTGGGGATGTCGAGGTCGTTCGTCGGCTCGTCGAGGATCAGCAGATCGGCCGGCCGGAGCATGAGCCGGGCGACGAGGATGCGCGCCTGCTCGCCGCCCGAGAGCCGCGACACCGGCGTGTCGAGTTGCTCGGAGCTGAACAGGAACCGCTTCGCCCAGGACGCCACATGCACCGGCTTGCCCTGGTAGAGCACCGAGTCGCCGTCCGGAGCCAGGGCGCGCCGGAGCGAGACCGAGCGGTCGAGCGATTCGCGGCTCTGCTCGAAGCGCACCGTCTTCAGCCACTCGGCGCGCTCGATCGTGCCGGCGTCCGGCTCCAGGGTGCCGTCGAGGAGCGAGAGCAGCGTGGTCTTGCCGCTGCCGTTCGGGCCGAGCAGGCCGAGCCTCATGCCCGGCGTGAGCTTGACGTCGAGCCCGGAGACGATCTTCCTCCCGTCGAACGATTTGGACAGTCCCTGGGCGACGAGGAGCTTCTTCGTCTTGCGCTCCGAGGCGTTGAAGTCGAGGCCGACGCGAGCATTGGCGGCGAGCCCGGTGCGCTCCTTGACCTCAGCCAGCTCGCCGATGAGCCGCTCGGCCTCCTGGATGCGGCCCTTGGCCTTGGTGGTGCGGGCCTTGGCGCCGCGCTTGAGCCATTCCACCTCGCGCCGCACGCGGTTGGCGAGCGAGGCCTGGTACTCGGCCTGGTTGCGCAGTACCTCGTCGCGCTTCTCCAGGAAGTCGCTGTAGCTGCCGGGTGCCTGGAAGAGGCCGTCCGGGTAGCGCCGGTCGATCTCCAGCATGCGGGTGGCCACGTGCTCCAGGAACCAGCGGTCGTGGCTGACCACCACATAGGCCCGGGGCTCGCTCCGGAGCAGCTCCTCCAGCCAGAGGATGCCCTCGACGTCGAGATGGTTCGTGGGCTCGTCCAGGAGGAGGACGTCCGGCTCCCGGACCAGCTCGGCGACGATCGCGAGCCGCTTCTTCCAGCCGCCGGAGAGCACGTCCGCGCTCTGGGAGGGATCGTTGAACCCGGCCCTGCCGAGAGCGACGGCCACTCGCGCGGCCTTCTCGAACTCCTCGGACGGATCGTCGGCCAGGGCCTCGGTCAGGATCTCCTCGACCGTCCGGCCCGGCGGAAATACGGGATCCTGGGGCACATAGCCGAGCCGCGTCCCGCGGCGAAACGCGCGGATGCCGCCGTCCGGCTCCTCGGTCCCGGCCAGGATGCGCAGGAACGTGGACTTGCCCGAGCCGTTCGGCCCGATGAGCCCGACCCGGTCGCCCTCGGCAAGCCCGAAGGAGAGCCCTTCGAACAGCGGACGGGCTCCAAAGGCCTTGGTGATGGACTCGCAGCTCAGGAGGACGGCGGGCGGCATGGCCCCGGCATTCTAGGTGCGCCGACGGTCCGGGCGCCAGGGGCCAGGTCTTGCCGCCTGTGTTATCGTTTCTGAAGCTTTCGCGAAATACACTTCGACCGTGGACGACTCAACGCATTCGACCTCGGCTCGTTCGACCGAGCCTGTCGCAGGGCAACGATCCGCGCAGGGCCCGGGTGCCTCCTACCATTCCGGAGACGTCGTGGCCGGCCGCTACCGGCTGTCCGAGCCGATCGGGCGCGGCGGCTTCAGCGAGGTCTTCCTGGCGTTCGACGAGAAACTGAGCCGCGAGGTCGCCCTCAAGATCCTCCGGTCACTGCCGTCCCGCGACCTCCCCACGATCTCCGACCAGCAGGCCTCCCGATTCCTGCGCGAGGCCCGCCTCGTCGCCCGGCTGGACCATCCCCACATCGTGCCGGTCTACGACGCCGGCGTGGAGAACGGGGTGGCCTGGATCGCCATGAAACGGGTCCCGGGAGAGGCGCTGGACCGGAAGCTCAAGGCGGGGCCGCTGGCTCCCGGTCGCGCGGTCCGCCTCCTGTCCCAGATCACCGACGCCCTGCGCCACGCGCACCAGCGGGGCATCACCCACCGCGACCTCAAGCCGGCCAACCTCCTGGTCGAGGCGCGGGAAGGCGGGACCGACCACGCCTGGCTCACCGACTTCGGCATCGCGATCCTGCGGGACGAGGCGCGGCCGGAGGGCAACCTCGTCATCGGGACGCCCGGCTACATGTCTCCCGAGCAGGTCGCCGGCAGCCCGGTCGACGAGCGGACCGACCTCTTCGCGCTGGGCTGCATCGCCGCCGAGCTCATCACCGGCCGCCGCACCTTCTCGGGCCCGACGCCCCGCGAGGCCTCCAACGCCGTGCTGAAAGGGAATGCGGACCTGGCGGGGCTCGACGAACGGGCCGGCCGGCGCTACGCGGACGCCGTCCGGCGCTGCCTCGCGCGTTCGCCGGACGAGCGCTGGCGCACGGTGGAGGTCTTTTCCCAGGCGCTGGCCAAGGCCGATCCCGAAGCGAAACCCTCCCTGCTCCACCGTCTCCGCCGGCGGCCGAAGCCCTCCACCTGGGATGGCCGCTTCACCGTGCAGGCGGAAGGCCTTACCAAGGGCTACCGGTTCCGCCGCCCGGTGATCGAGAACCTCGATCTCGCCATCCCGCGCGGCGCCGTCTATGCGCTGCTGGGCCGGAACGGCTCCGGCAAGACGACCCTGATGCGCACGATCCTCGGCCTGTATCGCAGGGACCGGGGGCGCATCGAAGTGTTCGGGAAGGACCCGGAGCAGGAAGGTCCGGCGGTGCTGGCCCGGATCGGCTGGGTGCCCGATCAACTTGCCGGCGAGGACCGGATGCGCGTCCGGGAACTGCTGGACTTCATGGCCCTCGCCTATCCCACCTGGGACAAACCCTACTGTTACGGCCTCGTGTCCCGTTTCGATCTCCCGCTCGAGAGTCGGCTGCGCGATCTCTCCCGGGGTATGAAGACCAAGGTCGCCTTGGTGATGGGCCTCGCCCATCGGCCCGAGCTGATCCTGCTGGACGACGCGACCCTCGGGCTCGACGCGGTGATCCTCGACGAGCTCGTCGAAGCCCTGATCGAAGCCAACCAACAGGATGGATCGACGATCGTCCTGTCCTCTCACAGCTACGAGGAGGCGGAGCGGATCGCGACGCACGTCGGGGTGCTCCGCGACAAGTCAATGCTGCTGTCCACCTCCCTGGAGGAGCTGAAGCAGAGAATCCGCTCGGGAGCCGATCCGCGTCTCCCGGTAGCCCACGGGCAGGAGCTCAGCCTGCGCGAGATCTTCGTGCGCCTGCTCCGTTAGCAGACCATGCTCCTAGCCCTGTTTCTTCGCGAGTTTCGCAAGTCGTGGGCGGCGCATGCGGGTGCGCTTGTAGCGATCGCCGGGACAGCCATGCTCCTGGATTACGCCCTCGCACGCGGAGGTCTTCCGAATCCTGAGGAGCAACTCGAGCTCAACAACTGGCTGTTAGCCGGCCTGGTGGCGTCGGGCCTGATTTCGGGCGAGCGTTGCTTCTCCAAATCCTTCAAGGAAGGCCGTTATCCCTTCCTCCTTACACTTCCCAGGCCTCGCACCAAGATATGGCTCGCCTATCTGGGGGGGCGCTTGATCGGGGCGCTAGCCGCTCTACCCGTTTTTCTCCTTCGGTGGCTCACCTCTCCCCTGCCCGAGGAAACGAGCTGGCTTCTTCTCGTCACAGGGCTGGCAATCTATCTCGTCTATTTCCTTGGAGGAACCGCGCTCTCATTCGCATTCCAGAAAGAGATTCTGGTCTACCTGATCGGCTTTCCTCTCTTCACCACCCTCCTCCTGCTGCTGGATGCCAGCGCGTTCTACAGCTTTGCCTCTGGAGCTCCACCTCTCTCAAATCCCAGGTTTCTGCTTGACGTATTGACCGGTGCACTGCTTCTTGCGTTCTTCTGGGCTATCGTGGCTCATCGCGCCTTCTGCCGAGGCGAGCTTCATCTCGGAAGGCGCGCGGCGCAAACCTTTGCCGAAGCGGTGCTTGGTTCCATCGTGTTCGCGAGCTTGACGGCGATCGTCTTCAGCAGCACCAGTCTGATCGCTTTGGGGGACGAGTGGCAACCGTCCCCCGGCGGTGACAAATCTGACTCTCCATACTTGGGCGATGTTCTTCCTGTTTCTGCCGACGGCAGGTTTCTATTCATCCACCAGCGACTCAAGAAGCGACCCGTCTTTACGCGCCTCGGTGTTATCGGCCTGACAAGTGGCCGCTTGATGGGTTGGCTGGAAAAGCCGGGCATTCATGACCTTTCCTGGTCGGCCTCAGGCGCTGTGCTGAATGTCCTGACTACCGACAATGCCCCCATCGATTGCTGGGGCTTTCTCTGTGAAGGAGCTACGTCCTGGTACCGTCTGAGCCCGGATCTGCACGTCCTTTCCGTCAGAAAATTCCCAGGTGCCGGGTTCCTCTATCAGCTTGCCGAAGGTGGCCTCTTCCTCATCACCTGGCACGAGAGAACCGGCACCGTATACCAGCTCTCCGACCAGGACGGCGACGTTCGGAAGATCCTCGCCTCAGAGCTGGATGGATTTCCGCAAGTCTGGTCGCTGGGCACAGGCTCGGTCGTAGTGTTCCCCAAGGTAGCCAGTCTGAAAGCATGGTGGCTCGACCCAGTGGGTCAGATTCGTCATGAGGCATCCATGAAACATGGGGGTGTGGAGCATTACTACATCGTCGGCACTCGCATGCTGTCCCTTCAAGAGGCCAAGGCGGAGATCAGGCGACGCGCCATGCCGGTTATGAATCTGGATCTGGAGCCCCTGCTCCCGCTGGTAGACGGGCCTCTCAATCTTGCCGCCAGCCAGTTCTTTTTTTCTCCTCATCTACCACGCCGGGGAAAGACCGAAGTTTGGAGGCGCCATATGAATGGAGACTGGGCTCGGATCCTGTGGGGACTCCGAATCGGGAATCTCATATGGAGTGACGTCTTCCAGCGCCTGGATTCCGTGGATTTTGCCAGTGCTGACATCGACTATCAGACCTGGACCTGGGCCGCAGCTCTCTATTCGGAGAGCCACCACCGACTCGTCGTCTATGATGATCAGCTAAACCGCAGTATTCCGACCGAAATCGCCTGCCGCCCTGGGGAAGAAGGCATGGCTCGATTGAATCGGGTGCAGGGATTCAGCGGACTGGTTCTCCGTTACGTCTGCTCTGACCCGACCGGGCGCCAGCGGCATTGGTTTTTGAATCTCATCCCAGGCTCAGGCAAGGTTCGGTACCTTCCTGCACACTCAGCGGCCGTGCCGCCCGACGCCTTCGGCCGCTGGATCTACCTGGATCCTGATGGAGTTTCCGCCTGGCTGTCAAAGGCCGGAGAGGTCTGGCGGGTCGCCCCCGGCCAGAAGCCTCTCCGCCTCAACCCTCCGGCGCAAGATTGAGAACGCAGACACCCTGTCAGCCCTGAAAGACATCCTTGAGTTGCTCGGCACTCAGGATGCGCCTACCCCATTCCAGGAGGCGGTCGGCCTCCGCGGAGCGCACCCGCTCCTCGACTTCGGGTGTAAGAGAGCCAAACTTCCAGCGGAGTTGCTGGAGCAACAACAGATCTTCTCCCTCCTGGCGGCCCTTGTAGCTGAGGTCGTGCTGTCCCATGATTTTTCTTCAGGGACTTTATCACGGGTTCCGTGTCCAGGATCTATCCGCTCCACGCCACCTGGTGCCCGTGCGTGTCCACCCGGTGGCGGAAGCGAGTGACCTTGCCTTCGGAGTTGAAGCGCCAGAGGTGGACCTCGTCCTCCTCCCCCACCTTCTTCCCCGTCGCCTTGACCGTGGACTCGATGTCGATGAGGGCCACGACCACGCCCTCGCCTTCCAGCAGGGTCTTGACCTCGAAGCGGTGGATGTCGAGCTCGGCCAGGGAGGCGAAGAACGCTGCGGCCCCCTCCCGGCCGTGCCTCGGCTGCAGCCAGGGCACGTCCGTCGAATTCCCGCCGTACTCCCACTCCACCGCCTCGTCCAGATGCTCCAGGATCGCCGGAACATCCCCGCGGCCGAAGGCGGCATACATCTGCTGGACCGTAGCCAGGTTTCCCATCTCGTCCCTCCTCGTCGTCGGTGTCCACCCAGTCTACGCCGGACCGCCGGATCCGGATCACCGCCGCGGAGCGGCTCCCGACGGCGGAAATTCGCGGGACAGTCGCTGCCCCGTGAATTCCCGGCCCGAAATTCGTTGGGCAGCCGCTGCCCCCGTGAATTTCCGCGGCCAAATTCGTTGGGCAGCGACTGCCCCGTGAATTCCAGGCTTGAAATTCGTTGGGCAGCCGCTGCCCCGCGAATTTCCGCGGCCAAATTCGTTGGGCAGCGACTGCCCCGTGAATTCCCGGCCTGAAATTCGT
>JBEQUE010000149.1:0-51827 GCA_040349255.1 Acidobacteriota bacterium | reverse complement strand
GATCATGCGGACCACGTCCTCGTTCAGGCCCGGGGGGACGATCTCCTGCTCGACGTCGGTGACGAAGCCGAACTGGTAGTCCTGGGCCGCGAATTGCTCGATGGTGCTCGTCGAAGTCGTTTCCATGTCTTTCCTCGGTCAGTTCTGGCGCAATTGGGCGCCAGCGTACTTGCCGCCTCCCAGGGTGACCAGCTTGCGGGCGGGCGCGAGCGGGCCGGTCATCTCGGCCAGGGTGATTCCTTCCAGGGCGCCGCGGACGGCCTCGTTGATGCGCTGCCAGTTGCTCCGCACGGGGCAGAGCTGCTCGTGGGAGCAGTCGCTGCTCACCTCGATGCACTCGGTGATGGCGATCGGTCCTTCCAGGGAGGAGATGATCTCGGCCATCGTGATCTCCTCCGGCAGCCGGCCCAGGCTGTAGCCTCCCTTGACGCCGCGGTGCGAGACCAGCAGCCCCTCGCGCACCAGGAGCTTGAGGATCTTGCTCACCATGGGCAGCGGAAGCTGCGTCTCGGCGGCGAGCTCCGGCGCGTTCAGATGGCGCTCGGCTTGCGCCGCCAGGTGGGTCAGGAGGACGATGCCGTAGTCGGTCTGCTTGGTGATTCGGATCATGGGCGTAGCGGTCCCTCCTGGAGAGTAAACAGGACTGGATCGGTCCAGATTCCAGCGCAGGGCGGAGGAAAAGTCAAGGGAAGGCTCAGATCAGCCGGCCGAGCGGTCCCAGGTCCAGGTTGAGCTCGTCGGGGTCCAGGCCGAACTTCCCGGCGATGTCCCGGATCGTCTCCTCGAGCTTCATCAGGGCGATGCCGAGGGCCTCGACCTCCTCGGGGGTGAGGGTCTCGGCCTCCATGCGACGGATGGCCTGGCGCTCCAGGAGCCGGCGGACGAAGTCCACCAGGGTGAGGACCAGACGGGCGACCGAGCGCTCGACCTCCTCGGGGTCAGCGTTCCAGCGGGGAGCTTCTCCGGCCTCGGCGGAGACCCGCTTCTCGATCTCCTGCCGCAGGGCCTCCAACTCCTCGACCTCCAGTCGGACGACCTCTCGGGTGCTCACGAAGGATCTCCCAGGCCGGGCGCGAAGGCATACGGCGCCCAGGGGCCGCTCACGGTCACCCGCCGGTCCGTCCTGACGCTCTCGACCCGGGAGAGGTAGGCGGGGACGTCCTCGCGCCGCACCAGGTGGTAGGCGGTCCCGAAGTACGAGCCCTGGTCGTGCCGCAGGGTCCGCTCGTCCTTGAGGAGAGGACGGAGGGCGTCCAGGAGCGGTTGGATCTCGGGCAGCGACCGCGCGCGGCGGCGTGCTTCCAGGTAGCGCGTGCCCGGGCCGCCCTCGTCGGCAGGCGGGAGGGGTTCCGGATCTCCGAAGACGCGCAGGGTCATCTGCGCGCAGCCGCGGACCCGCTCCAGGGCTTCCAGGAGCTTGGAGGAGCGGGGAGCGAGGAGCTTCGCAAGCTCGGCCTCATCCTTCATCGTCTCGCCGAAGCGGACCGGTAGGAGGGCCTCGAAGCAGTCGGCCAGGCGGCGGACTACCGCGTCGTGGATCGCCAGGGCTTCGGGCGTGAGCGTGGCCTCGGCCTCGCCGACCACGGCGCTCACCTCGCCACAGCGGACCAGGCGCAGGCCTTCGTCCAGCGATCGGTCCTCGGAGACGATGGCGTAGACGGTCATTTCGGTGGTTTCGGCGGCAATACGCGGTCCGCCGCGCAGAGCAGGGCCGTGAGCTGGAGATAGATGAGGTCGATCCCGGCCAGGCCGATCACCACCTCGCCGGTGATGACCACGCCCTGGTTGAGCAGGTTGTCCACCAGGTCCAGGAGGGAGGTCTCGGACTGGCCTGTGAACACCTCCAGCTCGACCTGGCTCAAGGCTGCTCCTCGAGGAAGTTGTAGGGCGGCCAGGGGCCGGTCAGCGTCAGCTCGCAGGCGCTCTCCCGGAGCCGCTCCGCCCAGCCACGGACCGTCTCCTCGAAGTCCAAGGCATCCGTGTTCCGCACCAGGAACGCGCCGTCGAGGAGCAGCGGCGAGGGCGAGACCGGCGGGCGCCGGCGCGACTCGACCGACTGGTCGGCCAGGTCGGCGAAGACCTCGTCCATCTCGGGCTGGAGCCGGGCGAGGAGCGTGCGGGAGGCGTCCTTCTCCTGCTTCTTGCGCTGGAGGAAGGCCGTGCCCGATGCCGGCCGGGAGTCGCCCGCGACCGCTTCCTTCGCGCGGCTCTCGTCGAAACGGACGAGCAGGCCCCACTCCTGGCAGCCGGCGATGCGCGTCAGGATGCGGTCGAGCCGGTCGCGGTCGCCCCGGATGTGCTCCAGGGCGCGGACGTCGTCCGAGAAGAGGGTGAAGAGCTTCATCGGGACGACCGTGCCGGCGCGGTCGAAGTGCTCGACCATCGCCTCGTGCGCCATCGCCCGCCCGGAGATCCAGTCGAGGTCCTGGAGGTTTTCCTGGATCGACCCGGCGCCGTACTCGGGGAGCGGGGCGTCCGCGGCCACCAGCCAGAGGCCGTCACCCACCGGCAGCGCCCGCGGCCTGGACAGTCCCGGCAGACCGGATGGAGCTCTGGCCACCGAGAGCGTGCCCCGGCAGCTCACCACGCAATAGAGATAGGTCGCGGAGCTACGGCTCATCTGTCCTCTTCCAGGTTCGGGCCCACCCGGCGAGCGCCTCGGCTCCGCGCGGCGGAGGGTAGACGGCGGGCGCCGTCATGATAGCGCACCCTTCATAACCCTCTCGGATCGGGTCGGAGGCGGCGTTCACAATGACCGCCGGCACCGCGATGGTCAGCCGCTTCAGCTCCTCCAGAAGGCGGGCCGTCTCGCGCCGCGGCAGCTCGCCGTCGCGCGTCACGGCCACGAAGCGGGCGCGGTCCGGATCGCGGAGCAGGGCGAGCAGGCGCCTGAGGCTCCTCGACAGCTCCACCAGCTCCTCGGCCAGGCTGCCGAGGCCCACGGCTTCCCGGTACTTGAGGAGGATCGAGAGGAGCGCCCGGTCCCACTCCAGCGCCAGCTCCGGCGACTCCAGAAGACGCAGGGCGTGGCCGGTCGGAGCGGTGTCGATCACGGCGAGGCCCTCCTCCTCGACTGCGTCGAGGATCGTGGAGAGCGCGACCAGCTCGTCGAGGCCGGGCGGGGCGAGGTCGAGGAACCGGTCGAGATCGTCGTCTTGGTGGCGGTGCCGGTCCCGCCAGGACTCGAAGACCGCGGAGGCGTCCAGCTCTCTCGCCCGGAGACCGTGGAGGACCGGCCGCTCGTCGTCGCCCAGCGGGATCTCCAGGACGTCGGCCAGCGAGTGGGCCGGGTCGGTGGAGAGGAGGAGGATGCGCCGGCCGGGTCGGGCTCCGGCAAGGAGGAGCGCGGTCGCGGCGGCGCAGGTGGTCTTGCCGACTCCTCCCTTGCCTCCGAAGAGGAGGAGGCGGAGGTTTGGCGGAGCGAGGGCGTCGATCCAGGAGCCCCTCACCCCCCTGGCCCCCCTCTCCCATCCCCTCCCAGCCGCCGGGAGAGGGGGGAAACCCGGGCGGGGGCGCCCCTCTCCCGGAGGAAGGGAGGGGATGGGAGAGGGGACGGGGGTGAGGGGCCGGACCTTGCGGAGCGCGGAGAGTCCTCGAGGCTCCTCTTCGAATTCCGGAAGGAACCGGAGAGAGCGATCCCCGAGCGTCTCCCGGATCTCGGCCAGGGCTTCCCGGTGCCGGTCGAGGATCACCCGGTTGACGATCAACTCTCCGACCGGGATGCCCGCCTCGTCCAGCGCGGAGAGAGCGTCCCGGGTCTCGGCGATCGAGAGCGCCTCCGGGAGCAGGACCCAGGTGAACGACGACCTCTCACGGAGGTGCGCGGCGAGCTCGCGCCCCTCCGCGTCGAGAGCCGCGATCAGCTCGTCGGCGCGGTCGGGACGATGGACGCCTCCGAAGCGCTCGGCCATCAGCCGGTGCCTCTCCTCCAGACCGTCAAGGACCCCGGCGAAGCGCCGGAGGAGGTCCGGCACCTCCAGGAGCCGCAGCGTGTGGGCGGTCGGCGCGGTGTCCACGACCACCTCCTCCACCCGGCTTTCGCGGGCGAGCCGGGCCAGCTCCAGCAGGCCCATCAGCTCGTCGGCGCCGGGGAGCGAGAGGCCGAGCAGGCGGTCCACGTCCTCCTCGTCCAGATACGTCCCGCGCCCGGCGATCTCCTTGAAGACCTCACGCCGCTCGCCGAGCCAGCGCTCCAGGGCGCGCTCGACGTCCAGCTCGGCGGCCAGGAGATTCTTCGCGACCCGGACCGGCTCTCCGGATAGCGGCCGGTCCAGGGCGTCGCCGAGCGAGTGGGCGGGGTCGGTGGAGACCACCAGGACGCGCGCCCGGCCCGCCGCCTTCAGGGCGGCCGCGGCGGCGCAGGTGGTCTTGCCGACTCCCCCCTTGCCGCCGAAGAAGCGGAAGGGGGGCAGACCTATGGCTCTTCCTCCTCATAGGTCCGATCAGCGGTAAAGGAGACGTCCACGTCGTAGGCTCCGGGCTCGAACGACATCGCTCCGGTTCCTCCCGCCTCCTCTCTCTCCCGATCGCGGATCTCTCTCAGACGGCCGAGGATGTCGGCCTCGAATTCCGCGAAATCTTCGTCCGACAGCTCGCCAAGCTCGTAGCGCATCTGGGCCGCGAGCAGCTCCTCGCGCAGGCGCCCCTCGTCGTTCATCTCCTGGTCGACCGCCGAGGCGACCTTGTCCAGGACGAACTTGATGCCGCCGACCAGCAGGCTGTCGAGAAGGATGATCAGGATCATCGCGTCTCGGTCGCGCGCTCCAGCTTGAGCCGGATGTTCACGAAGTTGTAGGGCGGCCAGGGGCCGGTGTACTTGAACATCAGGTTTTCATACCGGGCGTCGATCTCCTTGACCTTCGTGTCGAAGTCGGCCTCGCGGTCGCGGGAGACCAGAAAGGCGGCGTTGAGGATCATCTTGTCGCCGATCGGCTTGTTGGCCCGCGACGCCACCGACACCGCGCCGAGCGAGGTGAAGATCTCCGACACGAGCTGCTCCGAGCGCTCCTGGAGGAGCGAATCGACCAGCCTGCCGTACTGCATGCGGGCGAAGTAGGTCGAGCCCTTCTGGTGCGAGATCTGCTGGCGCAGGAGGCGGAGGTTGTCGTCGTCCTTCTCGATCTCGCGGATGATCAGCTCGGGCTCCCAGAGCACCTTCAGGCCGAACTCCAGCTTGTCCTCCATCTTGGTGAGCACGTCGTGAAACGCGTCATACGCCGTGCGCAGCAGCTCGACGATGTCCTCGCTCGTCTTGAACACCGTGCTGAAGGACATCGGCAGGACGGTGTAGCTGCGCATCACGGCCTCGTTCACCCGCTCGTGGGCGAGGACGTTCTCGCGGGTCGGATCGTAGACCTCCAGCGGCGTGTCCGAGACCACGGCCGCGATGTCCTTGTAGCTCACCGTGTGGACGTCGGCCGGGTCGTTGCCGATGCCGATGCGGCCGAAGCGCAGGGGCTCGGTCGTCTGGATGATGCAGTAGACGTACTTGCCGCTCTGCTCGCCGCCGCGGTCGGCCTGGAGCGCTTCCAGGGACGGGGCCGGGATGCGCGCGGCGGCCAGGGCTCCGGGGCTCTCGAGGGGCGCCACGACGGGCCGGGCCGGCTTGACCGGCTTTGCGGCCCTCGGCGTCTTCGCGGCCGTCTTGGCGGGTTTCTTCGCCACGGGCTTGGCCGCGGGTCCGGCCTTGGCCTTCCGGGGGGCCTCCTTCTTCGGTTCCTTCGCGCGGGCCATGATGGGAGATCGACCTCCTGGGATCAGTTGCCGGCGCGCCCGCCGCGGAGGGCGAGCTGGCGGCGGACCTCGGCCTCGAGGTCCTTGGGGATGCAGGGCTTGGTGACCACCGCGTCGCAGCCCACGTCCTTGGCTCGGTCGTGGGCGCTCGCCAGGGCGTGGGCGGTCAGGGCGATGATCGGGATCGCGCGCGTCCTCTCGTCCTGCTTGAGTCGCCGGGTGGCCTCCCAGCCGTCGATCCCGGGCAGGGAGAGGTCCATCAGGATCACGTCCGGGCGCAGCTCGAAAGCCTTGTCCATGGCCTCGATCCCGTCCTCGGCGGTCGCCACCCGGAACCCCCGGAACTCCAGGTACTCGGCGAAGATCTCGCGGCCGTGGGCGACGTCGTCGACCACGAGCACGAGGGGGGTCTTCTCATCCGCATCGCTCATGAGGCCCTCGCATGGCGGGGAAGGACGAGCGTGAACGTCGAGCCCTCGCCGAGTCGGCTGACCAGGTGGATCCGGCCGTCCAGGATCGACGCCAGCCGGCGGCAGATGGTCAGGCCGAGCCCGGTCCCCCCCTGCCGCCGCGCGTACGAGCTGTCGGCCTGCTGGAACGCTTCGAAAATCGTCTTCTGGTTGTCCTCCGAGATCCCGATGCCGGAGTCGGCCACGGCGATGCAGATGTTCTCGTTCTCCTCGTCGTGCTCCAGGCGGATCGACACCGAGCCCTGCGGCGTGAACTTGAGAGCGTTGGACAGGAGATTGAGGACGATCTGCTTGACCTTCTGCCGGTCCGTCTGGATCGCCGGCACCTCGGAAGAGATGTGCCACGTCACCGCCAGCATGGCGCGGTCGATCAGCGGCTCGACCTCCGTCATCACCTCGTCGATCAGCTCCTGGAGCACCACCCGCTCGAGCTGCACCGGCATCTTGCCGGACTCGATGCGGGCGAGGTCGAGCAGGTCGTTGATGATCGCCAGCAGGTGGCGGGCGTTCGAGTCCATGCGGTTGAGCTTCTCGCGCTGTGGCCGGGTGATCTCGCCCGAGACCCCTTCGAGCAGGAGGTGGGTGTAGCCGATGATCGCGTTGAGCGGCGTGCGCAGCTCGTGGGAGACGTTGGCCAGGAACTGCGACTTGGCGGCCGACGCCTGCTCGAGCTGGAACGCCTGGCGGCGCAGCAGCTCGTTCTGCTCCGCGAGCTCGGCGGTGGCCTCCCGCACCTTCTCCCGCAGCTCCTCGGAGTGGCGCTTGACCTGCTCGTAGAGGCGCTGCTTCTCCACCGCCTCGGTCAGGTCGTGGAGGATGGTCACCACCGCCGTGTCCTCGCCGTGCTTCGAGAGCACCTTGCCCGAGATCGCCTCGACCGGCACCGTGGCGCCGCTCTGCGGGTCGACCAGGCTGAGCTCGCCGCGCCAGCGCAGCGACTGGCTGGCGTAGAGGCCGGAGACGAACGAGGTGAACACCGCGTCGTTCGCCCGCACCCGGCGCTCCGCCTCGCTCCCGCCTCCCCTCTCGACCGTGAACATGCGCTCGGCCGGCGGGTTCATGAGCACGATGTTGCCCGACGGATCGGTCACCAGGATCGGGTCGAGCGCCGAGTTGAGCACCAGGTCGAGCCGGTCGCGCTCGGCGCGGGTCTCGGCTTCGGCGATCCTCAGCCGGCGGTAGTTCTCCTCGATCTCGTCCGTGGCGCGCCGCAGGTCGGTGACGTTGCGCAGCACCGACACCGTGCCGGTCTCGCCGGCGCGGATCTTGACCGGCGTGCTCATCACCTCGAACAGCAGGTCCTGGCCCTCGGTGGGATCGACCAGCAGCAGCTCGTGACGGGACGGGCCGCCGCCGGCGCCGGAGGTGAAGATCGAGGCCGAGAAAAGCATGTTGTTGAGCGCCACGGCCCGCCGCCGGCCCTCGCTCTTCTGGTCGTCGGCGGTCAGGAGCATCTCGGCGCTCGCGTTGGCGACCAGGATCTTGCCGTCGCCGTCGGTCAGCAGGATGGGGTCGGTGACCGCGTTGATGATGCCGAAGAGCCAGCTCTGCTCGCGCTTGTAGCGCCGCTCGTCCACCTGCGAGCGGCGGTAGAGCAGCGACTGCAGGCGCATGCCGAGGATCTCGGCGGCCCACCGCACGTCCTCCTCGACGGCCTCGGTGGTCGCGGTGATCGCCGATGCGGGATCGATCCCGGAGAGCAGCAGGAGGCCGGAGCCGACGTCGCCGCTGTCGCCCTGGCCGGCGAGCGGCACGGCGTAGAACGGCTCGCTGCCGAGCGGCGTGTCGAGCGGCTGGCGCAGCCCCTGGCCGCGGAACGCGACCGGCTCCGAGCCCGCCAGAGCGACGATCAGCGGGTGCATCCGGTCGCCGAGGTCCAGGGAGAACGAGTCCACCGAGGAGAGCGAGAGGCCGATGCCGGTCAGGCCGACGAGCCGTCCGCTCTCACTCTCGACCACCGCGCACAACCCCCGCTCGACGCCGGTGTGCCGGGCCAGCCAGCGCAGGGCGAGGACGGCGCAGGGCCGCACCTCCTGCTCCGCCAGCAGGGCGTCGACCAGCGCCAGCCGGGCCCGCGAGCCGACTCCCCCGCGAGGCTGGGGCGCAGCGGTGAACGGGGCGACGCGGGCCACGGCTCAGAGCTTGGAGGACGAACGGGAACGCCGGGCCGGCGCCTCCTCGCGCGCGTTCGAGGCGGCGAGCTGAGCCCGGAGCGCCGCGTTCTCCGCCAGCAGCTCCTCCGAAGTCCGTGTCTCGAGCCCCGGCCGCGACACGGTCGGCACCTGGGAGACGGCCTCTGAATACTTGATATAGGTGTCGATGGACGCCACGACGACGCGCGCCTCGACCGTGAGCAGGTCGATGCCCACGAGCGAGACCCTCACCCAGGCATCGATGACGATACCCTTGTCCAGGACCCGGTCCAGGACGTCGATCAGACTGGTGCCACCGGAAGCTCGTTCGACCGGCATGTCTACCCCCTGGGTTTCTTCCTGTCAGTGCGGGCGCCGGCGGTTTCCCGGGTGGGGCTGCGGCGCGGGTGCTCCTCGGTCCTCTCGGCCATCGCCGAGACCTTGTCCTCGAGCTGGCGGATCCTCTCGCGCAGCGTCTCGTTCTCCAGCGAGAGCTGCCGGGAGGCCACGGAGAGGTTCGGGTCGTGGCGCCACCAGTCGAGCCCGATCTGCTCCGCCTTGTCGATCGAGCACACCAGCAGGCGGATGCGGATCGTCAGCAGCTCCACCTCGGCGAGCGAGACCCGGATGTCGCCGGCGATCACGAGCCCCTTGTCCAGCACCCGGTCGAGCACGTCGACCAGGCCGGTGGATCTACGATAGGCGGGTTCGATCGCGGGTGTCATCCGTTCTCGGTTCTCCTGGCCCTTCAACGTTTACGCTCTGCCGCAGGCCGGACACTGTAAGCCATCCCGGACCCGGGCGCAAATGGCACGGCTCACCGGGTGAGCACCTGCTGTAGCATACGGCCGCAACCCCGTCGTGCCTAGTGCAAGGAGCTTTCAGTGCAAGGACGATACCGGACCCTCTGCGCCGTCGTTTTCACCCTGCTGGCCGTCCTTCCGGCTGCCGCCGAGCCCGCTCCGGACGAGGATCTTGCCGCGGCGCGGACGCTCTTCGAGAAAAATCTGCAAGCGATCCGGGACAAGGACCGCGACGCCTACCTGTCCTGCTATCTCGACTCCGAGCGCCTGGTCCGCACCGGCCCGACCGGCTTCGAGCTCGGCTATTCGGGGCCGTCGGGTCTCGCCGCGACCGCCGGCCAGGGTTGGCCCGACCATATCGACGCCGAGGATCTCCGGCTCACCCCGGTCCAGCCCGGCCTGGTCTACGGCACCTACCGCTACCGGGTGCGCTACGGCAGGGACGAGGTCTCCGGGATCTCCGAGCGGCTCTTCGTGAGCACCCCGAAGGGCTGGCGGATCGCGGTCAGCACCGCCTTCGCCGCCGTTCCAGGGGTGCCGCCTCCGCCGCGCGCGCTGGTCGGCGCCACCCTGGTGGACGGCACCGGCGCCGCCCCGGTGCCGGACGCGGTGGTCGTGCTGCGCGACGGGAAGATCGACTGCGCCGGCAGCCGCCAGGCCTGCCCGGTGCCGGACGGGATCGACACGGTGGATCTGCGCGGCCGGTGGATCACTCCCGGCCTGATCGACGCCCACGTCCACTTCTCCCAGACCGGCTGGGCCGACGGCCGGCCCGACGCGATCGACGTCCGCGACCGGCACCCCTATGAGAAGGTCGCGGCCGGCCTCGAGGCGCACCCGGAGCGCTTCGGCCGCACCCTGCTCTGCTCCGGGGTGACCGCGGCCTTCGACGTCGGCGGCTACCCGTGGACCATCGCCCTGCCGGAACGCTTCGAGAACGCCTCGGACGTGCCGCGCATGGCTGCGGCCGGGCCGCTGCTGGCGACCGTCGCCGACGGGGTGAACCTGCCGGGCGAGCTCCAGTTCATCCGCCTCACCGACGCCGCCTCGGCGAAGGCGGCGGCCGACTACCTGGCCGCCCAGGGGGCTGACGCGGTGAAGGTCTGGTTCCTCCGCGACGACGAACGGAGCTTCGCCGACATGGCCGCCGCCGTCCGCGCCGCCGGCCGGGAGGCGAAGCGCGTGGGCCTGCCCCTGATCGTCCACGCCACCAACCTGATCGAGGCCAAGGAGGCTCTCCGGGCCGGCGCGAAGATCCTCGTCCACAGCGTCTGGGACCAGTCCGTGGACCAGGAGCTCCTCGACCTCGCCCGCGCCAACGGCGCCATCTACTGCCCGACGCTGACGGTGAACGACGGCAATCTCCGGTTCGTCGCCGCGGCGGTCCACCACGAGGCGCCCGCCGTGGACGACCCCAACGGCTGCGTCGATCCGGACACCCGGGCGAAGGTGGCCGAGACCGCCCGGCTCGAGCTCAAGGCGGAGGACGGCATCGACGAGGAGCTGTTCCGGGCCCTGACCGTCCGCACCGCCGACCGGCGGAAGGTCGCCGCCGCCAACCTCAAGAGGGTCCTGGCCGCCGGCATCCCGATCGCCATGGGCACGGACGCCGGCAACCCGCTGACCCTGCACGGCCCGTCCATCTACCCGGAGATGGAGGCCATGCAGGCCGCCGGCCTGACGCCGATGCAGGTGCTCGTCGCCGCCACCCGCGGCGGCGCGCTGGCCATGGGCCGGGACAAGGAGATCGGCACGGTCGAGAAGGGCAAGCTCGCCGATCTCCTGGTCGTCGGCGCCGACCCGACCGCCGACGTGGCCAACCTGAGGAAGATCCTCTATGTGGTCCGCGGCGGGGTGATGCGGCCGATCGCGGAGCTGTCGGCGCTGGCGTCAGCTCCGTAACAGGGCGATATGCTACCCCCATGCGACTGACCGAGCTCTTCAGGAAGCGCCCCGCCCCGCCCGCGTCCGGGCCTCTCACGGACACGGGCCTGCTGGCGAGCGACCTCTGGATCGACCAGCCGGACGCCCACGGCCGCATCGACGCCCTGGCGCGCCAGGGGGAGATCGGCGCCGAGATGGCCGACAACCTCCGGTGCTTCGTGGACCGCGGCTATCTCCGTTTCTCCTCGGGCCTGCCGGCGGGCGTCTGCGACCGCATCCAGGAGGACGTCGAGCGGGTCTGGAAGGAGAAACCGGTCGACCTCGCCTGGGCGCGGCTCGGCGCCATGCGCTCCTTCGCGCTGGCCGACGAGGCGGTGGAGAGGAAGCCTTCCTACCGCATCGCCGACTTCCACTCCCACAGCGAGGCGGCGCTGGAGGTCTACCTCCGGCGGACGATCTTCGACTACGTCGAGCGCCTCCTGGGCCGGCCGGCGGTCGCGACCCAGTCGCTCTACTTCGAGTTCGGCAGCCAGCAGGGGCTCCACCGGGACCCGGTCTTCGTCCAGACGAAGCCGCCGAGCCACCTCGTCGCCGCCTGGATCGCGCTGGAGGACATCGGTCCGCAGTGCGGGCCTCTCATGTACGTGCCCGGATCGCATCGGCTGCCCTACTACCAGTTCGAGCCCGGGCAGTTCCTCTACGACCACGCGCGCTACGGGGAAGCGGAGTCGCGGGCCATGGCGGAGTTCGACCGCCGCCAGGCCGAGGAGCACGGCCTGCCGACCGAGACCTTCACCTGCAAGCGGGGCGACGTGCTCATCTGGCACCACTCGCTCCTGCACGGCGGCACGATGGTCGAAGACCCCGCCAGCACCCGGCACAGCTTCGTGGTCCACTACTCGACCCGCGACCATTACAGGATCCGGCGGCAGAAGATCGTCGAGCTGGTCCCGGGGCCGGACGGCCAGGCCGTCGAGCGCCCGCGCATCCTGGAGACCGAGCGCGTTCTTGAGCGAAGTGAGCGCGGTGAACGCGACGGCTGCCACGGGTTCGACAACCCGCTGCGCGGCTACGACCCCGACTAGATCCGGGGCATGCGGCAGACGAAGATCGCAGCCAGGCTGCCGGCGTCGCCGGGCCGGGCGGGCGAGATCTCCTCGACCTTGAAGTCCTCCGCGCGGAATTTCGACGGCGCGGGATTGGACAGGTCGAGGCCGGCCGGTGGAGTGAGGCGGTGGAGGTGGATCTCCTTGAACCGCTTGCGGAAGAGCGACTCCCAGTCCCAGAGATAGAGGTTGGAGCGGTGGAGGCCGGTCGCCCGGTGCGCTTCCATCATCTGCTCGTCGAGGATCGGCGGGACCGAGGCGACGAACGTGCCGTCCGGGGTCAGCCGCAGGACCGCGGAGTCGAGCGCGGCCTTCGGGGATTCGAGATGGGGCAGCACGTTGGCGGCCACGATCAGCCCGAACAGGCCGAGGTCGTCCGGCAGGGACTCGGCGGTCCCGGAGACGAAGCGGAGATCCGGGAAGTGCTTCCGGGCGTAGGCGAGGCTCCGCTCGTCGGGGTCGAGCCCGACCACGTCGCCTTCCTCGGCGAGCCGGTCGGCTCCGTATCCGGTGCCGCATCCGAGATCGAGCACCCGCGCGTCCCGGGCGAGGTTGACCGCGAGCTCGTAGACCGCCATGTGGGCCATGTAGAGGTCGTTCCGGACCTCCGGCGAGATCGGCGCCTCGCTGCCCTTCGGCGGCAGGCCGGCGCTCCAGCGGCGGAAGGCGTTCAGGGCTTTGTGGAGGTTGGACAGAGCCATGCTTGGGCCGCACGTATCGGGAACGCCGAACGGTACCACAGGAGGCGCCACGCCGCGTGCCACGGCGCCACGCCTCGTGGGGAGACGCCACAGCTCGTGGCACGGCGCCACGCCGTGTGGCGCGGCGCCACGGCTTGTGGCGAGACCGGTTTATACAGTGGCGCGACAGCACTGTACAAAAAATCGCGGGTTTGTACAGGGCGGCGGCGCCACTGTATAAACTTGCGCCGCCACGCCGCGTGGCGCGTCCGGGACCGGCCCGCCGGAGGAATTCCGCGCTCCCGCCGCCCGTTTTCCTCAGACGGAGTCTCTGCCGATGCCGCCCATGCAGTCCTTCAACGACACCGTCCCCACGAAATACTGGCACGCGCTGGACAACGGCCGCGTCCAGTGCGATCTCTGTCCCCGGTTCTGCAAGCTCCTGGAGGGGCAGCGCGGGCTCTGCTTCGTGCGCGCCCGGGAGAACGACCGGATCGTGCTCAAGACCTGGGGCCGGTCGAGCGGCTTCTGCGTCGATCCGATCGAGAAGAAGCCGCTCAACCACTTCCTGCCCGGCACGCCGATCCTCTCGTTCGGCACCGCCGGCTGCAACCTGGCCTGCAAGTTCTGCCAGAACTGGGACATCAGCAAGTCGCGTGAGACCGACACCCTCGCCGACCAGGCCACGCCCGAGGTTATCGCCCAGGCCGCCGAGCGGCTCGGTTGCCGGAGCGTGGCCTTCACGTACAACGACCCGGTCGTCTTCATGGAGTACGCGATCGACGTGGCCCGGGCCTGCCACGAGCGCGGCATCAAGAGCGTGGCCGTCACCGCCGGCGAGATCTGCGCCGAGCCGCGGGTCGAATTCTACCGGCACATGGACGCCGCCAACGTGGACTTGAAGGCGTTCACCGAGCGCTTCTACCGGAAGATCTGCGGCGGCTCGCTGGAGGCGGTCAAGGAGACGCTGGTCTATCTCAAGCAGGAGACCGACGTCTGGTTCGAGCTCACCACCCTGCTCATCCCGGGCGAGAACGACTCCGGCGAGGAGATCGACGAGATGACCCGCTGGGTGGTCGAAACCCTGGGCCCGGACGTGCCCATGCACTTCACCGCCTTCCACCCCGACTGGAAGATGATGGAGTACCCGCCGACGCCTCCCGCCACGCTCACCCGCGCCCGGAAGATCGCGCTGGCCAACGGCGTGCGCTATGCCTACACCGGCAACGTCCACGACGAGGAGGGTGGCACCACGCGCTGCCACGCCTGCGGCGAGGCGGTCGTCGGCCGCGACTGGTACGTGCTGACCGGCTGGAACCTGACCGAAGACGGCCGCTGCGGCTCCTGCGGCACCCCGTGCGCCGGCCGCTTCGACGGGCCGCCCGGCCAGTGGGGCGCCCGCCGGCTGCCGGTCCGGCTGAAGAATTTCGCCTAGGGAAAGATCCCCAGGTCCTTGTAGGAGACCGCGATCTTGTCGATCGCGTCGATGAACCCCGCGGTGCGCAGGTCGGTCTGGTTCCGGTGCTGGATCTCCCGCAGCCGGTGGTAGGCGGTGGTCATCGTGTCCTCCAGCCCGGAGTTCACCAGGTCGAGCTCCTCGGCGCCGCGGGCGATCGTCTTCCGTTCCGCGTCGTCGAATTGCCGGCCCGTGGCCGTGGTCACCGCTCCCAGCAGACGGCCGAACGCATCTTCCTGGAAGTGCCTCTCGATGCGGCCGAAGCGCACGTGGGAGAGGTTCTTCAGCCACTCGAAGTAGGACACCAGCACGCCGCCCGCGTTCGCGAAATGGTCGGGCAGGATCAGCACGCCGCGCTCGGAGAGCAGCTCGCTCGCCCGGCTCGTGGTCGGACCGTTCGCCCCCTCCACGATGATCTTCGCCCGGATGGCTGGCGCGTTGTCCGCCGTGATCTGGTTCTCCAGCGCCGCCGGGACCAGCACGTCGCAGTCCAGCTCCAGCCCCGCGCTGCCGTTCGCGAGCGTCTTGGCCCCGGGGAAGCCGAGGATCGATCCGGTCGCCTTCCGGTGCTCCACGACCGCCTTGACATCCAGGCCGTCCGGGTTGTGGATCGCGCCCTCGACCTCGATCAGGCCGACGATCTGCGCGCCGTACTCCTGGAGGAAGAGCGCCGCGTGATAGCCGACGTTGCCGAGGCCCTGCACCACCACCCGCTTGCCGGCGAGGCCGGGCGCGAGGCCGAGCGCCTGCATGTCCTCGGGCACGCCGCAGGCTTCGCGGGCGGCGATGGCCACGCCGCGGCCGGTGGCCTCGGTCCGACCCCGGATGCCGCCCTGGGCGATCGGCTTGCCGGTCACGCAGCCCTGGGCCTCCAGCTTGTCCGGCGCGATCGCCATGTAGGTGTCCACGATCCAGGCCATCTCGCGCGGCCCGGTGCCGAAGTCCGGCGCCGGCACGTCGATGCCCGGCCCGATGAAGCCCTTCTTGATGAGCTCGAAGGCGTAGCGCCGGGTGATCCGCTCCAGCTCCTCGACCGTGTACTTCGTGCGGTCGATCCGGATGCCGCCCTTGGCGCCGCCGAACGGCACGTCGACCACCGCGCACTTGTAGGTCATCAGGGCCGCGAGCGCGATGACCTCGTCCTCGCTCACGTCCAGGCTGTAGCGGATGCCGCCCTTGGTGGGCAGCTTGTGATGGCTGTGCTCCGCCCGCCAGGCCTCGATGACCTCGACCGAGCCGTCCGCTTTGCGCAGGGGGAACGTGAAGTGGTAGACGCTGTTGCAGGTCCGGATGATCGCCAGCAGATCGGGGCTGTGGTCCGTCAGGGCCGCGGCCTTGTCGAAGTTCCGGTTGACCTGGTCGGAGAAGCTGCGGTTCGTGCCCATGGAGGGAGTGATAGCATCGACCGTCCGGCTGCCGCAACTCGGCCAACCCTCCCATGGACCTCGACTGGCTCGACCATCCGCTCCTCGGGGAACCCGTGCGCGACTGGCTGATGGCGCTCGCCATCGCCTCCGCCATCCTGCTGATCCTCGCCCTGGTCAAGAGGGTCAGCCTCCATCGGCTCGCCGCCCTCGCCGCCCGCACCGAGACCGAGGTCGACGACTTCTTCGTCGAGATCCTGCGCCGGACCCGCTGGCTGCTGGTCCTCCTGCCGGTCCTCTACATGGCCACCCTGTCGCTCGACGTGCCGCGGCTGCGGACCGGGTTGCGCACGGCGGCCATCCTGGCCTTCCTGGTCCAGCTCGGGCTCTGGCTGCTGGTCGCGATCAACTTCTGGGTGGAGAACGCGCGCCGCAAGCGCCTGGAGCAGGACGCGGCCTCGGCCACCATGATCGGAGCGTTCAGCTTCCTCGGCAAGGTCGTGCTCTGGACGGTGATCGTCCTGGTGGCGCTCGACAACCTCGGGGTCAACGTCACCGCGCTCATCGCCGGCCTGGGCGTCGGCGGCGTGGCCGTGGCCCTGGCGCTCCAGAACATCCTCGGCGACCTCCTGGCCTCGCTCTCGATCGTGCTCGACAAGCCGTTCGTGATCGGCGACTCCATCCAGGTGGACACCTTCACCGGCACGGTCGAGAGCATCGGCCTCAAGACCACCCACCTGAGGAGTGTCTCCGGCGAGCAGATCGTGGTCTCGAACGGCGACCTCCTGCGCAGCCGCATCCGCAACTTCAAGAGGATGGGCGAGCGCCGCGCGGTGATCGCCTTCGGCGTGGCGCCCGCGACGCCGCCGGACAGGCTGGCGAAGGTGCCGGAGATCCTCCGCGCCCTCCTCGACCGGCGCGAGATGGTGCGCTTCGACCGCGCCCACTTCCTGAGGATCGGCGAGGCGTCGCTCGACTTCGAGGTGGTCTACTTCGTCCTCTCGTCCGACTACCTCCTCCACATGGACATCCAGCAGGAGGTGCTGCTCGGCCTGCTGCGGCGGCTGGCGGAGGAGGGGATCGAGCTCGCCTCGCCCGCCCGGACGGTGATCCTGGAGAGGACGACGGTGAACTCTCCGGCGGTTTTTTCGTAGATTCCCGGGGCGGCGCGCTGCCGTTTCCCGAGAAAGGAGATTTCGTGCGCAGACTTCTCGGCTTCGTCCTTCTGTTGTGCTCTCTGCCCGCCATGGCGCAGACGGCCGGCGGCACTCGTTTGCTGCGTTACCCCGATATCGCAGGCGACAACCTGGTCTTCTCCTATGCCGGCGACCTGTGGACGGTCGGCGTCGCCGGCGGCACGGCCCGGCGGCTGACCTCCGACCCCGGCCTGGAGGTCTTCCCGAAGTTCTCGCCGGACGGCAAGTGGATCGCCTTCACCGGCCACTACAGCGGCACGCCGCAGGTCCACGTCATCCCGGCGGACGGCAGCGCGGCGCCGCGCCAGCTCACCTTCCGCAACGACGTCGGCCCGATGCCGCCGCGCGGCGGCATCGACAACCAGGTGCTCGGCTGGACCCCGGACGGCAAGGAGGTCCTCTTCAACGCCCACCGCACCCCGTACAGCGAGCGCAACAGCCGGCCCCACCTGGTGCCGGTCGCGGGCGGCATGGAGCATCCGCTGCCGATGCTGGAGGGGGCCAGCGGCACCCTGTCGCCGGACGGCAACCGCTACGTCTACACGCCGATCATGCGCGAGTTCCGCACCTGGAAGCGCTATCACGGCGGCCGGGCGCAGGACGTCTGGATCTACGACCTGAAGACCAACGCCTCGCAGCAGATCACCGACTTCGCCGGCACCGACAATCAGCCGGTGTGGATCGGCAACACGATCTACTTCACCTCGGACCGCGGCGGCTGGCAGCTCAACCTGTTCGCCTACGACCTCGGCACGAAGCAGGTCAGGCAGGTGACGAACCACGACGCCTACGATGTGCTCTGGCCGAGCGGCGACGACCGGCGGATCGTCTATGAGAGCGGCGGCTACATCTATCTCTTCGACCCGGCCTCGGGCCAGACCCGCCAGGTGCCGGTGCAGGTCTCGGGCGACTTCCGCAACACGGTCCCCTACTTCAAGAACGTCGCCGAGGACATCACCGCCATGGGCATCTCGCCGACCGGCAAGCGCGCCGTGCTCGGCGCCCGCGGCGACGTGTTCACGGTGCCGGCGGAGAAGGGAGAGGCGCGCAACCTGACCGACACGCCCGGCATCCGCGAGATGGATCCGGCCTGGTCGCCGGACGGCCGCTGGGTGACCTATCTCTCCGACCGCAGCGGCGAGTATGAGTTCTACGTGCGCCCGGGCGACGGCTCCGGCGAGGAGCGGCGGGTCACGAAGGACGGCAAGGGTTGGCGCTTCCCGCCGCTCTGGTCGCCCGACTCGAAGAAGATCGCCTTCGCCGAAAGGAACCGGCACCTCTTCTGGCTGGATGTGGCGACCGGCAAGGTGACCGACGTGGACCGCAACGAGCGCGGCGACATCGGCGACTACCGCTGGTCGCCGGACAGCCGCTGGCTCACCTACACCAAGGCCGGCGACACGCTCCTGCCCTCGATCTGGGTCTACTCGCTCGACGGGAAGAAGGCCACGCAGCTCACCAGCGGCTTCACGGCCGAGGGCGAGCCGGTCTTCGACGCCCAGGGCCGCTACCTCTATTTCCTCTCCAACCGCGACTTCAACCTCACCTTCAGCGGCTTCGAGTTCAACTACGTCTACACCGACCCGACCCGGGTCTACGTCGCGGTCCTGTCCAAGGACGGCCCGGCGCTGTTCCTGCCGCAGAGCGACGACGAGGCGGTCGCGGCGGAGGAGGAGAACAAGCCCGGCTCGCGCGGCGACAAGACGCCGCCGAAGCCGAATATCGCCGATCGGACCGCCGATCGGTTCGCCGACAACGCGGACGCGAGTCGCGCCAAGAGCGGTGCGGACGAGGAGGGAGGCGACAAGGCGGACTCCGGCAAGGTCGAGGTGAAGATCGACGCCGACGGCTTCGAGCACCGGGTGCGCGCCATCCCCGGCCCTCCCGGCAACTACCGGAACCTGGCCGCGAACGCCGACGGCGTCTTCTATCTCACGGGCGACGGCCCGATGGGCACGCTCAAGATGTACGACCTCAAGGCCGAGAAGGAGCAGGTGATCCTGGACGGGATCAGCGCCTACGAGCTGTCGGCCGACGGCAAGAAGATCCTCTACCGCAAGGGCGACACCTACGGCATCGTCAACGCCGCGCCCGGCCAGAAGGCGGGCGACGGCAAGCTCGACCTCGACAGACTCGAGAAGCGGATCGATCCGAAGGCCGAGTGGGCGCAGATGTACAACGACGCCTGGCGCATCCTGCGCGACTGGTTCTACGACCCGAAGATGCACGGCCTCGATTGGAATGCGATGCGCGACCGCTACGGCGCCATGGTTCCCTACATCGCGAGCCGGGCCGACCTCGACTTCCTCTTCGGCGAGCTGGGCGGCGAGCTGTCGGCCGGCCACGTCTATGTGAGCCCCGGCGACAGCCGGACCCCGGAACGGGTGGAGAACGGTCTGCTCGGCGCCGAGGTCGAGGCGGCGGACGGCTACTACCGGATCACCAAGATCTACCCCGGCGAGAACTGGCACGAGAACTTCCGCTCGCCGCTCACCGAGCCCGGCGTGAAGGTGAAGGTGGGCGACTACATCCTGGCCGTGGACGGCGAGTCGGCCTCCACCGCCACGGTGCCGAACTTCTTCCAGCTCCTCCAGAACAAGGCGGGCCGGGCGGTGGCGCTGCTCGTCAACGACAAGCCGACGGCCCAGGGAGCGCGGACGGAGCGGGTGCGGCCGGTGAAGAGCGAGCAGAACCTGCGCTATCTCGACTGGGTGATCGCGAACCGGGAGAAGGTGGCGAAGCTGTCCGGCGGCCGGATCGGGTACATCCATCTGCCGAACACGGCGGTGGAGGGCAACCGGGAGCTGTTCAAGTACTTCTACCCGCAGACGCACACCGACGCGCTGATCCTCGACGACCGCTACAACGGCGGCGGGTTCATCCCGGACGTGATGATCGAGCTGGTCAGCCGGCCGCTGCTCAACTACTGGTCGTCGCGCGACGTGCAGCCGACGACCACGCCGAACTTCGTGCACACCGGGCCGAAGGTGACGCTGATCAACGGCCAGGCGGGCTCGGGCGGCGACGCCTTCCCGTACTACTTCAAGAAGCTGGGCCTCGGTCCGCTGATCGGCACGAGGACCTGGGGCGGCCTGATCGGCCTCTCCTTCACGCCGTCGCTGGTGGACGGCGGCCAGCTCGCGGCGCCGAGCTTCCGCTTCCTCGACACCGAGGGCCACTGGGCGGTGGAGAACGAGGGCGTGGCGCCGGACATCGAGATCATCGACCGGCCCGAGCTCGTCGCGAAGGGCGAGGACCCGTCGCTCGAAAAGGCGGTCCAGGTGCTGATGGAGGAGCTCCAGAAGAACCCACCGCACAAGGTGACGGTGCCGCCGCCGCCGAGCCAGCAGTGGCCGCCTAAATAAGTTGATCCCATTCCCTCACCCCCCAACCCCCCTCTCCCGTGCCGGGAGAGGGGGGCCTTCAGGAAGCAAGCAAGGTCTCCCCCTCTCCCGGGGAGGGTGTGCTTGGGCGGAGCGGGAGAGGGGGCCGGGGGGTGAGGGCTTCCTACCGCTTCCACCTCCAGCCCTTCTCCTCGCTCGACAGGATCCAGGCCACGGTCTTGCCCGGCTGGATGCCCTGGGCCTCGTTCCAGAAGTGCCGGTCGCGCAGGTGGCGACTGGAGGTGTCGCCCTCGGGCAGCGCCTCGACCTCCGCGTGGATGTTGCGGAAGCGCTCCACCCACTTGCCGCAGTTGGCCAGCCGGAGATCGACCCAGCCGTCCCGCACCCAGGTCTCCAGCCTCTCGGGCGTGACCTCGACGTTCACGGCGTCACCCGGCACGATCGTCTTCGGGCCGCGCAGGATCTCGCCGGAGTCCAGCAGGATCGGCATGCCGATCGAGACGATCCGGTTCGCCTCCTCAGGCTGCTCGCGCACCAGCCGGTTCAGGCGCTCGCAGACCTCCTCGGGCGTGGACTCCCGTACCGCCCTCATGGTCTTGAATTCGGCGCGCAGGAGGTGGGCCTCGAAGAGCAGCTTCGAGTTCTTGGGCGGGCCGAGGAGCTCGAAGGCCACGCTCCGCACTCCCTTCTCCTTCTCGAGCGCGCTCATCTTCTCGATCGCCCAGTGGCGCAGGATGCCGGCGCGGTAGGTGGGTCCGAGGACCGCGCTGTCGAGCGCGCTCATGATGTCGTAGCCCGTGTTGCCGCCCTCGATCTCGAACACCGAGTAGCGGGCGATCTCCTCCGGGGTCACGAACTCCATCTGCTCGCCGCTGGTGATGGTGACGAACTCCTCCAGGCTGAAGACCCCGTTCTCGCCGGTGTCGATGAACACGTTCTCGAACAGGTCCTCCCGCACCCGCGCGGCCTCCGGCTCCTCGGTCGAGAAGGTGGCGCCGAGCGGCTGCGGCCGGGCGTCCACCAGGCGGATCGGCTGGCGCTTGCGCGAGATCGGGCCGTAGCCGATCCGCTTCCAGGCGATCGCCGCCGCGGGCTTGATCTCCTTGACGATCGGACCGTCCGGCGTGCGCGCCATCAGGAAGAGGAGCATCGAGTGCGCGCCGGCCATGGCCGTCTTCGACAGCAGCATCCGGCTCGGCTTCTCCTCGGAGTGGGTGTAGGGGATGTTGAGACCCATGCCGCCGGTGCCGGTGGTGCCGATCTTCACGTAGACCTTGGCGCCGGCGTCCTGCATGCCCTTGCTCATGATCTGGATGTGCCGGATCAGGCGCGGCATGTAGAGGCTCTCCAGCAGCTCCTCGACCGCCTCCTCGCCGAGCCGGCCGGCGTCGAGGTGGGACAGGACCGTCTCGGCCGAGCGGAAGATGTCCCTGTTGTAGGCGATGCCGGTCGCCGTGTTCACGGCGTCGATCACGATGTCCGGGCGGGTGCTCACCAGCAGGTCGTAGAGCAGGAATCCCTGCAAGTCGTCGCCCGTCAGCCGGTCGAGCTGGGAGTGGATCTTCTCCCGCTTCGTGCCGCCCTGCTTCAGATCGAAGATGTTGCCGGCCGAGGGGGTGAGCTTCGTGCCGTTCGCGAGCGGCGCCAGCTCCTGGCAGGCCTCCTCGGACTCGGACATGTCGAGGCTATGGATCTGGATCTCCCGCGGGCGGCGGTCCTCCAACAACTCCCGGCACAGGGCCAGGCCGACCATGCCGGCGCCTCCCAGAACAAGGATCTTCCGATTCTCGATGTTCAAACGCTCTCTCCTTCGAGATGAAATGACGCAACGGACGTGTCGCGGACGGGCCGCTGACCGCCGATTCTATCCGCAAGCCGGGCGTGCGACGACGGGCCCGCGGACCGCGGGATGAGAAGATCTCCGGGAAAGTGTACACTCCCCGGGTTCCCCGGGTTCGGCCTCTCCCGCGCCCGGCTGCTTTGCATTGGACTCGGAGGTCTGAACCATGGCTCCCCGCAGGACCCGCTGGCTGGCCCTGTTGTCTCTCGCATTGCCGTATCTCGCGATACCGCTTCCCATCGCGGCTCAGGACCTCTCTGCCCGCATCGACCAGGCCGCGCAGGCCGTCGCGCCGGAGATCGTCGAGATCCGCCACCGGCTGCACCGGAACCCCGAGCTCGGCAACCGGGAGACGGAGACCGCCGCGCTCGTGGCCGAGCAACTGCGGAAGATCGGCCTGGAGCCTCGGACCGGGGTGGCCAAGACCGGCGTGGTCGCGGTCCTCAAGGGCGGCAAGCCGGGGCCGGTCATCGCGGTGCGGGCCGACATGGATGCCCTGCCGGTCACCGAGGAGACCGATCTCCCGTTCAAGTCCACCAAGCGCGACACCTTCCTCGGCCAGGAGGTCGGGGTGGCCCACGCCTGCGGCCACGACATCCACACCTCGGTTCAGCTCGGCGTGGCCGCGGTCCTCAAGTCGATCCAGAAGGATCTCCCGGGAACGGTGGTCTTCGTCTTCCAGCCGGCCGAGGAGGGTCCGCCGCCCGGCGAGGAGGCCGGCGCGCCGCTGATGCTCAAGGAGGGGGTGTTCGGCGATAGCGGCGACGTCAAGCCGAAGGCCATCTTCGCGCTGCACTCCTTCCCCGACCTCCAGGTCGGGCAGGTGGGCTACAACCCGGGGCCGACCATGGCCGCGGTGGACCAGTTCGTGATCAAGATCAAGGGCAAGCAGGCGCACGGGGCCTATCCCCACCTGAGCGTGGACCCGATCGTCATCGCCTCGCAGGCGGTGCTCGCGCTGCAGACGATCCGGTCGCGCAACCTGCCGGCCATGGAGCCCAGCGTGATCACGGTGGGCATCTTCCGCGGCGGCGAGCGTTTCAACATCATCCCCGGCGAAGTCCACCTCGAGGGGACGGTGCGCACCTATAAGGAAGAGATACGCTCGGAGGTCGAGCGCCGCATGCGAGAGATCCTGGACGGGATCACCAAGGCGGGTGGCGGCACTTTCGAGATGGAGTACAGGAGGAACGCGCCGGCGACGGTCAACGACGCGGCGCTGTCCCGGACCTCGGCCGCGCTCCTGGAGCGCTCGCTGGGAGCCGGCAATGTCAAGGTCGTCGAGCCGTCCATGGCCGGCGAGGACTTCGCCTACTTCGCCAACGAGATCCCCGGGTTCTACTTCCGGCTGGGCGTCGTCGCGCCGGGGACCAGCTCGGGCGGCCTGCACACGCCGACCTTCCGCGGCGACGACAGCTCGGTCGCGGTCGGGATCAAGGCCATGTCGCGGCTGCTGGTGGACTACTTGCGCGAGGGGCGGTAACTGAAATCTGATTCTGGTTCCGAGGTGACGGATGAAAAATGAAGGGCCGGTCAAGAGCAGCTTTGGCATCGAGAACCACGGCATCACGGAAGCCGGGACGGTGTACTGGAACCTCCCCCCGGCGCGCCTGCACGAAATGGCGATCCAGCGCGGCGAGGGCGTGACCGCGGCCGAAGGGCCGATCGTCTGCCTCACCGGCCCGCACACCGGCCGCTCGCCCGACGACAAGTTCGTGGTCTCCGATCCGGCCACCGACGGCGACATCTGGTGGGGCAACGTCAACCGCAAGTTCGAGCGCGAGAAGCTCGACGGCCTGCTCGCCAAGGCGCGGGAGCACGTGAAGGGCCGCGACCTCTTCGTCTTCGACGGCTACGCCGGCGCGCCGGACGCCGATCCCCACCACCGGATGGCGGTGCGGGTGATCACCGAGAACGCCTGGCACAACCACTTCGCGCGCAACATGTTCGTGCGCGAGGAGGACCCGGCGAAGCTGGCCGGGTTCGAGCCCGAGTTCGTGGTCTGGAACGTGGCCTCGCTGCAGGCCGACCCGCAGGCCGACGGCACCCGCAGCGCCACCTTCATCCTGCTCGACCTGGCGAAGCGCATGGTCCTGATCGGCGGCACGCAGTACGCCGGTGAGATCAAGAAGAGCATCTTCAGCGTCATGAACTACTACCTGCCGAAGAAGGGCGTCCTGTCCATGCACTGCAGCGCCAACTACGGCGGCACCAAGGACGACGTGGCCCTCTTCTTCGGCCTTTCGGGCACCGGCAAGACCACGCTCTCGGCGGACCCGCACCGCACGCTCATCGGCGACGACGAGCACGGCTGGGCCGACGACGGGGTGTTCAACATCGAGGGCGGCTGCTACGCGAAGGTGATCCGCCTCTCCGCCGAGGGCGAGCCCGAGATCTACCGCACGACGCAGACCTTCGGCACGGTGCTCGAAAACGTGGTCTGCGATCCCGAGACCCGGAAGCTCGACCTCGACTCCGAGCGCCACACCGAGAACACCCGGGCGAGCTACCCGCTGACCCAGCTCCACAACGTGGACCTGGGCGGCACGGCCGGCCATCCGAAGAACATCGTCTTCCTGACCTGCGACGCCTCCGGCGTGCTGCCGCCGATCTCGCGGCTGACCGAGGACCAGGCGATGTACCACTTCCTCTCCGGCTATACCGCGAAGGTGGCGGGCACGGAGAAGGGGGTGACGGAGCCCAAGGTGACCTTCAGCACCTGTTTCGGCGCGCCCTTCCTGCCGCTCCACCCGGCGGTCTACGCCGGCATGCTGGGCGAGAAGCTGAAGGAGCACGGCGCGAAGGTCTGGCTGCTCAACACCGGCTGGACCGGCGGCCCGTATGGGGTCGGCAACCGGATGAAGCTCGCCCACACCCGCCGCATGGTGACCGCGGCGCTCTCCGGCGAGCTGGACGACGTGGAGACCTGGACCGATCCGCACTTCGGCCTGGCCGTGCCGAAGAAGATCGAGGGCGTGCCCGACCAGGTCCTCCACCCGCGGGAGACCTGGAAGAGCGGCGCGGACTACGACGCCAAGGCGAGCCAACTCGCCGACATGTTCGCCGACAACTTCGAGAAGTACGAAGACCAGGTGAGCGAAGGCGTCAAGGCCGCCGGCCCGCGCAAGGTCAAGGCGGGCTGACCGGCAGGCTTCGGAGGCGCGCCACGCCGCGCCTCCACCACCCTCTCATCCTCTCAGATGTAAGGAATGTAAAGCCCTCCCGGAGCACGGATGTAAAGAATCTGTAAGGCCGGAATGCATCCTGCAAGGTCCTCGATTGTGGTGATGGGGGGAAGAACCATGATCAAGACCGATTCGAGACAGCAGCAACAGCAGCAGGACGAGATGCGGGCGACGCTGGGCCTGGACGAGGAGGGCCGGCAGCGGCCCTGGATGCGCTGGGTGCTATGGGGCCTCGTCGTCGTCGCGGTGCTCGCGGGCGTCCTGCTTTACCGGGCCCGGCAGAAGGATGCCAAGGGCACCAGCTACACCACCGCTCCGGCGCGGGTGGGCGACCTCGTCGAGACCGTCACGGCCACGGGCACGCTCCAGGCGCTCGACACCGTCCAGGTGGGCTCCGAGACCTCGGGCCGCATCCTCGACGTGCTGGTCGATTTCAACACCCAGGTGAAGAAGGGGCAGGTCCTCGCCACGATCGACCCCGAGCAGGCCTCGGCGCGTACGGATGAAGCAGCGGCCCAGCTCCGCGCCGCTCGCGCCTCCGTGGCCCGCGCCCAGGCGACCCAGGCGGAGTCCACCCAGAGCCTCAAGCGCTCGCGCGGCCTCCGGGACGCCGGGCTGATCTCGGAGCAGGACTTCGACACCGCGCAGGCCACCGCCCAGCGCGCCCAGGCCGACGTGGCCTCGGCGCGCGCCCAGGCCACGGTCGCCGAGGCGACTCTCAAGGCCGCGCAGTCCAGCCTGCAGAAGACCTCGATCGTCTCGCCGATCGACGGCATCGTCCTCTCCCGCGCCGTGGAGCCGGGCCAGACGGTCGCCGCCTCCTTCCAGACGCCCGTGCTGTTCACCATCGCCCGCGATCTCAAGGACATGACGCTCCACGTCCAGGTCGACGAGGCCGATGTAGGCAAGGTCCGCGAGAGTCAGGCGGCCACGTTTACGGTGGACGCCTATCCGCAGCGGGAGTTCGAGTCGCGGGTGGTCTCGCTGCGCAACGTGGCCACCACCGACCAGAACGTGGTGACCTACGAGGCCGTGCTCTCGGTGGACAACAACAACCTCCTCCTGCGGCCGGGGATGACCGCGACCGCCTCGGTGGTGACCCAGCACATGCAGGACGTGCTGCTGGTGCCGAACGCGGCGCTGCGCTTCACGCCGCCCGAGGTGGCCGCCGCCAACCAGGATCAGAGGGGGCCGCGCCTCTTCATCCCGGGTATCGGCAGCGGCGGACGCGGGGGGAATCGGCAGCAGCGGTCCGGAGCGCAGGGTCAGGCCGGCGCGCGGAACGGCGGCGCGGGCGCTCCCTCGGTCGACGGAGCGGCGGGAGGCCGGCGCCGGGCCGGCGCGACCGGCACCGTCTGGGTGCTCCGCCAAGGCAAGCCCGTCGCCGTCGAGGTGACCACCGGAGCCACGGACGGCCGCAACACGGAGATCCACTCGCGGCAGCTCAAGGCGGGCGACGAGGTGATCGTGGACGTCGCGGTATCGGCGGGGACGGCGGGGACGGCGGGGGCGGCGGCGGCGAAGCAGGGGGCCTCATGAGCGCTCTCCTCCTCGAGCGGCCTCCGGTCGAGACCATCCCTCCGGACACGGACGCGCCGCGCATCGCGCAGCCGGTCAAGATCGCCGATCCGCTCATCGAGCTGCGGCGCATCCGCAAGGTCTACGGCGAGGGCCAGGCGGCGGTCGAGGCCCTGCGCGGTATCGACCTGGCGATCCGGGAAGGCGACTTCGTGGCGGTCATGGGCACGAGCGGCTCCGGCAAGTCCACCTGCATGAACCTGCTCGGCTGCCTCGACACCCCCACCTCCGGCGAGTACCTCTTCCGCGGCATCGACGTCGGCAAGCTCGACCGCCGGCAGCGCGCGCTGGTGCGCCGGAACTACATCGGCTTCGTGTTCCAGGGGTTCAACCTGCTGCCGCGCACCACGGCGCTCGAAAACGTCGAGCTGCCGCTGGTCTACAAGCACGTGCGCGCCGCCGAGCGCCACCGGCGCGCCCTCGAGGCGCTGGCCTCGGTCGGCCTCTCCGGCCGCGAGCGGCACACTCCGGCCGAGCTCTCCGGTGGCCAGCAGCAGCGCGTGGCCATCGCCCGCGCGATCGTCACCCATCCGTCGCTCCTGCTCGCCGACGAGCCCACCGGCAACCTCGACAGCGCCACCAGCGACGAGATCATGGAGCTGCTGGTCAAGCTCAACCGGGAGCGCGGGGTCACGATCGTCATGGTCACCCACGAGCCCGACATCGCCGAGTGGGCCCACCGGCGGATCGTCTTCCGCGACGGCCGCATCATCGATGAGCTCGAAGAGGGAGGGGCGTGATGCTCTGGTCGACGCTCCTCATGTCCATCCGCGAGATCCGCCGCAACACGCTGCGCTCGCTGCTGACCATGCTCGGCGTGATCATCGGCGTCGGCGCCGTGGTCGTCCTGGTGACGCTCGGCAAGGGCGCGAGCGCCAAGGTGGAGTCCGACATCGCGAAGCTCGGCAACAACCTGCTGATCGTCTCGCCCGGCGCGAGCCGGCGCGGGCCGGCCGCGAACACCGCCCGCTCCTTCGAGCGCGCCGACGTGGCCGCGATCCGGCGCGAGGTCTCCGGCATCTCCGCCCTCGCCCCGGCGGCCCAGAAGCAGACGCTGGTGGTGGCCGGCAACCGCAACTGGACCACGCCGGTCATCGGCACCACGCCGGACTACCTGGAGGTGCGCAGCTACACCCTGGCCGAAGGCCGCGCGTTCACCGACTCCGAGGCCAACTCCGGCAAGGCGGTGGTGATCCTCGGCCAGACCGTGCGCGAGGAGCTGTTCGGCTCCCAGGACCCGATCGGCCAGCAGGTGCGCGTCGGCCGGGTGCCGGCCGAGGTGATCGGCCTGCTCGCCTCGAAGGGCCAGGCGGCCATGGGGCAGAACCAGGACGACCTCGTGCTCATGCCCCTGGTCACCTTCCAGCGCCGGGTGGCGGGCAGTACTACGGGTAATAATGACATCTCGAGCATCTACGTCTCGGCGGCGCCGGGCCGGCCGACCATCCTGGTCCAGAGCCAGATCGAGTCGCTCCTGCGCCAGCGGCGCCGGCCGGCCGGCGAGGACGACTTCAACGTGCGCGACATGGCCGAGATCGCGGCCACCATGGCGAGCGCCACCGGCGCCATGACCGCTCTCCTCGGCGCGATCGCCGGTGTGAGCCTGCTGGTCGGCGGCATCGGCATCATGAACATCATGCTGGTGTCGGTCACCGAGCGCACGCGGGAGATCGGCATCCGGCTCTCGATCGGCGCGCTGCCGGGCGAGGTCCTGCTGCAGTTCCTCATCGAGGCGGTGGTGCTGTCGAGCCTCGGCGGCCTGCTCGGCATCCTCTCCGGGCTCACCGGAGGCTGGTTCGCGGCGCAGAAGCTCCAGGTGCCGTTCGTCGTGGTGCCGCAGATCGTCCTCGTCGCCTTCCTGTTCTCGGCGGCGGTGGGCGTGGTGTTCGGCATCCTGCCGGCCCGCCGGGCGGCGCGGCTCAATCCGATCGAGGCTCTGCGGCACGAATAGGTTGCCTTCCTCGGACAGTCCGTGTCTGATTGGGAGGGAGGATTCCGCCATGAGAACGCTCGTGTCCGCGCTGGGGCTCGTTTCCTGGATGGCCGTGTCCGCCGCCGCGCAGGCGGCGTCTCAGGGCCAGGAGCTGTTCCGCTTCGGACGGGAGGGCATCGGGCCCGCCCAGATGTCGGATGTCGAGCGCATCGCCGTGGAGCCGCAAGGCTCGATTTACGTGGCCGACACCGATCTCGACCGCATCCAGCGCTTCGACCGCAACGGGACGCTGCAGTCGCTGGCCTACTTCGACGGCCGGATCGAATCGCTCGCCTTCGACCGCGGCTCCCTGTACGTCGTGGTCGGCGAGAAGCTCTTCCGCTACGACCCGGAGACCTGGAAGCTCCTGGGCGAGGTCCAGCGCCCGGGCCGCTACAAGTTCCTCTCCGTGGCGCCGCGCAAGGGCGGCGGCGTCCTGGCAATCGGGGAAGGGGGGCGGACCGAGATCACCTTCATCGACGAGGGCAAGGTCGTCCAGGCCTTCGACGAGCCCGCCCTGCGCTATCTCGGCACCGATCCTCCGTCCCTGCTCGACGACGGCAAGGGCTTCTTCTACGTGGCGGAGAACTACAACAACAGCATCCACAAGATCGCCAACGACGGCCGCTACATCAGCCACTTCGGCAGCGACGGCGACGAGCCCGGCCAGTTCCACGACGACATCGTGGGCCTGGCGATCGACAGCCAGGACCGGATCTGGGCCTCGGACTCCAACGGCTTCAACCTCTTCGCGACCGACGGCCGGTTCCTCGGCGGCTACGACGAGATGCCGGCCGAGGGGATCGCCGCGGACGGAGACGAGATCCACGCCGCCGCCGGGGAGTCCGTGGTCCGCTACGCGCTGACCGATGGCGGGGAAGGCGACGAGCCGGCCCCCAAGACCGTGGGAGAGCTCTGGAAGACCGCCCCGAAACAGGACCGGGGCCGGAGGATGCCGGACCGGGAGCCGCGGTTCGGCACGGCCGTCGATCGCGGCGGCTCCGTCTACACCGTCTCCGAAGGCCGGCTCCTCCGCTACTCCGCGGACGGCAAGCTGCTGGGCGAGGTCAAGCACCCGGACGGCGCCGGCTTCTTCCACGTCGCGCCCCGGCCCGACCACGGGGTGGTGGCGAGCTGGCGCAACGCGCAGCGCGACGACCTCGTGCTGGTGGGCGGGGACGGGTCGATCGAGACCCTCTACAAGAATGCCGTGAGCGGCGCGGTGGGCGCGCCGGCCGGCGACACCCTGGTGGCCATGGACGGGAGGCGCAAGCTGTACGCGGCCGTGCCGAAGCTCCATATCGTCTGCATCTTCAACGAGAAAGGCGTGTACGAGAACCGCTTCGGCAGCGAGGGCGACGAGCCCGGCCAGCTCTCCGGCCGCCTCGCGGGGATCGTCGTGGACGGCCAGGAGCGGGTCTGGGTCGCCGACGGCAAGCGGATCAGCATCTTCCAGAGCGAGGATGCGCGCTTCCTGCGCCGGCTGGAGCGCGCGGCCGAGACGCTCGCGATCACCGACGATGACCGGGTCCTCGCGGCCACCGGCAAGGAGGTGTCCGAGCTGCACGGCGACTGGTGAGGCCGGATAGAATCCCGGCCCATGCGCTGCCGATTCATCACCGCCGACGTCTTCACCAGCCGTCCGTTGGAAGGCAACCCCCTGGCCGTCTTCCCGGACGCCCGCGGGCTCTCCGACGGCCTCATGCAGCGGATCGCCCGCGAGATGAACCTCTCGGAGACGGTCTTCGTGCTGCCGCCGGACGAGCCTCGGAACACCCGCTGCCTGCGCATCTTCACGCCGGCGTCCGAGCTGCCGTTCGCCGGCCATCCGACGGTGGGCGCGGCCTACGTGCTCGCCGCGCTGGGCGAGATCCCGCTCACCGGCGAGGAGACGCGGATCGTCTTCGAGGAGAACGTCGGCCCGGTGCCGGTCCTGATCCGCAGCGAGGCGGGCCGGCCGGTCTTCACAGAGCTCTCCGTGGCGAAGCTCCCCGAAGCCGGCCCGACGCCGCCCGACGCGGCCGAGCTGGCCGAGATGCTCTCGCTCCCGGCGGACGACGTCCTGGCCGAAGGCGAGGACCACCCGCAGGGCTTTTCCTGCGGCAACCCGTTCCTCTTCATCCCGCTGCGCAGCCGGGACGCGCTGCGCCGGGCGCGGCTGCGGATCGACCTCTGGGAGGAGATTCTCCTCGGCGGCTGGGCGCGCAAGGTCTATCTGATCTGCCGCGAGCCCGAGCTGCCCGGCTCACACCTGCGGGCGCGCATGTTCTCGGCCGACCTCGGCATCGGCGAGGACCCCGCCACGGGAGCCGCGGTCTCGGCGCTCGGCGGCTATCTCGGAGTCCGCGCGCCGGAGCGCGACGGCACGCTCCAATGGGTCGTGGAGCAGGGCTTCGAGATGGGCCGCCCGAGCCTCCTGCATCTCGAAGTGGACAAGAAGGACGGCGAGATCAACGGAGTGCGGGTGGGAGGCGCGTCGGTGCTGGTCTCCGAAGGCACGATGGAGGTGCCGGAAGGCTAGCAGGGCTGTTAGCGCCTGGATGAAATACCACAAAACGTGGTACCTTATCCAGGTCATCATGCCTGGCAGAGCCTATTCGACCTTGTTTGAGCTTGCTGCCGACCAATACGGCTATTCACGACCACACAGGCCCGAGCCGAGGGCATCAGCGCCAAAGCAGTTGGCATGATGAGTCGTCGTGGAGCCGTCGATCGCGTGAGCCATGGCGTCTACCGGTTCGTCCAGTTTCCGATGACAGAGCTTGGGCCGTTCATGGAGGCCGTCTTGTGGCCCCTCCAGGCTACGGGTGTTCTGTCCCACGATTCGGCCTTGCGCCTGTACGCGCTTTCTGACGCGAATCCAGGTAAGATTCACATCACCTTACCGGTGAGCTTCAGGGTTCGCAGGGAGGTGCCGGAGCCCCTGATGATCCATGGGATGGATCTCGGTACTGGCGAGTGGCATTCCTGGGAGGGAATTCCTGTGACAACACCCCGGAGGACCATCACCGATTGCGCCGCTACGGGCCTGGGACCGGAGTTGATCGGCCAAGCCATAGAGGATGGATTCCGCAAGGGCCTGTTCTCGCTGAAGGAAGCTCGACAACTCAAGGCTGCTCTCATCTGAGGCAGATTGCTTGAAAGTACGGACGAATCCGCCAAAATCAGCCCGCATTCTCATCCAATGGGTTGACCAATATGCGCGATCCGTCAACCAGCCGCCAGGACGTGTTCATTGCTGGGTGTCATTCATGGTTCTCGCCGGCGCGCTCGAGCGTGCGGGTTTTTCGCAGAAGGGAGGCCCGAAGTTCACCATCAAGGGTGGCGCGGCACTGGAATTGAGGCTCCGCCATCTGGCACGTACGACAAAGGATCTCGATCTCATTCTGAATGAAGAGAGCGGAAGCCTGTTCGAGGAGCTTTCAGGTGCCCTCAGCCAGCCGTACGAAGGCTTTACGTTTCTGGTCAAGGGCGAGCCACATGCGATGCCCAATGGGGCCATCCGATTGGAAGTAGCTCTCCGTTACCTCGGAAGATCCTGGGATACCATCCCAGTTGATATTTCCAGATTGGAGGGCAAGGGAACGGATGTCGAACTGGTGCCGGCACCGTTGTTGAAAATCTTCGGTATCCGTTCTCCCGAGTCGATCCCTTGCCTATCGCTTCCCTTCCATGTCGCACAGAAGATTCACGCGCTGACCGAACCTCACACCGCGGATCGGCCGAACACCGCTTTCGTGATCTTGTCGATCTGCTTCTTCTCCGGGAGTGGATCACCGATGTTTCCGCTGTAAGGGCTGCCTGCCAGACGGTATTCACCCAGCGAGCTGCTCACCCGTGGCCGCCTTTCATCGAGGTGCACGCTCACTGGGTAGTGCCGTTTGGGCGCATGGCGGAGGAGGTTGGCCTGTACACGAAAGATATTTTCCAGGCGGCTCTCCAAATCCGGTACTTCCTTCATCAAATCGATTCCGCATCCCAAGCTCATGGGGGGCAAAGCGGACAGGGAACGAACCGATCCCTGTCCGATGCACGGCAAAACGGACAGGGAACGAACAGATCCCCGTCCGATGAGCGGCAAAACGGACAGGGAACGAACCGTTCCCTGTCCGAATCGTCTCCGATCAGGAAGGGATCGATTCGTTCCCTGTTGGCTCGGTCCTGGCCTTCTTGCGGAGGAGGCGGCGAGGCCGGATTCCGAACTCGACAAGCCTCTCGTTGTCCGGGCCGTACTGTCTCCTGATGTGGAAGCGCATCGCGGTCTTGAGCCGGCGTCCCTGCTCGAGCTTCTCCTTGAGAGCGCGGCTCGCCTCCTGCTTTGCCGCCCGGTAGGCATCGCGCTTCGTGGCGAGATCGAGGGCCTCCTGGTACAGCGCCAGCAGGGTCTCGCGATACTCCTTGAGAATCGGCTCCATCTCCTTGTCGGCCAGAGAGTCGATGATCCGCTTCCAGCCCTGTACGGTGTTCCCGTGGGTATCCCGAGCCATGTCTTCTTCTCCTCGAAGGATGTTGACGCGAATCTACCGAGGTGGCGGGAAGGCGTCAACTGTCGTCGCGCTGGGCCGGAGACATGGGTAACACCTGGCTCTCCAGCCCGTACTTTTGTCATCTTGGCCGCGAGGGTGGGCATCGAGATGCCGAGCCGGCAGGTCTGGCGCTTCCGGCCCCGGCACTGCGCGAGGGCGGCCGCGGGGCAACTCCGTACGCTCGGTTAACGCCAAAGCCGGAAGCCTCAGGCGGCCTCGCCGACCCCACTTCCTGGCAAGTACGTCTAAAAACACTCCACCAACCAGGAAATCGGCCCGGAGGTCCCCAGCCGTGAGAAGTCCGGGCTAGGGCCCCGGGAAGCACGTCAGAGATGTCGCGGTCGGAAGTGAAACGGCGGGAGATCCAGCAGTGGAACCACAAACCGCTTCGCGTCGCCATACAATCGCGTCGCGCCAGCGGGTGTACTTATAGCAATGCATCACTAAAAATGTCAAGCGATGCGATCGGGCAGGACCAGGCACTGTCCTGCTGGTGCGGGAGGATGGCCGGGCGGGTGGAGTACGACTCGCTGGCTTACGGTCCGATGGTGGTACAATCGTGCCCGAGGAGGACAAGTTTCATGGCAGCGGTACCACGGACGAAGAAAGAGCGAGATCAGGTTGCCCGTCGAGGCGACGAGATCTACGAGTCCCGGATTCGGCCGCGCCTCGGTTCCGGAAGATGAGGGGAAGTTTTTCCTGATCGATATCGAGAGCGGCGACCATGAGTTGGATCTGGACGAAGTTGCCGCTTCGGACCTTCTTCTCGCCCGTCACCCGCACGCAAGGGTTTGGATGGTGCAGGTCGGCTCCCGGGCTGCCCGCCGCTTCGGGCCACGCTTCGAGTCCTCGGCAGCTTGAAGGCGCCTTCATGATCTCCGGGCGGGTCGATGCGTTTCGCGAGGCGGTCGTTCCAATTCCCGTTCGGAGCTTCGACGGTTGGCAGCCACTCGAAGCTTTCCGGGATAGGTGTTATCCTCCTCAGAGGAGCTACTGCGGAATGAGTTTTGGTAGATTGCAGTGCTAAGATTGGTCGGTAGCCATGGTCGAGCAACGCCTTGCCCCCCTTGAGGTGACCCGAGAATTCGTACTCACCAAGTGCGCTTACTTCACGGACGTCCAAGTTTGGCCTCTCTATAGGAAGCTCCATCCGGAAAAGTGGTTATCTAACTTTTATGGCCAAGAGTTGCGTTTCGCGGTCCATCTACTCAATTCGTTCTTCTATTTCAACCAGATTTTGGTAGATCAGCTTTTCGTCTCAGCTTTCCAAAGGCTGAGCATGTCAATGAGCGAGGAGCATGATACTCCACATGCTATCCGATCTGCTTGGCGGCAATTCTGTGACACAGTTCTTATTACTAGGGTCACCGGCGAAGAGCCACGAGATACTGATAGTGGCTACCACTTCTTGCGAATGGCGCGTCAGGTTTTGGGAATTCCAGAAAAAAGGATTCTGAGTCCACAAGAGACTCTGTCAGAGTTACTCACGCGGGGTCCACGACCAGTCGTCTTTGTCGACGATTTTGCGGGCACTGGGAATCAATTCATTGCGACATGGCGTAGAGAATTGTTTGTTGATCGGTCCCTTGTAATGTCCTTTGAACGAATATCCAGAATTGTCGCGACAGAATTCTTTTATTGTCCTATAGTTGCTACAGAGCTGGCTGCGAATAAGATCAAATCAAACTGCCCTTCAGTGGCTCTGTCACCCGCACACTTTCTTCCGTCGCAATACAGCGCTTTGTCGGCAGATAGCCTGATCTGGCCACCGCAACTTCGGCATCGTGCCCTTGATTTTCTTGAGAAGGCTAGCGCAAGAGCGGGAATTCATGCTGAGCGGTGGAAGGGCTTCGAAGGCCTCGGTCTTACTCTGGCTTTCGAGCATGGCGTCCCGGATGCCACGCTGCCGCTGTTCTATTGGGAGGAGAACGGGTGGAAGCCTCTGATAGAAAGGCGATAAGATGACAAGCAAACCCGCTTCGGCGGAAGAGCAGTTGAGCTCATTATTTGGAAGCTATAAGGCTGAGTGGCTGAAGGGGCGGATGTTTGAACTCTTTACGGAGCCTGCTTATTTTCCGGATTTGATCACTTCGCGCCCTTGCTTGCTAATTGGAGGTAGAGGGACTGGGAAGACTACGGTTCTAAGGTGCATGTCATACGAAGGTCAATTTGTGCGAAGCGGAAGCCAAGCAGACAGAATTGCGGAGTGGCCGTACTACGGAGTCTATTACAGGGTTAACACGAACCGCGTGTCAGCGTTTCAAGGGCCCGAACTTCCCGCGGAGCGCTGGGTAAGAGCTTTTGCGCATTACTTCAATTTGGTTCTTTGTGAGGGAATTCTTCGATTCCTAGAGTGGTATCGTATCCACATCCCATCGTCGGAGGATCTGTCCGCCCTTGATTGGGAATTAATCGCCACTAGCCTTCATTTGGCCCCTACCTTCTCGGCAAGTGAACTCCTGCGAGCTGTTCGAAAGTCAATTGTAAGTTTCGAGGCTTATATCAATAACGTTGCGGATGGCGAAGCTGTGCCGCTGTCTCTGCAGGGGGCGCCTGTAGACGCACTTCTTCAATCCTTGATGTGGTTGCCCCAGTTCACCGGCAAGAGCTTCTTTTTTTTGTTGGACGAGTATGAAAACTTCGAAGACTATCAGCAACAAATAGTAAATACACTTATCAAGCACTCGGGTGAATCGTACACCTTTAAAGTTGGGGTGCGTGAACTCGGTTGGAGAGTGCGAACTACCCTGAACGCGAACGAGCAACTCATAAGCCCGGCTGACTACGTGAGGGTGCATATAGCAGAGAAACTCGATGGTGAAAGGTTTGCGGCTTTCGCTGATGCAGTGATCTCCGAACGTATGGCGCGTATCGAGACTTCAGTTAGAATGCCTAAAGATATTCGTCTGTTATTTCCTGGCCTTACAGATGAAGAAGAGGCCGAGGTTTTGGATAGAACGGATGAAGGCCCGGCGACGAGAGCCGCTTTGGAACTGAGCGAGAACGTTCCCGAGGTAGAGCGAGCCATACTTAATGGTATGCCATTGCTAGAGAAGTACTTCCTCGTTGTTTGGGCTCGCGCTCACGGGATGAGTCTGACTGATTGCTGGCGAAGCTATGTTGATTCACCTTCTATGTGGAGTGTTAGATATGGTAACTTCAAGCACTCTCTCCTTTTTGCAATAAGAAAGGGTAAGCGTGGTATTCGCAAGTACTATGCCGGGTGGAGTGTCTTCGTTCAGTTGTCTGCCATGAACATTCGGTATTTACTTGAACTGGTGGATCAAAGTCTTCTAGTTCATATCAGGAATGGCAGGGCGCTTGATGCCCCCGTTTCGCCTGATATGCAGACCTTAGTAGCACAGCAGGTTGGTAAAAAGAATTTGGCTGAGCTAGAGGGGTTGACAGTGCATGGGGCACGCCTTACCAAACTCCTGCTAGGACTTGGAAGAATATTTCAGGAGCTCGCGGCTAATTCCGAAGGGCATGCACCGGAGATAACGCAGTTTCATCTAGCTGATGAAGGTAGAGGTGGGACAATTAGGGAGGATGTGGATCGCCTGCTTACTGCAGCCGTTATGCACCTAGCTCTCCTGCGGTTTTCGGGAAGCAAGCCTGGAGATGAGCGCGATACACGAGATTACGACTATGCTGTGCATCCTATTTTTTCGCCGTTTTTTGTTTTCCCTCATAGGAAGAAGCGCAAGATGCTGCTAACGGGCCAGCAGCTTTTAGGGTTAGTTAGTCGCCCGAGAACAACTATCCGGGAGATTCTTGCTGATCACAATCGGCAAATTCCTGAAGATCTACCGGATCAGATGCTACTTTTTGAGGCCTACTACCGTGATGAGCAGTGATAGAAGGTTAAACGAGCGGCCGCTGCTGACGAAGGTATGTGACTCAGTCGAAGACTTCTCGCCCGAGCCAGATAGTAGTTATATACTCGCAAGGTCCGGCGAGTTCCGTAGCGCGCATTCTGAAAGTTGGGAAGAGGCTGCCAGAGCCATCAATGTAAGGTTCTGTCGAGTTACTTCGTTTGGCCCGAGCGGTTTTACGATTGAATTAAACGGCCGCGTTGAAGAAGTAGCCCTGAGAAGTTCTCGGCAACTTAGCCGCTTGTGGCAAGCGTGCGGCAGCGGAACTGTTTATCTTGATATCACAGGTTTGCCGCATCATGTTTGGGCTCCCTTGCTGCGCGTGGGTATAGCGAGCTGTAATCGGCTGCTGGTAACCTATGTAGAACCGAGAGACTACCGCTTTAGTCAGACTCCGACCGAGGGAGAGATTTTTGATCTAAGCGAAAAAATTTCTGGGGTAGCAGCAATTCCAGGATTCGCAACGCTTACTGACGAAGGTGATGATCATTTCTGCTTCATTCCGTTGCTCGGATTTGAAGGTACAAGGCTCGCCTATATCCTGGAACATGTACAGCCGCCTGGGGAAAGGATTGTTCCTGTTGTGGGCGTTCCAGGTTTTCAGCCCGAATATCCATTCTATGCTTACCTTGGAAATCGGTCTGCGCTGACTGAGACACATGCTTGGAGAAATGTAAGACTAGCCATCGCCAATTGCCCGTTTAGCTTATTTTATCTTTTGGAGGACATAGCAGCAGAATACCCTGGCGATTCTTTGAAGATTGCCCCGATTGGCACTAAGCCCCATGCCCTTGGAGCCATCTTGTTCGCTGTAAGCTCGACTCGGAGCGTGGAAATTGTTTACGATCACCCAATCCGCAAGTCTTCTCGCACAGAGGGCATTGCTCGACTTTTGGCTTATGATGTTTCTGGCTTTGTGGTACGCTAATGGCAACCTTCGACGCCTACTACACGCCATGGTGTATCGCGAAGAACCTCGTTGAGGCTGCTGGTTCGCATGAACCCAGTAGCGTGGCGGACTTCGCGGCGGGTGAAGGAAGTCTACTTCGAGCCGCAGCGCTGCGATGGTCTGGGGCTACATTCATCGCCACGGATATAGACAAGGAAAAGGTCTCCTACTTAAGAGCGGAATATCCGAGTTGGCTTGTGGGTGATGTGGACTTCCTCTGCCCGGATTCCCGCGACTTTTGTCCTCCATTATTTGGAATGCAAGGGAAGATTGATTGTATTCTTTTGAATCCTCCATTTAGCTGCAGAGGCGGTAGGCGCTTGCATATAACTGCTATGAGTAGGAACTTTCGGTGTAGTATCGCTGCGGCGTTTCTTCTAAGTGCCTTGCCGTATCTGCGGATCGAAGGACAGTTGCTGGCAATCATTCCGGCGGGCTCTCTGATCAGCGATAGAGATTCCGAGGCTTGGGCTTTCATTTCTGAGTACTACGACATCGACTTTCTCGCTGAGCATGGACCGCATGCTTTTCAAGGCTGCACGCTTAGGACCGCCTCAGTTAGGCTCCGAGTAAAGCGAAATCTCCAACTCAATTTAGGACAGACTATCCTTCAGTCCGAGAGAGGTCTGCAAGTAAGTCTTTTCCGTGGTGGTATCCAGATGCATCGCATCGATGAGGTTCATTCTGGGGGAGGGGTTCCTCTCATTCACAGTACGGAATTGAGGGGCGGGGGGCTTTGCTCCCCGCGCTATTATGTTAATGCCTGTGCCAGAGCTACGAGTGGTCCGGCAGTATTAATCCCGCGTGTAGGAAAGCCGGATATATCCAAAATATGTCTCTATAAAGAAAATGATCCTATTGTCTTATCTGATTGTGTTATAGCTCTTCTTTGCGAAGGATTACAGGAAGCGGTTTATCTGTGGAAGACACTTAAAGATAACTGGCTGCATCTAGAGCGAAAGTACGGAGGGACGGGTGCGCCGTATATTACGCTTGGAAGGCTTTCCATATTTTTAAAAGATCTGGGATTTTCGGTAAGAAGCACGCGAGATGCAGGCAAACTGCCGCTGGGTGGAAGCACGCCTGGGTCTCTTGGGGATAATTATCTTGCGGCAAATCCGTCATGATCTCGTCGGTAGTGTCCGCGTACTCATTGATCTTTATGTCTCTTCGCTTGGAGTGCCAAGTATGGATTACGCCGAAATCCTGAGGACTCTTTCCAATAGGGCCGCTAGGTTCGCGGTAGCTGGAGGTTTTGCCTCCCTGGCTCATGGCGTAGTCCGGGTTACGATGGATCTTGATTTGGTGGTCGATGTGCAGGATGAGAACCTTGCGGTTCTTTGGGATACCCTCACGGGGCTGGGCTTCGCTCCTCAGCAGCCGATCCCCAGATCGACGGCCCTGTCCGCCGAGGCGTTGCTGCGATTGGCTGAAGCGAAGAATATGCAGGCGTTTTCCTGGAGCCACGAGAGCCAGCCGTTTATCGTGGTGGACCTGCTGATTGGCCCTCCCTTTGAATGGAATTCGGATCTTCTGGAAAAGGTCCGGATCTTCGGCGTGGAGGTTCTGGTCCTACGGAAGGAGGAACTGATCCGGCTGAAGCGTCTTGCCGGAAGAGAGAAGGATCTTCTCGATGTCAGAGAACTCGAAAAACTCCAATGATTTGAGCTGGGGCACTCCCGAGAGCTACTGGCCGTTCCCACGGCCCCTGGCAGAGCCGGGGCCGGAAGACCGCGCCCGCTTCCAGGTGCTCACTCCGAGCCAAAGGCTTGAATGGCTTGTGATGATGCTCGGACATTTGGAGATGCAGTTCGGGCATTTGGTCAAGTCGAAGCAGTCTCGCGCTGAGTGATTGGACAACCGGTTGGCGGCGCAAGCTCCCGGGCTCCCCATTACGCCCGGCGTTTCGGGCAACGCTTCGAGACTGAGCAACTCGAAGGCGGCTCATGATCTTCGGTCGCGTAAGCCGGACCCGCTCGTCCGGGTAGCTTGAAAACCGTCTGGACGGGTGGAGTTGGCTCGCGCCCCCGGCGGTACGCTCAGGCCGAAGGAGGGGAAGGCGATGAAACGCAGGAACCGGATCGTGACGGCGGTGATCGGCGGTGTCCTGGGCGGTGCGGCGACGGCTATGGCGGCGGGAGCCTTTCTCTGGAACCGGGCCACGGCGAGAGCGGTCGAGCGACTCCCTCCGCTCGCTCCGGATGCCGCCGCCGAGCCCCGGACGTTCTCCCGGGAGCAGCTCGCCGGCCTGCCCGCTCCCGTGGTCCGCTACTTCGAGTTCGCGCTGACTCCGGGCCAGCCGCTCATCCGGACGGCCAGGATCGAGCACGCCGGCGAGTTCCGGAGCGGGCTCGACGCTCCCTGGGCGCCGTTCACGAGCGTGCAGCACTTCTCGGCCGACCCGCCCGGGTTCGTCTGGGACGCGGCCATCCATATGTCACCGATCCTGACGGTGCGCGTCCGGGACGGCTATTTCCAGGGCGCCGGGTCGATGCAGGCGCGGATCGCATCCCTGATCCCGGTCGTGAACGCCGAGGGCGGCAGGGAGCTGGCGGAAGGCGCACTCCAGCGCTGGCTGGCGGAGTCGGTCTGGTTTCCGACGGCGCTCCTGCCTCGGAAGGGCCTGACCTGGGAGCCGATCGACGAAACCTGCGCGCGCGCCACGCTCACAGACTCCGGCGTCTCCGTGTCGTTCGAATTCCGCTTCGGCGAGGAGGGCGAGGTCGTCGGCGTCTACACGCCGGCCCGCTACCGCGACGTGGACGGGAAGCCGGTCCCGACGCCCTGGGCCGGCTCCTTCCGGAGCTACGGCCGGGTCGGCGCCGTGAGGGTGCCGAACGAGGGCGAGGTCGCCTGGATCCTGCCGGAAGGCCGGCTGTCCTACTGGCGCGGGCGGATCGTCCGGCTGGAGTACGACTAGCTCACGGTTTCCGCGGGCAGCGTGAAACTGAAGGTCGAGCCCCGGCCGGGCGCGCTTTCGACGCGGATCTCCCCTCCCATGATCTCGGCCAGGCGCTTGCTGATGGCGAGGCCGAGCCCGGCTCCGCCATAGCGCCGACTGGGCGAGCCGTCGAGCTGCTGGAAGGGGAGGAAGAGGCGCTCCAGGTCCGGACCGGCGATGCCGATGCCCGTGTCGGTCACGGCGAAGCGGAGCTCGATATGCCCGTCTTCCAGCGCCCGGCTGGAGACCGCCACGCGCACCTCGCCCTGCGGCGTGAACTTGACGGCGTTGCTCAGCAGGTTGAGCAGGACCTGGCGGATGCGGCGGTGATCTCCGACCACGACTGCGGGCGTGCCGTCGGCGATCGAGGAGCGCAGCGCCAGACCCTTGAGCGCGGCCATCGGGCCGATGATCTCCAGGCTCTCGGCGAGCGCCTCCCGGAGACCGAAGGGCGCGAGCTCGAGGGTCAGGCCTTTCGACTCCATCCGGGAGAAGTCGAGGATGTCGTTGATCAGCTCCAGGAGCGCCTGGCCGCTGACCTGGATGGCCTGCACGCACTCGCGCTGGCTGGCGTCGAGAGGGGTGCCGGTCAGCAGCTCGGCCATGCCCATGACGCCGTTCATCGGAGTCCGGATCTCGTGGCTGATGTTGGCCAGGAACTCGCCCTTGGCGCGGTTCGCGGAGAGGGCCTGCTCCACGGCCTGCTCCAGCGCGCGGGTGCGGTCGCGCACCTGCTCCTCCAGGCGGAGGCGCAGCCGGTCGAGCTCGTCGTGGGTCCGGCGGAACCGGTCCGAGAGGCCGCTGCCCATGGCGACCAGCACGACTCCGAAGCCGAAGCCCGAGAGCGAGACGGGGATCGGCAGGGGGATCATCTGCCGCGCCAGCTCCAGCGCCTGGATGGCGATCAGCACCAGTCCGCCGGCGGCAATCTTCCGCGCTTCCGCCTCGCCGCGCCGGACCTCGCGCGCGATGAGAGCCGCCGCCAGCGCCAGGAGCGGCAGGAGCCAGACCGCGCGCAGCGTCGAGGTGGCGAAGACCGGATGGACGTTGGGCCAGAGCCCGATGAACAGGGCCAGGGCGACGTGCGAGAGCTGGTAGGCGCGGAGCCAGCGAGGGATGGGCCGGGCGAAGAAGCACCACAGGAACTGGATGGCCAGGGCCGCGGCGAGATGGCCGCTGAGGTCGCTCGTCCGCGCGGCGAGGTTGCGGCTCGCGGTGAGCTGGTAGATCCAGTAGGTGCTGGCGAACGTGTTGACCGCGTAGGCCAGGGAGAGCAGGCCGAACCAGAGGTGCTCGGCCTGCTGGCGTCGCAGGCTGAAGAGGCGCAGGTGGTAGAGCGCCGCGGCGGCGAAGAGCGCGGCGAGGACGAGCTGGGGCAGCTCGGTCAGAAGGTTGTCCGTCCAGGAGACGCGGGTGCGGTCGCGCAGGGCCTGGAGAGGGCCGAGGGCCAGGGTTTCGCTCACCGGTCCGGCGCCGGGATCGAGGTCGGAGGCCCAGTCGATCCTCCGCACCCGCAGGGCGAGGTGGAGCGTCGCGCCCGGTCCGACCGCCTCCCGGGGCACGCGGAAGACCTCGGGAGCCGCGAACGGCAGTTCCGAGGACCAGCCGCGCGAGCGCCCGAGCCGCCGGCCGCCGGCCCAGACCTCGAAGGCGCCGGCGCGAGGGGGGCCGAGAAGCAGCCCGAGACGGTCGTCCGCCGCGGCGAGCCGGGCCTCTTCGTCGAGAGGGAGCGTCCCCCGGAACCAGACCGGGCCGTCGAGATCCTGCAGCCCCAGTTGCTCCCAGGAGGCCGGCAGGGTCGCGGCGCGCCAGCCCGAGTCGTCGAAGCCGGGGCTTGACCAGGCCGGTTCGTCGCCGGTTTGGACCTTCCAGCTTGCGGTCGTCGCGACGGCAGGACCGGCCAGGAGGAGGCCGAGGGCCAGCGTCGCGCAAGGGTGGCTCGGAAGCATGGCTCACAAGGATCATAAGCCACCCTCGCGCCGGCCGGAGCGGAGCTAGACCAGAGCCGGCACGACGTCCTGCGCCTGCCAGCGGGAGGCGCTGTCGCGGAGCTGCCCCAGGTCGTCCCAGTAGCTCCCGATCGCCCGGCGGCCGGTGTCGCTCAGGCTGACGAGGGTCTGGGTCTTCTTCTCCACGAAGCGCTTCTCGATCTCGATGTAGCGCGCCTCCTCCAGCTTCGAGAGATGGGAGGAGAGGTTCCCCTTGGTGAGGCCGGTGAGCCGCTGCAGGAACAGGAAGTCGGCTCGCTGACAGGCCGAGAGCGCCGTCAGGATGGACAGCCGCGCCGGGTCGTGGATCAGCCGGTCGAGGTTCGCGAGCTGCTCGAAGGGGGTGGCGTCCATCTACTCCTCCTCTCCCGCTGGATGTCCCATCGTCCGGACGATCTGCCAGTGATCGAGGAGCCCCGCCAGCACCATCGAGGAGCCGCACAGGAGCAGGGCCATCCGGCCATGGGCCGCCGCCGGCACGGAGTAGGGGGCGAGGACGGCGAGCCCCGACAGCAGGATCCCCAGTGCGAACGGGTAGCTTCTGGACGGGCTGTCTCCCCGGAGCCACCCGATGCCGAGGAACAGCGCGCCGCCGAGGAAGTAGATCGACTGCGTGAAGAAGGTCCTCACCGTCGCGGTGGAGCCGGTCCAGACCAGCCCGGAATCGGATACGACCCAGGGCGGCCAGAACAGGAACTGGAAGAGGACGAACACCGCGAGCGCCAGGAACCCGAGGAGGAGGAAGCGCGGCACCACCGGGATCGTCGGCTGGAGCCGGGTCGCCGGACCGATGTGGTTGTAGATCGAGCTGTAGGAGAGCTCGGAGACGATCGGGGGCTGCGGCTGCTTCTCGACCTCGCCGAACGTCCTGCGGTAGTACCGCCCCGCGCCGATCATCAGGGCGAAGGCTCCCAGGAGCAGAACCATCCGGAGCACCATCAGGGGCCAACTCGCGAAACTCAACATCATCAGTCCCAGGGGCACCAGATACCGCAGCCCCTGCAGGTTGCCGAAGTTCATCGTGGTGAAACGGATTCGGTCCAGCTCCCGGGTCTCCATGTCCGCCTCCTTGTCAAACTGGTCTGTCCTGCAAACCGATTATGAGGCCGAGCGGGCGCTGCTGTCAACCGGTTGGCGACACAAACTCAGTTTGGAGTCGTGCGCGGACTTCCACCAGCTCGTGATCCGGGTAGGGCACGGCCGGGCCGGAGCCCCAGACGGGCCCGAGGCGGAACGGCATGGGCCGGGGATGCTAGCACCCCCGGCCTGAAGGGAGGATCAGTCGTGCGCCGCGAAAAGCCCGAGGCCGCCGCTCTGGCGCGCGATCACGCCGACCGCCGTGGCGCTGTTCGGCGCGCTGGAGACGCACGAGCCCACGCAGCCATCCGCGAAGCCGACCAGCACCCGGCCCTCCGCGTCGACCGCGATGTCCATGAAGTCGAGGAGGTTGCGCGATTCGCCGCAGGTCGTGCCGTCCATGCAGATCGAGCCGCGCTGCACCGGGTCGCCGGGGGTGGCGTCCACGGTCGTCCAGGTCGTGCCGCCGTCGTAGGTGGTGGCGACGTAGAGATGCCATGCGCCGGTGAAGGTCGTGCCGGAGCCCGTGCCGTCGCCTCCGGTCGGCGTGCCGAGGAAGGCGACGGCCGCGCGGTCGGGATCGCCCGCCACCACGGCCGGGAAGACGGCGTTCTGGATGCCGAACGGCGTGCCCACGTCCTTCGGCGTCGTCCAGGAAGAGCCCCGGTTGTGCGAGACCGCCACCTTCGGATGCCCGTCCGCGCCCACGAAGCCGAAGTAGACGGTGCCGTCGGTCGCGGTCCCCAGCGAGGGATCGCTGCTGCCGACCGTACTGCCCGGCACCTTGCGCACCGTCCAGGTGATGCCGTTGTTGGTCGAGACCACGGCCGCCTGCTGGGTGCCGCAGCCCTTGTTCGGCACGTAGGCGGTGCCGTCCGGCGCGACCTTCACGTGGCCGTGAAGGCCGCCGCACTGGAGCAGGGTGTAGAGCGGGATCGGCGGGTTGAAGGTGAGGCCGCCGTCGAGGCTCAGCGCGCAGCCGGCGAGCGCCACGCCCTGCGAGCAGTAGTAGACGGCGTTCGAGTAGCCGATGCCCGGCACGCCCGAGGCCAGCGGGCCTCCGCCGACGGTCTGGTGGTCGACTCCGGAGGCGAGGCCGGACGTGGACGGCAGCCAGCTGGCGCCGTCGTCGTCGGTGAAGGCCATGAGGCTCGCCGGGCCGGCGAGCTGTGCCACGAAGGTCCGGCCGGTCGCGGAGTCGGTGAACAGGATCGGGTCGAGCGTGAGGATGCCTGTGAGCGGAAAGGAGACGTCCTGCCAGGTCGCGGCCGCGGGCGTGACCGAGTCGTCGAAGCTGACGCGCAGGGTCTCGAGGCCGGCGATGTAGAGGACGTTGCCGCTGTTCCAGTTGACCCCCAGGCTCGGCTCGCCCGCGCTCTGGCCGGCAGGAGCGGGCGCCGGATACAGGCCGTAGGTCGGGGGAACGGCGTGGACGGGTACGGCCGACAGCGCGATCACAGCGATGACGGGAAGGATTCGGGATGAGTTCATTGCTCCTCCTTTGCCCCGTTCTCGCTGCGAAATCTTTGCCAACGCGAGCCGTCAGACCGAGGGCTCGAAGAAGTAGGACTCCCGGGTCTTGATCTTGCCGTTCTCGAACGTGTAGCAGTCGGCGAACCGCACGTCGAGGGCCTTGCCGTTGCGGTGGGCGCCGACGAAGCGGCCCCAGGAGGCGCCGCTCTCCTCGTCCACCACGACGCGGGTCAGGTCGTGCTGGCCCGAGGCGATCACGCGCACCTCGCGGTAGAAGTGGAGCAGCTCGTCGATGCCGCGGATCGGCTCGTAGCCGGGCCGGTCGTAGGTGGCGTCGTCGGTGAAGAAGTTGCGGAGACCTTCGTAGTCCCGGGTGTCGATGTGGTGGAACATGTCGCGGATGAACTGCTGATTCACGGTCTGCCTCCTATCCAGCCAGGTACTCTTCCACTTCCTGTCTCGTCGCGCGCACCGCCACGCTCAGGCGGGGGTCGGCCATGTCGGCGAGCAGGCTCTTGCGCAGCTCGCGGGTGACGGGGCCGGGCTTGCCGTCTCCGACCTCCTGGTGCCCGATCCGGACCACCGGGATCAGGCCGGCGCCGGTGCCGGTGAGGAAGACCTCGCGGTCGGCCCCGGTGAGGTCGCTCGGCAGCAGGGTCGCGGTCTCCTCGACCCTGTAGCCGGCGGCGCGGGCGGCCTTGAGGATGAGGCCGCGGGTGATCCCCTCCAGGCAGTAGGCCGCCGGCGGGGTCTGGATGCGCACGCCTCCCTCTTCCCGGATGACGAGGAAGAGATTGTCGGCGGTGGCCTCGGACACGAAGCCCTGCTGGGTCAGCATGAGGGTCTCCGGGCGCTTCTCGGCCAGGGTCTCCAGCAGGGCCCGGATGTTGTTCAGGTAGTTGCTCGCCTTGACGTTCGGGTCGAGCACGTCCGTGCCCGGGCGCCGCACCTCGCGGGCCACCGACAGCTCGATGCCGCGCTCGTAGAGCTCCTCCGGGTAGAGCTGGATGCGCGCGGCGATCGCGAAGACCGTGCTCCCGATGCAGCGCGGCGGATAGATGCCGAGGTCGCCCAGGCCGCGGGTCACGACCAGGCGCACGTAGGCCCGTTCGAGGCGGTCGAGGTCGGCTTCCGCGATGGTGCGAAGGACCTGCATCGTGAGCTCGACCGGATCGTAGGGGATCGCGATGCTCAGGTTGCGCGCCCCGCTCTGCAGGCGGGCCAGGTGCTCGCGCCAGGTGAACAGCCGGCCCTGGACGACCAGGAGCCCCTCGAAGACCGAATCGCCGTAGAGGGCGCCATGGTCGAAGACCGACAGGCCGACCTCGTCGGGCCGGAAGATGCCGTGGCGGCGTTCGAGCGGCTCTTCAATCGTTCCGGCCTCCGCCCTCTCGGTCAGCGCCCGCGGCGTCAGCCCTTCGAGCCAGGGCATGCTGAGGAAGACCCGGCAGCTTCTCGCGATGTCTTGCAGATCCATACGACCCTTCTCTCCTCTCCTGTCTTGACCGGCGCTCCGTCCACCAGAGATAGTGCATCGGGCTCGCCGATTCGCGCCCACGACCGTTCGGGAGGCAGGCTGAATGGGACCCTTGACCGGTTTTCGGATCCTCGAGATCGCGGGCCTCGGCCCGGCGCCGTTCTGCGCCATGCTGCTCAGCGACCTCGGCGCGGAGGTGGTCCGCATCGACCGCCTGGAGCCTCCCGGCCGCGGAGTGCTCGGTGCTCTCGACGAGGACCCCCGGCTCGACCTTCTCCAGCGCGGCCGCCGCTCGCTCGCCGTGGACCTCAAGCATCCGCGCGGCGCCGGGACGGTGCTCCGCCTGGTGGAGCGGGCCGACGCCCTGATCGAAGGGTTCCGGCCGGGGGTGGCGGAGCGGCTCGGGATCGGTCCCGAGGCCTGTCTGGCGCGCAACCCGCGGCTGGTCTATGGACGCATGACGGGCTGGGGTCAGGAAGGTCCGCTGGCCGCGGCCGTCGGACACGACATCGACTATATCGCTCTCTCCGGAGCCCTGCACGCGATCGGCCGCGCCGGGGAGAAGCCGGCGCTGCCGCTCAACCTGGTGGGCGACTTCGGCGGCGGCGCGCTCTATCTCGCGGTCGGCGTCCTCGCCGGGCTCCTGGAGGCGTCCCGCTCCGGCAAGGGCCAGGTGGTGGACGCCGCCATGGTGGACGGCGCCGCCTCGCTCCTCACCATGTTCCACGGCATGCTCGCCTCCGGGACGTGGCGCGACGAGCGCGGCGTGAATCTCCTGGACGGCGGCGCCCCGTTCTACGACGTCTACGAGACGGCCGACGGAAAGCACCTCGCGGTCGGCGCCCTGGAGCCGCGGTTCTACGCCGAGCTGCTGCGGCTGACCGGTTTGAAGGGCGAGGACCTGCCGGCCCAGGCCGACATCTCCCGCTGGCCGGAGCTGCGGCGGCGTTTCGCCGAGGTCTTCCGCCAGCGGACGCGGGACGAGTGGTGCGCGATTCTCGAAGGCACGGAGGCCTGCGTGGCGCCGGTCCTCTCTCTTGCGGAGGCGCCGGAGCACCCGCACATGGCGGCCCGCGGCACGTTCGCGGAGGTGGACGGCGTGATCCAGCCCGCGCCGGCTCCCCGGTTCAGCCGGACTCCGGGAGCCATCCAGGGTCCGCCCGAGCCTCCGGGCGCTTCCACGGACGAGGTGCTGGCGGACTGGGATTTTGCGGCGGAAGAGATCGGCGAGCTGCGCGCCGACGGCGTAGTGGGCGGCCGTCGGGTGTTATAATTCCTCCAGTCGAATCGCCGATAGAAAGAGATACGAGGCCATACGCCCGGCCTGAAGGAGAATTTGTGCGCTCCAGGACCTGCACGCTGATCCTGATGTGTCTTCTCATCGCCCCGGTTGTCCTCCGCGCCGCCGAGCCCTGCGGCGAGCGCGACCTGACGTTCGGCTGCACCAAGACGGAGGAGAGGGGGCGGCTGCGGGCCGGCTGCGGGGTGCACGAAGGCGCGCGGTTCTTCGCCTCCGAGTGGCGGCTCTACGAGCTGCAGACGGAGAAGGTCCTGAGCCGGGTCTCGTCGAACGCGGACGGCATCGCGCTGGTCGAGATCCCGGGCAGGCACCACTGGCTGATCCTCGAAGGCGAGCTGGTGTGCTCGAAGAACGGCGGCGAGCGGGCCATCCCGTACCGCTTCCTGGTGGAGCGCACCGGCAAGGACGGCATGCTGCAGCGCGCCTACACGCCCGAGACCCTGATGGCGACCGGCAACTGGAACGAGGACACGCAGCTCCACTACGGCGCGTTCCGCAGCCGCTCGGTGCTCGGCACGGAGGTCGGGGAGATCCAGCCCTAGCCAGCCCTAGAAGAACGCGCGCTGGATCGACCAGTAGACGCCGACCGCGGCGATCGCCAGGGAGGCCGGGACGACGACCGCCTGCCGGTACCAGGCCCGGTTGCGGAAGAGCCCGACCGCCGCGAAGGCGAGGCCGATCACCGCGAGCTGGCCGCCTTCGACGCCGAGGTTGAAGCTGAGCAGCGCCGGCAGGAACTCGGAGCGCGGCAGGCCGAGCTCGGTCAGGACGCCCGCGAAGCCCAGGCCGTGCAGCAGGCCGAAGGCGAAGACGAGGCCGATCCGCGACGGGCGCAGCTCGGAGGTGAGGACGTTCTCGACCGCCACGAAGACGATCGAGAGCGCGATCAGCGGCTCGACGATCGACGATGGCAGCGAGATCAGGCCGTAGATGCTGAGCGCCAGGGTGGCGGTGTGCGCGAGGGTGAACGAGGTCACCTGGAGAAGCAGGGGCTTCGCCTTGCGCGACAGCAGGAACAGGCCGAGCACGAAGAGGATGTGGTCGAGTCCTTTCGGCAGGATGTGGGTGAAGCCGAGCCTGAGGTACTGGCCGACGATCTCCATCCGCGTCGGAGGGATGACGGAGGCCGCGAGCCGGAAGGGCTGGCTCGCGGCGTCGCCTTCCAGCCACTGCCAGACGGCGCCCTCGTCGCCTTCGTTTTTCGGGATGAGCGGATAGGAGCCGAGCTTCGCGGCGGCCGCATCGGACCAGGTGAAGGTGCGCGCTCCGCCCGGGATCGGCCCGTGCAGGCGGAGGGTCGTGCGGCCCGGAGGCGTGTCGGGTCCGGGCGGGACCAGCGCGGTCTGCGGCTCGACCCGGCGGCCGTCGAAGGAGAGGACGGCGCCGTCGGCGAGGGTCCGCAGGAGCCGGGGCTCGAGGTGCTCCTCGTCGGCCACGAGATCGACCCGGTAGGTGCCGTCCCGGAGGAACTCGGCCTGCGCCTGGAAGCGGCCCAGCTCATGGGCCTGGGCGGTTTGAGCGAGAAGCAGCAGGAGAAAGGCAACGGCGGCGCGCATCACAGGGAGATACGCCAACCGCGCTCTCCCGGATGAGCTAGCTTTCGTGCACCAGCGGCTGCGGCCGGCAGAGCCAGTAGCCCTGGGCGAAGTCGACCTTGAGCTCCCGGAGCAGCTCCAGGGTCTGGCGGTTCTCGACCCACTCGGCGATGGTCTGCAGGCCCATGACGTGGCCGATCTGATTGATCGACTCCACCATGGCGCGCTTGACCCGGTCCTCCACCATGTTCTGGACGAACTCGCCGTCGATCTTCAGGAAGTCCATGGAGAGGTCCTTCAGGTAGGCGAAGGAGGAGAGGCCGCTGCCGAAGTCGTCGAGGATGAAGCGGCAGCCCTTTCCCTTGAGGGCCGAGATGAAGCGGATGGCGCTGTCGAGCTTGCTGATCGCCGCGGTCTCGGTGATCTCGAAGCAGAGGCGCCGCGGGTCCACGAGGCTCTCCTCGATCTGCTCGCCGACGTAGGCGAGGAACGATTCGTCGGAGAGCGACTGCGCGGAGACGTTCACGGCGAAGAGGACCGGCCGCGACACCTCGCGGCGCTGGGCCTCGGCGAGCGCGCGGAAGGCGGTGTGGATCACCCAACGGTCGAGCTCGCCGATCAGGTGGTAGCGCTCGGCCGCGGAGAGGAAGACGGTGGGCTCCACCACCTTGCCGTCGGCGTCGATCATGCGCAGGAAGATCTCGCAGAGCAGCTCGCGGTTGGGGGCTTCGGAGGCGCCGAGCGGCTGGATGAGCTGGTAGAAGAGCCGGAAGCGGCGCTCCTCCAGGGCGCGCTGGATGCGGTGGATCCATTGCATCTCGCCGTAGCGCTCGGCGACCTGGGTGTCGTCGTGCTCGTACTCGTGGACCCGGTTGCGCCCGCTGTCCTTGGCCACGTAGAGCGCGGCGTCGGCGGCGCTCATGACCTGGGCGAGGTCGCCGCTGTCGCCGCGGATCGGCACGAAACCGGTGCTCACGCCGACCTCGAAGATCTGGTCCTTCCAGCAGAACCGGAAGTCGCGGACGGTGGTGCGGATCTCCTCCGCGATCTGGCGCGCCTGGTCGATCGGGCAGTCTTCGAGGAGGACGCCGAACTCGTCGCCGCCGAGCCGCGCCAGGATGTCGCTGCGCCGCACCCGCGAGCGCAGGAGGGCGGTGATCTGCTTGAGCATCTCGTCGCCGACCAGGTGGCCGCAGGTGTCGTTGATGATCTTGAACTCGTCGAGGTCGAGGAAGAGCAGCACGTGGTGGCTCTGCTCGGCGCGGGCGCTGCGGATGGCCCGCTTGAGGCGCACCTCGAACTCGCGGCGGTTGAGCAGGCCGGTGAGCGCGTCGTGGCTCGCCAGGTAGATCATCTCCCGCTCCATGCTGCGGAGCTGGGTGACGTCCTTGAACACCAGGACGGCGCCGAGGAGGTTGCCGCGGCGGTCGCGGATCGGCGCCGCCGTGTCGCGCACCGAATACTCCTTGCCGTCTCCGTTCAGCAGCAGGGCATGGCCGGGCGACTCGACGATCCGGCCCTCGGCCAGGCAGCGCTGGAGCGGATCGGGCAAGGGCTGGCGGGTCACCTCGTCCACGACGCGGAAGACCTCGGACACCGGGCGGCCCAGGGCGCGCGCCGACGGCCAGCCGGTGAGCTTCTCGGCGACCGGGTTGAGATAGTCGATCCGGCCGTTGGCGTCGGTCCGGATGACGCCGTCGCCGATCGAGGCCAGCGTCACCTGAGCCTTCTCTCTCTCCCAGTGGAGAGCCTCCTCCGCCTGCTGCCGATCGGTCTCGCTCTCCTCCGGAGGAGAGGCGGTGTGGAAAAGGACCAACGACGATAGCTCACCCATGAAGTAACCCCCGTTAGAACGACGGGAGCTTTCTAGAGCAAGATCCGGGCCTAGAGGGATGGGCGGGGTTCCCTCTTCACCACGAAGTGGGGGAGAGGGGCAGGGAGAG
>JBEQUE010000208.1:0-23659 GCA_040349255.1 Acidobacteriota bacterium | reverse complement strand
GGCGATCCTCGCCGAGCTGCCGGAGACGGCAGTCGTGATCCTGAGCGGCACCGAGAGCGAGGACGAGGTGCTGGCCGCGGTCGAGGCCGGCGCGCTGGGCTATCTCGCCAAGAGCTCGCCGCGGGAGGATTTCATAGCAGCCATCCACCGAGTCGCGCAGGGCGACCTCTGGCTGCCGGCGCACCTCGCCCGCCGCCTCCTGGCCGGCCCGAAGACCGACCCGGCGCCGGAAGCTTCGCCATCGCTGACCGGGCGCGAGCGCGAGGTGCTGGACATGCTCGCCCGCGGCTGGAGCAATCGCCGCATCTCCCAGGAGTGCGCGATCGCCGAGATCACGGTGCGCACCCACGTCAGCCACATCTTCGGCAAGCTGGGCGTACGCAACCGCGTGGAGGCAGCCCTTCACGCCCTGCGCTCGGAGAAGCCGGGCCCGTCCCCCTCCTGAGCCATGGCCGAGGTCCCTCCGGAGGCCGCGGGCGAGGCCCGCTTCCAGCGGATCGAGCGCCTGGCATTTTGGAACGGGATCTGTCTGGGCGCGCTCGCCCTCCTGATCCCCGCGCCGTCCTGGCCGCTCTTCGTGTCGATCCCCCTCGCCGTCCTCTTCCTGGCGTGCGGCGCCAACGCCTTCCGCCTGCGCCGCCGCTTCCGGGAGGCGCTGGACAAGGAGGTCGAGCGCTGCCGGCAGGCGGAGCAGGAGGCCCGCGCCGCCAACCTCGCCAAGGGCCGCTTCCTGGCCCACGTGAGCCACGAGATCCGCACCCCCATGAGCGGCATCCTCGGCATGACCGAGCTGCTGCTCGCGGGCGGCCTGACGCCCACCCAGCGTGAGCATGTGGGGCTGGTCCGCACCTCGGCCGAAGCCCTCCTCGCCCTGGTCGACGACATCCTCGACCTCGCCCGCGTCGAAGCCGGCCGCCTGCTGCTGCGGCCGCGCGACTTCCGCCTCCAGGAGCTGACGGGCAACGTCATCCGCCTCCTCGCGCCGCAGGCCGGGCAGCGCGGCATCGACCTGCGCCTGGAGGTCGGCCCCCGCATTCCCGACGCCCTCCATGGCGACACCGTCCGCCTGCGCCAGGTGCTCCTGAACCTGGTGGGCAACGCCATCCGCTTCACCCGCAAGGGCTCGGTGACCGTGCGGGTCGAAGCGGAGCAGTCCGCGACCAGGGCCTCGACCCTGCGCTTCGAGGTGCGCGACACCGGCGTGGGCATCCGGCCGGAGGACCAGGAGCGCCTCTTCCAACCCTTCGGGCAGACCGGGAGCGCCGCCGCCCGCCAGGTGGGAGGCACCGGGCTCGGCCTGGTCATCTCCAAGAACGTCGTCGAGCTGATGGGGGGCGAGATCGGCTTCGAGAGCACCCGCGGCGTGGGCTCCACCTTCTGGTTCCGGATCCCCCTGGTGCGCGCGCAGGGCTCCGGCCCGCCGTCCTGGATGCCTCCGGAGGAGGCCGGCCCGATCGGCCTCCGGCAGGACGGACGTGGGCGGCGCGTCCTGGTGGTGGACGACCGCGCCCCGAACCGCGCCGTGGCCGTGGCCATGCTGGAGGTCCTCGGCTACACCTCGGAAGCGGTCGAGAGCGGGGAAGAGGCCCTCGACCTCCTCGCGCAGGAGGCGTTCGACGCGGTGCTCCTCGACAGCGAGATGCCCGGCCTCGACGGCTGCGAGACCTGCCGCCGCCTGCGCCGGAGGGAGGCCGGCGGCCGGCGCATGCCGGTGATCGCCGTCACCGCCCACACCCGGCCGGAAGAGATCGAGGCCTGCCTCGCGGCCGGCATGGACGACTGCCTGGTCAAGCCCTTCCTGGCCGCCGACCTCTCCGCCTGCCTCGGCCGCTGGCTCGGCGCCCCTTCCGCGCACACCGCGGACACCGCGGACAGCCTCGAAGAGCGCCTCGCCGCGCTGCGGACGCTCGGCGGCGGCGCCGGGCCCGGTACCGGCCCTGATATGGGGACCCAGGTGATCGAGGCCTTCCTCCGCCAGGGGGAGAACGACCTCGCGACCGTCCGCCGCGCGCTCCTGCAGGGCGATGCCAACGCCCTGGCCGAGGCCGCCCACGGCCTCTCGGGCAGCGCCGCCGTGCTCGGCGCCCGCGACCTCGCGGCGAGCGCGGGCGACCTCGCCACCCTCGCCCTCGGCGGCGACCTCGTCACCTGCGCCGCCCGCCTCTCCCGGGTCGAGCGCGACTACCGGGATGCCGCGGCGCGGATGAGGTAGGGATGATCCCTCTCGGAACCCGCATCGGTCACGTGCGCGTGGACGGCCCGCTCGCCGAAGGCGGCATGGGCGCGGTCTACGCCGGCTTCGACGAGAAGCTCCGGCGCCCGGTCGCCCTCAAGGCGATCCGCAGCGACCTCCTCGACTCCGCGGCCCGCGTCCGGTTCCTCAACGAGGCTCGCCTGCTCTCGCAGCTCGACCATCCCAACGTCTGCCGCATCCACGGCTACCTGGAGAACGACGGGGAGGACTTCCTGGTCCTCGAGCTGATCCGCGGCCGCACCCTGCGCGCCGCGCTGCGCGAGGGGCTCCCACCCGCCGAGGCCCTGGCCGTGGCCGAGAGCGTGGCGCGCGCCCTGGAAGCGGCACACCAGAAGGGGATCGTCCACCGCGATCTCAAGCCGGACAACGTGATGCTCACGGAAGACGGCCAGGTCAAGGTGCTCGACTTCGGTCTCGCCCGCTCGGACGAGGAATCCGAAAAGATCGAGGAGGAGGACGCTCCGGTCGCGGCCGGCGACCTGCCTGCGGCCGGCTCCCCCTGGTGGGTGCCCTCGGAAAGTCTTTTCATACCAGCGTCCATCCAGGCGACCACGCTACGGGACGGACTCGTGGGCACTCCGTCCAGCATGAGCCCCGAACAGGCCCGCGGCGAGCCGGCCACCGCGGCGAGCGACGCCTTCGCCCTGGGCCTCCTGCTCCAGGAGCTGTTCACCGGCCGGCCACCCTACGAGCCCGGTCTCTCCATGCCCCTGCAGCTGGTCAAGGCCGCCGACGGCGACACCCTGCCCGTGCAGGGCATCGATCCCGACCTCGCCGCCATGGTCCGGAGCCTGAAGGCCGTGGCTCCCGAGGCCCGGCCCACCGCCGCCGCCGCCGCCGAGCGCCTGGCCTGGATCCGCGGCAAGCCGCGTCGCCGCCGCCTGCGGCTGCTCGCCGCGGCCGTGGCCCTGGCCTTCGCGCTCGGCATCGCCAAGTACACGCTCGACCTGAGGGAGGAGCGTCAACGCGCCTTCGAAGCCCGCCAGGCCGCCGAGCAGGAAGCCGCGCGGGCCGATGCCGCGGCCCGTTTCCTGGAGGAGCTGTTCCAGGCCTCGGACCCGCGCCAGGCCCGCGGGCGAGTGCCCGACGCCCGCGAGCTGCTGCGCCGCGGGACCGAACGCCTGGCCGGGAACAACCTCGCGGACCAGCCACTCCTGCGCGCCGAGCTCCTCGACACCCTGGGCGCCATCCACACCAGCCTCGCCCTCTACGACGAGGCCCGGCCGCTGCTCGAAGAGTCCCTCGCCATCCGCCAGCGGCTCCGCGGCCCGGCCCATCCCGAGGTCGCGGACACCCTGGTCAACCTGGGCTCGCTCGCCCGCCTCTCGGGCCAGGGCGACCCCGTGGCCCTCTTCCGCCGGGCGCTCGCCATCCGCGAAGAGAGCCCCGGCCCCGACACTCCCCACTTCGCCGGTATCGCCGACGTCCTCGGCAAGCTCGGCGTGGCGCTCGCCGCGAGCGACCGTCTCGACGAGGGCGAGCAGGTCCTGAAGCGCTCGCTCGCGCTCCACCGGCGCCTCTGGGGAGACCGCGATCCGCGCACCGCCAAGGTCCTGCACAACCTCTCCGGGATCGCTCTCTTCCGCGGCCGGGTCGAGGAGGCCGAGCGGCTCCAGCGGCGCGTCCTGGCCATCCGCGAGGGTCTCCTGCCGGACGATCACCCCGACCTGATGGGCAGCCGCGAGGCCCTGGCCCTGATGCTCCAGAAGCGGGGAGCCGTGGCCGAGGCGGAGACGCTCCTGGAGCGCCTGGCCGCGACCGCGGAGCGGGTCTACGGCCCCGACCATCCGGAGCTGGCGAAGACCCTCTCCAACCTGGGCGCCGCCCGCGCCGCGCTCGGCCGCCACGCCGAGGCCCGCCGCCTCTATGAGCGCTCGCTCGCCATCGTCGAGAAGACCCTCGAGCCCGGCCATCCGCAGCGCGTGCGCGCCAGAGAGACCCTCGCCCTGCACTGCCGCGAAGGCCACGGCCTGCCGGACGACCTCTGCCGCAGACATGGGCTGTAGGAACCGCATTGCCTCCGGCCAGGGTCAGTGCCGCGGTTTGAACGGGTAGGGCTGCCAGGACCTCGGCTTGACCCGGTCGTAGACGTTCCGCATCCCCTGGCTGTCCGGGCCCAGGACCTCCTCCGGAATGCAGGTCCACCAGTTCACGTCCAGGGCGGCGAACTGCTCGGCCGCGTGTCTGCACTCCATCTGCATGCGCAGGTCCACCATCTTCGTCTGGGACGGGAGATGGATCAGCGTATACGGGCCGGCGCCGTAGGGAGACGGGTAGATGGCGAAGGGGCCGGCCACCAGGCCCGTCACGGCCAGGGCGTAGCGCCGGTCGCGGACCAGGCCGTCCGGCTCCAGCACGGCGAACTGCCGCCGTTTCCAGGTGAGGGGCGTCGGGACCCGGGCCATGCGGGCGCTACGCTCCGGTTCCCGGGCCAAGCTCCAGCTCCAGGGTGTCGGCCGCGTGCCGCACGTCCTCCGCGATGCGGCCGGCCAGGGCGAGATGGCGCTCCTCCTTGGCGGTGCTGGGGCTGGCGTTTCCAGGGTCGGCCAGGGACGCGAGATGGCCCTGGATCACGCGCAGGTCGGCCACCAGGGCGCGCAGATCGGAGCGGATCACGCCCTCGGGATGGTCGGGCCACTGGCCGCGATACTCCAGGGCCAGCTCGAAGATGAGGTTGCCCACCTCCCGCAGGGCGGCGTTGTAGGTGGGGTCGGTGAACACCGAGAGAAAGGTCTCCCGGAACGCGGGGAAGTCCTCGAAACGGTCAGGGCTGACGACAGGTGAGTGCATAGGGACGGGTCTCCTGTGCTCAGATGAACGTGTCCACGGGAACGCACCCACGGGCAATCCCGCCCGTGCGGTCACCGGTCCCGGAAGGGAAAAGCCATGCTTCAGCTCGTTCTGCTCCTGCTCTCTCTGGCTGCGCCGGATAACAGCCACAACCTGGACCCCAACGGCCAGCCAACGTCGGACAACGGCCAGAACCTCGATCCCAACGGCTGATCCAAGCCGCGCGGGGGCGCGTCCAGGCGCTCCCGCTTTTTTTCTCCACGCGAACTGTACAAACGCAGGCACTTCAAGGTAGGCTGAAGCATCCTGAGAAGGCGCTACTTTAAGGAGGGTCTTGAATGTCTCACCTGGAGCGGGAAGCCGTGCGCAGGATTCTGGCTGGAGAGGGCGGCTCCCAGGAGGTCGAGGCGGCTGTCGAGCACCTCGTCTCCTGCGATCCCTGCCGGGCCCTGGCCGGCACCGTGGCCGACGAGCTGGGTTCGGAGCTTCCGAGACTGGCGGGAAAGGGGCCTCTGCGAGTGGTGCTCGATCTGATCGACCGGGAGCGCCAGTGGGCGGTGGACTACCTGGCCGCGACTGCGGAGTGGACCGAGCTGCGTCGCCTGCCGAGCCGGCACAGGCAACAGGAGCGGGTGAGAATGACGAAGGGGTGCCACACGACCGCCTTCTTCGATCTCGTGCTCCGCGATCTCAAGGAGGCTCCGTCCTGGGACGAGGCTGAGTTCCTCGCGAGGCTTGCCCTGTATTGCGTCGAAGGGATGAGCCAGCGCCAGCGGATCTCTCCCGCCGCCGGTCACGATCTGCAGGCGAAGGTATGGACCGCCGTGGCCAACGCCCGGCGGTGGGCTGCCGAATGGCAGAAGGCGCACCAGGCCCTGTCCAACGCGGAGAAGCAACGCAAGGAGGGGACGGGCGATCTCCTCGTCGAGGCGGAGCTCCTGTCGATCACCGCTTCGACCCTGGCGAACGAGGGACACATGGCCCGCGCTCTGGAAGCCCTGAAAAAGTGCGAAGCGATCTATCGCACCCGCTCCGAATGGGCGCTCCTCGCTCGCGCGCTCGTCCAGAAGGCCAGCCTTGTGGTCAACGACGAGCCCGCCCAGGCCCTGGAGGCGCTCGACGCCGCCGCGCCGCTGCTGCCGTCCGCGGACCCCCATTTGACGCTCCTGGCCGGCCTGCTGCGGGTGGAGGGCCTCCTCGGAGTCTCCCGGCCGCATGAAGCGTCGCAGGTGTTCCGGCGCTGCCTGCGGTCGCTGCCCGCCCCACTGGGTATCCGGATGGAAATCCGAGTGACGTTCACGGGCGCGAAGCTCCTGGATGGCCTGGGCTACAGGATGCCAGCCGAGCGCCTCTTCGACGGGGCGGTGGAGCGCGAGATCGAGCACGAGCTGTACAAGGAGGCTTTCCTGGACCTCCTCTACCTCTATGCCCGCCACGTGAAGGCCGGGGAGATCGAGAAGGCTGCCGGCATCTGCCGGAAGGCCCTGACCGACGCCTCCCTCGCCGCGGTCGCCCACGACCAGATGCGGACCGTCTGGGAGCAGCTCCTGGCCGCGACGGACACCGCCGGACACCGCGGGATCGCTCCGGAGGCGCTGAGCGACCTCCAGCGGTATCTCAGCGTCCACTGGAAGCACCCCGCTGCTGCGATCCCGTCGGTAGGCCCGCGGCGGTAGCGCAGAAATCCGGGAACGCGACGTTCCCGCATTTTCGGGCCTCGCAGAGAGTCGGGAACGTCGCGTTCCCGGCTTTTCGAGCCTCCCAAAAAACCGGGACAGCCGCGTTCCCGGCTTTTCGAGCCTCTCAAAAATCCGGGACAGCCGCGTTCCCGGCTTTTCGAGCCTCTCAAAAATCCGGGACAGCCCCGTTCCCGGCTTTTCGAGCCCCTCAAAAATCCGGGACAGCCCCGTTCCCAGCTTTTCGGGCCCCTCAAAAATCCGGGAACGCCGCGTTCCCGGCTTTTCGGGCCTCTCGAAAATCCGGGAACGCCACGTTCCCGACCTGCCGCATCGATCGAAAGGTTTCAGGCGAGCCTCATACATTTGTATGAGACCGGTCTCCTACATTTGTAGGACGACAAACACATCGCGTTCTCCTAGGCTGCGATCCGAGGGCAACCCTCCAACCCACGCAGAGGAAAACGATGATGAGAGGTCGTCCCGCCTTCGCCTTGCTGGCCGTGGTCCTGTGTGCGAGCCCCCTCCCGGTCCTTGCCGCCGCGGGCGCTCCGGCGCCGATTCACCTCGCGGTCGTGGCCTGCGACTACCGCGCCGCGGAGCAGGCCGCGGTGATGCTCAAGTCCGCGGTCCTCTCGGCGCGGTCTCCCCTCGTCGTGCACGTCTTCGCCGACGACGTCAACCGCGCCCGGCTGGAGCGCAGCCTGTGGGCCTGGCCGGAGAGGGTGCGGCAGCGGATCATCCCTGTATTTCATCCCCTCGGCTCGCCCGGCGTGGCCGACCCCGAGGCCTGGGACCGCCGCTTCCCGCGCTGCGGCAGCCAGCGGCTGTTCTTCCCCGACCTCCTCCCCGAGGTCGACCGCGTGCTGGCGGTGGACCCAGGCACTCTCTTCCTGCGGCCGGTCGACGAGCTGTGGGGCACGGACCTCGCCCGGGACCGGATCGCCGCCATGCCGGGCGGGCCCGGGGTGCTGTTGATGGACCTCGCCCGCATGCGGCGGACGGGATGGCGGCAGCGCATGACGGCCCTGGCGGAGACCGCCGCGCTCTGGCCCCGGGGAGACCAGGAGCTGATCGAGCGCTTCTTCCGCGACGCGCCCGGGAAGCTTCATCCTCTCTCCAGCGCCTGGGGCCTGCGGCTCGACTCCTGCCGGTCGATCCCGAGCGGGGAGGCGGTGGGGGAGCCGCAGGAAACCGCGGGCCTGGTCTACGGCGGACGCGGCGGCCAGCCCACCTACCGGGCGCTCTTCGAAGCCTTCCAGTCCTATCCCTTCGGCGAGGACCCGCGGACCGACCTGCTCGAGCCGCTGCGCGCCCGCTTCGCCGTGGCCGATCCGGCGGAGGCGTGCGCTCCCCTGCGCGAGCCGCTCGCCGCGGCCCTGGCCGCCCGGATCGACCGCTGGCCGCCGCTCGGCGAGCGGCCGGCGGGCACCGGGCTGTTCCACGACGTGGCGGTGGCGCAGCTCGCTCCCTGGCGCCAGCGGGGAATCCTGCGGGAAGACCTCGAACGCACCTCCAAGGTCGGAATCCCGACCATCCATTACCAGATCCTGGGCGGCAAGCTCTACCGGGCTCCCCGCTGCGAGCCGGCGCGGCGCTGTCCGGGCTTCGAGCACTTCCTGGTCAAGCTCGCGCCCCTCCTGCCCGACGTCGACTTCTACCTCAACCCGAACGACCTGCCGAATTCCAGGGCCAAGGACCCGCTGCCGCTCTTCTCCTTCTCCAGGCGGCCGGAGATCGACGGCGACATCCTCTATCCGGTCTGGGCTTTCTGGCACGACGATCCCTGGCTGGGCGTGGTCCCCGACTGGCGCTGGGACAGGATGAGCCGCGAGCTCCTGGCGGCGGGGGACGCGGTGCCGTGGGAGCGCAGGAAGCCGGTGGTGTTCTTCCGTGGCGGCCTCACCTCGCCGAAGCGCGAGCCCTACACCCTCTACGCGAAGACCCGGCCCGGCCAGTGGGACGTGCGCTTCACGCCGCACCCGTCGCCCAGGTTCATGGCCCGGATCGCCGAGCTGGGGCTCGACACCGCCGAGCCCGTGGCGCCGCGCGATCACTGCGGCTACCGCTACCTGCTGAGCGTCGACGGCGTCAGCTCCACCCACCGCCTGCGCATGATGATGGCCTGCGGCGGGCTGCTCCTCTACGTGCAGCCGGAGTGGAAGGAGTTCTACTACTACAGGCTCGTCCCCTGGAAACACTTCGTGCCGCTGCCGCTCGACCCGGCCGAAGGCCAGCGGGTGCTGGACTACCTCGTCGCCCACGACGACCTCGCCCGGCGCATCGCGGGCAACGGCAGGGACTTCGTCGAAAAGGTGCTGACCCTCGACGAGGTCGACCGCTACTGGCTCGACCTGCTCCGGGAGTACGCGGCCCTGCAGCGCTTCGAGCCGCGGCGGGCCGAGGGTTTCGTCGCCGTGGAGGCGGCCGGTGACTGACCGCCGCGAGCGTCTCGAAATGGCGGCCTGGCTGCTGTTCGCCGTCTCGCTCGGCGCCATGGAGGGCGGCGTCGTCAGCGTCATGGTCAAGACCTTCTACCGGCAGGCCGTCGATGCCCTCACCCTCGACTACTCGGTGGCGGTGCTGGTGGGAGCGCCCGTGTTCGGCAACATCGCCAGCCTGGCCTGGGCGGCGGCGGGCTGGCGGCGGCCTTCGCGGCTGCTGGTGGGCCTCCAGATGCTGTGCGCGGTCTGCCTGCTGCTGCTCGCCGCGGCGCCGCGCAACGCCATCGGGCTCGCCATGGTGGTCCTCGGCGCGGTCTCCGGGCGCCTGCTGTGGGCGGGCGTCCTCACTCTGCGCACCTCGGTGTGGCGGCTGTGCTACGACCGCGAGCGGCGCGCCGCCCTGGCCGGCCGCGTCGTCGCGGTCCACTACCTGGCGGTCGCCACGACCGGCGCCGTGACGGGTTCCCTGGTCGACCGCTGGCCGGCCGCCCTGCCGGTGTTCTACCTGCTGATCGCCGGGCTCGGCCTGGCCGGCGCCCTGGTCTACCGCGCGCTGGGCCGCGCCGCCGGCCCCGAAGCCGTCCCGGAGATCGGGGACGACGAGCCGGACAGCCGCCGAGGCGGTCTGCGCACGGCCGCCGACATCCTGCGCGAGGATCGACCCTACCGCCGCTATCTCTCGTGGCTCTTCGTGCTCGACGCCGGGGTCCAGATGGTCCCGGCGCCGCTGCTCATCTGCCTCGCGGACCGCTTCGCGTTGACGCACATCGAGCAGGTGCTGCTCATCACCGCCCTGCCCATGATCGTCGTGCCGCTGGCCATGCCGTTCTTCGCCCGCCGGCTCGCCCGCGTCCACGTGGTGCGCTTCCGCGCCTTCCATAGCTGGTCCTACGCCGCCGCGCTGGCTTTCTCGGTGGCCGGCCTGGCCCTGCGCGCCGAGACCTGCCTGTGGCTGGGAGCGGCGCTGCTCGGCGTCGCCTACGCCGGCGGCTCGCTCACCTGGCAGTTGGGCCATCACGACTTCGCGCCGCCAGCCAGGGCCGCCCACTACATGGCCCTGAACTGCACCCTGAGCGGCCTGCGCGGCCTCCTGGCGCCCGCGGCCGGAGTCAGCCTCTACCGCCTGGCCGAGCACCTGCTGCCCGGCCAGGGTCCGCTCGCCCTGCTCGTCCCCCTGGGCCTTACGGTGTGGGGGGCGCTCGGCTTCGCCGCCATGGCCCGCCACCCCTTGCCTCTGGGAGACGAGCCTCGTCCTCAACCGCAGCAACCGACTGAAGGAGATTTGATGATGAAATGTAGAGCGATCCTCACAGGCCTTCTGACCTGTGCCCTCTTCCTGGTGCTCGCCGGGGGAGCCGCGGCGGCCAACAAGGTGAACGTGTGCCACGTTCCGCCGGGCAACCCCGCCAACTTCCACACCATCACCATCAGCGAGAACGCGCTGCAGGCCCACCTGGCTCACGGCGACCTCGCCGGCGAGTGCTCCGCGCACTGTTCCCAGCTCTGCGACGACGGCAACGCCTGCACCGTCGACGCCTGCGACGCCTCCGGGCACTGCGCCGCCAGCCACCCGCCGGTCAGTTGCGACGACGGCAACCTGTGCACCACCGACACCTGCAATCCCGCGACCGGATGCTCCGCCGCTCCGCGCACCTGCGCCGATTCCAACCTGTGCACGGTCGACTCCTGCGATCCGCTCACCGGCGAGTGCGTCTTCCCGGCGGTCGTCTGCGATCCCGGCGAGACCTGCAACCCGGCGAACGGCAACTGCGAGTCGAACGGCGTCGATGAGTGCTTATCCGACCCGTGCTTAAACGGGCTGTGCGTCGACCAGAACAACGGCTTCATGTGCGTCTGTACCCCCGGGTATGTCGGAACCTTCTGCGAGATAGAGACCGACGAGTGCGAGTCCAACCCGTGCGTCAGGGGGGATTGCCAGAACGGGCCCAACCGCTTCGACTGCCTCTGCGAGCCCGGCTGGACCGGCACGCTTTGCGATGAGCCGGAGCCCTAGCAGACGGAACCAGACTGTCCTCTCCTGCATGTAGGAGCAGCCAAGCCGCCGCTCGCCCCGCCGCCGGAGGGCAGCCTCCGGCGGCACGGCTGGAAAGGAGCCCTGCCATGAAGCGTCTCGCCATCCTGCTCCTGCCGCTCGCGCTCCAGGCCCTGCCCGCGGCGGCCCGGGCTCCGGGGAAGCCGGAGGAGATCCACCTCGCGGTCACCGCCTGCGGCGACCGCCTGGAGGAAGCCCTGGTCATGCTCCAATCGGCCGCGCGGTCCGCCCGCGCCCCTCTCAACTTCCACATTTTCGCCGACGACGAGCTGCGCCCCCGGTTCGAGGAACGGCTCCGGGCCTGGCCCGCGGAGGTCCGCGGGAAGATCGCCTGGCGCCTCTATCCGATCACCTATCCGGGCGTCGAAGACCCTGAAAAATGGCGCAGCCTTTTCAAGCCCTGCGCCAGCGAGCGCCTGTTCTTTCCCTACCTGATCGAAGGCGCCGACCGCGTGCTCTACGTGGACACGGACATCCTGTTCCTCCGTCCGCTCGACGACCTGTGGCGCCTTTTCGACCGCTTCGGGCCCGCGCAGCTCGCCGCCCTGGCGCCCGAGGGCGAGGTCGCGGCGCTCAACTGGTACAAGCGCTTCGCGGAGCACCCCTACGTCCAGCCGCTCGGCGTCAACTCCGGCGTCATGCTGATGGACCTCCGGAAGATGCGCGAGGCCCGCTGGCGCGAGCGGATCCTCGCCTATCGCCGGCAATACACCGCGATCCCCTGGGGCGACCAGGACCTGATCAATATCTTCTTCGCCGAGTCGCCCGGGATGCTGTACCTCTTCTCCTGTGACTGGAACTTCCGGCCCGACCACTGCCAGTACGGCAGCAACTGCAAGGCCGCGGAGGAGAACGGCGTCGCGATCGTCCACGGCAACCGCCAGTCGTTCCATGGCGACAAGCAGCCGACCTTCCGCGCGCTCTACGACGCCTTCGCCGCCCACGGTCTCGAAACGGGCTCGGACGCCCTGCTGAAATCCATGCAGAGCAACCTCGCGGCCGTGGCCGGGCAGAGCGCCTGCGGCAAGGTGGGCAAACTGTTCACGATGGCCTCGGAGGAGGAAGGCTTCTATCACGACGTGGCCGCGGCGCAGCTCGCGCCGTGGCGCCAGACCGGCATCCGGCGCGAGGATCTCGACCAGGCCCGCGCTCTGGACCGGCCGCTGGTCAAGTATCAGATTCTCGGCGGCCGGCTGTATCGGGACGAAAAGTGTTACATCCCGGCGCGCTGCGCGGGCATCGAGCACTTCCTCCTGGAGCTCGCGCCCGAGCTGCCGGACGTCGAATTCCTGGTCAACGTCCAGGACCATCCGGTCACCTCCGTCCGCAGCCCGCTGCCGGTCTTTTCCTTTTCGAAGATTCCCTCCGAGCACGCCGACATCCTCTATCCCGCCTGGGCGTTCTGGGAGGGCGGACCGGCCCTCCAGGTGATCCCGGAGTGGCGCTGGGATCTCACCCGCCGCGAGCTGCTGGACGCCGGGGACGCGCTCTCCTGGGAAGAGAAGAAGCCCGTCGTCTTCTTCCGCGGCTCGCGCACCAACGAGACCCGCGACCCCTACATCCTCTACGCGCGGAAGCATCCGGACCTCTGGGACGTCCGCTACACCCTGAACCAGTCGCAAAAGCAGACCGACTACGTGACGAAGACGCTCGGGCTCACGCCGGCCGAGCCGGTCTCGCCGCGCGACCACTGCGCGTACCGCTACCTCCTGAACTTTGACGGAGTTGCCGCGAGCTTCCGTCTGAAGAACGTGCTCGCCTGCGGCGGGCTGGTCTTCTACGTCGAGCCCCGGTGGGAGGAGTTCTTCTATTCCAAGCTCGTCCCCGGCGAGCACTACGTCCCCCTGAGCCTCGACGTCGAAAAGGCCGCGCGCACCGTGGAAGAGCTGCGCGCCGACGACGCGCGGGCGCAGAGGATCGCCAGGAACGGCCGGAACTTCATCGAAAAGCACCTCACCCTCGAGGACGTCCGCCGCTACTGGCTCGACCTGCTTCGGGACTACGCGTCCCTCCAGAGGTTCGAGCCACAGCGGGACCCGGGCCTCGTCGCGGTCGCTCCGGAAGCCCCGGCGCAGGACCTCCATGCGCTCTTCCTGTTCACCAACGTCGACCGCAAGCCCGACCTACAGGCCAAGTTTTCGATCTGCATCGAATCGTTCTTCCGCCACCTGGAGCTGCCGCCGGGCGCCCAGCTCACCCTGCACTTCGTCGCCGACCCGGGCAGCAGGGTTTACGGCGAGAAGCTCCTCCAGGCGTACCGGCGCGCCGGCGTCCGTTTCGTGTTCCACGACAAGGACGAGTGGACGGCGAAGATCTTCCCCATCGTGGAGGACATGCAGAAGCATTTCAGCTCCGGCAAGGGCTCCTATTACAACGATTCGATCTTCTTCCTTTCGCTCGGCATGCACCGCCTTCTGCCGGACGTCGAAAGGATCGTCAAGCTCGACTTCGACGTCCGCTTCGAGACCAATCCCTATCTGCTCTTCCAGGAATTCGACCGTTTCCGGCCGGAGAGCCTGATCGGCCTGGGGCCTGAGCTGCAGCCGGTCTACCGGAATGTGCTGGCGGCCTGGCGCCAGGAGCATCCCGGGACCCGGCTCGGCTCGCCGCGGCCCGGGGGCTTCCAGGGGTTCAACGCCGGCGCCACGCTGCTCGACCTGGGGAGGCTCCGGAAGTCCGAGGTCTACAACCGCGCGTTGGAGCCGAAAGCCGTCGCCGCCCTCGTCGAGAAATACCATTTCAAGGGCCATCTGGGCGACCAGGACTTCTACACGCTCCTCGCCCTGGAGCACGAAGAGCTGTTCTACCCGCTCGACTGCGCCTGGAACCGCCAGCTCTGCACCTGGTGGAAAGACAAATACACGGACGTCTTCGCCGCCTACAACCAGTGCGCCGGCCCGGTGAAGATGTACCACGGCAACTGCAGTACGCCGATCCCCGCGGCGTCAGCGACAACCCCGTCGCTTTCTCCACAGCCATCTGAAGAAAGGAGCGTCCCATGAGACGCATCGCCTGTCTGTTCCTGTTCCTCGCGCTGGCCGCGCTGCCTGCGATCACCCCGGCCGTCGCGCAGGGCATTTCAACCTATCGCATTTCGAACGTCTCCGACGGCCCGACCCGGTCGGCCATCGTGGGTACGGGCGCCAACATCTTCGAGGCCGGTCGCGATTACGTCCTCGTGGAAGCGATTCCGGAGGAGGCCCGGGCCCTCGGCCGTCTCGGCTTCAAGCTCGAGCCCGTCGTGCTGCCCCAGGCCTTCCCGGCGGCCGACTCGAACTATCACGACTACGCTGAAATGGTGGCCGAGCTCCAGCAGGCCGCGTTCGATCACCCGGCGATCCTTACCCTCTCCAGCCTCGGCCTGGCCTATGAAGGGCGCACGCTGTGGGTGGTCAAGATCTCCGACAACGTGGGCACCGACGAGGACGAGCCCGAGGTGCTCTTCACCCATCACCAGCACGCCCGCGAGCATCTCACCGTCGAGCAGGGGCTCTATACCCTGAAGATGCTCACCGACGAGTACGGCGTCGATTCGCGCATCACCAGCATCGTGGACAGCCGCGAGATCTGGCTCGTCTTCGACGCCAATCCCGACGGCGGCGAGTTCGACATCGCCACCGGCTCGTACGCCTCCTGGCGCAAGAACCGCCAGCCGAACGCGGGCACGAGCGCCGTCGGCACCGACCTCAACCGCAACTGGGGCTACAAGTGGGGATGCTGCGGGGGCAGCAGCGGCACGGCGAGCAGCACGACCTACCGCGGGCCGGCCGCCTTCTCGGCGCCGGAGACCCAGGTCCTGCGCGACTTCGTGGACAGCCGCGTGATCGGCGGCGTGCAGCAGATCAGGACCCACATCGACTTTCACACCTACGGCGAGCTTGTGATGTGGCCTTACGGCTACACCGGCACCGACGTTCCGGCCGACATGACCCAGGACGACCACGACGTTTTCGTGGCCATCGGCCAGGCCATGGCCGCCAGCAACGGCTACACCCCGCAACAGCTCTACGACCTCTATGTCACCGACGGCACGATCAACGACTGGCTCTATGGCGTGCACCGGGTCTTCACCTACACCTTCGAGATGTATCCGGTCAGCTCCTCGCCGGGTTTCTATCCCGCGGACGAGGTGATCCCGACCGAGACCGCGCGCAACCGCGAGGCGATCCTCTACTTCCTGGAGAAGTCCGCCTGTCCGTACGCCGTGATCGGCAAGCAGGCGCAATATTGCGACGCCCTGCCGGCCGCGACGGCGCTCTCGGCCACGCCGGGCTCCGGCCAGATCAGCCTCGCCTGGACCGCGGTCAGCGGCGCGTCCACCTATCGCCTTCACCGCGCCACGGCGACCGGCGGACCCTACACGACCATTCAGACCAACCTCACCGGCACGAGCTTCCTCGACACCGGCCTGACCAACGGCACGACCTACTATTACGTGGCGACCGCGGTCAACCTGGTGGGGGAGGGGCCGAATTCGAACGAGGCGTCGGCCACGCCCGTGGCAGCGCCCGTGACCGTGACCCTCACCTCCGTGGCCGCGCAGGACGGCTGGGTGCTGGAGTCGGGCGAGACCACCAACGTGGGCGGATCGATCGACGCCAGCTCCTCGAACACCAGCGCCCTGCGGGCCGGCGACAACAACCAGGACCGCCAGTACAGGACGGTGGTCTCCTTCGACACCTCGTCGATACCGGACGGCGCCACGATCCTTTCGGCGACCCTGCGTCTGCGCCGCGGCACGGTCTCCGGCACCAATCCCTTCACGACCCACGGCACCTGCAGGGTGGACGTGCAGACCGGCGGCTTCTCGGGCTCGACGACGCTCCAGACGGGAGACTTCCAGGCCGCGGCGACCGCGGTCCAGGCGGCGAGCCTCTCGAACGCCGCCGCGAACGGGGACTGGTCGCAAGGCAGCCTGAGCGCCGCCGGCCTGGCGGCGATCAGCAAGACGGGCACGACCCAGCTCCGCGTCTATTTCAACCTGGACGACAACGACGACACGGGCAACGACTACATCGGCTACTACTCGGGCGAGGCGACTTCGGCCAACCGGCCGCAGCTCGTGGTGACGTATCAGTAAAGGGTCGTCCCTCCACACCACAGAAAGGAAAACAACCATGCGAGCTCAACTCACTTCAGCCTTGCTGGCCGCGGCCGTGATCTGGTGCGCGAGCCCCGCTTCCGCGCAGCTCGACGCGACCTGCGTCGCGTCGATGACGATCAACTTCGATCCGCCCGCGATGATCGTGCTGCCGCCGAACCCGGCGCCGCTCACCACCGGCACCGGCGGCGGCACGATCACAGGTTGCGTGGTCTCCGATCAAGGCCCCACGACCGGCACCTTCACCTTCGAGCTCGAGGGCAACATGACATGCACCTCGACGGAGAACATCGTCGGCACGGTGGACATCGTGTGGTCGGACAACACCGAGAGTCACGCCGAGGTGACGACCTTCGTGCTCGATCTCGGCAGCGCCGGCGGCGCTGCCGGGCTGACCGCCACCGTGGTCAGCGGACGTTTCGCCGGCGACGATCTGCGGATCGTCAACCTGCGCGATCCCAGGGCTCTGCTCCGCTGCGTGCTTCACGGCCTGTCGCAGGCGACGGGGACCACGAGCCTCACCTTTACGCAACCGCTTTGAACCGAAGGAGAACGATGATGAAAGTTCGTCTAAGCCTGACCCTCGCCCTGCTGCTGCTCTGTGCCGGCGCCGCCCTGGCCAAGACCCCGGACGGCGTGCCGCCGTCCCTGGAGACGGTCTGCGACATGGAACAGGGGGCCGCCTACGGCCTCTGCACCGCCTACTGTGAAGCCATGGACTGCGAGAGCGCCGCCCCCCACGCCTCCGCCACCGCCTGCGCCAAGGTGGGCGGCAAGTTCCTGCAGTTGACCGGCCGTAACCTGCCGTGCGAGGTGAGCTGCCCGTGCGCCAGCGTGGAAGGCAACTTCGCCAGAGTCCTCGCCGGGCAGATCCCGATCGAGCTCTGCTCGAAGAGCGAAGCCGGTGTCGGCGTCGTCGAGGACGAGGACCAGCCCGACGATCTCACTGCGTTCTCCTTGGTCTTCGAAGGGCAGCGGGTCTGCGGCTATGTTGGCGATGGCGAGGTCCTGCCGATCTCGCCCGAGCAGGGCCAGTACTGCGCTCAACTGCTGGAACAGAAGGCGAACAGCGAGGGTGTGACCTGCACGGGGCCGGAATAGCGGTCGCCGACGAGGCCCAGGCGTCCTGCAACCCTGGGCCCTCACCCCCATCCCTTCCAACCATCAGGAGAAAGGACCACATGAATCGTACCTGTCTGCTTTCGATCCTCGGGTTGCTCGCCTTCAGACCCGGCCTCGCCGCGGCCGGTGCCGACTTTTCCGGCACCTACATCGCGACGCTGCCCGAGAGGGCGGAGATCCTCCAGCTTCATCGCGACGGCACCGCGGAGATCACCCTGTCGGACCAGGTGACGGCCGGGGCCGGCGGCTTCACGTTCAGCGACAGCTTCGGCTCCTGGAAGATCGACGGGGCGCGGACGCTCACCGCCCGCTTCGTGAACCTGAACTTCGACGTGACCGGCGTCCCGTCCTACACCGGCGCGGCGGTGGTGGACTACACGCTCCAGTTCGCGCCCACCTTCCAGACCTTGACCGCGAGCTGCCAGGGCAGGATCTATCCCACCGGCCAGGACCCGTTCGCGCCCGGCGCGACCCCGTACGTCGTGTTCGACTGCGCCTATCTGAACGGATATCAGTACAAGCGCGTGCCGCTTCCCTGAGAAAGGAAAATCGACGATGAAGACCAGAATCGCTTACGCCCTGCTCGCCGCAGGGCTGCTCGCCGGCTCGTCCTCGGTGTCTGCCGGGGGTTTTCCTGCGCATTGCGCCGGAACCTATCTGATGGCCGAGGACGGCGGCGCGACGTCCCTCTGGACGTTCGAGGCCGACGGCGCTTTCTTCGCCACCAGCTCCCTCCAGCCGCTCCTCAACTTTTCCGATCAGCAGGGGAGCTGGGAGCAGGACGGCTCGCGCGGCGCCAGGGGAGTTGTCCTCGCGCTCGTGTTCAACGAGGACAGCTCCCTCCACGACGTCAGCCGGGTGGACGTCTCCGTGCACACCGTGGGCAACGGGTGCGACGCCATCGCCGGCTCCCTGGAGGTGCGCTCGTTCGAAGAAGGTGAGGATCCGCTCGATCCCTCGACCGACGACGAAGGCCCCATCGCCACCGACACCTTCACCGGCCGCCGCGTGAGGCCGATGTAGAGCGCACCGCCTCGCCCGGTCAGGGGCGCGGCCTCGGGTATTCCGGTCGGACTGCAGGTCGTGGAATCTGTCGCCCCCGCGGGGCTGAGGGATACGGGTGGCCTCTTACCCGGGGGCGACGCGCCTGCGGCGCTCTGCCCCCGGGCTACATGCCGCCGCCGCTGGCGGCTCAATCCGTCTTCCTTTATCACCGTGACGAATTCCAAGTCATTGGAGGGTGGCATCCTGTTCATCGCCGTCGAGGACGCCTGCCGGCTGGAAGCCGGCGACCCCAGTGAAAAGCAAGACCCGCGGTCGATCAGGACTCTATCCGCAGGCGCAGAAGGCAGCGCAACTGTCCGGGTAACAGGTGAATTCGACGACGACGCCCTCGCAATTTTTTTGGCACGTGCGTTCGAAGTGGATGCAGCAGTTCGGGCTGTTGGACATAGCGAGGGCTCTCCCCAACTCCGCCGGGGTCACGCTCACAAAGGGTGAAAACGGCGTCCGGCAGCTCGATGCTTTATAGCTTAGCGGAAAGTTCTTCAAAAAGCGAAGCGGAGTGAGCCAGCGGCGGTGACGGTCGATCCAGTAGCCCCAGGCCACGAAGGCTAGAAGAGATTTGACTTCGGCTCCGGACGTTGCCTATTCTGTGGCCACAGGCGTGTAGCCACAACCGCCTGGGGAGCTCGGCATGGCTGTCAGGATCGGAGTCCGCGACCTCAAGAATCGGGCCTCGGAGATCGTGCGCGATGTGCACGAACAGGATGCTCAGTACATTGTAACTCTCCGGGGTGAGCCTGTGGCCGTGCTCCGGCCGCTGTCGGACAAGAGCGAGCGGGAGCTTCATCAGGCCGAGCGTGCCGAGGCTCTGGCGAAGCTGGATGCCCTGGCCGAACAGATCGCCAGGGCTTGGCGGTCCCCGAAGAGCGCTGCCGAGCTCATCGACGAGCAGCGGCGCTAGAGAATGCCTGTCGTCGACGCCAGCGTCTGTGTGTCTCTCTTCAGAGCGGATGATCCCGGCCATCCGGCCAGCCTGCGATGGCTGGAAAAGGCTCTTCAGGGAGACGAGCTGATCGTCTCCCCGGTCATCCTCCTGGCGGAAGTGGCCGCTGCCTTGGGTCGAGGTCTCGGGGACGTGAAGCTCTCGCGCCAGGTGGTTGAGCTTCTTCGGGCCAGACAGATCATCGATCTTTTTCCCGTGCCTGAGGCTCTCGCGGCTCGGGCCGCAGAAGTCGCTGCCGAGCAGAAGATCCGTGGCTGCGATGCCATTTACATAGCTCTGGCGGAGCAACTCGAAATGGAGCTGGTCACCCTGGACAGACAGCAGCTCGAACGGGGAGCTGAAATCGTGGTGACACGGAAGCCATAGGGATTGTCCTTTCATCGGGCCCTCGGCGCGGCCTGAAACGACCGCACCACGGTCCTCTCCATCGCGAAAGCAGGAACCTGCTAGCCGCGGGCCCGGCGGTGAGAGGCGGCGTCGAGCACCCAGTGGCTCAGCACCACCGCCGCGAGCGCGGCGCCGGCGGTCCAGGCGCCGCGCCGCGCCAGCGCGTAGAGGACCGCGAAGGCCAGCCCCCAGCCGAGAAGGGCCAACAGGCTTTGGGAATACGGGTAGCTCACGAAGTCGAGCGGCGTGAACGCCGTGTTTCCCGGATCGATCTCGACCCTCTCGATCCCGGTCAGCAGGAAGTTCGGCCAGAGCAGATCCGCGAGCTGACAGGCCAGGAACAGCGAGCCCAGCGAAACCGACGGAGCCGCCCGCTTGGCGGCGAAGCCCACTGCGAAATGTCCGATGAACATGGCACCGGAACGATAGCACTTACCCTCCGGAGATCGCGCCTCTGAGCTGAGGGAGTCCCCCTTCGCGGTGCGTCTCTTCGTCAGGAGGTTCCCATGGACAGAAGAGGCATGCACGGCGTCATGACGGTTGCGAAGGCTCTGATCCTCGGCGTGGCGCTGGCCGCGCTGGCCCTGCCCCTTGGCGCCCAGATCGTCAAGCAGGGCGATTCCAGTCTGGACAAGCTCACGTTCTCGAAAAGGGAGCTCCGCGTCTCGCAGACCTTCGCCGATTCGGGCGCGGTCAGGGAGGCTCTCGCCTACAAGGAGGACCTCGCGCGCTTCCGAGCCCAGTTCGGCGGGGCTTGGCGCTTCCTCGTCGACAGGCGGACAGGCCGCCTCAACCTCGTGGAAGGCGGCGCCATCCCGTTCATCCCCGGCCCCGCCAACAAGCTGCGCTGGCAGGACTTCGGGACCGACAGATGCCAGTCTCCGTCCTGCATTCCGCGCGGGAAGATGGAGTCCCTGGCCCGGGATTTCCTGGCCCGCAACCGGGGCGTCTTCGGGCTCAGCCCGGACGAGCTCGTCCTCGATCCGTCGGGCTCGACGCCCGTCGGCAATTCCATCTACTTCCTGCGTTTCCAGTGGGTCCGCGGCGGCGTGCCGGTGGAAGGCGGCTCGGTCTTCTTCGCCGTCAACAACGGCAACCTCGTCCAGATCGGCCTGACGAACATCGGCCCCATCAACGTCGATCCGAAACCCGGCGTCCCCGTCGAAAGGGCCTGGGAGGTGTTGAAGTCCTATGTCGGTGGCATGACCGCCAAAGACCAGGTGGTGAACAAGGGCACGCTGGTGATCCTGCCCATCACTCCCAAAGGCCTGGACCCGGACGGCGGGAAGGTGCCGTTCGGCAGGATGATCGATTACGCGCTGGTCTACAGGCTCGCCTTCCGGCGGCCGGGAGTCATCGGGACCTGGGAGGGGATCGTGGACGCTCACACGGGTGAGCTCCTCCGCTTCAGGGACTCCGATGTCTACGGGCATGTCCAGGGCGGCGTGTACAAGACCGACGCTCCCCAGGTGGAGGTGTCCATGCCGTTCCCCCTGGCCGACTACGGAGCCGGCGTCTATGCCGACGGGTCCGGCGATTTCGCCAGTGTCGCGGGAACGAGCACGATGACTGGAAACACCTCCGGCGGCGTCTTCATCACGGACGGCTGCGGAGGCATCTCGCTGGCGGCCAACGGCGTGGGGCTCATCGACTTCGGCAGCAGCGGCGGCACCGACTGCACGACGCCCGGAGTGGGCGGCACGGGCAACACCCATGCAGCCCGGACGCAGTACTGGAACGTATCCAAAATCAAAGAGAAGGGCCTCACCTACCTGCCTGCCAACGTCTGGCTCCAGGGCACGCTCGAGGACAGCGTCAACATCAGCGTCTGGTGCAATGCCCGTTGGGACGGAACAAAGCTCAACTTCTACAAGAGCACTGCCAGTTGTCGCAACACGGGTGAGCTGCCGGGCGTATCGCTTCATGAGTGGGGACACGGCATGGACGGGAACGATGGTTCCGGAGCGGGGACCGACAACCTGCCCGTCGAGACGCGCGCCGACTGGACGGCCCTCCTGCAGACCCACCAGTCCTGCACCGGCGCCGGCCTTTTCACGGCCGGGAACTGCTCTGGCTACGGGGACGCGTGCACGGCCTGCTCGGGCATCCGGGAGGCGGACTTCGCCCAGCACACCCACCCCACGCCATGGACGCCGCAGAACAACGGGCAGGCGGACCCGGGTTACAGTTGCTCCGCCGGCGCCTACAACGGCCCCTGCGGCTGGGAGGACCACTGCGAGTCGGGCATTGCCACGCAGGCGCTCTGGGATTTCGTGAACCGGGACCTGGTGGGCGCGCCCACCAACCTCGACCTGGTCACGGCATGGCAGCTCGAGGACCGGCTCTTCTACACCGGCATGCCCCAGTCCACGAGTATGTACACCTGCACGGGCGTCGGGACCAAGACCTCCGACGGTTGCGGCGCAGGCAGTCTCTACACGGTCATGCGCGCCATCGACGACGACGGCGACGGCGTGGCCAACGGGACCCCGCATGCGGCGGCCATCTTCGCGGCTCTCGGCCGGCATGGCATCGCCTGCGGCGCCGCCGTCGATGCCGCGAACCAGAACCAGACCTCCTGCCCGGCCCTGACCACCCCCACGGTGACCGCCACCGCCGACAGCCACACGGTCCACCTGAGCTGGACGACCGGCGGCGCCAGCGCCACGCGCTATTTCGTCCTCCGCAACGAGACGGGCTGCAACGCGGGCTTCACCCGGATCGCCACGGTGAGCGCCCCGGCGCTGGTCTACGACGACTCGACGGTCGTCCACGGCCTGACCTACTACTACCGCATCCAGGCGGCGACGGCCAACGATTCCTGCGTCAGCGCCATGAGCAGTTGCGCCACGGTCACCGCCAGCCTGCCCGCCGACCAGGACTTCTACGTCCGCGACTGGACGACTTCCATGGCGAGCTTCGACAACGGCGCGGAGCCCTCCACCAACTCCGTCTTCTGGCACACCAGCGACGTCTGGAACCGCGGCGCCAACTCCGCCGGCTCTCCCAATGCCAGCGGCTGGTACGACACCGACAACATGTTCTCGGGCCTGGGCGCCCTGGGCAACAACTACGCCTTCGTCCGCGTCCACCGCAACGCCGCCGGCTCGGCCGCCACGGTCAAGGCTCACTTCCTGGTCTCTCCCTTCGGCACGGGGAGCAGCTTCGTGGATGCGGACCCGGCTTCGGACCCCACGATCAGCTTCGCCGCCGCCGACACCGTGCAGGTGCTCGCCAGCGGCTATCCCTGGCACCAGGACCCCGTTGCCTCGACCCACGCCTGCCTGGCGGTCCAGATCTACGGCTTCCCCTCGGGCGATCCCTTCCAGTTGCCGGGCCTGAACGGCAGGACCCCGGGGCCCGACGACTACGTCGTCATCAACGACAACAACAAGGCTCAGCGCAACCTGGACGTGAGCCTCAACGTGCCGCACTTCGCCGGTCTGGGCTTCGCCCTCGTCCACAACGCCGCCCTCGTCCCGCGGGACGTCGTGCTGCGCTACGAGTCGCCCGAGGCCGGGCGGTTGCAGGGGGCGCAGATCGGGATCGTGGGCGGCGAGACCCTGAATTTCCGGTCCGGCGGCACCCTCACCCTGCCGGGGATGCAGCCGGGCGAGAACCGCTGGATCTCGCTCAAGTACCAGGTGGCGAACGACAAGCCCGTTGCCATCGACTTCACCGAGCTCGACCACGGCAAGGCCGTCAACGGCTTCACCATCCTTGCCAGGCCGGCCCCCCTCGCGGAGGTCATCGCCGACAACCTGCGCAACCACGTCCAGGTCTTCAACCGCCTGGCCGCAGCCTTCGGAATCTCCCACGGGAAG
>JBEQUE010000205.1:0-8472 GCA_040349255.1 Acidobacteriota bacterium | reverse complement strand
GACCTCGCCCGCCACCGGCCGGACGGCCTGCTCGAATACCTGGGACGGCTCGACCACCAGCGCAAGGTCCGCGGCTTCCGCGTCGAGCCGGGCGAGATCGAGGCCGCGCTGGAGGCCTGCGCGGGCGTGCGCGAGGCGGTCGTCGTCGTGCGCGAGGACGCGCCGGGCGACCCGCGGCTCGTCGCCTATGTCGCTGGGGGGGCCACGGAGCCGGCGCTCCGCGAGCGCCTCGGCGCCGCGCTGCCGCACTACATGGTCCCGGCGGCGTTCGTCCTCCTGCCGGAGCTGCCGCGCACCCCGAACGGCAAGGTGGACCGGAAGGCGCTCCCCGCTCCGGCCGCTCCGGCTCGCGTCGGGACCGATGCGCCGCGCACCCCGGTCGAGGAGATCCTGCGCGACATCGTCTCCGGCCTGCTGGGCGTGCCGGACGTGGGCCTCCACGACGACTTCTTTGGCCTGGGCGGCAGCTCGCTGCGGGCGGCCCAGGCCGTGGCGCGGGCGCGGCAGGCCTTCCAGGTGGACCTGCCGCTGCGCGCCGTCTTCCAGGCGCCGACGGTCGAGGGGCTCGCGGCGGCGGTCGAGGCGCTGCGCGGATCGGAGAGCCCCGGGCCGGAGATCCTTCCGAGAGGATCGGACGAGGGTCCGCATCCGCTCTCCTTCGCCCAGGAGCGCCTCTGGTTCGTCTGGCGGCTCGATCCGGACAGCTCCGCCTACCACCTGCCGCTGGCCTTCCGGCTGCCCGCCGGCCTGGATGCCGACCGGCTGGAGAGCTGCCTGCGCGAGCTCGTCCGGCGCCACGAGTCGTTGCGGACCCTCTACGGCGACGGCCCGGACGGACCATGGCAGCGCATCGTCGAGCCCACGGGGACGATCCTGCGCCGGGCCGACCTCATCTCGTTGCCGGACGCCGGCCGCGAGGCGCTCCGCCTGGCGCTGGAAGAAGCCAACAAGCCGTTCGACCTGGAAGGCGAGGGGCCGTTCCGGGCGCTCCTGATCGACCTGCCCTCCGAGCGCCTCCTGCTCGTCACGCTCCACCACATCGCGGGCGACGGCTGGTCGCTCGGCGTGCTGGCCCGCGAGCTGGGGCGGCTCTACGAGGGCTCGTCCCTGGCGGAACCGGCGGCGCGTTACGTGGACTGGGCCGCGTGGCAGCGGCGGCATCTGACGGGCGCGCTCCTCGACGAGCGGCTCGCCTTCTGGCGGGATCACCTCGCCGGCGCGACGCCGCTCGACCTGCCGGCCGACCGGCCGCGGCCCTCCGTGCAGACCTTCCGCGGCGCGAGCTTCGCCGCCCGCCTCGACGCCGCGGCGGTCGAGCGCCTGCGCGCCTTCGGGCGGGAGCAGGGCGCCACGCTCTTCATGGGGCTGCTCGGCGCCTTCGTCTCCCTGCTCGGCCGCGCCGCGGACCAGGAGGGCTTCGCGGTCGGCGTGCCGGTGGCGAACCGCGGCCGGGTGGAGACCGAGGGCGTGGTCGGGCTGTTCGTCAACCTGCTGGCGCTGCGCGCCGACCTCTCCGGCCGCCCGGGCCTCGCCGAGGTCGTGCGCCGCGTCCGGCGGACCGTGCTCGACGCCTGGGACCACCAGGACCTCCCGTTCGAGAAGCTGGTGGACGAGCTGCGCCCGCCGCGCGACGCCGGCCGGCACCCCATCTTCCAGGCCAGCTTCCAGCTCCAGGGCCGGGACGCGTTCCCACCTCTCGACCTGCCCGCCCTGCCTGGAAAAACCGAGCCCTTGCGGATCGACCGCGGGACGGCCAAGTTCGACCTGGCGCTCTCGTGGCTGGAGAGCGGCGATGGCAGTCTTGAAGGGATCTGGGAGCACTCCACGGACCTGTTCGACGGCCCCACCATGCGGAGCGCCGCCGAGCGGCTCGCCGCGCTCCTCGAAGCCGGCCTCGCCGACCCGGAGCGGCCGATCGCCGACCTCCCCTGGCTGCGCGCCGCCGAGCGCCACCAGATCCTGGTGGAGTGGAACGCCGCCGGCGCCGGCTACCCTCGGGACGGCTCGATCCACGGCCTCGTGGCGGCGCATAGGCCGGATGCTCCGGCGGTCGAATTCGGGGATCAGATCCTCTCCTACGCCGAGCTGTGCGGGATGGCCCGCCGCCTCGCCCGCCACCTGCGGGCCGTCGGCGTGGGGGTCGAGGGCCGGGTCGCGGTCTGCCTGGAGCGCTCGGCCGGGATGATCGTGACCTTCGTGGCGATCCTCGAGGCCGGCGCGGTCTACGTCCCGCTCGACCCGTCGTACCCGCGCGAGCGGCTGGCCGCGATGCTGGAAGACTCGCGGGCCCGCGCCGTGGTCACGGTCGAGACCCTGGCCGACCTCCTGCCGCCGTCGGAAGCCGTGCCGGTGCGCCTCGACACGGACGCCGCGGCGATCGCGTCGCAGAGCGCCGAGCCCCTCGGCCTGCCGATCGGCGGCGACCACCTGGCCTACATCAACTACACCTCCGGCTCGACCGGGCGGGCCAAGGGCGTGTGCATCCCGCACCGGGCCGTGCTGCGGCTCGTGCTCGGCACGGACTACGTCGCGTTGGGGCCGGAGGACCGCATCGCCCAGGCGTCCAACGCCTCGTTCGACGCGGCGACCTTCGAGATCTGGGGAGCGCTCCTGAACGGCGGCTGCGTGGTCGGGGTGACCCGCGACGAGCTGCTCTCCCCGGCCGACCTCGCCGCGGCGCTCGCCGAGCGGCGGATCACGGCTCTCTTCCTGACCACGGCCCTGTTCAACCAGGTGGCCCGCGAGGAGCCGACCGCGTTCGCGCCGGTGCGCTCCGTGATGTTCGGCGGCGAGGCGTGCGATCCGCAGTGGCCGCGGCGCGTGCTCCGGGAGGGCCCGCCGGCGCGGCTGCTCCACGTCTACGGCCCGACCGAGAGCACCACCTTCGCCACCTGGCACTCTATAGAGACCGTGCCCGCGGACGCCTGGACCGTGCCGATCGGCCGGCCGATCGCGAACACCCGGCTCCTGGTGATGGGCCGCGACTTCCAGCCGGTGCCGGCGGGCGCGCCGGGCGAGCTGTGGATCGCGGGCGACGGCCTGGCCCACGGCTACCTCGACCGGCCCGACCAGACGGCCGAGCGTTTCGTCCCCGATCCTCTGGCCGACGGCGGGCGCGCCTACCGCTCCGGCGACCTCGTGCGGCGGCGGGCCGACGGCGCGGTCGAGTTCCTCGGCCGGCTCGACCAGCAGGTCAAGATCCGCGGCTTCCGCATCGAGCCTGGGGAGATCGAGGCCGTGCTCTGCGAGCACCCGGGGGTCCGCGAGGCGGTCGTCCTGGCCCGCCAGGATGTGCCAGGGGAGAGACGGCTGGTGGCCTATGTCGTGCCGGGGGAGACACTGCCGACGGCCGACGTCCTGCGTGCTCATTTCGCGCGGCGGCTGCCCGAGCATATGATTCCGGCTTCCACCGTCTTCCTGGAGAGGCTGCCGCTCAACCCGAACGGCAAGGTGGACCGCCGCGCCCTGCCTGCGCCCGATGCGGAGCGGCCCGACCTCCGGCGGCCCTTCGTGGCGCCGCGCACCGAGGCCGAGCGCGCGCTCGCCGGGATCTGGGAGGGCCTGCTGGGGATCGACCGCGTGGGGGTGGAGGACAGCTTCTTCGAGCTGGGAGGCAGCTCGATCCAGGCCATCCAGGCGGTGGCCCGGGCGCGCGAGGCCGGCATCCGGTTCACCGTCCGCGACCTGTTCGAGCAGCAGAGTATCTCCGGGCTGGCCGCGCTGGCCGAAGGCCAGGGGGCGGAGGAGGCCCAGGAGACCATAGCCTCTGAGGTGAGCGCCGAGGACCTGGCCCTGGCCGAGATGGAATTCGAATTCGAAGAGAGATCCGAGTGAGCGAGAAAGCGGTCGAAGCCGCCTATCCGTTGAGCCCGGTGCAGGAAGGCATCCTGTTCCACAGCCTCTATGCGCCGGAGGAGGGGCTCTATGTCGTCCAGTTGAGCTGCGACCTGCGCGGCGAGCTGGACGCGGGCGCCTTCGAGCGCGCCTGGCAGGCGGTGGTGGACCGGCACGCCGTCCTGCGCACGGGCTTCACCTGGAAGAGCGGCGCCCGGCCGCTCCAGGTCGTCGGCCGGCGGGTCGGCGTCCCGGTCCGGATCGAGGACTGGCGCGGAATCCCCTCCGGGGAGCAGGAGGCGCGCTTCGCCGCCTTCCTCGCGGAAGACCGGGTGCGCGGCTTCAAGCTGAACCGCGCGCCGCTCCTGCGCGTCGCCCTCCTCCGCACGGGCGAGCGCGAGCACCGCTTCGTCTGGACGTTCCACCACCTGCTGCTGGACGGCTGGTCCTACGCCCTGGTGCTGGCCGAGGTCTTCCAGGCCTACCAGGCGCTGCGCCGCTCCGCGGAGCCAAAGCTCGGCCCGGTCCGCCCCTATCGCGCCTTCATCGACTGGCTGCAGGCGCGGGACCGGCCGGCCGAGGAGGCCTTCTGGAGGGATCGACTGCGGGGGATCGACGAGGCCGAGCGCACCGTCTCCGGCGGCGGCGGGCCGGCGTTCCTGGCCCGGGAGACCGAGCTGACGTCCGAGGCGACCGCGGACCTCGAGCGCGCCGCCCGCCGCCACCGGACCACGATGAGCACGCTCGTCCAGGGCGCGCTGGCGTTGTGGCTGGGGCGCTCGACCGAACGCGGCGAGGTGGTCCTCGGGTCCGTGGTCTCCGGCCGGCCGCCGGAGCTGCCGGGGGTCGAGGGCATCGTCGGGATGTTCATCAACACGCTGCCGGTCCGCGTGCCGGTCTCCGGCGAGGATCGGGTGGGAGCGTGGCTGGAGGCGCTCCAGCGGCAGCAGGCCGAGCTGCGCCTGCACGAGAACGGTGGACTGGTGGACCTCCAGGCGTGGAGCGGCCTGCCCGCGGGCGAGCCGCTCTTCGAGGCGGTGGTCATCTTCGAGAACTACCCGGTGAGCTCCGCGCTCGACCCCGCGGCCCTCGGCCTGGAGGTCGGGGCGCTGCGCAGCGAGATCCGCTCGAACTATCCCCTGAACCTGGCGGTGACGCCGGGCGAGCGCCTGAAGCTGCGGGTCTCCGGCTCCGGCGGCCGTTTCGACGCGCCGGCACTCGACCGCATGCTCGGCCATCTCGGACGGCTCCTCGCCGGTCTCGCCGCGGACCCGGAGGCGCCGCTCGCGTCGCTCTCCATCCTGTCGGAGGCGGAGCGCCACCAGCTTCTCCGGGAGTGGAGCGATACGGAGGAGATGGAGGAGAGAGCCGAGGCGGGGACGGTCGTGGACCGCTTCCTGGCGCAGGCGGAGCGGACGCCGGACGCGGAGGCTGTCGCGCCGCTGACCTACGGCGAGCTGGCCCGCCGTTCCGGCGAGCTGGCCTGCCACTTGAGCGGCCTCGGAGTCGGCCCGGAGGTCCGGGTCGGGCTCTATCTGGAGCGGACCCCGGAGCTGGCGGTGGCCCTGCTCGGCATCTGGCGGGCCGGCGGGGCCTACGTGCCGCTCGACCCGTCGTACCCGGACGCGCGCCTGGCGCTGCTCCTGGAGGACTCCGGAGCGGCCGTGGTGGTGACGGAGGAGCGCTGGCGGGATCGACTCACCGGCGTGCGTCGGGTCTGTATGGAGCACCTCGGTGAAGAGCAAGGGCCGGAGCGCCGGCCTTCGCCGCAGGATCTGGCCTACCTGATCTACACGTCCGGCACCACGGGCCGGCCGAAGGCGGTGATGGTCGAGCACGGATCGCTGGCCAACCTGCTGGACGGCCGGGAGGCGGTCGGCCGCATGCCCTGCCTGGCGGCGCACACGTTCGACATCTTCCTGTTCGAGCTGCTCTCCCCATTGCTCTCCGGCGGCGCGTCGGTGATCTACGGCCATCGCCCGACGCTCGACGTGGAGGCGGTGGCCGCGGACCTGGCGGAGATGACCCGCCTGCACGCCGTGCCCGCGGTCATGCGCCAGATCGTGGAGCGGGCCGGCGAGGCGCCGCATCTCGAAGAGCTGTACGTGGGCGGCGACCTCGTGCCCACGGACCTGCTCACCGCGATGCGCGAGCGCTTCCCGGCGGCCCGGGTGCGCGTGCTCTACGGGCCGACCGAGGCGACGATCCTGGCGACGAGCAGCACGGACGGCGCGGGCGCGGTGATCGGCCGTCCGCTGAAGAACGTGCGGCTGCGCCTGACCGATCCGTCCGGATCGCCGGTTCCGATCGGCATGGCGGGAGAGATCCGGATCGGCGGCCCCGGCGTGAGCCGCGGCTATCTCGGCCAGGAGGAGCTGACGCGGGAGCGCTTCGTCGAGTCGGACGGAGAGCGCTGGTACCGCACGGGCGACCTCGGCCGCTGGCTGGCGGACGGGCGGGTCGAGTTCCTGGGCCGCTCGGACGACCAGGTCAAGGTGCGCGGCTTCCGCATCGAGCTGGGCGAGGTGGAGTCCGCGATGGCCCGCCACCCCGGCGTGCGCGCGGCCGCGGCGGCGGTGCGGTCGGGCCGGCTGGTGGGCTGGTACGTCGGAGAGGCCGGCGACCTGCGTTCGTTCCTGGAGTCGGAGCTGCCGGCGCCCCTGGTGCCGTCCGTGCTGGTCGAGCTGGAGAGCCTGCCGCTCACGCCGCACGGCAAGGTGGACCGCCGCTCGCTGCCGGACCCGGAGCGCACCGCGGCCGAACCGGTGGCGCCGCGCACGCCGGTCGAGGAGGTCCTGGCCGGGATCTGGGCCGGCCTGCTCGGCCAGGAGCGGGTGGGCGTCCATGACAGCTTCTTCGAGCTGGGCGGGCATTCGCTGCTCGCGACCCAGCTCGCCAGCCGGATTCGCGAGGTCTTCGAGGTCGAGCTGCCGCTGGCCCGCCTGTTCGAGGCGCCGACCGTGGCCGGGCTGGCCGCGGCGGTGACGGCGCAGAAGGACGTCCCCGCGGCTCCGCCCCTGGAGCCGGTCGAGCGGGATGGAGACCTGCCGCTGTCCTTCGCGCAGGAGCGGATCTGGTTCTTCGAGCAGCTCGAGCCCGGCACTCCGACCTACAACCTGCCGCTCGCGCTGCGCCTGGAAGGGGAGGTAGACGCGGCGGCGCTGGCCGGGATCTTCGGCGCGATCGTCGAGCGCCACGAGGCGCTGCGCACGGTGTTCGTGAGCGCGGACGGCGAGCCCCGGCAGCGCGTCGAGCCTCCGGCGCTCTGGCCTCTGCCCGTCGTCAGCGGCTCCTTGGAGAGCCTTGCCGAGGACGAGGCGCTGCGGCCGTTCGACCTGGGCCGGGGTCCGCTGCTGCGCACCACCCTGGTGCGCCTGGGCGAGCGCGAGCACGTCCTGCTTCTGACGCTCCACCACATCGCCGCGGACGCCTGGTCCATGGGCGTGCTGGTGGAGGAGGTCCAGCGGCTCTGGGCCGGCGAGGCGCTGCGCCCGCTGCCGGTGCAGTACGGCGACTACGCGGTCTGGCAGAGGCGCTGGCTCCAGGGGGAGGCGCTGGAGCGGCTGGCGGCCTACTGGCGGGAGCACCTGGCCGGCGCCCCGACGCTCCTGGAGCTGCCCACGGACCGGCCGCGGCCGGCGGTGCAGAGCTTCCGCGGCGCGGCCTGCACGCTGGAGCTGGACGGGCGGCTCTCGGAGGGCCTCCGCGCCCTGGCCCGCGGCCGGAGCGCGACCCTCTTCATGGTCCTCCTGGCCGGGTTCGAGACGCTGCTCGGGCGCCTCTCGGACCGCGAGGACGTGGTGGTGGGCACGCCGATCGCGGGCCGGTCGCGGCGTGAGCTGGAGGGCTTGATCGGGTTCTTCGTCAACACCCTGGCCCTGCGCGGCGACCTGTCGGGCGATCCCACATTCGGGGAGCTCGTGGGCCGCGCCCGCCGCGCCGCCCTGGGCGGCTACGAGCACCAGGACCTGCCGTTCGAGAAGCTGGTCGAGGAGCTGCAGCCGGAGCGCAGCCTGGGCCACGCGCCGCTGTTCCAGGCCATGCTCGTGCTGCAGAACGCGCCGCTCGGCCTCGTCGAGGTGCCCGGGGTGAGCCTGGCCGTCGAGCGCCGGGGCGCGGTGGCGGCGGAGCACGACTGGACCCTGGAGGCCTGGGACGTGGACGGGCGCATCCGGACGTCCCTCCAGTACCGGACCGACCTGTTCGACGAGGCCACGATCCGCCGCGCCCTGGGCCACCTGGAGACGCTGCTGGAGGCCGCCGTCGAGGAGCCGCGCCGGAAGGTGTGGGACCTGCCGCTGCTCCGTCCCGTGGAGCGGCAGCAGATCGTCTCGGAGTGGGGAGAGGGCGGCGCGGCGGGCTCCGGGGAGGTGCCGGTCCACGAGCGCATCGCGGCGCTCGCGGCCGAGAGACCCGGGGCGCCGGCGGTGGTCTTCGCGGACGGCGCGCTGAGCTTCGAGGAGCTGGCGGCGCGCTCGCGGCGCCTGGCCCTGGAGCTGCGCGGGCTCGGGGTCGGCCCGGAATCGGTGGTGGCGCTCTGCGTGGAGCGCTCGCCGGAGATGGCGGTCGGCATCCTGGGCGCGCTCGCGGCCAGCGGCGCCTACCTGCCGCTCGATCCGTCCTATCCCAAGGATCGCC
>JBEQUE010000184.1:0-10614 GCA_040349255.1 Acidobacteriota bacterium | reverse complement strand
CCTCGTCGGCATCTGGTGGATCTGGCAGGGTTTGAGCCACTTCCTCCACCTCTGACCTCCTCCTTCCCGGACGCCAGGAGGCATGGGCATTGCATCCATGCATCCCTGGCTATACGAGGCTGCCGACGGCAGCCAATCCCCCCAACGACAACCCGAGGAGGTCTGTCATGCATCCGAGAATTTACAACCACGTCTTCCTGGGGCTCGTCCTGGCGTTCGTGATCGGCTTCGCCGCGCAGACCGCGCCCGTTCAGGCCCAAGCGGCCTGCGTGCGCGACAGCGACTGCGGGCACGGCTCGTTCTGCGAGTTCGCGGCCGGCACCTGTCCGAAGAAGAATTCCGGCGCCATGGGCGCGTGCGTGGCCATCCCCGAGAACTGTACCCAGCAGTACGACCCGGTGTGCGGCTGCGACGACAAGACCTACGGCAACGACTGCATGCGCCGGATGGCCGGCGTCTCCCTCAAGTCGACCGGCGAATGTGGCGCCGCCGGCGCCAGGAACGACCTGCCGGTCTCCAGCCTCGACGCCTTCCTGCAGACGCTCCGATAAAGGAGCACGTCCAGACCACGAAAAAACCGCCGCGGCGAGCCGCCGCGGCAGAATAGGAGTTGCAGCATGAAGTCAAAGATCACGCCTTTCGCGTTCCTGGTCCTCGCCCTGATCCTCACCGCCGGCGCGGCCTCGGCCCAGTCCGGCCAGACCTGCGGCGGCATCGGCGGCCTCCAGTGTCCGGCGGGCCAGGGTTGCCTCTATCCGTCCGGCAAGTGCAACCAGCCCGACCTCGCAGGGACCTGCATCGCGGTTCAGGACCCCTGCCCGTCCGGCGGGCCGCAGATCTGCGGCTGCGACGGCACCACCTACGCCAACCGGTGCGCGATCGCGACGGCCGGCGTGCGCCCCGACCACAACGGACCGTGCACTCAGAAGAGCCAGGCGTCCACGGACGTCGACCCCGCGCTCGACACCTTCCTCCAGTCCCTCCGGTAATCGCCCGACGGGGGGCGGAATCCTTCCGCTCCCCGTCTTTTCAAGCCGCTGCTAGTCCCAGATCCTCGTAGAGAGCGTCCAGGATCATCCGCACGCGCCGCTCGTGGCCCGCGTTCGACGGCGTGCCGTTGAGGACGAGCGCTGTGGCGAGCCCGTGCTCCGGGTCGGCGAAGGCCACCGACGAGCGGTAACCGCTGTGGCCCACGGCCCGGCGCGAGGCGTGATGGCCGTAGGCGTACGGCACGGTGTCGGCGCCGTAGTGGGCCGAGTTGGGAATGAAGCCGAGGCTCCAGTCCATGGTGTGCTTGAACGTGACGTCGAGCATCCCCACCCGGTGCCGCGCGGTCAGGGCCTCGACGGACTGCGGCGACAGGATGCCCGCTCCCCGGTCGAGGATCATCCCGTAGAAGCGCGCCAGGTCGCGGGTCGGACCGTACCCGTTGCCGCCGGGGTGGATCGACGTGCAGCGCTCCTCCGTGTCCCAGCCGTGCGGCTCGGGCTCGCCGCCGGTCTCGGTGTTCCACATCGCGCCGATGCGGTCCGCCTCCTTCCAGGCGAGATACCGGTCCCGCGGCATGCCCACCCAGGAGCCGGCCATGCCGAGCGGCTCGAAGATCTCCTCGCGGACGTAGCGGTCGAAGGTCCGACCGTCCACCCGCCGGACCACCTCGCCGAGCACGAACCAGCTCGACGCGTGGTTGTAGCCCGCCTTCTCGCCCGGCACCCAGCGCGGCTCGGGCTTCATGGCGCAGATCCGCTCGAGGATCTTCTCCCACGGGTCGCCCGGCCAGCCGACGTCGAGCATCCGGATGCCGGCGGTATGGGTGAGGAGGTGGCGCAGCGTGATCGTCTCCTTCCCGTTCGCGGCGAATTCGGGGATGTGCCGGGCGATCGGGTCGTCGATCTCCAGCTTCCCCCGCTCCCAGAGCTGGGCCAGGGCCACGGCCGCCACCGGCTTGGTGGAGGACAGCCAGAGCATCAGGTGGTCCGCGGTCAGGGGGACGCCGGGCCGGTCCTCGCCGACCGCGCCGCCCGCCACGTCCTCGCCGTGAAGGGAGACGTGGATCTGGGCCCCGAGATGGAGCCGCTCCCGGATGCCGGCTTCGAGAGCCTGGACGGTGCGGGGGAGGCGTTCCAGAGCCACCCTACCTCGCCTTCCGCTTGTCGAGCAGCCTCATCGTGGGCCGGGAGACGAACGGCATGGCGCCGCCCAGATAATTGAGCGCCTTGAGCATGGCTCCCGGCACCCAGTGGACCTTGCGGCTGTGGGCGGCCTCCCAGACCAGGCCCGCGATCTCCTGCGGCGTCAGCCGGGCGCCGAAGGTCTCCAGGCTGCCGGCGCGGTAGGTCTGGCTGCGCACCATGGGCGTGTCCACGTAGAGCGGCATCAGGTCGGTCACCCAGATCCCGTGCGGCTCCAGCTCGAGGTTGAGCGCCTCGGTGAAGCCGCGCACGAAGAACTTCGACGCCGAGTAGGTGGCGAGGTCCGGCACGCCGTAGACCGCGGAGGCCGAGCACATGGTGATGACGTGCGCGTCGCGGGTGGCCTTGAGCAGCTCCAGCGAGGCGTGGATGCCGTTCATCACGCCGAGGACGTTGACCTCGACCGTGCGCGCGTGCTCCGCCATGGGGGTCTCGTCGAACGGGCCCATCTTCATGATGCCGGCGCAGTTGAAGAGCGCATCCATGCGCCAGCCGCTCCAGGAGCCGAAGTCGCGCAGGCGCTCCTGCCAGGCGGCATAGTCGCGGACGTCCAGCCTAGCGGTCCAGCAACGGTCATCGCCGGCGGCGCCGATCTCCTGGGCCAGCCTCTGGAGCCCGGCCTCGTCCACGTCCACCGCGCCGACCCGCCAGCCGCGCTGGGAGAAGAGGAGGGCCGTCTCCCGTCCGATACCCGAGGCGGCCCCGGTGATGAAGATCGTCCTGTTCTTGTCGTTCATGCAGCCTCCTTGCGGCTTGCGGTGAGACGGAGCAGGCGCCGGAGGTCGCGCTCGTAGAGCAGGTAGTCGACCTCCAGGTGGTGGCGCCGGCTCGGCAGATAGTCGAAATATCGGGTGTCCTGGCGGTCCGCGACCCGGGCGCGCAGGCGGGGCGAGGGGCGGGCCAGGGCGCGCGCCGCCAGCTCCGCCTGCAGCTCGGCCAGGAACCACAGGCCGCTGTTCGGCTGGATCAGCCCGATGAACGCGAGGTTCGGGATGCGCGGGTGGAACAGGTTCTTGTAGAGGACGGGCAGACCGTCCCGGAGATTCAGATACCGGCCGTCCAGGAACGGGAACGAGAGATCGAACCCGGTGGCACAGACGATCGCGTCCACCTCGTCCTCGCGGCCGTCCTTGAAGATCACCCTGTGGCCGTCGAGCCGCGCCACGTCAGGCCGCGGAGCGATGCGGCCGTGGCCGATCGCGTAGTAGAGCTGGGAGTTGACGATCGGATGGGTCTCGAACAGCGCGTGGTCCGGCTTCGGCAGGCCGAACCTCTGCGGCGGGCCGAGCACCATGCCGGCGCTCAGGCGGGCCAGGAGCTGGAAGAGCTTCGCCGGCACGCCGAGGCGCCGCAGCCGGTCGCCGAACTGGTCGGCGGGCTGGCCGTGCACGAACTTGGGCACGTACCAGTAGCCGCGGCGCGTCGAATGGAAGACCTTCGCGGCCACGCCCGCCAGCTCGACCGCGATGTCGCACCCCGAATTGCCGGCCCCGACCACGAGCACCCTCTTGCCGCGGAACGGCTCCGGCACCTTGTAGGCCTGGGAATGGAGGATCTCGCCGTCGAAGCTCCCTTCGAGCTTCGGGAAGAGAGGCACCCGGTGATGTCCGCTCGCCACGACCAGGGCGTCGAACGTCTCCGTCCCCTCCGAGGTCTCGACACGCCAAAGGCTCTCTTCAAGCTCGCAGCGCAGCACCTCGACCCCGAAGCGGATATGGGAGAGGAGGCCGAAGCGCTCGGAGTAGCGCCGCAGGTATTCGAGGGCCTGCTCGTGGGAGATGTAGGGCGGCCAGTCGTCCGGAAGCGGAAAGTCCCGGAGCTCGGTCATCCGCTTGGAGGAGATCAGGTGGGTCGAGCGATAGACGGACGACCCCGGGGAGCCGTAGAGCCAGTTCCCCCCGAGGTCGCCGTTCCGCTCGTAGACGACCGGCTCGACGCCCTGGTCGAGCAGCTTCTTGGCCGCGACGAGGCCACAGGCCCCGGCGCCGATGATGCAGACGCGCACCGCGTCATTTTATACCGCGGTGCGGCGAAAGACGAGACTCAGGGGGCGGCCTGTCCGCCGCTCTGCGGCACGAACTCCTCCATGACCGCCTTCTTGAGGAGCGCCGGCGGCAGCATGCCCTGGGCCAGGATGAAGTCGTGGTACTTCTGGCGGTCGAACTTCTTGCCGAGCTTGCGCTCGGTCTCGGCGCGCAGCTCCATGAGCCGGTTGTAGCCGCAGAAGTACGAGGTCGCCTGGCCGGGGGAGAGGAACGTGTAGCGCTGGACCTCCTGGAGAGCCATGCCTTCGGAGAGGCCGACCTCCTCGCGCAGGACCCGCGTGGCCTCCTCGCGCGTGATCTTCCCGGACTGGAGGCCGGGGTCGAGGAAGGCGCGGGCGGCGCGCATGAGACGGCTCTGGAGCGCGGCGAGCTGGGCGTCGATCGGCAGGTAGGGCTTGACCTCGGCCTCGGCATAGAGCGCCCAGCCTTCGACGTTGACGCTGTTGAACGAGAAGATCGCGCGCGCCTTCGAGACCCCCTTCTCGACCACCGAGGCGAACTGGAGCTCGTGGCCCGGCCGGCCCTCGTGCGCGGTGAGCGCCCAGGAGAGCGCGTCGTAGGAGAAGTCGTCGAGCGCCAGGGCGCCCTGGCCCTGCTTGCCCGGGATGCGCAGCGGCAGCACGAACTCGCCCATCTCGCCGGTGTTGCCGATCAGCCGCGGCGGCCGCATGTTCGGGGCCGGGACGGCGGCGCTCTCGGCCTCGCTCGCCAGCCGCACCTTCATCGGCCGCGCCGGCAGGGTGACGATGTGCTCGCGGCGGATGATGTCCTCCATGTCCTTGATCCGCTGCTGGTAGAGCGGCAGGATCGCCTCGCCCGAGAGCTGGTTCTTCTTGAGCTCGCGCAGCACGTCGCGGTAGTCGGTCATGGCCAGGCCGTGCTGCTTCGCGACCAGCGGGGCGAGCGCCTGCATCTCGTTCTGGATCTCCTTGAACGACACCTCGGCGCGGCTCACCAGCTCGTCGACCGGCAGGTCCACCCCGAGCGTCCGCAGGCTGTAGGCGTAAAGCTCGGGCGGCTGGCGGAAGTCGCTGCGGGTGCGCGGCAGGATCTCCTTGCGCACGAACTGCTCGTAGGCCGCGGCCTGCTCCTTGAGCTTCGCGTACGGCTGCTCGTAACCCTTGATGTTGTACTTCTTGAACAGCTCCTCGAGGCCCGCGAGATAGGTCGCGTCGTTCTGGAGGTCGCGCTCCACCTCGTCCTTGAAGGGGCCCATGAGGCCGGGCTGGTCCATGCGCGAGCGGATGAACTGCTCGGCGAGGACCGTGAGCGGCGTGTAGCCGGGCTCGACGCCGGTGTACTTGCGCAGGCGCACCAGGGCGGCGGGCCGGCGGCTCGCCTCGACCTGGTCGTCGAGCAGGGCGCGGAGGCCCTGGAACACGGCGGCCGGGATGTCGAAGTAGGGCAGGGTGTACTTCTCGCCGAGGGCGGAGCCCTCGAGCTGGTCGTCGGTGGCCCCGATGAGGATCTCCAGGTCCTGCTTGATGTTGGGATCGGTCTCGGAGGCCAGGCGCTGCTTCAGGGTCTCGCGGGCCTCCCGGATGGCGGCTCGGCCGCGCTCCTGGAAGCCGGGCTTCAAGTCGAAGATCTCCTCGTCGAGGCCGGGGACGCCGAGCTGGCCGGCGCCCTCGGGGCTCTGGCGGGCCATGACGTCGATGAGCACCTGAGCGTTCTTGTCGCTGCGCTCGACCCAGGTCTCGGCGGCGGACAGGGGGGGTCCGGCCAGGACGGCCAGGGCCCCAAGGACACCAAATACGGTGGCGGATCGGAAGGTTCGGGACGGGATCACAGGCAGTGCCTCCTGTTTCTTGGATGGATGGGTGGGCGCCGGTCGGCGCTCTCTCTTCTAACGCACCGGCGGGGCAAAAGGTTCGCGGTCCGCTAGAATCTCTCCTATGAGACGTTTCAAACCGCTCTGCCTTTCGGATCAACATGAGGTTTGAGTCGCTGGTCGTGCACGCGGGGCACGCCGTCGATCCGGAGACCGGGTCGGTGGCGCCGCCCATCCATCTCTCCACGACCTTCGCCCGCGACGAGGACGGGGTGCCGCTCGGCGGCCACACCTACGTCCGCGAGTCCAACCCGACCCAGAGCCAGCTCGAAGCCGCTCTCGCGCCGCTCGAAGGCGGTGAGGCCGCGCTGGTCTTCGGTTCTGGCATGGCCGCCGGCGTCGCCATGCTCCAGGCCCTGCCGCCGGGCTCGCACGTGGTCTTTCCGGACGACGCCTACTACGGCTATCGCGCCACCGCCGAGCAGTTCCTCCCGAACTGGGGGATCTCGTCGAGCTTCGTGGCCATGGAGGACCCGTCGGTCGTCGAGGCCGCGGTCCGTCCCGACACCAGGATCGTCTGGCTGGAGACCCCGTCCAACCCGCTGCTCAAGGTGGCCGACATCCGCGCGATCGTGGACGTGGCGCGCCGGGCCAAGGCTCTGACCGTGCTCGACAACACCTTTGCCACGCCGGCCCTCCAGCGGCCGATCGAGCTCGGCGTGGACGTCGTCCTCCACTCGACGACCAAGTACTTCGGCGGCCACAGCGACGTGCAGGGAGGAGCGCTGGTCTTCGCGAAGCGCGGCGAGCTCTGGGAGAAGGTCGACCACGTCCGGCACGTGCTGGGAGCCGTGGCGTCGCCGTTCAACTCCTGGCTGGTCCTGCGCGGCCTGCGCTCGCTGGCCTGCCGGGTGGCGGTCCACAGCGCCGGCGCCCTGGCCGTGGCCCGGGCCCTGGCGGAGATGCCGGAGGTCTCGGCGGTCCACTATCCGGGCCTGGAATCGCATCCCGGCCACGAGGTGGCGAAGCGCCAGATGTCGGCTTTCGGAGGCATGCTCTCCTTCCAGGTCCGCGACGGCCGCGAGGCGGCGCTCAAGGCCGTGGCGCGCGCCCGGCTCTTCACCCGGGCCACCTCGCTCGGCGGCGTCGAGAGCCTGATCGAGCACCGGGCCACGAGCGAAGGCCCGGACTCCAGGACGCCGCAGGACCTGATCCGCCTCTCGATCGGCCTGGAGCATCCGGACGACCTGATCGCCGATCTGCGGCACGCGCTTTGCTAGAACCTGGGCCAGTTGTCGTACCCGTGAATTCCGTGCCCTGAAGTCCTGGGGCCTCGAACAAGGAGAGGCACATGGCCGAGAAGAGCAAGACGGAAGCGACCTCCAAGCCCGCGAAGAAGACGGCGGCCAAGAAGGCGCCCGCCAAGAAAGCCGCCCCGGCGAAGAGCGGCGCGCCAGCGAAGAAGGCCGCCGCGCCGGCCAAGAAGACGAGCACCGTGAAGAAGGTCGCCGCCGGAGTGGCCGCGGCCGGAGTCGCAGCCGCCGCGGCCGCCGTGATCAAGAAGGTCGCGGCCAAGAAGAAGGCCGGCGGCGCCAAGAAGCCGGCGAAGAAGCCGGCCTAATCCTCCTCGCGCGAGAGCGCCCGCCGACCCGCGGCCAGGATTTCCCGGAATCCCTCCCGGCTGCGCTCGGTCACCAGGGAGACCAGGTGATCGAGCGCCTCGCGGGTCGAGGCGTAGACCTCGTTGCGGTGCGGGTTGAGATATTGGATGTCCAGATAGAGGTCGGGGTCCTCCGAGAGCACGCGGAGGGCCGTGGCCGCCTGTCGGCTGAACGTGGTCGAGGCGCAGGCGTGGAGCTCGGCGGGCTCGATCCCGGAATTCACCAGCGCCGCGCCGAAGGTCATGTTCGTCAGGTGGGAGAGGCCGAGGAGCCAGCCCATCAGTCGGTCGTGCTGGGGGAAGGGGACCGAGACCAGCTTCGTGTAGGGGTGCGTGACCAGCGGCGCCAGCAGGCGCTTCTCCTCCACCGGGTCGCCCTGCGCGGCGAGCACGAAGTTCAGCGTCTCGTAGAACGACTTGCTCGGCCCGAACATCGGGTGGAGCGCGAAGACCCGCACCCCCTCGTCGCGCGCCCGGGCCAGCGCGCCCAGGAGCGGCGCCTTGATCGAGGCCACCTCGATGATCGGGCACCGGGGCCGGCGCGAGATCAGCTCCTCCAGCACCGCGGCGGTCCGGTTGAGCGGCACCGACACCCAGATGGCCGCGTAGCGGTCGAGGCTCTCGACCTCGCCCAGGTGGGCGTGCCTGCCCTGGGGGCGCGGCTCCGGCAGGCTCGCGAGCGCCGGGTCCGAGATGTCCACGGTGTGGCCGGCGAGCTCCAGGAAGCCGCGGAACCAGCTCCCCATCCCGCCGGCGCCGCCGAGGATCAGCATGCGCTCGCCGCGCTGCTCGCGCAGCGAGATGCCCATGCGGTACTGGCGCTCGATCGAGCCGCGGATGATCGCCTCGAACACCGAGGCCATCACCTCCTCGGAGACCCCGCAGGCCTCCGCATGCTGGCGGGCGCGCGTGAGCACCTTGTGCTCCACGTCCCGCACCTCGACCGGAGCGCCGGACTCGGCCTTGATGCGGCCCACCTCGGCGGCCAGCTCCATGCGCCGGCGGAGCAGCTCGAGCAGGGCGCGGTCGACCTCGGCGATGTGATCGCGCAGGGAAGACAGGGGTTCGTTCGGGTCGCTCATATCGAGGAGAGTGTATCCGAGGGGCCGATGCGGGATCGCGACACACCGCCGTCTCCGCCGGAGGACGTTTTCCCGGGCTTCCGGCCGCTTTTCCAGGGAGATGCGCTCTGGCACCTCCCTTGCTCACCGGTCTGCAGATCCGGAGCGGGGCGCATGGTAAGCTCCGCCCTCGGTTCCGACGAGAAAGCGCGACCATCAACCCTTTTCCCGAGCGAAAAGACCATGCCCAAAGACCCCACGTCCGAGTTCGCGAGCCCCGCTTCGACCGCCGTCGCCGGAGGGATGCACCCCGACCCTGCCGCTGCCCGCGACACCCGGTTCTTCGGGCATCCGGCGGGTCTCTCGACCCTGTTCTTCACGGAGATGTGGGAGCGCTTCAGCTACTACGGCATGCGCGCGATCCTGCTCCTGTACATGACGACCGCGGCCACCGCGGGCGGCCTGGGCTGGGACGCGGCCACGGCCGGACCGCTCTACGGCCTCTACACCGCGCTGGTCTACCTGACCACGCTGCCCGGCGGCTGGATCGCCGACCGCCTGATCGGCCAGCGCCGCACCGTGCTCATCGGCGGCGTCATCATCGCGCTCGGCCACCTGAGCCTGACCTTCCACAGCCTGACTACCTTCTTCCTCGGCCTGTTCCTGATCGTCATCGGAACCGGCCTCCTCAAGCCGAACATCAGCACCATGGTGGGCTCGCTCTACACCCCCGAGGACCAGCGCCGCGACTCCGGGTTCTCGATCTTCTACATGGGCATCAACATCGGCGCGTTCACCGCGCCGCTCATCGTCGGCTACCTGGCCCAGAGCGAAGGCTTCAGGGCGAGGCTCCAGGGCATGGGCTTCCGGCCCGAGGACAGTTGGCACTGGGGCTTCGGCGCCGCGGCCGTGGGCATGACGCTGGGTCTCGTCCAGTACGTCCTCGGCGGCCGGCGGCTCGGCAAGGCCGGGCTCGTCGAGCGCCGCGACGAGGCGCTCTACCGCAAGGATCTCCGCAACTTCTGGATGGTCGTCGGGGCCGCGGTCCTCCTGTTCGCCGTCCTGGCCGTCCTGCAGTCCTCGGGCGCGATCCACATGACCATGGATGGCTTCGTGGCCTTCGTGGGCTGGGTGATCGTCCTCTTCCCGCTGGTCTACTTCGTGTTCCTGCTCACCCAGAAGGGCTGGGAGCCGGTCGAGAGGAAGCGGCTGGGGGCCATCGTGCTCTTCTTCCTGTTCGCGGCGCTGTTCTGGGCGGCGTTCGAGCAGGCCGGCTCGACCCTGACGCTCTTCGCCGAGCGCAACACGAACAACTCCCTGTTCGGCTTCAACTTCCCGTCGAGCTGGTTCCAGTCGGTGAACTCGCTGTTCATCATCTTCCTGCTCGGACCGTTCTTCGCCTGGCTGTGGATCCGGCTCGGACGGCGCGAGCCGTCGAGCCCGGCGAAGTTCGCCATCGGCCTGCTCTTCGCCGCGATCGGCTTCGTCATCATGATCGCGGCCGCCAAGGCCTCCGGGCCGGAGAACCTGAAGGTCAGCCCGATGTGGTTGATCTCGGTCTACTTCGTCCACACGATCGGCGAGCTCTGCCTGAGCCCGGTCGGGTTGAGCACCATGACCAAGCTCGCGCCGGCCAAGGTGGTCGGCCAGATGATGGGCGTCTGGTTCATGGCGAGCGCGGTCGGCAACTTCCTGAGCGGCCAGGCCGCGGGCTTCTTCGAGAGCCTGCCGCTCGACCAGCTCTTCTTCCGCATGACGGTCGTCGTCGGCGCCTTCACCCTCCTCGCCGTGATCCTGATCAAGCCGATGCGCCGCCTCATGGGAGGAGTGCATTGATCCCGTTCCCCCTCTCCCCGGCCCTCTCCCCCACGCGGTGGGGGAGAGG
>JBEQUE010000178.1:0-19495 GCA_040349255.1 Acidobacteriota bacterium | reverse complement strand
GATTCCGGCCTTGGCCTTCTTGAGCGCGTCCTTGTTGGCGTCGTTCAGCGCGATGCCGTTGAAGGCGACCAGCACGTCGCCCTTCTGGAAGCCGGCCTCCTCCGCCGGACTGTCCGCCGCGACGCCGGTCACGACGTAGCCCGAGGCGCCCTTGTCGAGGTCGAGGCCGAGCCAGCCGTGCTTCGCCTTCTCGGTCATCGCGGCGTGCTTGGCATCCTTGGCACACTTGTCGCCACCGGCGGACGCCAGGGCGGCCATGGAGAGGATCAGGGCGAGGGCGAGGGTGGATACCTTCCGAGTCATTGCGGGACCTCCTGTCGGGAGTGGACGGGAGGGAGCTCGCCGTCCGTGAATCCAGACTAGAGAGGCGTCGTGTAAAACTCCTCAACCTGGCGTAAAACGCTGTAATGAATCTGTAAAAGACGCTCACGGCCTCCCCTCCGGCCGGCCGGTTTGCCCCATAATCCCCTTCGTCATGAAGCCCGCGACGGCTCTTCGCAAGCACACCCTCCTGGTGGGGTTCGCGGCGGTCCTGCTGCCGCTGGCGGTCCTGCTGGCGCTCCAGTACCGCTGGCTGGTCAAGCTCGACCACACCTCGGCCAAGGCCCGGGAGGCCACCTCGGACAACTACCTGGAGGCCGTGGCGGACAAGGTGGAGAGCCGCTACCGCAACGACGCCGAGCGGCTGCTCAACGTGCCCGCGAGCCTGTTCACCGAGGACGGGCTCGACAAGGCCGCGCGCTACTTCAAGAAGAAGGGCGTGACCGGGGCGAAGCGGCTCTTCGTGGTCAGCTTCGTCAACGACATGCCGGGGACCATCTACTACTTCGAGCCGAGCTGCTCCTCCTTCTCGCCGCCCGTCTGGACGCCGGAGGTGCAGGCGGTCTACGCCGCCGTCTCCCCGTTCGCCCTCCTGGCCCACAAGGACAGCGTGCTGCCGGAGCCGGTCGAGGTCCTGGTCGACCAGCGCGACCCCGCCTACCGGATGATCCTCAATCCGATCACCGACGAGGCCTCCCATCCGATCGGCGTCGCCGGCATGATCCTGGACGAGAGCTGGTTCCGCGACGAGGTCCTGCCGGAGGCGATCAAGGAGTCGCTGCCCAAGTTCTACGCCGACAACCCGAGCTACGACCCGGCGGTGGCGGTCTGGGACAACCGGGGCTCGATGGTCTTCACCACGGCGGACAAGCCGGAGCTGTTCAACCGGCGGGCCGAGGCCGAGAAGCGCTTCTCCTTCGTGTTCACGGACTGGCGGATCAAGCTCGCCAGCCGGCACGCCACCGCGGGCCAGGTGGCGCGCAGCAGCTTCCTGGTCAACCTGGGGCTCTCGGCGGCGCTCGCCGTGCTCCTCCTGGGCGGCCTCGTGCTCACCCTGCGCACGGCTTCGCGCGAGATGAAGCTCTCGCAGATGAAGAGCGACTTCGTCTCGAACGTCTCGCACGAGCTGCGCACCCCGCTCGCCTCGATCCGCGTCTTCGGCGAGCTGTTGCGGCTCGGCCGGTTCGACGGCACCGACAAGGTCCGGGAGTACGGCGACTACATCGAGACCGAGAGCCGGCGCCTGACCCAGCTCATCAACAACCTGCTCGACTTCGCGAGCATCGAGTCGGGCCGCAAGAGCTACCGCTTCGAATGCGTGGACGTCCGCGAGCTGGTCTGCGAGACGCTCAAGACCTTCGAGGTGCGCCTGCGCCAGCACGGCTTCCGGATCGCCTTCGACGACCCCGGACCGCTGCCGCCCGTCCGGATCGACGCGGGCGCCATCGCGCAGTCGCTCAGCAACCTGCTCGACAACGCCGTCAAGTATTCCCATCAGGCCCAGGACAAGGAGATCCGGGTCGGCCTGCGGCCCGAGGGCGACTCGGTCGTGATCTCGGTCCAGGACCGCGGCGTCGGCATCCCGCGCGACGAGCAGAAGAAGATCTTCGACCGCTTCCACCGGGTGAGCACCGGCCTGGTCCACGACGTCAAGGGGAGCGGCCTGGGTCTCTCGATCGTCCAGCACATCGTCGAGGCCCACCACGGGCGGGTGACGGTCGAGAGCCGCGTCGGCGAGGGGAGCACCTTCTCCATCCACCTGCCCATCGAGGCGCCGGGAGCGCCGGTGCCGGCCGTGCCGGCCCCGCCCCGGACCTCCGAGGCCTGACCATGCGAAGAGTCCTGATCGTCGAGGACGACGAAGCCATGTCGGTCGCGCTGCGCGACGGTTTCTCCTACGAAGGCTACGAGGTGACCGTGGCGAACGACGGCGAGGCGGGCCTGCGCCTGGCCTCGGCCACTTCGGAACCGCGGCCCGACCTGATCCTCCTCGACGTGATGCTGCCCAAGATGACCGGCCTCGACGTCTGCCGCCGGCTGCGCGACGGCGGCAACAACGTGCCGATCATCATGCTGACCGCCCGCGGCCAGGAGATCGACAAGGTCCTGGGCCTCAAGACCGGCGCGGACGACTACATCACCAAGCCGTTCGGCTTCATGGAGCTGCTGGCGCGGGCCGAGGCGGTGCTGCGCCGGAGCACGGGCACGTCGGCGCCGCCCGACCTCTACCGCTTCGGCGACGTGACGCTCGACTTCAAGCGCCACGAGGCGAAGAAGGCCGGAGCGCCGATCGAGCTCTCGCCGCGCGAGTTCCAGCTCCTCGGCTTCTTCATCCGCCACCGCGAGGAGATCGTCTCGCGCGAGACCCTGCTCGACGAGGTCTGGGACTACAACGCCATCCCCTTCACGCGCACGGTGGACATGCACATCGCCAAGCTGCGCAAGAAGATCGAGGACGATCCCGCCGACCCCCGGCACATCGTGACCGTGCACCGGCTGGGCTACAAGTTCACCGGCTAGCCCGCAGTTGACCGGCTAGCCTGCGGCGGCGGTCCTGAGCGAGGCCGAGGAGAACGGCTCCGACAGCAGCCACTCCCCTTCCTTGAGCACCTCGGCCAGGAGATCGACGAGGCGCGGATCGAACTGCCGGCCGGCCTCCTCGCGCAGCTCCGCGATCGCCACCTCGACCGAGGTGCCGGCGCGGTAGGGCCGGTCGTGGGTGATGGCGTCGAAGGCGTCGACCACGGAGAGGATGCGGGCGCCCTCCGGGATCTCCTCGCCGCGCAGGCCGAAATAGCCCGGATACCGGACGCCGACGCGGGCGCCGTCCCAGCGCTCCTGGTGATAGCGGATCAGCGGGTCCACCTCGCGCAGCACCTCGACGTCCCGGATGATGCGCAGGCCGATCTCCACGTGCTGCTCCATGGCCTCCTTCTCGTCCGGAGTGAGGCCGCCGGGCTTGTTGAGGATCGCCTCGGGCACGCCGATCTTGCCCACGTCGTGGAGCATGGCGCCGTAGCGCAGGATGCGCAGGCGCCGCTCCTCGTAGCCCAGCTTGCGGCCCATCAGGACCGCGAGCTGCGCCACCCTCTGGACGTGGCCCTCGGTCGTCGGGTCCTTGGCCTCGATGGCCGCGGCGAGCGACGCCACGGTGCGTTCGAAATCGCGCTCGAGCTGCTCCTCGTGGGCGCGCACCCGGTCGAGCAGCCGGCGGTTCCGGCCGCCGAGCCAGCCGCCGGTCAGCGAGAAGAGCGTCAGGATGCCCACCGTCGTGTAGGCGGAGGCGAGCGACCCGACGAGATGGGCGGCGCTCATCGCCGGGCCTGACACCAGGACCGCCAGGTAGGCCGAGCAGGCGGCCGAGCTGACCAGGATGGCCGGACCGGCCCCGCCCTCCATCGCGGCCAGGCCGATCGGGATCACCAGCGGGATGGCCAGCCAGTGCGGGAAACCCAGGCCCAGCCGGTCCACGCCCAGGATGGCCAGGATGGAGAGCGCCACCATGACCGCGCAGCGCCGCGGCACCCGGCCCTCGCGCAGCCAGGCGCGCATCATCTCCTGGTCCTGCGGCGTCAGCAGGGCTTCGGGACGCAGGACGAGGATCAGCGGCAGGCCGAGCACCAGAGCCGCGGCGAGATCGCTCGTCCACCAGAGGAGGAAGCAGTTCGCCACCGGCCGCAGCTCCCACGGCACCCGGCCGAGCCACACCAGGGTCAGGCTGCCCACCGCGGCCGAGGTCAGGTTGTTGAACAGCGCGCCGTAGTCGAAGGCGCGGCGCAGGCGCAGGCCGCTGCCGCCGATCGGATGGCGCAGGGCCCAGGCCGGGATGGCCGCGCTCAGGCCGTTGGCGAGGCTGAACAGCAGCAGGGCCGGGACGCTGTCCGCCGCCCCCCAGGGCAGCGCGATCACGGCGAGCACCACGCCGGCCACCCCCCAGGCGCCGAACGCCGCGCCGGCCGCGAGCGACACGCCGGCCGCCGGGAAGAGGAACGAGAGGCCGTTGGGCAGGCTGAACGCCTCGGCCAGCCGGCTGGCCAGCACAAAAGCCAGGGCCGTTCCGACGAGCTGGACGGCGCGGACGCTGAGACGGGCCTTCTTCACGGGAATCCTCCCGGTCGTTGCCTCGACTTCCCGGTGCTGACGTCCCTCCGTTCTATACCCGGCCTCACCCCCTGTCAAGCGCCGTGAATGGTCTCCTCAACGCAGAACCCCGCAGCGGGTTCGTGCGGATAAGTTTCACGCTCGCGGTCACTTGCCGCACCTTCAGATTAGAGGAAAGTTCGTGCTATTCTCGAATGCGATAACTTGTTTTTTGATCGCGACGATGCTGCCGCGACCGTCGTGGTCCTCGCCTCGAACCTTCCGATCGCGCCGCCCGCGAATCTTGCCGCGCCTGAGTTCTTCCGCGGGCACGGGGCCAATGGTGGCCCCGGCCGTCCCTCGGAGAGGAGGTATTGCCATGTCCCGCACTTCGTCTCGTCTTTCGGCCGCCCTCGTCCTCGTCGCCCTGCTGGGTCTCGCGCTTCCCGCGTCCGCCCTGGACCAGCCTCGCCGGGTTCCGGAGGTGCTTTCATGGGTCCAGGAATGGATCGACACACTATGGTCCGCCCTCGCCCCGGAGGCTCCGACGCCGGCGCCGAAGCTGGCGATCGGGATGGACAACACATCACCCGGCAGCGTAGAACGTGGCGCCCTGATCGACCCCAACGGCGGCCGGCGTTGACCCGCGATCCGGGGCGGCCCTCCGGCTGCCCCGGTCGAGCTCCCGGCGGGAGGGACAGGAGCGCTCGATCTATGCGACAATAGAGGGGTCTTTTTTTTCTTTTGGGAGAGGGATGATGGCCGAAGATCGTATCCAACACCCCCACCCCGCCGAGCTGGAGCGCTTCCTGCTGGGCGAGTTGCCGGGGCGCGACACGGCGCGCGTGATCAGTCACCTCCTGAAAGGTTGCGGACACTGCAGCCGGTTGATGAAGCCGCTGGCTTCCGTCCTCCTTCGCCCGGACACGGTCCAGGATGAACCCGTGGAGGTCGGCTCCGAATACGACTTCCCGCTCTTCAAGGCCTTCGCCGCCGGCCGCCGCTATGTGGCTTCCCTGTCCCGGGAGCGGCGAGAACGGGAGCAGGATGGAGTGGATTCACCCCTCCACGAAGTACCGGCGCCGACGCCGCTCGACCCGGCCGCCCGTGGGCTCCGCGACTGGGAGCGTTGCGAGCAACTCCTCGTCCGCTGTCAGGAATTGCGTCACAGCAATCCTCCCGCCACAGTGGCGACCGCCAGTCTGGCCGTCTCCCTGGCGGACCGGATCCCGACGAACGTCCGTGGCCCCCAGGCTCTCGCGGACCTGCAGGCTCTGGCGCTGGCCGAACGGGGCAACGCCAGGCGCGTGGCAGACGACCTGATCCACGCCGAGGCCGACCTCAAACAGGCCTTGGACCGGGCGAGCCTCGGCACGGAAAGCCCGCGCGTCCTGGCCCGGGTTCTGGACCTCACGGCGTCGTTGCGCATCGACCAGCGGCGTTTTGACGAGGCCTGCAAGCTTCTCGACTGGGTCCATTCCATCTACTTGGAAATGGGAGAGCGGCACGAAGCCGGGCGCGCTCTGATCAGCAAGAGCAACGCCGTCTCCTACGCCCTCGACCTCCCGGAGGCGATCCGCCTCCTGGGTCTGGGGCTGATGCTCATCGAGACCGAGCGCGACCCTCATCTCGTCCTCGCCGTCGTCCACAATCTGGCCTACCACCTGATCGATGAGGGACGCGCCGAGGAAGCCCGCAACCTGATGCGGGAGAGCCGTCCTCTCTACGCCGCCTACGGAGGGAACGTCAATCAGCTCAAGGCGCGCTGGCTGGAGGGACGGATCGCCCTGCGGCTGAGCGACCTCGCCGAGGCGGAACAGGCCTTCCAGCAGGTCCGGACGGGCTTTGCCGAGGTCGGCGTCACCTACGACATCGCTCTGGTCTCGCTGGAGCTGGCGGAAATCTGGCTGGAGCAGGGGCGCACCCCGGAGATCCAGGCTCTCCTGGACGACACGGTGGCGGTCTTCAGGGCGAGGGGCATCCGGCGCGAAGCGATTGCGGCGCTGCTCATGCTCCGGGAGCCGGTCGAGAGGCAGAGCCTCACCACGGCCCTGTTGCGCGCCACCGCCGACACCCTGGAGAAGCTGTGTAACGAACCGCTCCGGCGGCGGGCCGGCTAGCCTCCGCCCTTGCGGCGCAGGGCGGCCCGTACCGCGCCCTGGACCAGCCGTTCCAGGTCGTCAACCACGACCGGAGGCGTTTCGGGAGGACGGTCCAGGCCGAGCTCCTGGAGACGCTCCTGCAGGTCCTCCATGCGGATCGTCCCGCGCGGCGGCTGGGCGGGATAGAGGCTCTCGAAGAACAGGGAAGGCTCGATCTCCAACGCCCGGAGAAGCGACAGGATGTGGCGCAGCTTGAGCTCGATCTCGCCGGAGAGCACCCGGCCCACGTAGCCCGGGGACACCCCCAGCCGCCGCTCCAGGTCGGATTCGGGCACGCCGGCCGCCTGGATCAGGGACTCCAGCAGCTTCGCCGCCTGGCGGACCTCGTCCTCGATCGTCACCCCCGAAGCATAGCGCACCGGCCGCGGAACTTCCGGTGCGCCGGAGCGTTGATAGGAGTCATATGGGAACCTTCGTCTCGGACCTCCGCACCGCCCTCCGCTCGCTCGCCCGCCGGCCGGCCTTCGCCGCGGTGGCCGTGCTCACGCTGGCTCTCGGGATCGGCGCCAACACCGCGATCTTCAGCGTCGTCCACGCCGTGCTGCTCCGGCCGCTCCCCTACGGCGACCCCGACCGCCTGATCTGGGTCACCAGCGTCGTGCCCGTGATCGACTTCGAGGCGCTCGCCGCGGCGGATTACCTGGACTGGCGCGACGGCAGCCGCTCGCTCGACTCCATCGCCGCCTACAACCGCGGCACCAGCTTCACGATGACCGGCGGCGAGCAGATCGAGAGGATCCAGGGCGTGCGCGTGTCCGCGAGCTTCCTGCCGACGCTCGGCGTCGAGCCCGCGCGGGGACGCTGGTTCCTGCCGCAGGAGGAGAAGCTCAACGCCGAGCGCGTGGTCGTGGTCAGCGACCGGTTCTGGCGGAGGATCGCCGGCTCCGGACGCTTCTCCGAGCGCCCGATCGAGCTCAACGGCGAGAGCTACCGGATCGTCGGCGTGCTGCCGCGCAGCTTCCTCTTCCCGCGCGACCCGGACGTGGACGTGCTGGCGCCGCTCGCGCTCGACGAGACCCAGGAGCGGGCCCGCGAACGGATGAGCATCGTGCAGGTGATCGCCCGCCTGAAGCCGGGCGCCGGACAGGCCGGCGCGCTCGCCGAGCTCAAGTCGATCCGCGACCGTTCCATCGCGGACGCCGAGGCCCGCGCCGAAGCCGCTCCGCCGGCCGCCGGACCGGGTGGCCCGGGAGGACCGGGAGGACCGCCTCCCGGAGGAGGAGGCGGCGGCGGGCAGATGACGATCGTCATCGGACGGGGCCCCGGACCCGGCGGACCGGGCGGTCCCGGTGGTCCTGTCGGCCCCGGCGGACCCGGAGGAGGCCGGCCGCGGCTGCCCGAGAGCCTCCTCCAGGTGACGAGCCTGCGCGAGCGCCTCGTCGGCGACATCCGGCCGGCCCTGCTCACCGTGCTCGGCGCGGTCGGGTTCGTGCTCCTGATCGCCTGCGCCAACGTCGCCAACCTGCTCCTGGCGCGGGCCACGACGCGGCGCCGGGAGATCGCGATCCGCGCGGCGCTCGGCGCCGGCCGCTGGGGGATCGTCCGCCTGCTGCTCGCCGAGAGCACCGCGCTCGGCCTGCTCGGCGGGGTCTGCGGCCTGTTCCTGGCCATGCTCGCGATCCGGCCGCTGGTCGCCCTCATGCCCGAGGGGCTGGCCGACGGCCTGTTCCGGCAGATCCCGGTGGGGATCAACGGCCCGGTGCTGGCCTTCACGCTGGCGCTCTCGCTCGGGACCGGTCTCCTGTTCGGCCTGGCGCCGGCCTTCGCCGCCTCCCGGCCCGACCTCCAGGACCCGCTCAAGGAAGCAGGCCGCGGCCGGTCGAGCGCCGCCCGCGGCCTGCTGGTGGCGGGCGAGGTGGCGCTCGCCGTGGTGCTGCTGGTCGGGGCCGGCCTGCTGCTGCGCAGCTTCCTCCGGCTGCAGGCGGTCGATCCCGGGTTCCGCCCCGAGCGCGTGCTGACGATGCGGGTGGATCTCGACCGCTCGAAGTACCCGACGCCCGGAGCGCAGGCCACGGTGTTCCGCGAGCTGGCCGGCGAGGCCCGGGCGCTGCCCGGCGTCGAGGCGGTGTCCTACGGCGACTCCCTGCCGCTCACCGACTACAGCATGATCCAGCGCGGCTTCGAGGTGGAGGGCCGTCCGCCGATCGAGCCCGACCAGCAGCCCGAGGTGGCGGTCACCGCGGTCGGGCCGGACTACTTCGAGACCCTGGGCATCCGCCTGGTCCGCGGGCGCGGCTTCGGCGAGGCCGACACCGCCGACTCCCTGCCGGTGGCGGTGGTGGACGAGGCCATGGCGCGCGGCTTCTGGGGAGACGAGGACCCGGTCGGCCGCCGCTTCCAGTCCGGACCGCCGGACAGCCCCTGGGTCACGGTGGTCGGCGTGGCCGCCCCGGTCAAGCACGACGGGCTCGACTCGGCGCGCGAGCGCGCGGCGCTCTACCGGCCGTGGCAGCAGGTGCCGCGGCCGTTCGGCTTCCTCGCGGTGCGCACCCGCAACGAGCCGGCCGCCCTGACCGCGGGCCTGCGCCAGGCGGTGCGCCAGATCGACCGGAGCCTCCCGGTCTACGACGTGAGCACCATGAAGGAGCGCGTCGCCACGACCGTGGCCGACCGGCGGTTCAACCTGCTGCTCCTCGGCCTGCTGGCGGGCGTCGCGCTCGCCCTCGCCGCGGTGGGCCTCTACGGCGTGCTGACCTACACGGTGAGCGAGCGCACGCACGAGATCGGCATCCGCATGGCGCTCGGGGCGCGGCGGGAGGCGGTGCTGTCGTTGATCCTCCGGCAGGGCCTCACCCTGGTGGCGTCCGGCATCGCGGCCGGGCTCCTGGGATCGCTCCTCGTCGGCCGGCTGCTCGCGGCGTCGCTCTTCGGCGTGCGGCCCACGGACCCGGCCACCTTCGCGGCGATCGCGCTCGCGCTGCTCGGGGTGGCGCTCCTGTCGTCCTGGCTGCCGGCGCGGCGCGCCACGCAGGTGGACCCGACGATCGCACTGCGCCAGGAGTGAAGGAGACCCGCGGGAACGGCGGGCGGCGTCCCAATTCACGGGGCAGCCGCTGCCTAACGAAATTTCCCGTCAGAATTCGCGGGGCAGCGGCTGCCCAGCGAAATCTACCGTCCGAATTCACGGGGCAGCGGCTGCCCAACGAAATCTACCGTCCAAATTCGCGGGGCAGCGACTGCCCAGCGAAATTTACCGTCCGAATTCGCGGGGCAGCGACTGCCCAACGAAATCTACCGTCCGAATTCGCGGGGCAGCGGCTGCCCCGTGAAATTCACGCCCGCCGGAGGGGTGGCGGCCTCCCGGACCACTAGAGGTCGCCGATCCAGACCACGTGCCGGCCGAGCGGACCGCCGCGGACCAGGTCGACCAGCCGAGGGTCGGCCGTCACCAGCGGGCAGCCGGCCTGCATGGCGAGCGCCAGGTAGAAGGCGTCGTGAAGCCCCAGGCCCTCCCGCAGCATGAGGGTGAGGGCCTGCCGCGCCAGGTCGCCGGCCGGCTTCAGGTCCACCGGCGCCTTGCCGAGCGCCTCCAGGATGTGCTCGGCGGTGCCGGGGTCGATCTCGCCGCGGCGCACCCGCTCGCGGAGCAGCTCGGCGATCTCCACGGCCAGGAGGTCCGGCGCCACGAGCTCGATCTTGGCGATCTCGAGGAGGGACTCGGCAATCCCGGTGTGCTCCTCCGGGAAATACCACTGCGCCGCCACGCTGGCGTCCACCGCGTAGCGCCTCATCGCCGCTCCCTCGCCGCCCGGATCAGGGAGGCGCTGGACGCCAGGCCGCGGCCGGCGAGGCTCTCGCGGATGCGGCGCGCCAGCGTCAGCGACCGGGTCCGGGAGAAGCCGAGCGAGTCCTCCAGGACCGCCTTCGCCTCGGCCTCGATCTCCCGGCCGCGCAGGTCGGCGCGCCGGTGGAGCTCCTCCATGACCTCGGGATCGACATCGTGCAGGATCAGGTGGGCCATGGGGGCATCCTACCCCATGGGCCCGGGAAAAGACGCCGCGGGAAACCCGGGAAGGTCAGCGGGCCTCGACGAACAGGGACCCGAAGTCCTCGTGGCGCATCGCGCTCCAGGTGTCCCCCACCGAGATCTCCAGCCGGTTGAACATCCGGTCGTAGGAGCTCGGCGAGACTTCCGGGCGCAGCAGCGACGCCAGCCTCCGCGAGCAGTAATTACAACCCTTCAAAAGATGCGCGACCAGCGACCGGTTCTCGGCCGGCGAGGTTCTTCCAGACGCGAATCGCTCCAAGCAGTTTTCCGAGATCGCATGATCCATGATGTCGCTCCCTCTTACGACGACCCGGGTTTGCCCCTCCAGGCGCCGATCTGGCGCCTGTTCCCGTAACGAAAGCAAACCCCTTGCCAGCCCGCCGCCCCACAACGGGAGCGGCGGGCTGGCGACGAGGGAGTGACAAAAAGTTGAATAATAGCTATTCGCGCATGACAATTCGGATGCGCGTCACTCCGGCGGCTTCACTCCGGCAGGGCCGAGGTGTCGGCGCGGCTCGCGAACTGGCCGGCCGGGTTCCTGTAGGTCACGCTGTGGCCGGTCTCGGTGTCGGTCACGGTGATCTCGTACTCGACGTTGGTCAGGGCGCCGTAGAACACCCAGAAGTGGCCGTTGAGGCCGCGGCCGTCGAGCACCTTCAGGGCGACCTCGATGTTGGCCGGCGAGAAGAACCAGAAGTAGCCGGTGTCGGCGGTCAGCGGCACGGCCTGCCCCGCGCCCTGGGTGCCCTGGGCCTTCCAGTTGAGCGAGACGCGGAAGCGGCCGTTGTTGAGGCAGAGATCGGTGGGTCCGGGCACGCAGCTCGAGGCTGTTGCCGTGTCCAGCCGGAGCGGCTCCATCGCCGGTTCCGCCGGGTTCGCCAGCCCGGCCGCCGCCTTCCCGGCCGGGAAGGCGCTCGTGTCGCCCACGCTCGCGAGCCGGCCGGCGGGGTTCTTGTAGGTCTTGACCCGGCCGGTGACGGTGTCGGTGATCTTCAGGGTGTACTCGACGTTCGAGAGCGCGCCGTAAAACACCCAGAAGGCGCCGTTGAGCGGCCGGCCGTCGATCACCTTCACCATGAGCTCGACGTTGCTCTCGCTGAAGAACCAGAAGTAGCCGGTGTCGGCGGTGATGGACACCGCCTGGCCCGAGCCCGTCTTGCCCTGGGCCTTCCACGCCACTTCGGCCACGAAGCGGTCGCCATTCAGGCACAGGGTGGCGCCGGAGGTGCAAGCCGAGGCCGCGACCCGGGCCGAGTCCACGGCGCCGCCGTCGACCGCCAGCGCGTAGTCGCCGGCCGCGGTCGCTTCGAGGAGGCCGGCCCTGGCGGAGAGATTCTGGCCGGCGAGCGTGGCCGCCCGGCCGCTCCAGGCATAGGCCAGGAAGGTTTTCGGGGAGCCCTCCCCGCCGAAGCCCAGGAAGGGCGGAACCGCGAGCACCGCGCCGAGCCGGGGCGCGCTGGTCAGCCGCGTGTTGCCGCCGTCGCTCCGGCCGGAGCTGTTCAGCTCCTCCGGAGTGAGCCCGCCGGGGAACAGCCGGTTGTAGACGTAGACCCGGGAGCCGAACGAGGTCGAGTAGAACGCGTTGGCGTTGTAGCGCATCTGGTTGACCGGCCCCGAGGCGGCCTCGTTGTCCCAGATCGGCAGGCCGACGTTGGAGCTGAACACCGAGCTCGCCACCACGCCGCTCACGCTGCGCGGGTGGTTCGGGTCGTTGAGTGGCATGGTGAAGATCGCCGCGCCGCGCGACTCGTTGATCGACTCGTTGTCGCCCGGGCTGATCTCGTTGCTGAAGAAGTAGCTCTCGCCGACCTGCAGGGTGGAGCCGCTCACGAAGATCGCGCCCCCCCAGCGCTCCGCCGAGTTGCGGGCGAACGCGGAGCGGACGATGACGGCGTTCGACTCGCGGCCGATCGCCATGCCGCCGCCGGTGCCGACGGTGCCCCGGGCGTCGCAGTCGAGGACCATCGAGTCCTCCATCAGCAGGTCCACGAGGTCGGTCTGGATGGCGCCGCCCGAGCCGGCGCCGTTCGTGGCCGTGGGCTCGATGTCGCAGTCGGCGAACGCCGTACGCCGGATCTCGACCCGGGCGCGGTTCTCCTCCAGCGTGCCGGCCGCGGGCACGCCGTTCTCGCCGTAGACGCGACTGCCGTCGCCGCCCGCGAGCAGGCAGCCGCCCGAGTGGGCCACCGAGCCAACGCCGCCGATATTGCCTTGAAGCAGCGAATCGGAGATCGTCAGCCGCATGGAGCGCCGGTTGATGGCGCCGAAGCCGGTCGAGGCGTCCGCGAAGTCGACCGAGCTGGCGAAGATGGCGCCGCCGGCGCCGGTCACCGGGCCGGTCAGGGGCGCGCGGTTGCCGAAGAACCAGGAGCCGCGGACCGCGACCAGCGCGCGGTAGCTGTCCACCGCGCCGCCGAACTCGGCGACGTTGTTCGAGAAGACCGAGCTGTCGACTTCCAGCGTGCTCTGGTCCTCGACATGGATCGCGCCGCCGGTGGTCGGGCCCGGCGCGGCGACGCCGGCGTCGGGCAGCACCAGGTTGCCGTCGAAGGTCGAGCGGCTGATCTGGACCAGCGAGGCCGGAGTGTCCGGAGCATCCGTCCAGCGCCCGAAGGCGTAGATGGCGCCGCCGACCCAGCCGGCCTGGTTGTTCCGGAAACGGGCGCGCGAGACGCTGAGCGTGCCGTCGAGGATGTAGACCGCGCCGCCCGACGAGTGCGGGATGTGCCCGGGCAGGTTGACCCGGTTGTCCGCCAGCTCGCCGCCCTGGATCTCGACCGCCGCCTCGATGATCTCGATCGCGCCGCCGCGGTTGAGCGACGTGTTGCGCCGGAAGGAAGTCTCCGAGAACGTCACGTCGCTGTCGGCGAGGACCCGCACCGCGCCGCCGCCGCTCGTCCGGCCGGTCGCCTGGTTGTCCTCGAACACGCAGTTGACGAACCGCGCCTCGGCCGCGCTCAGGGTGACGCCGCCGGCGTCGGCCTCGGTGGTCGAGAAGCCCCGGCGGAACGCGATCCCCTCGAAGGTGACCAGCTTGCCGCGGTCGCGCTTGCCGTTCTCGTAGTGCAGGAGCTGGTTGACGCCCTGGCCGTCGAGCACCACCGCTCCGATCGCCCGGATGGTGAAGCCCTTCCTCTCGTTCTCGATCGAATACCCGCGCGGCGGCGTCTTGTAGGTGTTCGCCGCGACCTCGATCACGCCGCCGTCGGCGACGGTGTTGATGGCCTGCTGGAGGTCCTTGACGTCCTGCGGCACGCGGACGGTCTGCGGAGCCGCCAGCGCCGGAGCGGGCAGCGACAGGAGGACGACGGCCGGAATCAGCCGCGCGATGCGGAGCATGGGCACCTCTCTTACCTCAGGAAATCGACGTACGTCGATTTTAGCAGATGGAACGGGAGGCGACGCGCCGGGATTCCCGGCGGCTCAGAGGTGGGACTGGTGCTCCTCGCAGTGCTCGGGCTCGATCTGGACCGTGGCGTGATGGATGCCGAAGCGGTCGTGGAGCGACGCGCGGACGGTCCGCAGGAGGGCTCCGGCGCAGCTCGGATCCCCGACCACCAGGTGGGCGGAGAGCGCCTCCATGCCGCTCGTGATGGTCCAGACATGGAGATCATGAACCCCTTCGACCCCGGGCAGCCCGGCCAGGGTGTCGCGCACGTCGTCGAGGTCGATGTGGGAGGGGGTGCCCTCCATGAGCACGCCGACCGTCTCGCGCAGCAGGTGCCAGGCGGAGTAGACGACCAGCAGCGAGATGAGGACCGACGCCACGGGGTCGGCCCACTGCCAGCCGTACGCCCAGATCAGGCCGCCGGCCAGGATGGCCTGGACGCTGCCGAGCGCGTCGGTGAGCACGTGGAGCCAGGCGCCGCGGACGTTCAGGCTCTCGTCGCGCCCGCCGCTCAGGATGCGCAGGCCGATCAGGTTCACCGCCAGGCCGCCGGCGGCGATCGCCATCATCACCGGCGCGTCCACCTCGGGCGGGTTGCTCAGGCGCTGGACGGCTTCGACCACGACCCAGGCGGAGATGGCGACCAGGGCGGCGCCGTTGGCGAGCGCGGCGAGGATCTCGGTCCGGTGGTAGCCCCAGGTGCGGCGCGGGTTGGGCGGGCGCTGCGCGATCCACATGGCGAAGAGCGAGAGGCCGAGCGCCGCGGCGTCGGACAGCATGTGCCCGGCGTCGGCGAGCAGGGCGAGCGAGCCGGTGAGCCAGCCGCCGACCGCCTCGGCCAGCATGTAGGAAGCGGCGAGCCCCAGCGTCCAGGCGAGCCGGCGCCGGTTGCCGGCGTGCGCGCCGTGGCCGTGGTTGTGCCCGTGGTCGGGGCCGTGGTGGTGCGAGTGTCCCATGGCAGGCCGATTCTTGCACGACTCGCCGCGGCGCGTTCCTGCCCACGCCGTGAGCTTTCCGGAGCCGCCGATTTGCACTCTTTGGAATCAAGGAGTATCCTCGGGCCATGGCCAGTCGCTTCGGCCTCCTCCGTGCCCATCCCGCCGTCTCACTGACCGGCGCGCTCGTTCCGCTCGCGGGAGCCCTCTTCTGCGCGGAAAAGGACTGCCCGGCGAGGAACGGGACGGTCGCCCCTGTGGCGGCCGGCGAGGGAACCGGAACGGACTGACCAGCATCTGGCGGCGGCGGCGCACCTCCCCGTGCCTCGCCGATCCGCCCGGTCCTGCCATCGCCGCGGCTCCTGGCCGCGGTCGCCGACCCCCGCCCGGTCCGGAACCGCCGCAGCCGGACCGGTCCCGCGCCAGCGGAACCCCAGGGGGTCGGCTTTTCCGTTTCCAGTCTCTAGCGGGAGGATCCCTGCGCGTTGCGGACCCGCGCCTCCAGGGCTTCCAGGACCGAGACGAGCCGGTCGAAGCGCTCCTGCTTCTCGCCGTGCGTCTGCGGGGTCATCCTGGCGAACTGGCGGGCCTGGACCGACTTCGTCCGGCCCAGCACTCCGACGTCGAAGCTCTGATACCAGGAAGAGTAGAGGTTGGCCGGCAGGTCCGCGGGCCGGGCGGCCGCGAGCGCGCGGGCGAGGTCGGCCACCTCGGCCGCGGAGAGGCGGATCCGGATCGGCCGGCTCCAGCCGGTGCCCGGCGAGGTCTCCGAAAGCCGCGCCTCGCCGCCCTCGACCCGCAGCATCCAGCCGCTCTCGGTCGAGGCCGGGTTTTCGGGCTGACGCAGGAGCTGCAGGGTCAGGACCTCGGGAGCCAGCTCGCCGCGGGCGAGCTTCTCCAGCCCGCTCTCCAGCGACTCCACGGCGAGGCCGGCCGGTCCGGGCTGCGCGCCCAGGGCGAGGATGCGGTCGGCCAGGACCTTGAGCTCGGACGGCCGATCCCCTTCCAGGATCTCCTGGGCCCTCTTCTCCGTGCCGTCGAGGAGGACCTGCACGCGGCAGGTGATCTCCAGCTCCTCCTCTCCCTCGCCCTCGTCTTCTTCGACCGCCTCGCGCATCCCGCTGAACCCGGCCATGTCCAGCTCTCCCAGCACGCCGAGCAGGCTCTCCCTGGAGACGGAGAACTGCCGGCGGCCGTCCCAGATCCCGACGCCGCTGCCGTACAGCCGGACGAAACGCGAAGGCTCGGTCTTGTCCTGGCACTCGGAGTCGATCTGCAGCTCGTTCCAGGTCCGGCTCTTCCGCGCCGCGTCCAGCGCGCGTTCGAACGCCTCGTCGCCGGGCGTCAAGGGCTCCTTTTCCCGGCGCTGCTCCTCTCGGCTTTCGCGCTCCCGGCTTTCGCGATCGCGGTCCGGCGTCGACGGGTGTGGACTTGCGGAGCAGGCGGCGAGCGAGAGCGCCAGCAGGATCGTCATGGTTCTCGTCATGGAGGCCTCTTGTACCACAGGCTTCTATCGCCCGGAGCCCAGCGCCTTGCGGATCGGCGCCACGGCGCTCTCGAGCTGCTCCGGGGTCGCCCGGGGAGACTCCACCACGGTCTTGAAGACCTCCACGCCCTCGTGGCGCGGGATCAGGTGAAGATGGAAGTGGAAGACTGCCTGGCCGCTCGCCTTCCCATTGTTCTGCAGGAGCGTCAGGCCGTCCAGGCCGAGAGTCACCTTCATCGCCCGGCCGACCCGGGAGGCCACGGGGAGGATGTGGGCCCCGACATCCTCGGGCAATCCGTAGACGTTCTCGACGTGCTGCCGCGGCACGACCAGGAGGTGCCCCGGCTGCAGCGGGTTGATCGAGGCGAAGACCACGCAGAGGTCGTCCTTCCACACGAACGTCGCCTCCCGCTTGCCGGCGACGATCTGGCAGAACACGCAGTCGGGGTCCGAGCCGGGCGCCGCGGTGACCGCCGGCGTGCCGGGCAGCCCGCGGGGAGCGGCGAGCGCGGCGAGCGAGCCGGTCAGCAGGCTGCGGCGTGAGAAAGTGGAATCTGGATGCATCACCTGTTATGCTCCTTGGCGAGGAAGAGCCGAGATGACAGAACTCCTGAGGAAAGCCTTCGAGGAAGCCGACAAGCTCCCGGAGAAGGACCAGAACGATCTGGCGAGCCGGTTGCTGGAGGAGATCGAGACCGAGCGTCGCTGGAACGGTTCGTTTGGACGATCGGGCGACATGCTGACCCGGCTGGCCGAGGAGGCCTTGGCGGAGCACCGCGCGGGCGGAACGCAGGACCTCGACCCCAACCGGCTTTGATCTCCAGAACGACCAGGAGATTCCGCGACGCTTTCGAAGCCTTGCCTGCTGTTGTACAGCAGCAGGCTCGAAAGGCGTATCGCCTCTTTCAGCAGAACCCTCATCACCAAAGCCTCGCCTTCAGGCAGGTCCACCCTGTAGAGCCGATCTACTCGGTCCGGATCGGCTTGCACTACCGGGCGCTCGGGGTCCGGACGGAGAACGAAGTCGTCTGGTTCTGGATCGGCTCTCATTCGGACTACGACAAGCTCCTCTCCGGTCACTGAAACGTCCTGCACGGGCCCGGACGACGATCGTACCTCAGGAGCTCCGCCGCTCCCGGTGCGCGTCTTGCTAGGCTCACGGCCATGAGCTGGCTCCTGCTCGCCCTCCTGGCCTCCGGCGTCACCACCCTGCCCGCCATGCCCGCCGCGTCCGACGAGATCACGGTCACCGCCGCCCGCACCGAGCAACGGCTCGGCGACACGGCGTCGAGCGTCGTGGTCCTCTCCTCGGAGGAGCTGGCGTCGACCGCGGCCGGGACCGTGGACGACGCGCTCCGGCAGGTGCCCGGCTTCTCGCTGTTCCGCCGCTCCGGCAGCCGCTTCGCCAACCCCACCACCCAGGGCGTGTCGCTGCGCGGGGTCGGAGCGAGCGGCGCGAGCCGCGCGCTGGTGCTGGCCGACGGCATCCCGCTCAACGACCCGTTCGGCGGCTGGATCTACTGGGGCCGGGTGCCGCGGGCGTCGCTGGAGCGCGTCGAGGTGCTCCGCGGCTCGGGCTCGGACCTCTACGGCAGCGCCGCGCTCGGCGGCGTGGTCCAGCTCTTCCGCCGCCCGCCGACCCGGCCGGGCCTCGCCGCGGAGGCCGCCTGGGGCGAGCGGGACACGCCCGAGGGCTCTCTCTTCCTTGCCGGGCAACGCGGCCCTTGGTCGGCCAGCCTCGCGGCCGAGGGGTTCCGCACCGGCGGTTACGTGCCGGTCGAGCCCGCGGCCCGCGGCCCGGTGGACACGCCGGCCGCCTCCCGCCATTCCACCGCGGACCTCACGGTCGAACGGCGGCTCGGCTCGGACGCTCGCCTCTTCCTGCGCGGCTCCTGGTTCGACGAGGAGCGCGACAACGGCACCCGTCTCCAGGTCAACGACACCACGATCCGCCAGGCGAGCGCCGGGCTCGACTCGGCCGCGGCCGGCGGCTGGCTCACCCTGCGCGCCTGGGGGAGCGACCAGGACTACTTCCAGACCTTCACCTCGATCTCCGCCGACCGCGCCACGGAAAGGTTGACCCGCGAGCAGGCCGTGCCGGCCGAATCGAGCGGCGGCAGCGTGCAGTGGAGCCGGGCCGCCGGCGACCGCCATGCCCTGGTCGCCGGGCTCGACCTGCGGCAGGTGGAAGGCACGAGCCGCGAAACCGTCTTCGGAGGGCCGGTGCCGGCGCGGGTCGAGGCCGGCGGGACCCAGGGCACGGGCGGCCTCTTCCTGGAGGACCTCGTGCGCGTCGGCCCGCGCCTCTCCCTCACCCTGACCGGCCGGCTCGACGGCTGGCGCAACGAGCAGGACGGCGGGGGCTCGCGCGAGGAGACCGCCTTCAGCCCACGCGCCGCGCTCCTCTTCCGGGCCACGGACCGCTGGTCCTGGACCGCCTCGGCCTACCGCGGCTTCCGGGCCCCGACCCTCAACGAGCTCTACCGCGACTTCCGGGTCGGCGACGTGCTCACCCGGGCCAACGCCGGCCTGGACGCGGAGCGCCTCACCGGCGCCGAGACCGGCGCCGTATTTACCGGCGGCAGCGGCGGCCGGACCACGGCGCGGGCCGTCCTCTACCGGATGGACGTGGACCGGAGCATCGCCAACGTCACGCTCTCGGTCGCTCCAGGCCTCATCACCCGACAGCGCCGCAACCTGGGCCGCGTCCGGTCGCAGGGCCTGGAGCTGGAAGGGACGGCCCGCCTCGGCGACCGCTGGACGCTCTCCGGCGGCTATCTCCTCTCGGACTCGAAGGTCGCGAGCGCCCGCGCCGAGCCGGGCCTGGAGGGCCTGCGTCTGGCGCAGGTGCCGGAGCATCAGGCCTCGGCGCAGCTCCGCGTGGCCGATCGTCGAGTAGCCAGGGGAGCTTACGCTCCCCCGGCTCTCACAGAACCGGACTTGTGGGTCCACATCCGGCTCTTCGGGACACCGACGTTCAGGGCCACTCCTGTAGTTCGGTGCCGGTGTTGCCACCCGCAGCTATCCCAGATCCAGGGTGAGCTGGATCGGGCCGATGACGGACTGGTCGCGCAGCTCACGCCAAATCTCCGCCAGAGACAGCAAGTGGCGGTCGCGGAAGTACGCGGCTGACAA
>JBEQUE010000169.1:0-9757 GCA_040349255.1 Acidobacteriota bacterium | reverse complement strand
GTGAGCTCCGCGGCCGGAGCTCCGGAGTGGAAGCCGATGCTGGGATGTACCTTGACGTTCTGCAACATCTGCACCCAGGACGGCGGCGTTTGTCGCTTCACGGGTGGCCACTGCGTCTGCATCTGATCCCGGCCGCAACAGGCCCGAGCGACGATCGTCCTCGGGCCTGTCGTTGAGCGGTAGCGACCGACCTTGTTCTGGCCCCCCTCCCCTGCTACCGTTCCGCCAGATGGAACTCGACGAGCTTCTTGCGCGAATCCGATCCTGGGAGAACCTCCATACGGAATTCAAGGCGTGGCCAGTGCATCCTGACGACCTGGCTGCGACCCTGGTCGCATTTGCCAATACGGATGGCGGCGACCTGATTCTTGGGGTAGGCGAGAACCGGGAGATCACAGGAGTCGAAGACTCCGACCGCGTGGCCCGGGACGTGGACAACGTCGCAGCCAACAACTGCGAACCGCCAATCACGGTTCTCCAGGAGACGGTACGGACAGAAGATGGCCGAACGACTGTGGTGGTCCGGGTGCCCAAGGGCGACATGCGCCCGTACCGGACCAACCGCGGCAGCTATTTCGTCCGCACCAGCTCGGGCCGCAGACAGGCTTCCCGGGAGGAGCTGCTGCGGCTCTTCCAGGCGACGGAGAGTCTTTATTACGACGAAACGCCGCTCCTGCGACTCTCCCTCCAGGACCTCGATCTCGCCGCGTTCGACAGCTACTTGGAAGAGACCGGGCAGTCCTACCTGCGCGGCGACGATCCGGAACGGCTTCTGGTCAACTGGTACCTGCTTGCCAACGGTCATCCGACCCTCGCCGGCATTCTCCTCTTTGGACGCAAGCCGCAGCAGCATCTCCCTTATGCCCAGATCAACGCGGCCCGGTTCTCTGGAACGGACAGCTCCTTCGACCCGATCGACCGCAAGGATCTGGGTGGGCGCCTCCTCGACGTGATCGATCAGGCCGAGCGCTTCCTCGACCTGCACCTGCCGGTGCCGCACGAAATCCGCGGCTTCGAGCCCGAGCCGAAGCCGGAGCTGCCGAAAGAGGCGTTGCGCGAGGCCATCGTCAACGCTGTCGCCCATCGTGACTACACCATCCGTGGTCCGATCCGTCTGTTCATCTTCGATGACCACATCGAGATCCACACTCCGGGCCGCCCTCCCAACGGGGTCGACGCGGAGGCGATGCGCTCCGGCGCTCATGTCGTCCGCAACCCCTGGATCTATGCCCGCCTCTCCGATGCCGGCCTGGTGACCCGGGCAGGAACCGGCATCCGGCGCATCATCCGCCTGGTGCGCGAGGCAACCGGCCGCGAGGTCGGGATCGAGGTGCGGGACTTCGAGGTGCTGCTGACCCTGCCTCGGAAGCCGCGGAAGGCACCAGCTTCTCGAATCCCCTGACACCCTTTCCGACTCTACCCCTTTCCCACCCTTTCCTTTCCGGGCGGCGCCAGGTCACCGACGGGCAGCCGCACCGCCGGATCGCCGAGGATCGCATAGCCTCGCGCGTCGTTGTTTGCGGTCCACAGGCCGGCCAGCTCATAGGGATCGGCCGCGGCGCCGAATTCGATCTCTTCGAGCTGATCGGCGAGCACGGTGGAGAGCTCGGCATAGCGCTCGTCGAGGTACTCCATGGCCGAGCCCACGGGATGGCCGTCGAGGAGGCGCGTCAGCGCGCTCTCGAAAACCGCCGTCTGGGCGCCTGCGCCCTCCCAGTGGAAGGAATAACCCCAGGCCCGTTCCACGTGGCCGATCACGGCCAGGGCGCCGCCGCGGGGATGGCCGAGCAGCGCCGTGGGCAGCGCCGCCAGGAAGGCCTCGGGCGCGATGGCGGCGCGGTCCTTGAACGCCTGCCGGGCGAAATCGTCGAGGCGCGGCGTGCCGGCGCCGTAGCAGGCGAAATGAAAGGTCATGAGGCCGCCGAGGGAGGCGCCGGCCGCCAGGTCGTCGCCCGCGAAATAGAAGTCCTGCGGGATGGGTCCGCGCCAGGCTTCCGGTCCCGGCCAGTCGCCGCACAGCAGCGCGCCCTGGTGCGGTCTCTGGCGCGGATCGCCGAGGGGAAACGCCATGCCATGGCTGGCGGTGAAGAGCAGGGCCGGGGTCTCCCCGCCCCCCAGCAGGCGGGCGAGGTTGGCCTTGGTGGCCTCCTCTTTCAGCAAGGCGCTCAGCTCCCAATCCGGACGCGCCGCGCCGAGGGCCGCAAGGAGCGGCGCCACCAGGCCCTGGCTGCTCAGGCGGGTCGCGGCATCACCGGGGTTTTCGACACCGAAGAGGGTCATCCGCCGCGGCAGCGTGACCTTGCCCGTCTCCGCGGCCACCACGCTCGCGGCGTAGCGGGCATGGTCCTCGGCGCGGTCGAAATGGAGCCGGCCCACGGCATACTGCACGTCGAGCTGGGACTGAAAGCGGTAGGGGATCGTTTCCGGGCTGCCTACGACGAGCAGGTAGTAGGGCACCTTGGCCGGATCGGCCGGCCCCGGGCCGACGCCGTGGCGGGCGAGGAACCTCCCCTTGGCCTCACCCGGCCGGTAGCCGCCGGCCTGCTCGTAGATCCTGAACAGATCGCCGGCCTGCTCGCGGCGCAGATCGAGCAGCGGAGCGAGCGCCTCGCGCACCGCCGGATCGGCGTCGTGCGCGAAGATCACGCCCCAGCCGGCCTGGTCGAGCCGCTTGGGGTCCACCCCCTCCTTGACCCCGAAGTGCCGGCTGTCCTTCTGCTGCTGGCGAAAGCGCAGCTCGGCGAGGTTTTCGGGCTTCTCCTCGCCGCGCAGGAAGCGCGACAGCTCCTCGCCGGTCATCGGCGGCAGGCCGTATTCGCCGGTGGCGCCGTCGACGCCGTTGAAGGTGAGGAGGTCGTCGGTCATCGTTCGATCGCCATGCCCGCGAGCGGCGAGAGGCTGCGCTCGGCGCGCGGGGTGAAGTACCAGCGGAGGAAGGAGGCCAGGGAGGGGCTGTGGTCCGGCGCCGTCTGCACCTTGCGGCGGAGGGCGTCGAGCCGCTCGCCAAGCTGCGGGACAGGGATCGGCTCCAGGCCGCCACCGCCGGTCACGGAGAAACCGGCCAGGGTCTCGGCGGCCTGCGCCAGGTCCTCGGCCTCGGCCGCCGTGGAGGTCACCACGTCCCACAGCCGCGCCGTGCCGTCCGCCGAGGCGGTCGCCACTCTCTGGCCGTCCGGGCTGAACGACGCGGACAGGACCGAACCGTCGTGGCGCAACGGCTCTCCCACCGGCCGGCCCGTGGCCGCTTCCCACACCCTCGCCGTGCCGTCTTCTGAGGCCGTCACCACCCGCTGGCCGTCCGGGCTGAAGGATGCCGCTGCGATCCGGCCCTCGTGGCGCAGCGGCTCGCCGACCGGCCGGTCCGTGACCGTATCCCACACCCGTGCGGTGTCGCCCACCGCTCGCACCACCCACCGGCCGTGGGCTGGGAACGGCGCGGCCGGGGCGGTGCTCTCAAGGGCCTGCGGCGGGCCGAGCGGCTGCCCGGTCAGCGCGTCCCAGGTCCGCACCGCGCCGTCGGTCGCCGTCACCACACGCCCGCCGTCCGGGCTGAACGACGCGGACAGCACGCCGGTCTCGTGGCGCAGGGGCGTCCCCGCCGGCATGCCGCGGCCGAGATACCACACGCGCGCCGTGCCATCCTCCGACGCCGTCACCGCCCGCGTTCCTTCCGGGCTGAACGCGGCGAAGCTCACATCGCCGCGGTGGCGCAGCGGCTCTCCCAGCAGCGCGCCGGCCGCCGCGTCCCAGACCCGCGCGGTTTCGTCCTCCGAGGCCGTGATGATCCGCCGGCCGTCCGGGCTGAACGACGCGGACAGGACCGCGCGCTTGAGGCGCAGCGGCTTTCCGATCGGCTGGCCCGCGGCCGCATCCCAGACCTGCAAGGCATCTCCGGACGCCGTCACCAATCGCGTCCCGTCCGGGCTGAACGACGCGGACCTGACGGTCCTGCGGTGGCGCAGCGGCTCTCCGATCGGCTGGCCCGTGGCCGCATCCCACAGCCGCACGGCGTCTCCGGCGGCGGTCACCAGCCGCTTTCCGTCCGGGCTGAACGACGCTTGCAGGACCCGCCGGTTGTGGCGCAGCGGCTCGCCCAGCGGCCGGCCCGTGGCCGCGTCCCAGATCTGCACGGCATCCCCGGACGCCGTCACCAACCGCGCTCCGTCCGGGCTGAACGACGCCTGCAAGACCGGATTTTCATGCCGCAGAGGCTCTCCCAACGGCTGGCCCGTGGCCGCGTCCCATAGCCGCGCGGCCTCGCCGGACGCGGTCACCAGGCGCGTCCCATCCGGGCTGAACGACGCCTGCAGGACGGGCCCTTCCGGGCGCAGCATCCACCCCAGAGGCCGGCCCGTCGCCGCATCCCACAGCCGCGCCGTGCCGTCCTTGGACGCGGTCAGGACCCGCTCGCCATCCGGGCTGAACGACGCCGACGAGACCGGGCCGCCATGGCGCAGCGGCCCGGCCGGAATGGAGTAGACGGGCTCGAGGAGCATGGCGAAGACCCGTCCTCGCGCCGCCGAGCTCTCGGGGTCCAGTCGCAGGGCCTGCGCCAGGTAGGCGAGCGCTTCCCTGCGCTGGTCCGCGGCGATCAGCCGCTGGGCGTCCTCGCCGTAGGCCCGGGCCAGGGCGCGCTGCGCGGTCCCCTGGGCGTCCTGTGCCAGGCGCGCTGCGTCGTCCGCGCGCTGCTTCTGGCGCAACGCCTCGGCTCCCTGTTCCTCCGCCTGCGCCTTCGCGGCTTTCGCGGCCCGGCTCTGCGCATTGGCTCGCCGGCTCTCCAGAATCGCCTGTTCCCGATCCCCTTCCGCCTGCATGCGCAGGCTGTCCAGCACGTCCTTCTGCAGCTCCACCACATGCTTCTGCTTTTCCGTCTCCTGCCGTTGCGCCTCCGCTTGCAGCCGCTGGACCTCCGCCTCCCGCCTCTGTGCCACTGCTTGCCGCCACTGCCAGGCGGCAGCCGCCCCGACCGCCAGGGCGAGAACGGCGAAAAGTGTTGCGGCGACCGCGAGCTTGCGGATGCGCCACGCCTGGGCCAGCTCCACCTCCAGTTGGCGCTGCCTCTCCCGGGCCGCGACGGTCTCCTGCGCCTCGGTCGAAGCCATGATGAACTGCCCGGTGACCTCGGCCTCATCGGCGACCGTCCGGACGTCCCTCCCCGCCAGCTCCTCGGGCGCGAGCAGCAGGCCGCGCGGCCGGCCCTGGCTCACCCAGAGCGCCGCCCGCCGCTGGACGGGGCTCAGATGCTCTTGCCGCCAGGCGGCGTTGTCGCTGAGCACCGGCGCGATGAGCCGGTCGTGAGCGAGCTCGTACCAGGTGGCGCCGGCGCGCTTCTCCGCCCGGACCAGGTGAGCGGTCCGCAGCTGCTCGATGAGATCGTTGGCGAGGCCCTGGCTCTCCCCCGCACCCATGAGCACCTGGTTGCGAATGCCGCCGGGAGTGATGAGACGCTCGCCGCACCAGTCCCGGATCGCCCGCTCGACCCGGCTGTCTCCGGGGCCGTCCCCCGCGATCCGCGCCACCGAGCTGGCGTAATAGTGGGCCAGGGCCGTGTCGACGTTGCCGAAGCGCTCCAGGTCTTCCACATCGATCGACAGGTCGTCGGCCGGCATGGCGTCCCAAAGGCGCCGGCAGACCACCTGGAGCTGCACCGGCTCCACGTAGACACCGGCCTGCTCGCGGAACGAGCCGTCCGGCTGCTGGATCTTCAGGGTCGCCAGGTCGTGCACCAGTCGTTCGGCGGCCGGGAACTCGCGACCGCTCTCCAGCGCCGGATTGACGATCGCGGCGCGCGCCGCCTCCAGCCCCAGCAGATCGATGCGGAAGCGGTTCCTGAGATGGGTCGGGACGCACTCGGCGTAGGGATCGAGAGGGGCCAGGTAGTCTTCGCGGAGCACGAAGAGCGCCCAGATCCGGGCATCGTGCAGCAGCTCGCCGAGCTGGTCGAAGAACTCCTGCTTGACCGCGACCGCCAGCGGATCGATGGTGAGCACCTCTTCGAACTGGTCGAAGATGACCACCACGCTCGGCGGCGCTCCCGGCCGTTTCGGCCGCCCGGCGGCATACTCGGCGAGGCTGAGGCCGGCGAGCTCCGCCTCCGGCCGGCGCAGGTCGCCCGGGATGCCCTCTTCGAAGCCGAGGATCGCGCTGTGCACATAGCGGTTGAGCGGCCGGCCGGTCGCCGCGTCAACGCCCGGTTCCTGGTTGACCCGGGTGGGCCGCCAGACGTCGAAGCGCTCGCGCAGCCGTGGGATGAGGCCGGCCTGCACCAGGGAGCTCTTGCCGGCGCCCGACGGCGAGTGCAGGAGGACGATGCGCTCGGCGCTCAACAGGTAATAGATGGCGGCAGTCTCCTCGTCGCGGCCCCACAGCCGCTCGCCGAGCTCGAACGGACGCGGTCCGACGTAGGGATTCCTGCCTGCGGTGCGCACCGCCGCCGGCGCCATCGGAGCCATCGGAGCCATCGGAGCGGCGACCGCCGTGAAACGGCGGCGGCCTGGGGATGAGAGCCTCTCAGAACCAGCCACTGCTCGCTCCTCCGGCTTCAGCCGGAACTTCCTCATCGACCGTGTTCTTGAGCTGTGCATTCAGCTCTTTCAAAAAATCGGCGGCGGTGCCCCAGTAGATGTCGATGCGCGGCTCGCCGCGCCCGTGTCCGGCGCTGCGGTCGGTGCCGAAGTAGCCTTCCAGGTATTTCCGCGCCCGCTCCACGTCGGCCAGGCTGTGCTCCTCGGGATCGACCTGGACGCCGACGTGGGAGTACTGCTTGAGATCGGCGCAGCCCTCGAGGGTCATGATCAGCCGGAAGAGGACGCGGAAGGTCCAGCCGCCAAGGGGGAAGCCGAGGAAGAGCAGCGAGCTCTCGGTGAGCGAGCTGCGCACCGCCGCGGGAATCAGCTTGTAGGTCGCGGTGGCGATCAGGTAGTCGAAGAAGTCGTCCTCGGTGAAGACCAGGGAGTCGGGCTGGCCGAAGACGCCGAAGACGTGGTAGACGACCGGCTTCTCGGCGCTCGGCCGCCCTTCGAAGTGCGGCTCGCGGGGATGGCTCTGCTCCGTAGGCCGCCAATCGCAGGCGAGCAGGGTCGGCTGCCGGCCGGCCGCCTTCAGCGACTTATAGAGCAGCGTCTCGGAGCTGGCGTTGATGTAGATCGACGCCGGCAGCTCGGTGAGGACGCGGTAGGGACAGCGCCGGCTGCCGCGCCGCTTGTCGATCACCGCGTCGAGGATCTCGGGGAGCGGGCGGCTGCGCAGGGTCTCGTCGAGGATGTCCTCGTTGCGCTCCTGGACCTGCCGGCGGAGCTGCTGCAGCACGGAGCTCTGGGCATACTCGCGGTCCTGGCTGATGCTCAGGTACTGAGTCACCTTGGCCAGGTCGGTGCGCTCGTAGTCTTCCAGGGGAAACTCCTCGGCGTCGGCCAGGCGGCCGGCCAGCTCCCGGCTGGTGCCGGCGAGGGTCTCGCCGACGTCCGGCCCGAGGATGGGGATGAACCGGCCCTGGCGCACCCGGCGGCAGATGGACTTCCACTTGGCGAAGTCGCCGTTCTCGCCGGCGAAGCCGGGCTCGTACCAGATGCGTCCGCTCTTGAGCCGCAGGTAGAGCGCCGGCATCCAGGCGTCGGGCCGCTCGCGCACGGTGCCGCGGGCCACGGCGAGGGCGCGGTCGATCTGGCCGTCCCTGCCCAGCTCGGACAGGAAGACGGGGATGGCCCTCTTCATCGTCTCCATGGTGATCTTGCCCTGCATGTCGATGATCGCGGTCACGCCGGCCTCGGCCAGGCGCGGCGCCAGAGCCGCGTGCGGCTATCCGTCCGCCGTGCCGCCGCTCTCGCACGAGGCGAGAACCACCAGGCGCGGCGGCTGCGGCAGCTCGCGCATGCGCTCGATCAGGGCGGCGCCCTCGATGCGGGCGACGTTGCCCTCCTCGTCCTGGAGGAAGAGGTATGGGGTCTTGCCGCGGAGGAGAGCGCCGTGGCAGACCATATAGAGGACGTCCACCCCCTCGCGCAGGCGGGCGGCGAGGCGGTCCAGGGTCAGCGGCTCCTCCTGGCCCAGCACGCTGAGACGGACGGTGTCGCCGAGCGCTTCCCGGGCGCGGGAAATCTCGCCGTCGCGGTCGACGGCGGCCAGTTGGTAGCGGTCGAGGTCCGCCGGCGCCGCCACCGCGACCACGGCCGTGAGGCTGAGCTTCGGCCGCAGCTTCACCGGGCGCCAGTCCTGGCTGAACAGGAAGCGCGAAAAGAGGATCCTCTCCGAAGTCGCCAGCGGTTCCCGGGTCTCCGGGTCGGCGAGAAGCTCCCAGCGCAGGTTGTGGAGCTCGGGGGCGGTGGGTCCCACCAGCAGCCGCAGGCGCAGGAAGCGGCCGGTGGCCTCGACCGCGGTCCTGGCCCGGCAATAGAGGAGGCGCGCCTTTTCGTCGGCGAAGACCTGGGCGGCGAGGGCCTCGCCGTAGGCCCGGGGGTCCTGCTGCAAGGCCAACAGCTCTTCAAGGTCGAGGGCGGCCGGCCCGCTCACCGGCGCCACTTCGCCCTGGCTGTCGGGATGGGCGAACCGCAGGTCCACCTGGTAGGCCTCGCCGGTCACACGGCGGAGGCCCAATTCGAACTCGGCATAGGGGGTGGCGACGGCACTCATCGAACATGGCTTCCTTCCTAAGAGAACAGGTGGGGCTTCCGGCAGCGGAATTTCACCCCCGCCGAGTCCCTGGGCTTTCCCTCCGTGGCAGCTCGCCCGCTTCCTCTATAATCGTGCCTCGGGGGGATCGAGTGGATCGTGGCAAGCATCGAGATCGACGACGTCTGCGAACCGGAATGGGCCGCCTGGTACCGGATGACACCCCGGGAACGCTGGGAGGAGAGTGCCCGGCTGTGGCACCACTACGTCGCCATGGGAGGCTCCCTTGATCCCGAGCCCGATCCGCAAAGCCCTTTCTACGATCCGGAAACATCGGGTCGCCCACCTGTTGATGGGCGGCCAGGCCTGCGTGTTGTACGGCGCAGCGGAGTTTAGCCGGGACCTGGACTTGGCCCTGCTGCCGGACCCCGTCAATCTGAACCGTCTCGAAGCGGCCCTCGAAGAGCTCGACGCCAGCGTCATCGCCGTCCCGCCCATGGCGCTGAAGCACCTGAGCGAAGGCCTCTCCGTTCACCTTCGCTGCAGCCAGCCGGAAGTCGCCGGATTGCGAATCGACGTCATGACCCACATGCGCGGCGTCGCCCCCTTTCCCGAGTTGTGGGCGAGGCGGACGACCTTCGTCTTCGAGGAGGAGACACTTGAAGTCATGGCTCTTCCGGATCTCGTGGCGGCCAAGAAGACCCAGCGGGACAAAGATTGGCCGATGATCCGCCGCCTCGTGGACGTCAACTACCTGAGCCACCAGGACGAGCCGACTCCGGAACGGATCCGGTTCTGGCTACGGGAATTGCGTTCCCCCGAGCTCCTCGTGGAAGCAGCTCGGGCGCATGCCGGAGCCGTCGAGGAACTGGCCGCGGACCGGCCGCTCCTCAGACTGGCCAACCTGGAGGATCTCGCGAGTGGTGCTCTCGGGCGGGCTCTCCGCGAGGAAGAGGACGCGGAGCGGCGCCTGGACGAGGCGTACTGGAAGCCGCTTCGAGAGCAGGTCGAGTAGCCAGGGGAGCTTACGCTCCCCCGGCTCTCACAGAACCGGACTTGTGGGCCCACATCCGGCTCTTCGGGACACCGACGTTCAGGACCGCTCCTGTAGTTCGGTGCCGGTGTTGCCACCCGCAGCTATCCCAGATCC
>JBEQUE010000156.1:0-15174 GCA_040349255.1 Acidobacteriota bacterium | reverse complement strand
TCGAGAACCCGCACCGTTGAGCTGTCTTTCATGCCGAATGACCTCGTCTATAGGCCATCCTGGACAGAAAGCAAGATCCAGGCCCGCCTCCGGGGGTTCCCCGGGTCTCCGGATCTGTCCTCGGCGCGGGCCTTTCAGCCCAATCCTTGTAAGTTTTCTAAATCAGCGGTTCGGTACGCGCGATTCCGAAGCCCTGGGCGTAATCGACCCCGATCTCCTTGAGGACGTCGAGGGTCTGCCGGTTCTCGACCGACTCGGCGATCGTGCGGATGCCCATCACCTGGCCGATCTGGTGGATCGACTCGACCAGGGCGCGCTGGACCGGGCTGCCCACCATGTCGCGCACGAACGCGCCGTCGATCTTCAGGAAGTCGACCGGCAGGTTCTTCAGGTAGGCGAAGGAGGAGAGGCCGCTGCCGAAGTCGTCGAGCACGAAGCGGCAGCCGAACTTCTTGAGCACGTCGATGAACCGCATGGCCTGGGTCAGGTTGCCCACCGCCGCGGTCTCGGTGATCTCGAAGCAGATCCGGGTCGGCTCGACGCCGGTCAGCTCCATCTCCTCCAGCACGTACTCGAGGAAATACTCGTCGCCGATCGACTGGCCGGAGAGGTTGATCGCGAAGCAGGTCTCGTCGCCGTGGGAGAGGATGCGGCAGGCGAGCGAGACGAAGGCGGCGTGGACCACCCAGCGGTCGATGCTCGCGATCAGGTGGTAGCGCTCGGCGGCCGGGATGAAGGCGCCGGGCGAGGCGATGCGGCCCTCCTCGTCGATCATGCGGATGAAGATCTCGCACAGCGGCGGCTCCTGGATCTGCGGGCGCAGCGGCTGGATCGTCTGCCGGCAGAGGAAGAAGCGGTGCTCGGCGAACGCCTTGTGGATGCGGTGGATCCACTGCATCTCGCCGTAGCGCTCGGCGAGCGCGGTGTCGTCCGGCTGGTACTCGTGCATCCGGTTGCGGCCGCTCTCCTTGGCGACGTAGCAGGCGGCGTCGGCGGCCGAGAGCACCTGGGCCATGTCGAGGCTCTCGCCGGTGATCGGCACGAGGCCGATGCTGACGCCGATCTCGAAGATGCGCTCCTGCCAGGCGAAGCGGAAGCTCCGCACCTCGGTGCGCAGGGCGTCGCCGACCTTGCGGGCGTCGTCGAGCTCGGTGTCCTCGAGGAGCACGCCGAACTCGTCGCCGCCGAGGCGGGCCAGGGTGTCGGTCTTGCGCAGCCGGGTCTTGAGGAGGCCGGTCACCTGCTTGAGCATCTCGTCGCCGGCCAGGTGGCCGCAGGTGTCGTTGACCACCTTGAACTCATCCAGGTCGAGATAGAACAGGGCGTGCAGGCGGCCCTCGTCGCGCGAGGTGGTCAGGCAGTGCTGGAGGCGCTTCTCGAACTCGCGGCGGTTGATGAGGCCGGTGAGCGGGTCGTGCTTGGCCAGGAACATCATCTCCCGCTCCATGCCGCGGAGCTGGGTGACGTCCTTGAAAACCAGGACGCAGCCGGCGATCCGGCCGATCCGGTCGCGGATGGGCGCCGCCGAGTCGCGGATGGCGAAGTCCCGGCCGTCGCGCCGGGCGAGCAGGGAGTAGCCGGCCAGCTCGACCACGGCCTCCTCCTGGAGGCAGCGCTCGACCGGGTTGGCGAGCGCCTTGCCCGTGGACTCGTCCATGACGTTGAAGATCTCGCCCACCGGCCGGCCGCAGGCCTCGGCGGAGCTCCAGCCGGTCAGCCGCTCGGCCACGGGGTTCAAGTAGTCCACGATGCCCGCCGCGTCGGTGCGGATGACGCCGTCGCCGATCGAGGCCAGGGTGATCTGGGCCAGCTCCTTCTCCTGGGCGAGCGCCTCGACGGCCTGCTCCAGGCGGGCGTTGGTCTCGCGCAGGCTGTCCTCGGCCAGCTTGCGCTCGGTGATGTCCACGGCGGTGGCCATCGCGGCCACCCCGAGGTCCTCCAGCGTCAGCACGGTGGAGGTGGCGTCGATCCAGCGCTCCCGGCCGTCCTTGGTCAGGATCTTGATCTCGTAGTGGGTCGGCACCTCCTCGCCGCGCAGGCGGGCCAGGATGCGCTCGCGCACGAGCGCCTGGTGGTCGGGGTGCACCACGTGCCAGGCCGGCAGACCGAGTAGCTCGTCGACGGTGTAGCCGGTCAGATTCGTGACCGCCGGGTTGGCGTAGAGCAGCTCGTCTTCCTGGTAGACCAGGATCCCCGTCGTCGTCGACTCGGCGAGCGAACGGAACCACTGGTCGGTTTCGATCGCCGAAGCGCGGGCACGGGTGCGAAGAGGTTGGCGCATTCGCCTCACATGGACCACAGCAGAATCGAATTTCCAGAATAGCGTCGGAGAAAGGCTTGCGCAAGGGATCCCGCGGCATGGCCGCCTGTTCCTAGCGGACGGCGGGCGCGAGCAGGAGGGCCAGGTCGGGGTCGGAGAGGCGTTTTTTCTCCGCCGCGGCCATCAGCTCCCGGAGGCCGCCGCGGAAGTAGCGCGAGCGGAAGCCCTCCTGCCGCATGACCTCGGCGAGGTGGGCGCTCTTGAGGCCGACTTCGCACACCAGGACGTAATCCCGTTCCTTCTCGAAGGACCTCCAGGTCTCCAGGGCATGCTGGAAGTCGAGATGGAGGGCGCCCGGGTAGTGCCAGGCCTGCCAGGCCGGTTTCGAGCGCAGATCGAGGACCGCGGCGCCGTCCGGGATGTCGTCGGTTTCGAGACCGGCCCCGCCGAGACTCCCCAGGGCCGCCTCGTCGAGGCCGCGCAGGTCGTAGACCGTGCGCGCCTCGACCAGCTCCTCCAGCCGGCCGCGGGTCATGGTGGCCTCGTCCTTCAGGACCTCGGCGAGCGAGGCTTTCGTGGACGGCCGTTTTGGCACCAGGTCGCAGTACTCGCCGACCGCGGCGGACAGGTCGTAGACGCCCATCTTCCGCGCCACGGCGAGGATCTCGTCCTTGTTGAAGCCGACGAGCGGGCGCAGGACGGGCATGGACGGCGTCACGGCCTGGGAGATGACGGCCAGGTTCTGCAGGGTCTGGGAGGAGACCTGGCCCATGGCCTCGCCGGTGATGAGGCCGAGGTTCCGGGTCCTGCGGGCGACGGTCTCCCCGGCCCGGAGCATCAGGCGCTTGAGGACGATCTGCCAGTTCCGGGGCCGGTTCCTCTCCTGCAGCTCCGGGATGAGCGGCTGGAGATCCACCTCGAAGAGGCGCGGCCTGTAGCCGTAGCTCCAGAGGTCGGCCACGACCTTCATGACCTTGAGCACGCCGAGGCGGTGCGCGGCGCCGCCCAGATTGCAGAAGAGATAGTCGAGCTGGACTCCGCGCTTGAGCATCAGCCAGCTCGCCACCGCCGAGTCGAAGCCGCCGGAGACCAGCGCCAGAGCGCGCCCCTCGACGCCGACCGGCAGTCCGCCGAAGCCGCGGACCTTGTCGTGGAAGTAGTGGCCCCAGCCGGGCTCCAGCTCCACGTGGGCCGTGACCTCCGGCTCCCGCAGGTTCACCTTGGCGCCGGGCGCGTGCCGGAGGAGCGCGGCGCCGAGGTCCCTCTCGACGACCATGGAATCGAACGGGATCCCTTCGCGGCCTCCGCGGCGGCTGGCGCGGACGGCGAACGTCTTGCCCCGGACCCCGTCGCCGAAGATCTCGACGCCGGTGCGGGTGATGTCCGCCAGCTCCGACCACGGCCGGCGCTCCACGAGCGAGACGGACTGGATGCCGAAGACCCGCGGCAGGACGTCCAGGGCGGCGAGGGTCGAAGTCTCCAGATAGTACCGGCTCCAGGTGGTTTCGAGCCGATACGGGATGCCGTTCGAGGTCAGCGCGTCGCGGAGATTCTGAGCGAGGCGGCGCTGGAAGCGGAGACGGGTGTTGCGCGCCTTCGTGTAGAAGTCGCCGGCGAGGCGGAGGATCAGCAGAGGGTCGGACATGGCGGCTCACCTGGCCCGGCGTCCCGGGGCCAGGTGAGCATTGTACCGGTTCCTTTTACTTACTTCGGGGTCTGGGCCAACTGGAGCTCGCGGGCGTGCTGGATGACCTGGTCCGAGATCCCCTGGGCGTACTGGGCGTCGTGGTACTCGACCTGGGTCGGGCTCGGGTTGGGACCGGACGGTCCGGGGCCGAACCCCATGCGCACGAACCACCCCGGATCGAGCTGGGCGATCGCGGTGAGGGCGGCCTGATAGTCCGTGGAGTGCAGGGCGCCGCCGGGCTCGGGAAGGATGAAGCCGGACTTCGGCTGCCCGTAGCGCTGGCAGCAGAGCTGGTTCCACTGGGCCTGCTGGGCCGGGGTCGGGACGCCGTAGGGATCGGACAGGATGCTCCACGGGTCCGCCGACTGGTCGATGACGCTGCCGGGGACCTGCAGGTTCTTCGCGTTGCTCTTCGTGCCGGCGGGCAGCTTGAAGCCGACGGGAGTGGGCTTGGGCTTGGCCTTGGGCTGGGGTTTGGGCTGGGCCATGTTTCGTCTCCTTTTTGCCAGCGGCTGGCCGCCGCGGGCGGTCAAACGGTGCGCGAAGCGATTTCAACATCAACTTCCGGCGACAATCCATATATATGCAAACACATATTCCTTATTAGAGGCGGAGGTGCGACCGTCTCCGCTCTCTACATTTTCTAAGTGGTGAAATAGCGACCATGATTGCAGCCGGAAAAAAGGGAGTGATCAGCCCACCCTGTCGAGAGACGAATCTCAGGGGCGGGCTCCCTCATCCCGGAAGCCGCTCAGGGAAGGAGACGCGGAGAGGCGGTTCTTGTGAGCTACGGGCGCCAGACCGTGATCGCCCACCACCGGAAGTCGTCCTCCAGCGGCGAGCCGGGAGACGGGTCTTCCAGGATGCGGGCGAGGCCGAGGCGGACGTCGAGCGCCGGGACGCGGCCGAGCGGGATGGGGCCGGTGGACCAGTGGAATTCCAGGCCGGCCAGGGACAGCCAGTCCTCCGATCTTCCGGTCCAGACGCGGTGGCGCTCGAAGAAGGCCGGCGCCGGAAGGAAGCCCAGGTCCAGCTCCGCGCGCTGCGTCTCGAAGTCGGTCCCGAGGCGGGTTCCGGCCGGCAGGGCCGGCGACAGGATGCGGCCCGAGAGGACGGAGTCCGGCAGGAGGCTGGAGTCCGCGCCGCCGAGCTGGAAGAGGTCGAACGGACGGCGGACGTCCGCGGACGTTCCGCGCCGCCAGTCGAGGACGAGGCGGCTGCCGTCATGGCCGAGCCCGAGCCGCGCCCAGCCGGTGGAGCGGGACCAGGGATCGCCGTCTGTCCAGCCGGAGTCCCGGAGCGCCGAGAATCCGGCGCTCAGGCGCCAGGGGCCATGCCGGCGGAACAGGGAGTAGCCGGCGGAAAGCGAGGCGATCTGCTGGTCGAGACCCTCCACCCGGCCGAAGAGCGTCCGGCCGGAGATCTGGAATCTGCCACCGCTCCAGATCCGGTCCCATCGCGCCGACAGCTCTGCGCCCCGGCGATCCACCGCTTCCTCGTCTGCCTGGAAGAGATGAAGGCCGACCTCGACCGGCCAGCCGCGCCAGGCCGCCGCGAGCGCTCCGCCCTCCGCCCAGCCGCTGTTGGAGAGCGAGCCGAGGACGAGCCAGTCGAGCCGGCCCACCACGTCGCCGCCCCGGACTCCGAGCTCGAAGGCGCCTCCCGAAGAGGAGCCGGAGCCGCCGATCAGTGGCAGAAGCTCCGGCCGGCCCAGACCGTAAGAGCGGGATTCTTCGGGCTCGGCCACAGCGAAGGGCTCCGGCCTTTCAGGGGCGGGGGGCCGGATAACCGGAGCCAGCTGGCGAGGCAGGTCCACGGTCGGAGCAGCGGCAATTTCCTGTTTCAAATCGAGCCGGCGGAGATCCAGACCGTCCGGTTCCAGGGAGAGATAGTAGAGGCCGTCCGGAGACGGGGCCGGGGCGAAGGCGGCGCCGGCGGTCCGGGTCACCGCGAAGGGCTCGCCGTCGAGAGGAAAGGCCCAGACGTCGATGAACCCCTGGTCGCCGACCACCGCGTAGACCGTGCGGCCGTCCGGGCTCCAGGAGGGCCCGGCCACCGTGCTTTCCCGAGGCGGTTCGAGCCTCTTTTCCTCGCCCGACGCCAGGTCCCGGATCACCAGTCCCCAGGCGCCTTCGCGGTGCCGCGCGAAGACGACCCGGCCGCCGTCCGGCGAGATCCGCGGCCGGTCGTAGACCTCCTTGACGGACGGCGGCGTGATCTCGGTGACCTCCCCGGTCCCGAGATCGGCCCGGACGAGCTGCGAGGCGCCGTCGCGGTGGCGGACGGCCACGGCCCAGGCGCCGTCCGGCGACGGATCGGGCTCGCGCAGGTCGGCCTCGCGGGTGATCCGTCGCACCTGTCCGTTCTCGGGCGTCCAGAGGAAGAGGTCGGGATGGAGGAAGCCTTCGCGGTCGGGCTCGAAGCGGACGAAGAGGATCGACCGGCCGTCCGGCATCCAGCGCGGCAGGGTCGGCTCGACCCCGTCCGTGGCGTCGAGCGTGTGGAGCGGCTTGCGCGCGAACGGCTTCGTGCGCTCGGCGGGTACGTCCTCGGGGTCGAGCTCCAGGAGCTTGTTCCGCCGCTCCTCCCAGTCCTTCCCGGCCTTCTCGTCGGGCGCCGTGGACCAGACCACGAGTCGGTCCGGCCGGTCGCGGGACCCGAGGACGACGGCGAGCTTCGAGCCGTCCGGCGAGACAGCCGGATCGCCGACGTTCCAGGAGAGGTCCTGCCAGAGCTCGCCTTCGCGGAGCGGCGCCGCCTCGCCGAGCCGGCGCTCGACCTCGATCGCGCGCCAGGTCAGCTCGGCGCGGAAGCGGTCGTAGAGCTTCGCGGGCGGGTCGCCGAACACCCCTTCGAACGCGTTGTCGAAGCTGCGGGTCTGGCGCGCGGTCATCCGGGCCCAGAGCTTGCGCAGGCTGCCCGGGCCGACCCGCTCCTCCAGCCATTCCAGGTAGGCTGAGCCGACCAGGTAGGCCATGCCCATGCCCTGCCAGTCGCGGGAGTCCGAGGCGAGCAGTCCGTAGCCCGGCAGCCGGCCGGCCTGGGCCCACCGCCGGAGGACGGCCGCGCGCAGGTCGCTGTTCGGCCGGCCCGAGCCGGTGAGCCGGCCCTCGACCACGGTCGCGTAGCCTTCGACCACCCATCGCGGCGCGCCGAGCGGGATCGGCCCGGCGGGAGCGATCCGGGAGAGGAGCTGGCGCCAGGGGTTCCGCGACGGCCGGAGGAGGTGGACGAGGTGGGTCTCCTCGTGGACCAGGAGCAGCTCGGACCACTCCGTGTAGTGCCCGATGGCCGACGTCGGCCCCGGCGGGCTGGTCCACAGCACGAGCCGGGGCCAGCCGAGGATCGGGATGGCGGCGCCGTTGGGATCGGCGACCGGATCGGAGACGAGCACGTCCACGGTCTCCGGCGGCATGTACCCGACCTCCGCCGCCACGCGCTCGCGGATCGACTCCAGCCGCCCCGCCGCCCGCCGCGCCCAGGCTTCGGACGCGGCCGGGTAGTGCACGCGAAAGTGCGGCGTCTCCAGGGTCCGCCAGTTGGCGGAGGGCCCCTGGGCGGCGGCGGGCAATGCCAGGAGGAGGACGGTCAGGGCGGTCGGAAAAAACCTCACACCGTCTTCGGCGGCAGGTCGCGGGCCTGCGGTTCGTCCTGGAACCCGTGGTGCTTGTGGTTGCCGTCGCAGAACGGCTTGTTCTGCGACATCCCGCAACGGCAGAGGGAGACGACGGTCCGGCCGCCCAGGCCGTAGGCGTTGCCCTCGGGATCCTGGATCTGGATGTCCTCGCCTTCCACGCGGAAGGGTCCGTTCTTCACGACGGTGATCTTCATGCTGTCTCTCCTCCGGTTCGGGCCGGCCTGTCCGGCTCCGCAAGCGTTTCTCAGCTCGCTCCGGCCGTCAACCCCTCGCCGAGCCGGGCCATGTGCTCGATCGTGGCGCGGATGTCCTCGTCCGTCGTCCGCGGGTTGATCGTGCAGAGGCGCAGCGCGGTCCGGCCGCGCAGGAGGGTCGAGGTGGCGATGGCGAAGCTCTCGGCGCGCAGGGCATCCACGATCCTGCCCTGGACCTCGTCCAACCGTTCGTCGGACCAACCGGGGACGACATAGCGGAAGCTCACGATGCCCATCTGCGCCGGCGTCGTGACCTCCCAGCAGCCCGACTGCCGGAGGATCGCCTCCGCCTGCTCGGCGAGGTCGAAGCCGCGGTCCACCGCCTTCCGGAACGCCTCCAGGCCGAAGATCTGGATCGACATCCAGAGCTTCAGCGCCCGGAACCCGCGGGTGAGCTGGACGCCGTGGTCGCAGAAGTTCACCGCCTCCTGGTAGCGGTGCACGTCCCGCAGGTACTCGGGATGAATGGTGAACGTGTCGTGAAGCTGCCGGCGGTCGCGCAGCAGCACGCAGCCGATCTCGATCGGCTGGAACAGCCACTTGTGAGGGTCGAGCGAGAGCGAGTCCGCTTCCTCCAGTCCGGCCAGCGCCCGGCGGCCGCGCTCGCAGAGCACCGCCGCCGCGCCATAGGCGCCGTCCACGTGCAGCCAGAGATCCTCGCGCCGGCAGAGGCCGGCGAGATCGGCGAGCGGATCGACCGCGCCGGTGCTCGTGGTGCCGGCGTTGGCCACGACGCAGAACGGAATCCGCCCCGCGGCGCGATCGGCGTCGATCTCTGCCGGGAGAACGGACAGGGAGAGGCGGAGGTCCTCGTCGGCCGGAAGCTTGCGGATCTGGTCCTGCCGGAAGCCGAGCACCCGGACGGCGCGCTCCACGGACGAGTGGGTCTGGTCCGAGAGATAGAGGACGGCGCGGGCCGGGTCCAGCCCCCGCGACTCCAGGCGTGCATGGCGGGCCGCGCACAGGGCGGTGAGGTTCGCCATCGAGCCGCCGGACACGAAGAGGCCGCCGGCCTCGGGCGGGAGGCCGCAGATCTCGCGCAGCCAGTCGATCGTCACCAGCTCGAGCTCGGCCGGGCCGGCGCCGGCGAACCAGGTGCCGAGGAACGGGTTCAGACCCGAGGCGAGCGCGTCCGCCAGCGCGCCGACCATGTTGCTCGGCCCCGGCACGAACGCGAAGAAGCGCGGGTGGGAGATCGGCATGAAGTAGGGGAACAGGTCGCGCTCCAGCCGGTCGAGGACCTCTCCCGGATCGCGTGGCTGCTCGGGCGCGGGCTCGCGGAACAGGGCTTCGAGCCGATCGCGGTCCGCCCAACCCGCGGCCGGCAGGTCCTCGAGCGTGGTGGAACGCTCGACCAGGAGGTCCACGATGCGGTAGCCGAGTCTGCGCAATTCCTCCGGTTCCAGCTCCAGCCTTTCCGTGCCCATGCCGCTCCTCCTCGGTGCGCTATCCTAAGCGGCCTCATGGAACCCGGCCAGCCCCGCGAAGAAGCCTCCTCTCTCAAGACCTGGGGCGTCCGCCTGCTCAAGGCCGGCATCACGGTCCTGGCGCTGTGGCTGACCTGGCGGCTGCTCCAGGGGATCGACTGGTCGGTCCTGGAGGAGCGGCTGGAGGAGGCGAACTGGTATTACATGGTGCCGGGGCTGCTCCTGATGACCGGCCGCTACCTGCTCTGGGAGGCGCGGATCCGGCAGGCCTCCTGGCTGGCGATCGGGCAACGTCCGGGCTGGGGCCTCTCCTTCTGGGTGCTGCTGGCCTCGGCGGCGCTCAACCTGATCACGCCGTCGGCTCGGCTGATCGGCGGGCCGATGCGGGCGCGCTACTTCGCCCGCGGCCTGGCGCGGCCGTTCGGCCAGGTCTACGGGGTGGTGCTCTACGACCAGGTGGCGCACCAGGCGGCGATGAGCGGCTGCACGTGGATCGCGGTGATCGTGGCCGCGCCGAGCTTCGGGCAGGCCTGGGTCGGGGTGCTGGGCGCGGTGCTGCTGGTGGCGGCGGTCCCGGGCCTGCTGCTCTGGAGCCGGCGGAGCCGGGGTCTCGGGGAGAACCCGCTGGTGCGCTTCCTGGCGCGGCGGGCGGCGAAGACGGAAGGCCGGACCCAGCGCCTCTACTCCCACGGCCACGAGGCGGTAGGAGTCTTTGTGAGACTGCTCGGCGAGAACCGTCTCCATGGGTTGGCGGCTGTCCTGGGGGGGATCTTCTTCCTGACCAACATCCTGGCCCAGTGGTGCGTCTTCCGTTCGCTGGACCTGGAGGTGGAGCCGCTGGTGATCGTGGCGGGAGTGGCGCTGGGCAACGCGGCGGGCATGTTGACCGGGACCCCCGGCGGCCTCGGCACCACGGAGGCGGCCATGGTCGCCACCTTCGCCGCCCTGGGCATGGACCGGGTGGACGCCGCGGCCGGTACCCTCCTGTACCGGGCGCTCCACTACCTCAGCATCCTGGGCCTGGGAGTGCCGGCCCTCCTGGTCCTGGAGCTGAAGCCCGGGGCCGAGCCGGCGGCGGACAGCCCTCCCGTATAAATAAGGTAGGAGGAGACATGGACGAGACCACCCTGAAGCGTTTCCGCGAGGAGTTTCCGGTCACGGAGCGGCTCGCGTATCTGAACCACGCCGCCGTGGCGCCGCTCCCGCAACGGGCGGTCGAACGGATGGCCGCGATGGCCGGGGACGTCTCCCGGACCGGCGACCAGCACTGGGCGGAGCGCAACCGGGAGGTCGAGCGCGTCCGCGGCCTGGGCGCGGAGCTCCTCGGCGCGCGGGACCCGCGGGAGGTCTCCTTCTGCGAGAACACCTCGACCGGCCTCTCGGCCATGGCGGAGGGATTCGTGGACTGGCAGCCGGGCGACAACGTCCTGGGCGCCGACCTCGACTTCCCCTCGAACGTCTATCCCTGGATGCGTCTCTCCGACTACGGCGTCGAGTATCGGCAGATCCCGGAGCGCGACGGCCGGATCGACGACGACGAGCTGCTCTCCCGGATCGACGACCGCACGCGCATGCTGGCGCTCTCCTGGGTCCAGTACGCCAACGGCTACCGCTGCAACCTCGCCCGCATCGGCCGGGTCTGCCGCGAGCGTGGCATCCTGCTGGTGGTGGACGTCATCCAGGGGCTCGGCGCCCTGGAGCTGGACGTCGAGCGCGACCTCGTGGACGCCGCCGTGGCCTCCGCCCACAAGTGGCTCCTCGGGCCGGAGGGGATCGGCCTGCTCTACGTCTCCGACCGCGTCGTGGAGCGCTTCCGTCCGACCCGGTCCGGCTGGCGCTCCATGCGCGACCAGCTCAACTGGACCGAGTTCAACGTCGATTTCAACGAGGGCGCGAAGCGCTTCGAGAGCGGCACCCTGAACGCCTACGGCATCACGGCTCTGGGAGCGTCGCTGGAGATTCTGCTCGAAGCCGGGAAGAAGGAGGTCGAGAGCCGGGTCCTGGCCCTGACCGAGCGCGCCGCCGCGGGCCTGGCCGAGCGCGGCTTCCGGCTGATCTCCTCCCGCGAGCCGGGAGAGACCTCGGGCATCGTGACCGCGGTCCATCCCAACCACGCCGCCGACGATCTGGTGAAGCGCCTGGCCGGGCAGGGCATCGGAGTCGCCGCGCGGGCCGGGCGTTTCCGGGTGTCGCCTCACTTCTACAACACCGAGGAGGAGATCGACCGGATGCTGGCGGCGCTGGAGGGGTGAATGAAGCCAAGGCTTTACGTTGAAACAAGCATCGTCAGCTATCTGACGGCTTACCCCAGTCGCGACCTCGTACGGGCGGCCCATCAGCAGATCACGCGCGGCTGGTGGGCTACGCGAGCGCAATTCGAGCTGTATATCTCTCAGTTCGTCCTTGACGAAGCCTCCGCTGGTGATCAGGATGCGGCAACAAAGCGGCTTGCGGCGCTTCGGGAGGCGACTGTGCTGGGCACCACGCCAGAAGCAGTCCATCTGGCTGGAGAGCTGGTCCGAGTCGGTGACCTGCCAGAGAAGGCAATGGTCGACGCGCTTCACATTGCCGTCGCCTCTGTCCATGGCATGGATTACCTGTTGAGCTGGAACTGCCGGCACATCGCCAATGCGTCGATGCGTAGTAGAATCGAGAGCACATGCAGGTCTTACGGCGTTGAGCCGCCAACGATCTGCACACCGATCGAGTTTTCCGCGGAGTAGCAGGTATGCCACCAACCGACCCCATCCTTGACGAGATTCACGCGGTCCGGGAAGCTCTCGCGAAGGAGTCCGGCTACGACCTCGAGAGAATTGCGGAGTCGGCCCGCAAGCGCCAGGTCGAGAGCGGGCGGAAGGTGGTCACGCTGCCGCCCCGTCCCGCGATGGCCGTGAAGAAAAAGGCCTCCTGACTCCTACTCCATCGCCTCCATCGCCTTCGAGCCCCGCCGTTCGAGCTCGGGCCGCGACTCCTCGTAGTACTCCACCAGCTCCGCCCGGATCCGCGCCACGGCGGCGTCCTTGCCTGCGATCGCGTCGCGCCGCACGAAGTCGCCGGAGCGCAGCCGGTCGCCTCTCGCCCGCTGCACCACCGCGGGCTCCACGAAGTCGAAGAGCGGCACGTAGTCGCGAAAGAACCGGGGGTCGTAGTCGAAGCCGGCCTTGAGCGTCCAGTAGTGGTGCGTGTGGATGAAGGTCGGCTTCGCGTGCTCGAAGATGTAGTCGTAGAAGGCTTCCGGGGCCTTGTCCAGCGTGCGCGCGATGACCGGGTCCGTGAGGCCGGCGAGGTCGTAGACCCGCAGGCGCGAGGTCCACAGCGTGCCGCCCACGTCCGGCAGCAGAATGGACCCCTGCCGCAGGCCCAGGACGTCGGCGAAGTGGTTGTAGCGCAGGCCGAACTTCCATATGACCTCGTCGAAGGGGACGGTCGGCGCGGCGGCGAACAGGACGGTCCGCGGCGCGAACAGGGCGAGGCTCAGGCCGACCGCGGCCAGGCCGCCGGCGAGCGCCGGCAGGCGCCTGCGCTCCGCCGACAGCCCTTCGCCGAGCGATGCGGCGAGGGCCACGCCGTAGGCGTAGAGGAAGGGGAAGAACGGCGTGGCGAAGCGGAACTCGGGCATCCAGTCGTGGGGGAGGAGGAGGTAGGGCGCGGCTCCGAGACAGGCGAAGGCGAGCAGGACGAGGTGGCCCCACCGGAAGCGCCGCGCGCCGATCAGGTACGCCGTGCCCGCCGCGAGGCCGGCCAGCAGGAGGACGTTGCCCCTCCCGGCCACCGATTCGAAGAGGTCGAAGACCTTGCCCATCATCGGCGGCTGGAGCGTGAGCAGGTCGACGTACGCCTCCGGCGACGGGCCGCCCTTGGCGAAGTAGGTGTTCGGGAAGAGCTGGCCGAACCAGGTCCAGCGGAAGAGGAGGAAGCCGCCGAGGAGGAGCGCGAGCGCGGCGCCGTACCGGAGCAGGCGTCCGAGGGCTCCGCTCCGGCGCAGGGCGACGGTCAGCAGCGGGTAGAGCGCGGCGAAGACGGCGCCATCCGGCCGGGTCATGGCGATCCCGGCGGCCACGGCTCCGGCGGCTATTGGGTAAGAGCGCGGCCATCCGCCGCCGTCCCGCTCGCGGACGATCAGCCACAGAAGCAGGCTGAGCAGCAGGACGTAGAGCGGGTTTTCGAGGCCGGAGACGGTCCAGGCCACGAACGGCGTGCAGACCGCGAGCAGGAGGAGCGCGACCCGGCAGACCGCCCGGCTGTTGGTGAGCGCCAGGAGCGACCGGTCCAGGAGGAAGAACGAGCCGGCGAGGAGCGCCAGGCTGATCAGCTTCGGGGTATAGACCGGGTGGAACAGCCGGACCAGGAAGAGCGGCGCGAGGCCGACCGTCCAGAGGAAGTTCGAGAAGCCCTCGACCGGCGGCAGGCCCGGCTGGGAGACCAGGCCGTATCCCGACGCCAGGCTGCGCGCGTAGGAGAAGGAGATGCCGGCGTCGTCCACGATCCAGGCCCCGAAGAGCAGGGCGTGGAGGACGAGGAGGAGGTAGGGGAGGAGCCAGCGGTTTTTCACAGGGGAACGGGGATCAGATCTCGAGGATCAGTCGAACGCCATCTTCGATGCGCTGAAGGAGATGGACGGGAAGAGGCCCCACGCACTCGACCAGGTCGTTCCTGTCCACCGTGATGAGCTGGGAGATGTTGGCGACGCAATCCTTCGGCAGCCGCGTCTGGCGGCTCGGCAGCAACACGTTACCCGGAGCGTCCGCCCGCTGCAGGTTCGTGGTCAGGCCGACTCCGATCACGGTCCGGATCCGGCTGCGGTTGAAGCTGTCCGCCTGGAGGATGACGACAGGACGCCGGGAGCCCGGCTCCGAGCCCGTCGGCTCCGGCAGGGCCGCCCACCAGATCTCACCCCGGCAGACGTCTACCAATCGTCCCCCGGCAAGGCCCTGGATTGAAGGGCCGCGAGGACCGGATCGAGCGAGGAATCCTCCTTGCCGTAGATCCGGTTGAGCGCTTCGGTGATGTCGTCGGCCCGATGGGCCTGCACGTAGGCCTGAATGGCCGAAGCGTATAGCTCGCTCCGGGAGACGCCCATCCTTTTCGCGAGCTGGTCGGCTGCCTCGAAAACGGGATCGGGAATCGAGATGGCGGTCTTCATGGAGGTAGTATGACCGGAGTATTACCGCGAATCAAACCCTCGGATCACTTCCGGGCCTCCCAGCGCCTGTGCATCCAGAGCCACTGCTCCGGATGGCGGCGGATGTCCTGCTCGGCGACCTCGAGATACTGCCGGGTCAGCTCCGTCACGGCCTCCTCTCCATCTTCCTGGGGCGGGACGATCGGCGGGTGGGCGACGAAGCGGTATCTTCCATGCGGCTCCGGGACGAGCGCCACCGGCAGGACCGGGGCTCCGGTGCGCAGCGAGAGGCGGGCGAGGACCGGCGTGGTCAGCGCCGGCCGGCCGAAGAACGGCACCTCGATCCCCTCCTTGGCCTGGACCCGCTGGTCGATGAGGATGCCGACGATGCCGCCGCCGCGCAGGGTCTCCAGCATCCGGCGCGCCGCTCCGCGCTTGGGCAGCGTGCCGTTGCCGAAGCGCTCGCGCAGGCCGCGCAGCTCGCGGTCCAGGTAGGGGTTGTCGGCCGGCCGCATGACGATGCTCATCTTGCGGTGGAAGGCGCCGACGAGCGGCGGCACCAGCTCCCAGAAGCCGAGATGGGGGGAGGGGACGAAGAAGCCCTTGCCGGGCCGGTCGGCCGCCTCGACGTTCTCCCAGCCTTCGAGGCTGAACCGCTCACAGAGGTCGCGGGCGTCGAAGCGGGTCGAGGAGACCGCGTCGCAGAGCGCGGCGCCGAAGTGCCGGAAGCAGGAGCGCACCAGCCGCCGGCGCTCGCCGGGCGGGATCTCCGGCAAGGACATCTCCA
>JBEQUE010000148.1:0-14940 GCA_040349255.1 Acidobacteriota bacterium | reverse complement strand
GAGGGCCGGGGAGAGGGGGAACGGGATCAACTTTTACTTCCCGGCCGGCACGAACTTCATCGAGACCGAGTTCATGCAGTACCGCAGGCCGGTGGGGCGGGGGCCGTCGGTGAAGACGTGGCCGAGGTGGCCGCCGCAGCGCGCGCAGACGACCTCGGTGCGCGACATGAACAGGCTGTTGTCCTCGTGGGTCTCCACGTTGTGCGGGTTGATCGGCTGCCAGAAGCTCGGCCAGCCGGTGCCGGACTCGAACTTGGTATCCGAGCTGAACAGCGGCAGACCGCAGGCCGCGCAGACGTAGGTCCCCTTCTCGTGGTTGTTCCAGTATTCGCCGGTGAAGGCGCGCTCCGTCCCTTCCTTGCGCAGCACCTTGAACTGCTCGGGCGTCAGGAGCTTCTTCCACTCGTCCTCGGTCTTGACGATCTTCTGGATGCCGTTGGCGGTGGTCTCGTTCGCGGTCGTCATGGCGGTCTTTCCTTTCTCCCCCTTCTCGGCGGCGGCCCGGGCGCAGGCCGCACTGAAGGCAATCGCGACAATCAGGAGGGCGATGGCGGGCATGGCTTTCTTCACAGCAGAGCCCCTTTCAATCCAGGTTCACTCCGTTCTCCCGTAACAGCTCGAGGAACCCCGTTTCATCCAGGGTCTTGACGCCCAGGCGCCGGGCGTCGTCGGCCTTGGAGCCGGCGTCCTCGCCGACCACCACGTAGTCGGTCGACTTGCTGACCGATCCCGTGGCCTTGCCGCCGAGCGACTCGACCCGCTTCTGGGCCTCGCTCCGGGAGACGCGGCTCAGTCCGCCGGTGAAGACGAACTTGAGCCCCGCAAACGGTTGTACGGCGCCGGCCGCCGGCCTGGACTGGTCTTCCTGGATCTTCAGCTTCCCCGTCAGCTCGTCCAGGACCTCGGCGTTCTTGGGCTCGGCGAAGAAGGCCAGGATCTGCTCGGCCATCCGGGGGCCGACGCCGGAGACCTCCTGGAGCGCGGCTTCATCGGCGGTCCGCAGCGCCTCGAACGAGCCGAAGTGCCGGGAGAGGTCGCGGGCCACGGCCGTGCCGACCTCGGGGATGCCCAGGCCGTAGAGGAAGCGCGCCAGCTCGACTCCCGCCGCCACCTTGGCCAGCGCCTCGACCAGCTTGGTGGCCGACTTCTCGGCGAAGCCCTCCAGCTTGACGAGCTGGCCGGTCGTGAGCTCGAACAGGTCGGGGAGCTGCTTCACCAGGCCTTCGCCCACGAACTGCTTGGCGGTCTCGTCGCCCAGGCCCTCGACGTCGAGCGCGTTGCGGGAGGCGAAGTGGACGATCCGGCCGACGAGCTGGGCCGGGCACTCGAAGCTGTTCGGGCAGACCGTGAACGGGCCGCGCTCGGTGAGCGCCGTGCCGCAGGAGGGGCAGACGTCCGGCATCCGCCATTCCGGGCCGCGCTCGCGATCGGGCTCCTCGATGCGCTCGACGACCTGCGGGATGACGTCGCCGGCGCGCTGGATGCGCACCCGGTCGCCTTCGCGCACGTCCTTCCGCGCCACCTCCTCGCGGTTGTGAAGCGTGGCGCGGGAGACGGTGACGCCGCCGAGCTCGACGGGGAGCATGATGGCCACGGGCGTCACCACGCCGGTGCGGCCGACGCTCGGCAGGATCGAGAGCAGGCGCGTGACCTCCTTGCGCGGCGGGAACTTGTAGGCGAAGGCCCAGCGCGGGTGGCGGGTGGTCCAGCCGAGCATCTCCCGGGCCTCCAGGTCGTTCAGCTTGATGACGATGCCGTCGATCTCGTAGCCCAGGAACGAGAGGTCGTCGCGCCGGTCCTCCAGCTCCTTGTGATACTCGAAGATGTCGTCGAGCGAGCGGGCGAGGCGGACGTGGTCGTTGACGCGGAGCCCCCAGTCGCGCAGGGCCTGGAGCACCTCCCACTGGCTGGCGAGGTCGAGCTCCTCCGAGGCCAGGATGTCGTAGGCGTAGAGGTCGAGCGGCCGGGAGGCGGTGAGCTGCGGGTCGAGCTGGCGCAGCGCGCCGGCCGCGGCGTTCCGCGGGTTCGAGAACGGCTCCTGGCCCTCGGCCATGAGCCGCTCGTTGAGCTTGTCGAAGTCCTCGGAGTGCATGACGACCTCGCCGCGGATCGAAAGGAACGGGGGGACCGGCCGCTCGCTGTCGCGCAGGCGGAGGGGGACGCTCTGGATGGTGCGGACGTTCGCGGTGATGCCCTCGCCGCGCCGGCCGTCGCCGCGGGTGGAGGCCTGGAGCAGGACTCCGTCCTGGTAGACCAGCTCGACCGAGGCGCCGTCGAGCTTCGGCTCCAGCACGTACTCGACCGGGAAGTCGTCGCCGAGCCCCTTCCTCACTCGTTCGTCGAAGCGGCGGAGCGAGGCTTCGGCCTGGTCGGAGTCGAGCGACAGCATGGGCGCGGCGTGCTCGATGGTGGCGAAGCCGGCCACGGGCTGGCCGGCGACCCGCTGGGTGGGCGAGTCGTCGGTGATCAGGTCCGGGTGCTCCTCTTCCAGGGCGACCAGCTCGCGGTAGAGCTTGTCGTACTGCTCGTCGGAGACGTCGGGGCTGTCCTTGACGTAGTAGAGATAGTCGTGGTGGCGGATCTCGGTGCGGAGCTTGGAGATCCTCGCGGCGGCCTTCTCTCGGTCCATGGTCTCCCCTCGATAGCCCTTGATAGGATCGCCCTTCCGGGGCGGCTCTCTCTGGGGGGCGATGCTAGCACCGCCGGAACGGGTGGAGAGGAAATGAGACCATGACTTCGCTGTGGACGCGGGCCGGCCTCACCTGGCGGGAGCTGGGCGTCCGGCTGTGGCGGCAGATCTACCAGGACGAGCTCCTCGGCCGCTCGGCGGAGCTGGCCTACTTCTTCCTCTTCTCGGCCTTCCCGCTGCTCGTCTTCCTGACCACGCTGCTGGGCTACATGGCGGGGGCGAGCGCCTCGCTGCGCTTCAACCTGCTCTGGTACCTGGCGAAGATCTCGCCGAGCCCGGAGATCACCTCGCTGCTGACCGGCACGCTGGAGGAGATCACGCTGGCGCGCAGCGGGCTCAAGCTCTACGCCAGCCTCTTCGCCGCGCTGTGGATCTCCTCGAACGGCATGATCGCGGTGGGCCGGACGCTGAACATCGCCTGCGGCCTCAAGGAGACCCGGCGCTGGTGGAAGCGGCGGATCATCTCGGTGATGCTGACCATCATGTTCGCGGTGCTCATCATCTCGGCCCTCACGGTCATCTTCTACGGCGGCGCGATCGCGACCCTGCTGGCCGAGCACGTCGGGCCGTTCTTCGCGGTGGCCTGGCACTTCTTCAAGTGGCCGCTGGTGCTGGCCTTCGTGGTGCTGTCCTTCGAGATGGTCTACAACTACGCGCCGAACCTCGGCGAGACCCCGTACCGCCAGTGGCTCACGCCGGGCGCGGTGACCGGGGTGAGCCTGTTCCTGCTGGCCTCGTTCGGGCTGCGGCTCTACCTCGCCTATTTCCACGCCTACAGCACGACCTACGGCTCGGTCGGCGCGGTCATCCTCCTCCTGACCTGGTTCTACATGACGGGGTTCGCGATCCTCATGGGCGGCGAGGTCAACTCGGAGATCGGCAACGAGCTCTCCCGCCTGAAGGCGCTCCGGGAGGGCAAGGAGACGCCCCAGGAGCGCCGCCGCCGGCGCCGCCGGCTGCTGCGCTATCTCCGGTCCTGACCGTTCTGTCTCGTTTGTTCCTTCGCAAACACCCTCTCTTGTGTAGAGCTAATTGCGAAATGGGGCAGAGGGGGATGTCCTGTTTCCGGTCTAGAGAGGAGATTGTCAATGAAAGACTGGAAGCTGTCTCTGTTTGCCGCGTTGTTGCTCGCCGCCGTGCCTGTGGCCGCGCAGACGCACACGGTGCTGGCGGGCGACGATGGCTGGGTCACCCAGGGCGGTGGTCTCACCACCCTGAACCTGACCGGCTGGAACGTGAGCTCGGTGTTCCCGGGCGGCTCGGTGGTCTCCGGGACGCAGATCGTCAACCTGAAGGGCAAGCCGATCAAGCCTGCCAGCCTGGGCTCGATCGACACGATCGTCCGCCACACGGGCTCCCATACCTTCACCTTCTTCGGTGAGGTGCGGACGATCCCGCTCCAGATCGTGGGTCTCAGCATGGTCTCGGACAGCGATTCGGTGCAGATCTCGGGCTACGGCACCTACAACGTGGAGGTCTATCTCTCCACGGCCGTGGCCGGCACCGGCTCCATGAGCGTGAAGCAGGTGAACGGGGACGGCGGCACGTTCAGCTCCTCGTTCAACGTCATCCCGGTGGTGGTCTTCCAGAACGTGTCGGTCCCGGCCGACCGCGTGCGCCTGGATTGCGGCACGGTGCCCACGGGCACCTGCGGCGCCATCGTCCTGAACTCGACCGGCACCGGCTGGGTGCACACCGGCGGCCCGGGCAACTTCAACCCGACGACGGCCGGCGTCACGCCGCTCGCCGCCGGCATCTCCTTCGACGCCAACGGCGACGGCGTGAACGACACCACGACGATCGGGCGCTCGAACACCTTCATCCCGGGCTTCGCGGCCACCCCGCCCTTCAACCCGGCGGGCGGCGTCCACGAGCACGCGGACTACTCGGCGCGCCACATCACCAAGCCGCCGCAGGACTGCCTGAGGACCGGCACGGGCTCCACCAGCACGCTCCGGAACCAGGCCGGCGCGGTGGTCGTGCAGCCGCAGCCGCAGCCCGTCCTCTGCCCGCCGGTCGTGGCCGAGCCCGTCCCGACGGATCCGGCCGACCCGGCGCAGCCGGTCGACGGCACGGTGAACTGAGGTCTTCCCAGGAGGGGCTGTCGGCAATTGCCGCCGCCCCTCCTCACCCTTTCTCCACCCTCCGCAGGATCTCCGGCAGGAAGACCAGGGTCGTCCCGTACGAGACCAGCATGGCCAGGGCGAGCAGCAGCCCGAGGCTGGCGTTGGGCTTGATGGCGGAGACGGCGAGCACCGAGAAGCCGAAGGCCAGGACGAGCGCGTTCCACAGCAGGCCGCGGCCGCCGGTGCGCAGCGTGGCGAGGATCGCCTCGTCGTGGTCCACCCCGTCCCGCCGCTCCCGGTGGTAGGCGTGGACGAAGTGGAGGGAGAAGTCCACGCCGGCGCCCAGGGTGAGCGCGGCGAACATGCTGGTCGCGATGCCCAGCGGGATGCCGCCGAAGCCGAGCACGGCGAACATGAGGAGCGCCGCGGCGAGCACCGGGGCGAGCGCCACGGCCGTCCGCCGGACGCTCCTCAGAACCACGAGCAGGAGGAGGGCGATCTGGGCCAGGGTGCCGCCGATCGACCGGAGCTGGTTGCGGACGATCGCTCCCACCACCTCCAGGCCGACCGGCACGTCGCCCGAGAGGTGAGCCCGCACCGGGTAGCGTGCGGTCAGCTCCGGCAGGCGCTCCTGGAGCCAGCCGCGCAGCTCGCGCCCGCGCTCGAAGTCGGCGTTGCGGACGAACAGGCGCACCCGCGCCGCGTCGTGGTCGTAGGTCAGCAACTGCCGCAGGTCGAGCCACTTCTGCGCCGCCTCCAGCATGCCCACGGCCTTCAGGGCGCCGTCGGGCGGCAGGGTCGACAGCGGGCCGGGATGGTCGAGCAGGGTCTCCGCGATCATGCGCAGGGGCGGCAGCGGAGAGAGGATGCCGCCGACGTGCGGCGCCGTCCTCGCCTGGCGGTGGAAGTCCTCCAGCAGGGCGAGGCCGCGCGGCGTCTGGAAGAAGAGGCGCCCGCCCTCGAACACCACGTCGAAGCGGTAGCTCCCCCAGAAGGCGCGGTTGAAGTCGCGCTCGGCGGTGACCAGGTCGGAGCGCGGGTCGAAGTTGTCCACCCAGGAATCCTGGACCTTCAGGAGGAAGACGCCGGGCACGGCCACGGCAAGGAGGGCGAGGCCGCAGAGCGCCGCGGCCCGCGAGCGCCGCGCCACCAGCCGCTCCCAGGCCGGCAGGGCGGATTCCTTCTCGTCCGGCGCGCCCCGGCGCACGATCCAGGCCGGCGGCAGGAGGGCGATGAGCGCCGGCACCAGGGCGAAGGAGAAGATCATGGCGAGCACGAGCCCGATCGCGGCGAAGACCCCGAACTGGCGGAGAGGCAGGATCGACGCCGTGCCGAAGGAGAGGAAGCCGGCCGCCGTGGTGAGCGACGAGAGGTAGAGCGGCCGGGCGAGGTCGGCGTAGGAGTCGGCCGCGGCCTTGACCAGCCGGCCGCGCTCCAGAGGCCCGTCCCCCATCCTCTGGCGGACGCGCTCCAGGAGGTGGATCTCGTCGGTGATCGACATGGCCATGAGGAGCACGGGCAGGATGGTGGTGACGAGCGTGACCGGCACGCCGGTCCAGCCCATGAGGCCGAGGGTGCAGACCAGGGTGGCGAGCACTTCGAGGAGCGGGACGAGCACGCCGCCGGCGGTGCGCAGCGAGATCCAGAGGAGGAGCGCCACGGCGGCGACCATGACCGGCACGAGCCGTTGGAGGTCGCGCAGGACGGCGTTGCCGAGCTCGGCCTCGGCGACCGCCGGGCCGGTCAGGCGCAGGCGGAACGGCGAGCCGGAGCGGGAGGCCATCCAGGTCTCGAGCCCCCGGATCAGGTCCTGGCGGTCGGCCCCGGCCGCCAGGTGGACGTAGATTGCCGCGCTCCGGCCGTCGCGGGAGAGGAACAGCTCGCGCACCAGAAGGGCGCGGTCGATCTCGCGCACGAGCGCCGCGAAGGCCGCGGGGTCGTCCGGCACCGGGCTCTCGACGACCGGATGGAGCCGCAGCGGTCCGCCGTCGAGCCGGGGCCGCGCCATGCGCAGCGCGATGGACCGCACGCCGGCCATGGCCACCTCCGGGATGCGCTGGATCTCGCGGTGGCTGGCGAGCAGGAAGCGGAGGCCCGCGGGAGACTGGAGCGCCGGCCCGCCGGGCCGCGACGTGACCAGGAGGATGACCTGCTCGGGCTCCAGGAAGCGTTCGCGGTCCGCCTGGCTCCGGAGGACGACCGGGTCGTTCGCCGGGTAGATGGCCGCGCCGTCCGTGCGCAGCTCCAGCCGGAAGAGCCCGAGCGCGGCGAGCGCGGTGCCGAGCGCGAGCAGCCCCAGGACCTGGACGGGGTAGCGCAGGGCGATCCGGGCGAGGGCGAGCATGAGGGAAAGGACCTAAAGGACATAAAGGACCCAAGGGACAGAAAGGACAGAAGGTCTTTGGTCCTTTGGGTCCTTTGGGTCCCTTATGTCCTTCAGGTCCTTTCCGAATAGGGCCGCAAAGCCTCGCGCAGCGCCGCCGGGATCGGCGTGGGCACGGTGTCGGCGCCCTGGCGGCGCATGCAGGCGACCTGCTGCTCGCCGCGGGCGACCAGCTCCTCGCCGCTGCTATTCAGCCGGTAGTACTCGAAGCGCAGGGTGAGGCGGTTCTGGACCACCTCACCCAGGCGCATGCGGATGAGCAGCTCGTCGAAGGCCTCCAGCTCGACCAGGTAGTCGCAGGAGCAGCGGACGGTGGCCAGGGCGAGGCCGTTCCGGAGGTCGTCGAGGATCTCCGGCGCGTGGTCGAGCAGGAACATCTCGCGGCAGCGGCCCTGCCAGCGCAGGTGGTTCACGTAGTAGACGTTGCCGACCAGGTTCGTCTCTTCGAAGCCGACCCGGTGGCGGTACTCGTAGGCCCGGGTCAACCGGCCGTCTCCAGGAGCACGGCGAGCGCGGCCGGACCGGAGAGCTCCCGCACCGGACCCAGGTAGGTGCCGATCCTCAGGTCGCCGGAGCGCAGCAGGAGCCAGCCGTCGGTATCGGCGGCAGGGGAGCGGTCGAGGACGAGCGGCGCGCCGTGCGGAACGCCGGCCTTCTTGAGGCTCTCGACGGCGGTCCAGACCCGGGTAGCCGCGGCGTCGAGCGTCTCGCCGCGCTCGCGCGCGATCAGCCCGGCCAGGGCGAAGGCGTCGCCGAGCAGGTCGCGCCAGGCCTCTTCGGTCCGCCCGGTCACGGGCTCCAGGTCGCAGCCGAGGCGGCCCTCCGCCGCCACTTCCAGGACCAGATCTCCGGCGTGGGAGCGGGAGACCGGGAGGTCGGGCCGGCCGTCGGGGCGGTGGGAGGGGGCGCCGGAGTCCGGGCCGAGCGTCACGTGGACGGGCCGGCCCGGCAGGATCTCCTCCAGCCGGCGCTCCACGTAGGGCGCGAGCAGTGCGGCGCGCCAGGCCGCGGGCGGATCGATCCTCTGCACGGCGTGCAGCCTCAGGCCTTCCCAGCGCTCGCGCACCCGGCCCTGGGCGTCCAGGATCTCCAGGTCGTAGACGAAGTCGTCGCCGTCGCGCGAGCGCTCGCGGGCGGAGAGCACGAACGGCTCCGAGGCGTCGAGGCGGCCGGCGACGATCCGGTCGACCCCGGTGGGCAGCAGGGTCGCGTGCGGGATGCAGGCCTGGATGCCGTGGATGGCGGCGTCGCGCGCCCCGGGATCGCCCAGGACCAGCTCGGACGGCAGCCAGCGACCGAACCAGGCGGTGGAGCCGTCCGACCCGATCTCGGCCAGGCAGGACCTGGCTTCGAGTTGGCGGTAGCCCTCCAGGCGCTGGAAGCGGCCGCGGTGGAAGAGGAGGCCGCCGTAGAGGTCGGCCGGATCGAGCGCCAGCCGGCCGGCGGCCAGGGAGCGGCGGTCCGCCGGTTCCGGGGCCGCGTCGAAGCGGCAGACGGCGCGGAAGTGGTCGGCGGCGAAGCCGGTCGAGGCGTCGCGCAGGGCCAGCTCCACCTTGCCGGGCTCGCGCACGAGCGCCGCGACGCGGACGGTGGTGGCGCGGCCCGGCGGCACGGCCACGGGGCGGACGAGCCGCACGTCCTCGAAGACCGGGATGCGGTCCGTGCCGGTCAGGGCGAGGGCCGCCTGGGCCATGGCCTCCAGGCCCAGCACGGCGGCGAAGAGTGGCTCGCCGCGGAAGACGTGATCCGCGAGGTGAGGGTCGGTGTCGGCCGAGATCTCGGAGTCCACCACCAGCTCGACGCCCGGGATGAAGACCCGCGGCCTTTCGAGGAAGCGGAGGAGCGGCAGCTCGGGGCGCTCCACCTCGACCGTGTCCGGATCGCCGAAGCGGCCGGCCACGACGACGGACGGGCTTTGCGGGGGCCGGGAGAGGAGATCGCGCAGCCAGGCCACGCCGGTGCCGGGCGGGATCGGCGTGATGCCGCGGCGGATCAGGCTCTCCAGCGTCCCCAGGCGCTCGCCCATGCCGACGCCCGACCAGACCGACCATTCGAGGGTCAGGCAGCGGCAGCCCGGATGCGCGCGGCCGGTGCGTTCGGTGAGGAGGCCGAGCCATTCGTTGGCCGTGGCGTAGTCCGCCTCGCCTTCGAGGCCGGCGCGGCCGATGATCGAGCCGAAGGAGACCAGGAGCCGCAGGCGCTCCGGGTCCACGGCCGACAGGACGTTCTCGAGCCCGCGGACCTTCGGCGCCAGGGTGCGGCGGAACGACGCCTCGTCGAGCGCCGCGATCGGCCGCGGCGTATTGGCGCCGGCGCCGTGGAGGACCGCGGTGACCGGGCCCAGCTCCGACTCGATCCGCCGCACCGCCTGCGCCACGACCGCGGCGTCGGTCACGTCCGCGGAGACGTAGAGCGGATCGACTCCCGCGGCCCGCATCCGTTCCAGGTTCGCGGTCAGCTCCGGGTCGGATCCGGGGACCGAACGGCCGAGCAGGCCGAGCTTCGCGCCGGTCGATCGGGCGAGATCGAGCGCGCACTCGGCGCCGATCCCCTTGCCGCCGCCCGTGACGAGGAGGACGTCCCCGGGTCCGAGCGGCAGGCCGGTCTCCTGAATATCAGGAAGAAGCCGGAGGACCGGCACGGTCCGGACGCCGGCCGCGTCGTAGCGCGCCTCGGAGTGACCGTCCATGGCGGCGGCCTCCGCGGCGATCCGGTCGGCGGCGCCGGGGAGGTCGAACGGAAGGTCCACCACGCGGGTGGCGACCTCGGGCATCTCCAGGCGAAGGGTGCGGGCGAAGGCGGCGCCGCCGCCCTCCTGCTGGACGATCAGGAAGCGCTTCGCGCCGGAGGCGATCACCTCGCGCGCCGCCTCCAGGAAGAGACCGGCGTGGCTTTCGTCCGGCCGCGGCGGCAGGCAGAGCAGCACGCCGTCCCCCGGCAGCCGTACGGCGCGCAGGGGATGGTCCTGCGGGGCCACGATCCTCCACGAGCCGGGCTCGGCCGGGGCTTGCCGCGGCAACGTCCTCGGCATCCATTCGGTGTGGAAGGCGCGCACCCACGAATCGACTCCGGCCGGCGCGCTCGCGGGCTCGGCCGACGCTCCGGCCCCGTCCAGCTCCTCCTGGGCGGCCAGGGCCAGGGCGATCTCGGCCACGGTGGCGCGGGCGTAGTCGGTGGGAGAGGCGGGCGGGCGCAGGCCGAGCTGGCGCGCGGCCTCGGCCACGAGCTGGCCCACGGAGATCGAGTTCAGGTGGAGGTCGGAAAGCAGCCGGCTGTCCTCGCGGACCGTCTCGGCCGGCAGCTCGGCGCGCGCGGCGACGAGGCGGCGGACGACCTCCAGGGCGGAAATCCCTCCCACCGCCTCCCCGAGACCTTCGCCGGAAGAGGGGGCTACCGGTTCGGGAGCCCGGAGAGACGGAGAGGAGGAAGACGAAACGGGGGCCGATTCGCACGGGCTCGCCAGGAAGCGCGGCAGGCGCTCCGGGTCGATCGGCCGGACGAAGCGACCTTCGAAGAGCACGGAGGCGTCGACCGGCGCGCCGAGCGCGAACGCCGAGCCCGCCGCCTGGAGCAGGCCGGCGAGCGACGGCCCTCCGGCGTCGAGCGCGATCACCGGGACGTCGAGGGACTCCGCGGCCAGCTCGGAGAGCGCGCGGCCGGGCCCGACCTCGATCCAGAGGTCGGCCAGGCCGCGGGCGGCTTCCAGCGCGGAGGTGAAGCGGACCGGGCCGGTGACCTGCCGCACGAGCAGGTCCCGCGGGTCGTCGGATGGACCGAGCAGGGCGCCGGTGACGGTCGAGGCCACGGGCCGGACGGTCCGGGAGAGCGTGATGCCGTCCAGGTGGCGGGCGAGCGCCGGTGCGGCCCCGGCGACCAGCGGCGAGTGGAAGGCGTGCGAGACGCGCAGCCGGTGGACCTCGTAGCCCAGCTCCGCGGCGCGGGCGGCGATGGATTCGACCGCGTCCGCCGGGCCCGAGACCACGGTCCTCCGCGGACCGTTCAGGCCGGCGATCACGACCTCCGTCCCCGCCAGCAACGCTTCGACCGCATCCGGCGAGGCGCCGAGGCTGGCCATCCCGCCGGTCGGACTGGGGAGGTCGGCCATGGCCCGGCCGCGCGCGGCGGCGAGGTGGACCGCTGTCTCTTCGTCGTACGCGCCGGCCCAGGCGAGCGCCGCCAGCTCGCCCAGGCTGTGCCCGGCGGCTACCGCGGCGCGGACGCCGAGCCGGTCGAGCACCGCCAGGCCGGCGAGCGAGTGGGTCAGGATGGCGGGCTGGGCGACTGCGGTGTCCACGGGATCGGCGCCGGGCGCCAGGCCGGCGATCCCATAGAGTCCATCCAGATCCTCGAACCGCCGCCGCAGCGCGCCGCCGGAGAGGTGGGAGGGCGAGCCCTGGCCCGGGAAGAGGAAGCCGACGCGGCGCGGCTGGCTGCCGATCCCCAGGAAGACGCCGTGCTTCGGCTCGATCCGGGCCGTGGCGCCGTCGCGCAGCCAGCCGAGCAGGCGCTCCAGCCGCTCGGCCAGCTCCCTCGGCGTCGAGGCCACGACCGCGGCCCTCGCCGGTCCGGGCTCGAGGCGCCCATGGAGCGAAGCGGCGAGGTCGGCCAGCTCGGAGCGCGAGATCCGGGAGACGGTCTGCAGGAGACGCTCGACCCGGGCGGCCAGCTCCTCCGCGGCCGGCGCGGCGAGGAGGACCAGCTCGGCGTCCTGCGCCGAGGCGAGGAGGGCGCGCTCGCGCTGCGCGAGGGCCCGGCGGCGCACCGGGGCGGCCCCTTCGAGCGCGATGTGGACGTTGATCCCGCCGAACCCCATGGCGCTCGCCCCGGCGCGGAGCGGCCGGTCAGCGGGCCAGACCTCGCCCTGGTCGAGAACCTGGAGCGGAGAGCCCGCCAGCTCGGGGTGGGGCTCGTCGCAGCCGGCGTTCGGCGGCAGCACCTGGTGGGCGAGCGCCATCACGGTCTTGAGGAGACCGGCCACGCCGGCCGCGGCCTTGGTGTGGCCGATCAGGGCCTTGATCGAGCCCACCGGCCGGAGGCCGTCCGCGCCGGCCTCGCGGAGCGCCTCGGCGAGCGCGCGCAGCTCGGTCGCGTCGCCCACCGCCGTGCCCGTGCCGTGGCCCTCGAAATAGCCCACCGAGCCGATGTCGAAGCCGGCGCGGCGGTAGGCGCGCCGCAGCGCGAGCTTCTGGCCCTCGGCCTCGGGCCGGCTGATGCCGCCGGCGCCGTCCGAGGAGATCCCCCAGCCGCGCACCACGGCGTGGACGCGGCAGCCGAGGCGCGCCGCGTCCTCCTCGCGCATCAGGAGCACGAAGCCGCAGCCCTCGCCCGGGATGAAGCCGGCGGAGCGGGCGTCGAAGACGCGCATCTCGTCGCGGGTGAGCGCGCCGGTGCGGGCGAAGCCGACCAGCTCGAACGGGTCGAGCGACAGGTCCACGCCGCCGGCGAGCGCCACGTCGAGATCGCCGGCCGCGAGCGCCGAGCACGACTGCGCCACGGCCAGGAGCGACGAGGCGCAGGCGCCGTCCACCGTGAAGCCGCCGCCGTGCAGGTCGAAGTGGTTGCAGATCCGGCCGGCGATCGTGTTCGAGAGCCCGCCGGCCAGCGACTCCTCGGAGGTGGCCGGGAACGGCGCCTTGTAGACCTCCTCCATGCGCTCCAGGAAGCCCGCGATCCGCTCCTCCTCCCAGCCCTCCGAGGTCAGCGAGGCGGCGAGCACGCGGCGCACGTAGGGCCAGCGCTGGCGCATCAGGTTGGCGCGCGAGAACTCGCCGGTCAGGCTGTTGCCGACCAGCACGCCGAAGGCGTCGCGCGGCAGGCCGGCGGCGTCGGGGAAGCCGGCCTCGGCGAGCGCCTGGGAGGCCACGTCGAGCGCCAGCCAGTGCGCGAGGTCGGCGGCGCGGTAGGTGCTGCCCGCGACCCGGAAGCGGACGCGGTCGAGCTCCCAGTCCTCCAGCACGGCGGCCTCGGTGGAGTAGAGGCCGTCCGGGCCGGAGTCCGGGTAGTCCTCCAGCCGCAGCCGCTCCGGCGGCATGCGGCGGAAGGCCCGGCGCCGGGCGAGCACGTTCTCCCACAGCTCGGCGGGGGTCCGGGCTCCCGGATAGCGGCACGCCATCCCGACGATGGCGATCCCCTGGCTCATGCCGGCACCGGCACCCTCGCCTCGGCGCGCTGCGCCGCGAGGCCCTGGAGCATCAGGAGCGCGCCGCGCGCCGTGCACACGAAGCTGAGCGCGAAGAACAGGCCGAACACCACGTGGAACGCCATGAGCGTGCCGTAGGCCGCCGCCACCGCGGCGCCGAACGCCACCTGACCCTTGACCGTGGACGGCGTCGTGGCCGGGTCGGTCACCATGTAGAAGGTGAAGAGCAGGAACGCCACGCCGGTCATCGGGTTGAGCGAGGGCAGGAACATCGAGCCGAGCAGGAAGTGCCGCACCGCCGCCTGGATCACGAAGGCGCCGAGCCAGCCGAGGATCAGCGGGATGCGCTTGGTCAGCTTGGCGTTGAGGAACGAGCCCGTGCAGATGATGATCACCGGCAGGATGTAGTCGCCGGCATCGGTCAGGTTCTCGGTGAACATGTAGGGCTGCGCGATGCCCACCCACGGGAAGCAGAGCAGCGTCGCGGTGATCCCCAGGTTCGAGGGGTTGAAGAAGTGGCGGCTGTGGCCGTTCGTGCCGGCGCGGAAGATGTATTTGGAGCCGATCGCGGTCACCGCGGCGAAGGCGAGGGGCAGCAGGTGGTCGTTGGCGTAGAGCAGCATCGAGACCGCGAGGCCGCTGATGTGCGCCGAGAGCAGGAAGTCGATCGGAGCGGTGCCTCCATTGAGGAAGCGCGGCCGGCGGCCCTTGACCCGGGAGTCCACAATCTCCAGCAGGATCTCCGAGAGGTACGCCGCGCCGAGGGCGACCAGCGGCTGGGCCCACGACTGCTCGAAGCCGAGCACCGTGTGGCCGAGGATGTTGAGGATCGTGATGGCGGTCGCGAACCTGCGCAGCGCCGCCAGCCGCATGTCCTTCTTCTGCTCGCCCATCTCAGACCGCCTTTCCCGAAGCCGTCGCAGAGCCGAGGACCACCGTGTGGACGCCCGGCTTCAGTTGGAATTCCTGCTGCCGCACCTGCCCCGAGCCGTCCCGCCACCGCACCGCCACCCGCAGGGAGGAGTCTAGGGGCAGCGGTCCGAGCCCGAAGAAGACCTCCGGCGCCCGCTTGCCCGAGTGGCCGCTGCCGCCGTCCACCTCGGCGGCCATCACCGTGCCGTCCGGCTTGCGCACCTTGACCTCGGCGCCGACCGCCGGCCGGGTCGTCCCGTTCGCGTTCGGCAGCCGCACGTCGAGCACCAGCGAGGCGTTGCGGACGGGGCTGTCGTTGCGGAAGAACCACGAGCTCTCCCACTGGTTCGCCACCGCGAAGTCGAGATCGCCGTCGCGGTCCACGTCGCCGATCGCGATGCCGCGGCTGATGTGCTCCTGGCCGATGCCGACCTCGGGCGCCAGGTCGTAGTAGCGGCCGTCCGAGGCGCGCACCCAGAACGGGTCGTGGAGGTGGCCCGAGAGGTCGTCGCCGGGCTGGAAGTGGTGCCAGGCGAGCAGGTTGATCATGTGGTTGTCGTTGCCCATGGCGAGCTCGTGGAGCTCGGGCCAGCGGTTCTTCTCGCCGCGCAGGAAGCCGACCGCCTGGTAGCCCTCGGGCACGCCGTCGCCGTCGAAGTCGGCGAAGCGCGAGTCCCAGCCCCAGCCGCTGCGCGACATGCCGAGCTCCTCGCCGCGGTCCTCGAACGGCGCCTCTCCCTGCTCCATCTGC
>JBEQUE010000139.1:0-11666 GCA_040349255.1 Acidobacteriota bacterium | reverse complement strand
GAACGGACGGTCGCCGGCGGCGGCTCGGAGCTCCGGAACGCGGTCGCGGAGGCACGCAAGGCGACCGAGTCCTTCGTCGCCTGGCTCGAAGAGAAGGCGCCTTCGAAGACCGGCCCCTCGGGCGTCGGCAAGGAAAACTACATCTGGTCGCAGCAGCACGTGCACCTGCTGCCCATGACCTGGGAGGACGAGGTGGCGATCCTCCGGCGCGAGCTGGCGCGGGCGCACGCCTCGCTCAAGCTGGAGGAGGAGCGCAACCGCGGCCTGCCGGAGATCGCCCCGGCCGCGGACGACGCCGAGTACCAGCGCCGCGCCGACCGGGCGATCCGCAAATTCATCGCCTTCCTCGGCGAGCGCAAGCTCTACCCGATGCGCGACACCATGGACTCCGAGCTGCGCTCCCGCCGCGGCTCGTTCGTGCCGATCGAACGGCGGAACTTCTTCGCCATTGCCACGCACTACGAGCCGCTCACCCTCTACACCCACTCCTCGCACTGGTGGGACCTGGCGCGGATGCGCGACGAGCCGCACCCGAGCGCCGTGCGCCGCGGCCCGCCGCTCTACAACATCTGGGACGCGCGCCCCGAGGGCATGGCCACGGCCATGGAGGAGCTCCTGCTCCACGCCGGCCTCTACGACGACGAGCCGCGGGCGCGCGAGATCGTCTGGATCATGCTCGCCCAGCGCGCCGCCCGCGGGCTCGCCTCGCTCTACCTCCAGGCCAACGAATTCGACCTCGCGCAGGCCAAGGCCTTCCAGGTCGAATGGACGCCGCGCGGCTGGATGCGCCCCGACCTCGACCTCCTCGGCTTCGAGCAGCAGCTCTACCTGCGCCAGCCGGGTTACGGCACGAGCTACATCACCGGCAAGGTCCAGATCGAGGACCTGATGCGCGAGCGGGCCCACCAGCTCGGCGACGCCTTCACCCTGAAGCGCTGGCTCGAGGAGGTCTTCTCCGCCGGCCTCATCCCGGTGTCGCTGATCCGCTGGCAGATCACCGGGGACGGCGAGGAGGTGGGCAGGATCTTCGCCCGGGAGTGAGAGCGGACGCAAAAAACCCCGGAAGGCAGGCCCTCCGGGGTTTCGGGAGCGCTATTGCGGGCCGCTGGACTGCTCGACCAGGCCGCAGGCGATGCGGCCGCCGGAGTTGCCGGCCGGGCGGGAGACGCAGTCGTCGACCCGCTCGTGCAGCAGCACGGCCTTGCCGACCACCGAGTTCGAGCCCGGGGTGACGGTCAGGGCGGAGGTGGTCATCTCGAGATGGCCCTTGCCGTCAGCCCCCACCTCGATGTTGCCGAGGTCGCCGGGATGGAACTCGGGCGAGCCGGGGCAGCCATGGGCGGCGCCGTCCGGGTTCACGTGCGCTCCGGCCGACTCGAAGGCCGGCGCGTCGCACTTGCCGTACTCGTGGACGTGGATGCCGTGCTTGCCCGGGGAGAGCCCCGTCACGTCGGCCACGACCTTGACGTTGTACCCGTCCTGCGTGAAGGTGACCGTGCCACCGATCTTGGAATCGGGGCTCGACAGGGTGGCCTTCGCCTCGGCCGTCTCGTCGCCGCCGGCCGGCGCCGCCGGCACCACCGTGGATCCCGCGCCGGCCGGGGTCGCGGCCGTCCCGGTCTCGGTCCCGCCGGTGGCCGGCGCCGCCTCGTCCTTGGGCTTGCAACCTCCCGCCACCGCCACCGCCGCTACGAGCAGACATACTGCGAGCTGACTACGGTTCATTCTTGGTTCTCCCTTGAGTCATCCAACCGGACGGATTCTAAATCAATCGGCTCACAGGATGACCCGCGAATCCGCCGCCGGCCGCGACGGGCGCGACTTCCGGAGGTCGCGGGCGATGTTGATCCGCTTGAGCCAGCGGTCCTTGCCGTCGTAGCGCGCCACGAACGGCTTCCTCCCGTGGACCCCCTTGACGTTGTCGATGAAGCAGACGTCCCCCTGGTTGAGGACGTGGTCGCCGAGCTTCCGATCCACGAAGGCGACCAGGATGTCGAGCGCCTCCTGGGCCTCCGGGTTGCCCGCCACCGGGTCCATGAAGTAGGGGTCCAGGCGCACGTAGGGACTCCTCGGGTCGCCGTAGAGCACGGCGATCTTCTGCGGCGTCGTGTTCATGGTCTCGATGCGCTCGTACGCGGCGGCCAGGGCGTCGTCGGTCTGCCGCATCTCCGACTTGTTCTTCACCAGGTGGGACTCGTCGGGCCGGATGGTGAAGTGCTCCTCCATGAGGAGCTGGATCTGGCGCGGCGTCAGGACCTGGTCGAACCCGGTGATGGTCGCGAAGGTCGTGGCCACGGCGTCGGGGTTGCGCAGGCACATCATGCCGAGGTAGTCGCCGCGATAGGGGTGGAAGGCGTCCTCGGTGTGCCACCAGAGCAGGGTCTCGCTGCCGCTGCCGAGCTGCTCCTGCTCGTTGCCCTTGATCGGCATGATGTCGTGGACGATATGGCCGTCCTGCTGGGTCGACCAGCCGATGCAGTCGCCGAGCAGCGAGCCCAGCAGGACGAGGAACATCTCCTCCTGCAGGACCGGCGAGCGGCCGTCCCTGAGCTTCCAGTGGACGGGGGTCGTCCCGATCCCCTCGTCGTCGACCGGGAAGCCGCTGATCGTGCACAGCGCCTCGTCCGGCTCGCACAGGCGGAAGACGTTCAGGAACTCGCGCACGCGGCGCGGCAGCTCGTGCGCGTACACGGGGGCGTCCTGAAGGAAGGCCGGATCTTCCGCGGTATCGAACCGGGAGGCCAGCTCGCCGATCAGGGTCTTGATACAACCGATCTCATCGTTCGAAAGCATCAGCCTGGACATCGCATCTCCTCCTCAACCCAGGGTCCTGGACAGCCTCATCAGGCCTTCCGCAAGCTCGTCGCTGGCGCAGCCGAAGCCGAGCCGCGCATGCTGCGGGTGAAGAAAACAAGAGCCGGGCACCAGCAGGACCCGCTCCTCGCGGGCCAGCCGGTGACAGAAGGACTCCACGTCCGGAAGGCCGGGAAACCGGACGAAAGCGGACACGCCGCCGCGGGGTGGGGCCCAGTCGACCCGGCCCGCGTTCTGCTCGATCCAATCCGCCACCAGCCCGAGGTTCCTGCGCGCCTCCTCCAGGCGGATGGCGAGAAAGGCGTCGCCGTTCTCGATCACCCGGCGGGCGACGAGCTCGACGAGCGGCGAGAGGTGAAGCATGGTGTAGTCCCGGATCCGGATGAACCTCTCGAGGATGTCTTCCGAGGCGATGCACCAGCCGACCCGCAGCCCCGGCAGGCCGTAGGCCTTGGACAGGGTGCCCATCGAGATCGCGCGGTCGGACTTGCGCCCGGGCGGCGGCAGCGGCGGCGCCCCGTAGGTCAGCTCGCCGAAGGCGTCGTCCCAGACCAGCCAGGCGCCGGCGTCCTCGACGATGCGCAGCAGCTCGTCCTGCTCCGCCTCGCTCAGGGTGGCGCCCGTGGGGTTGTGCGGGAAGTTCACCACGACCATCCGCGTGCGCTCGCCGATCAGCCGCCGCGCGTCCGAGAGATCGGGCGCGAAGCCGTTCTCGTAGCGCAGGGGCCAGCGCACCAGGGTGCAGCCCAGGGACTCCGCCACGCCGAAGAGCTGCTGGTAGCACGGGTCGAGCACGACCACCTCGTCGCCCGGCGAGAGCAGCGCGTTCATGATCAGGAAGTTGGCGTCGGTCGAGCCGTGCGTGACGATGACGCGCTCGGCCCGCCCGTCCGCGAAGCGGTCGGCGACGGCCTGCCGCAGCGCCGTGGCGCCGAGGGTCTGGCTGTCGTTGAAGACGAGCGCGTCGAGGTCGGCGGCGCCGAGCCCGGTGAGCCCGCGCACCTCGGCGAAGGAGAAGTTGCGCACCCCGCTGCTGCCGATGTCGATGTCGGTCTCGAAGTAATAGGCCCGCATCCAGTTCTCGAGGAGAGCCGGCGCGAGCTTCAGGGGCGGACCGACGTCAGGCGAGGGCGTACTGGGTCTCGTTGACGCGCTGGTCATACTCGAGCTGTCCATAATCCAGTTTCACGATGCGGTCGCCCACATGGTAGTAACGGTCGTCGTGGCTGATCACCAGGACCGTCTTGCCCCGGGCCTTCAGCTCCGGCAGGAGCTGGTCGTAGAACACCTTCTTGAACTCGGGGTCCTGATCGGCCGCCCATTCGTCGAACAGATAGATCGGTCGGTCCTCCAGATACGCGGTCAGGAGGGCCAAGCGCTTGCGCTGGCCGCTCGACAGGTCGGTGGTCGACAGCCGGCCCCCGGCCACGCGCACCTTGTGCTTGAGCTGGAGCTGCGCGAGGTAGCGGTTGGCGTCGGCTTCCAAAGCGGGTGACTGGAGCCCGAGAAGCATTTCAAACAGGAAGTAGTCCGAGAACACCACCGAGAAGTGCTCCCGGTAGCGTTCGAGGGTCGCCGGCGTGAGCTTCTCGCCGTCCAGGAGGATGTCCCCCTGCTCGGGCTCGTACAGGCCGAGCAGGAGCTTGGCGAGCGTGGTCTTGCCGCTGCCGTTGCCGCCGACGATGAAGACCAGCTCGCCCGGCACGAAGGTCAGGTCGAGCGGTCCCAGCCGGAACAGGTGGGCCTCGTCGTCGTGGCGGTAGGTGAGCGCCACGTCGCGCAGCTCCAGCCGCCGCCACGCCGGGGCCGGAGCGGCCGGCGGCGAGTCCATCACCTCGGCGCCGTCCTCCAGCAGCGAGATGCCCAGGCTCTCCACCTTGCGCACGGCGATGTTCGCCTGGGTCAGCATGGGGAAGGCGTTGAGCAAGAGCTGGAGCGGCGTCATCAGGTAGAGGAGGACGAGGACGTAACCCGACATCGTCATGCGGTCGATCGACATCAGATGCGGCACGGCGAAGAGCACGAGTCCGACGACGACGAAAAACAGCAGGCTCCCCCAGGTGTTGGCGGTGATGAAGATCTTGCGCGCGGTGGCGCCCAGGTCGCGGACCGAGCCCGCCGTGCGCTTCAGGTGCTCCAGGAAGTCGCCGCGGCGCCCGCCGTGGATCTTGAGCTCCTTGATGCCCTGGGTCAGGCCGCGGAAGTGGGCGAACATCTCGTCGGCCATCTCCCGCACGAGCACCTGCCGCCGCATGCCGGCGACGAGCGGGATCTGGTAGCTCAGGATGCCGATCGCCATGAAGACCAGCACGGCGAGAAGCACGGGGACCGAGAGCGATCCGAGGTAGACCAGGCAGCCGATCACCAGGGCGAGGTTGATGATGATGACCGGCACCTCGACCAGGGCGTCGGTGACCGAGGCGATGTCGTCGGTCAGGGCCACCATCAGGCGGTGCGAGCCGACCTCCTCCAGCCGCTTCAGAGGCGCGGCGAGGATCCTGCGGCCGAGCTCGATGCGCAGGTCGTAGGCGGTGCGCTGCCCGAGGGTGACCAGGATGAAGCCGGAAGCGATCCGCGAGAGGGGGACCACGGCGCACAGGGCGATGAACGCCCACATCAGCAGACGCCCCTCCGAGGCCGCCTTGTCGTCGAACAGGGTCCGGTTGATCACCAGGAGGAGGCCCGTGCTGGCCAGGCCGCTCAGCGCCCCGAACAGGACCGCGAGCGTGACCGTACCCAGCTTGGAGTAGCGGCGGATGATCGAGAAGAGCTTCATGCGCCGCCTCTCGGATTTGGTACGGCCGGGTTTCGGATCAAGCTGCAAGCTCCTGCTAAAATGGACAACCTTTCACCCGGCAAATCGTATGTACCAGGGCGGCGGGCGTGAGTTTGTCGACGGTACATACCAATTGTCGCATTTTGCCGGCGCCGATGCAACAGGAGCGTGATAGCCTATGTCTTCGACCCACCCCTCCCGAGGAGCATGATGGACACCGTTCTCAGAGAGATACGTCAGGGGGCCCGCTTTCTCGCCAAGAGCCGGGGCTTCACCCTGGTGGCCGCGGCCACGCTGGCGCTCGGCATCGGCGCGAACACCGCCATCTTCAGCGTCATCAACGCCTTGCTGCTGCGGCCGCTGCCCTATCCCGACTCCGGCGCGCTGGTCATGGTGTGGAGCGACAACCGGACCCAGGGGTGGGACCGGGACCTGACGTCCTATCCCAACTACCAGGACTGGAAGCAGTACAGCGAGCTGGTCGGTCCGATGGCGGCGTTCACCGGCTCGCGCCTCGCGCTGACCCAGGAGGGGGAGCCGGAGCAGATCCCGGGCGCCCAGGTGTCGTCCGCCTTCTTCTCGGTGATGGGAGTCGAGCCGCGGCTCGGCCGCGGGTTCGCGCCGGAGGAGGAGCAGAAGGCGTTCTCGAACGTGATCGTCCTCGGGCACGAGCTGTGGAACCGGCGCTTCGGCGGCGACCCGTCGCTGGTCGGCCGGACGATCCCGATCCGCGGCGAGAAGTACGTGGTGGTCGGGGTCATGCCGCCGGGCTTCGACTTTCCCGCCGGGGCGCAGGCCTGGGTGCCGCTCGCCCCGAGCCGCATGGACTCCGAGGAGCGCCGCTTCCTGTGGCTGCAGGTGGTCGGACGGCTCAAGCCCGGCGCGCACCTCGCCAAGGCGCAGGCCGAGATGAAGGTGATCGGGGACCGGCTGGAGCGGCTCCACCCGCTGACCAACGCCGGCCTCGGGATCAACCTCGTACCGCTGCACGAGGACCTGGTCGGCAACGTGCGGCCCGCCCTGCTGCTGCTCTTCGCGGCGGTGTTCTGCGTGCTGCTGATCGCCTGCTCGAACGTGGCCAACCTGCTGCTCGCGCGCGGCGCGGCGCGCTCCCACGAGGTCGCGGTGCGCGCCGCCCTGGGCGCCAGCCGGCGGCAGATCGTGCGCCAGCACCTGATCGAGAGCGTCCTCCTGGGCCTGCTCGGCGGCGGGCTCGGCGTGCTCCTCGCGAGCTGGGGGGTGCCGCTCCTGGTGACGCTCATCCCGCCCGACATGCCGCGCGTGGCCGAGATCACGGTCGACGGGCCGGTGCTCGCCTTCGCGGCCTTCGCCTCGCTGATCACGGGCCTGCTCTTCGGCCTGCTGCCCGCGCTGCGCGCCGCGAAGCTCGATCCGTCCACGGTGCTCAAGGACGGCAAGCCCACCACCGCCGGCGGGCTGCGGCGCGGCTGGACCCGCCAGACGCTGGTGTCGGCGGAGATCGCGGTGGCGCTCGTCCTGCTGATCGGCACCGGCCTGCTCGCCAAGAGCATCCTGCAACTGCAGTCGGTCAACCCGGGCTTCCGGACGGAGGGGATCCTCGCCGCCCAGCTCCTGCTGCCGGCGGCCAAGTATCCGAACCCGGCCCAGATGAGCGACTTCTACGCCGGCCTGGTCGAGCGGGTGCGGACGCTCCCCGGCGTGCAGCAGGCGGCGGTGGCGAGTACGGTGCTCGACGGCGAGGGCTCGCGCTCGGACTCGTTCACGGTCGAGGGCCAGCCGCCGGTCAACCCGGAGGAGCGCATCGAGGTGACGGTGGACACGGTCACGCCGGGCTTCTTCAGCACGCTGGGGATCCCTCTGGTCCAGGGGCGGGACTTCGGCACCGAGGACAACCCCCAGTCGGTTCCGGTGGTGATCGTCAACGCGGCCTTCGCGCGGCGCTTCCTGCCCGAGGGGAACCCGGTCGGCAAGCGCATCAAGTACGGCGGCCCGCAGACCCCCGACCCCTGGATGCAGATCGTCGGCGTGGTCGGCGACGTGCACCGCTCGGGGCTCGACCAGGAGGTGCGGCCGGCCACCTACCGGCCGCACTCGCAGGCGCCGTTCCCGTTCCTGACCCTGGTGGTGCGCACGGACGGCGAGCCCATGAAGCTGGCCAACTCGATCCGCGACCAGGTGTGGACGCTCGACCGCGGCCAGCCGATCAACCGCGTGGCGAGCCTCGACGAGATGCTCGGCGGCCAGAGCGCGCAGCGGCGGTTCAACACGCTGCTGCTCGCCCTGATGTCGGCCCTGGCGCTGGTGCTCGCGGCGGTCGGCACGTACGGGGTGGTCTCCTATCTCGTGGGCCAGGGCCGGCACGAGATCGGCGTGCGCCTGGCGCTCGGGGCGCAGAGCACGGAGATCTTCCGCCTGATCCTGGGCTACGGCCTGCGCCTGGCAAGCGCCGGGGTGGTGACGGGCTTGGTCCTCGCGGTCGTCCTGACGCGCTGGATGGGCAGCCAGCTCTTCGCCGTCAGCACGCTCGACCCGGTGGTCTTCCTGGGCGTCTCGGCGGTGCTCCTCGCCATCGCGGTTTTCGCGAGCTACCTGCCGGCCCGCAAGGCCATGCAGGTCGATCCGGTGGTGACGCTCCGGTCGTCCTGACCCGTCCGGCGCGCACCGGTTTGCCGCCGGTGCGCACGGGTTTGCGGCCCGTGCGCGCGTGTTCTCCGCGGCCGCGCACAGGTTCGCGCGCGGTGAGATCGGGTTTTCTTCCGCCGAGATCACGGGCGCCGCGGCGGAGAACGCGTGCGCGGCCGGCGAGAACGCGTGCGCGGCAGCGGAGATCCCGTGCGCGGCCGAAGAAAACCCGTGCGCGGCCGCCGGGAACGCGCGCGCGCCGGCGGAAAACCCGGACTCAGCCGCGGCTCAGCGCCTTCCGGAGCCAGTCGGCCAGGGCCTCGACGTTCGGCTGGCGGAGCAGGGTGTAGTGCGTGCCCGGCAGCAGGCCGGTCTCGATCTCCTCCTCCACCAGTGGACGCCAGCCGAGGGTCGGCCGGAGCCAGCGGCTCCAGGCCTTGCTCCAGGCGGTGTCGAGCGCCAGGTGGGCGCGGCGGAAGTTCCTCTCGATCCAGCCGGCCTCCGGCCGCTGGGGGATGCGCTGCAGGGGCTCGGCCGCCTTGAGCAGCGCCGCGCCGCCGGGCAGCCGGCCGGGCTTGTACTGCGACAGGGCGCGGAAGTTGGCGCGGAAGATCTCGAAGTAGCGCGACACCTGGGCCAGCTCGATGTCCGGCGCCACGAGCCCCTCCGCCTTCGCCTTTTCCAGGATCACCCCGAGCTGGCGGTTGAAGTCGAACCCGAGCGGGTCCTCTTCCATGGAGAAGTCGGGCGGCAGGCCGAAGTCCAGGGCGAAGCTCCGCAGCAGGGTGCGCGGGTCCTTGGCCGCCAGGCGGTCCTCCAGCTCCGGCGCGCGCACGTCGATCATCACCAGGAGCTTGACCTCCCTGCCGCGCTCGCGGAGCTGGCGCGCCATCTCGAACGCGATCACGCCGCCCAGCGACCAGCCGCCCAGGTAGTACGGTCCCTCCGGCGCCACCTCCTCCATCTCGGACAGGTAGTGCGCCGCCATGTCGCCGATGTCGGTGAACGGCGCCAGGGTGCCGTCGAGACCCTGGGCCTGGAGGCCGTAGACGGGGAAGTCGTCGCCCAGGGCGCGCGACAGCGGCGCGTAGCAAAGGACGTTGCCGCCGGCCGGGTGGACCCAGAACATCGGCGGACGCGTGCCGCGGGTCTGGATAGGCACGAGCGAGGCCTCGCGCAGGGGCACGTCCTGGCCGCGGACCAGGGCGGCCAGGCGCTCGACCGTGGCGCCCTGGAACAGCGCCGCCATGGGGATCCGCTTGCCGGTCGCGCTCTCCAGGCGCGAGAGGAGACGGACCGCCAGCAGCGAGTGGCCGCCCAGGTGGAAGAAGTCGTCGCGCAGGCCGACCGGCCGCACGCCGAGCACGTCCTCCCAGAGCGCCGCCACCTGGCGCTCGACCTCGTCGCGCGGCGCGAGGTAGCCGACCGACTCCTGGCCCTCTCCGGCCGGCGCCGGCAGCGCCTTGCGGTCCACCTTGCCGGTCGCGGTCCGCGGCAGGGCGTCGAGGACCTCGAAGTGGGAGGGGACCATGTAGTCCGGCAGCCTCTTGCGCAGCGGCTCGCGCACCGAGTCGACGGTCGCCTCCGGGTCCAGGACGAGATAGGCCACCAGGCGCAGGCCTCCCGTCAGATCCCGGGCCACGACCGCGCACTCGCGCACGCCGGGCAGCTCCAGGAGCGCCGCCTCGACCTCGCCGGGCTCGACGCGGAAGCCGCGGATCTTGAGCTGCTGATCGATGCGGCCGAGGAACTCGATGCGGCCGTCGGCGAGCGTCCGCGCCAGGTCGCCGGTGGCATAGAGCCGCGCGCCGGGGACGCCGGACAGCGCGTCGGGCACGAAGCGCTCCGCGGTCTCCACGGGCCTGCCAAGGTAGCCGCGCGCGAGCCCCATGCCGCCGAGATAGAGCTCGCCCGGCACGCCGGCCGGGAGCGGCCCGAGCGCCGGATCGAGCACGTAGTTGACCCGGTCCGCGAGCGGCCGGCCGATCGGGACCGCGGCCAGGCCGTCGCCGGGCTCCTCCACCGTGGAGAGGACGGTGGCCTCGGTCGGGCCGTAGCCGTTGATCAGCCGCACCCCGCCCCACGGGCTCTTCCGCCAGACGCGCAGCGGCTCCGGAAGCATGGCCTCGCCGGCCACGACCGCCACCCGCAGGTGCTTCGGCGCGGGCACGGCTTCGACCTGCGCGCCGGCCTGGGCCAGCAGGTTCCAGTAGGCTGTGGGCAGGCTGAGGACGGAGATCTCGTGGCGGTCCACCCACTCCACCATCTCCGGCACGGTCGCGACCGTCTCGTCGCGCAGCACGAGCGCGGCGCCGCAGAGCAGGGTCGGCAGGATCTCCTGCACGGAGACGTCGAAGGCGAGTGAGCTGAACTGGAGGACCCTGTCCAAGGGCTCCAGGCCGAGCACGCGGCGCAGGGTCGCGAAGTGCCCGACGGCCGCGCGATGATCCACGCCGACGCCCTTGGGCCGGCCGGTCGAGCCCGAGGTGTAGATGACGTAGGCCAGGTTCTCCGGGAAGGCCGCCGCCTCGTCCGGCACGGCGACCGGCAGCTCGTCGTCGAGGCAGAGCAGCGGCACGCCGTGGGGCTGCAGGGCCGCGGCCAGGCGGCGCTGGGTGAGCAGGACCGGCGGCCGGACGTCGGCGAGCACCAGGGCCTGGCGCTCGGCCGGGTTGCCCGGATCGAGCGGCACGTAGGCGCCGCCGGCCGCGAGGATGCCCAGGAGGCCGACGATCGACTCCGGCGAGCGCTCGGTGCAGATCGCCACCGGGACCTCCGGGCCGACGCCGCGGACACGCAGGACCGCGGCCACCGCCGCCGACCGGGCCGCCAGCTCGCGGTAGGTCAGGCGCGCGTCGCCCTGCACGACCGCAACGGCGTCCGGCGTGAGCGACGCCTGGCGCGCGAAGAGCCCGTGGATGGTGCCGTCGGTCAACGCCCCGGCGGCGGTGTCGTTCCACTCGCGCAGGACCTGGTGCGCCTCGGCCTCGGTGAGCCGGGGCGCCTCCGACAGCCGGCGCTCCGGGAAGTCGGCCATGGCCTGGAGGAGCGCCTCGAAGTGGCCGAGCATGCGGGTCATCCGCGTGTGGTCGAAGAGGTCGGCGTTGTACTCCAGCGAGAGGAGGAGCGTGTCGGGCCTCTCCTGGATCTCCAGCGTCAGGTCGCGCTGCACGGTGACGCGCCGGATGCCGACCGCCTGGGTCTTCACGCCGGGCAGGTTCCCGCCGTCCTGGCGCAGGTTCTGGAGCACCATCATGACCTGGAACACCGGCTCGTGGCTCAGGCTGCGCTCGGGCCGCACCTCCTCGACCAGGCGCTCGAACGGCAGGTCCTGGTGGGCGTAGGCCTGGAGCACGACCTCGCGCACGCGCTGGATCAGGCCGCGGGCGGTGAGGTCGCCGGTGACCTCGGAGCGCAGGACGATCGTGTTGACGAAGAACCCGATCAGCTCCTCCGTCTCCAGTTGATTGCG
>JBEQUE010000142.1:0-12773 GCA_040349255.1 Acidobacteriota bacterium | reverse complement strand
CTTGCCGGCGACGTCGGCGAGCACCTGTTCCACGCGTTTCGGCTCGCGGGTCGCCCCCGCGAGGATCTCCGGCTCCGGATCGGCCACGACGACCTCGACGGAGCCCAGCCCGGCCAGGGCGGCGGCCTCCTTGGCGAGACCGAGCGTGGAGCCGAAGACGGTGGCGGGCGAGGCCAGGGCCTCGTCGACCCAGACCACGGCCGTCCACGGAGAGCGGACGGTACTGTCCTCCAGGGAGCCCACCTTGGTGACCGGTCGGATCAGGCCGTCCTCGACCACGTCGAGGTCGTCGCGGTCGGGCGACGAGCGGTTCGGCAGCTCGAAAACCAGCTCAACCTCGCGCACCGCAAGCTTTTCCTCGAACCGCTGGGCGGCGCCGTTCGCGGCAAACGACAGGCAGGCCGCCAGCGCCAGGGCACGTTTCCGGGGCATCGCGGGAGGGAAGGGAGCAAGCGGCGTGCCGGGCGGGCGAGCCCCCTCTCCCCCGGCCCGGGGGAGAGGGTTGGGGAGAGGGGGAACGGGATCAATTCTCAGGCTTGACGACCGCCCCCAGCCCGGTGCCGCGCGGGTCCGAGGCGGCCTCCATGCGGCCGTCGGCACGCAGGCGCACGGCGTGGACCTTGGCCGTGACGTCGCTCACGTAGACCTCATGGCCGCGGCGCTCGAGCTCGGCCCGGGTCTCGGGCGAGAGCGCGTCGGGCTCGACTTCGAGACGGTCGGGGAGCCACTGGTGATGGAGGCGCGGCCGGTCCATGGCGGTCTGGAGCGAGTCGCCGTCGGCGATCAGGTTGAGCAGGACCTCGATCGTGTTGGTGGGGATGCGCGAGCCGCCGCGTCCGCCGAGGGCCACGGCCTCGTCGCCCTTCCAGGCGAGCGTCGGCGTCATCGAGGAGAGCATCCGCTTGCCGGGCGCCACGGCGTTGGCCTCGCCCTGGATCAGGCCGAAGAGGTTCGGCCGGCCGGGCGCGGTGGCGAAGTCGTCCATCTCGTTGTTGAGGAAGAAGCCCGCCTCCGGCACGTAGAGGCCGCAGCCGAAGAGGCCGTTGAGCGTCGTGGTCAGGGCGACGAGGTTGCCGTCGGCGTCCACGGTGGAGAGGTGGGTGGTCTCGGTCGGCTCGGCCTTCTCCTCTCCAGGCCACGGCCGGACCTCCGTGGACGGGGTGGCGCGGCGGGGGGCGATGCTGGCGGCGCGCTGCTCCAGCCAGACCGGGTCGAGGAGCTGCGCCGGGCCGGCCTGGGTGGTGGACGGGTCGGCGAGCAGGAAGCGGTCGGCGTAGGCGCGGCGGAAGGCCTCGGCGAGGAAGTGCGCCCGGTCGGCTCCGAAGCGCGGCATCTTGGCCCACTCCAGGCGCTCCAGCATGCCGAGGATCTCGCCGGTCAGGAGGCCGCCCGACGACGGCAGCGGCATGGTCGCGAGCTTCCAGCCGAAGGCGTCGAAGACCACGGGCTCGCGCCAGACCGGCTGGTAGGCGGCGAGGTCGGCGGCGGTCAGCACGCCGCCGTGGCGTCGCGAGACGGCCTCGACCGCGGCGGCCACCGGCCCGGCGGTGAGCGCCTGGGGGCCGCGGTCGGCGTAGGCGGCGAGGTTCGCGGCCAGCTCCGGGAGGTGGATCATGCTGCCGGCCTCGGGCGGCTTGCCGCCGGGCAGCCAGACGCGGGCGGTCTCGGGGAAGAGGCCGAGGAGCCGGCGGTTCTCCTCGGTGCCGATCAGCTCGCTCAGGTGGCGGTCCACGCGGAAGCCTTCGGCGGCGAGCTTGCGGGCCGGCTCGACGACCTTTTTCCAGGGCAGGCGGCCGAGCTTGCGGTGCAGCTCGTAGAGGCCGGCCGGCGATCCGGGCACGCCCGCGGCGAGCGGTCCGCGCAGCGAGGCGTACGGCACCGGCTCGCCCTTGGCGTCGAGGTACATGCCGGAGGTGGCCGCGGCCGGCGCGGTCTCGCGGAAGTCGAGGGTCATGACCTTGCCGCCCATGCGCACCACGGCGAACCCGCCGCCGCCGAGATTGCCGGCCTCGGGGTAGACTACGGCCAGGGCGAGCGCGGTGGCCACGGCGGCGTCCACCGCGTTGCCGCCGGCGCGGAGGATCTCGACGCCCACCTTCGTGGCCCGCGGATCGCCGGACGCCACGGCGCCGCCGGTGCCGAGGGGAGCCGGGGTCGAGGCGGCCCGGGCGCAGAACGGTAGCAGCAGGAGAGTCAGCAGGGTCAGGGTTCGCATGAAGGGAAGATAGCTCAAAGGACCCCTTGGGTCCTCAACTGGTGGGTTCTAAAACGATGTTCCGCAGCAGCGGGTCCGCCTGCTGCAGCACTTGGTCCCGCTTGTGGTGGGTACGGGCGGCCAGGTGGTGCTCGTTGGCCTCGCGGTAGCGCGACTCGGCCTGCTTGAGCAGGGCCGCGGCCTCGCTCGTGCGCCCCTGCTGGCGCCGCACCGTGGCCTCGAACTCCAGCAGCCGGGCCTCGACCAGCAGGTCGCCCGTGCCGTGGGCCAGCCGGGCGGCTCCTTCGCGCAGCGCCTCCTCGGCGCCGGCCAGATCGCCGGCGCGCATCCGGGACTCCCCGAGGCAGGCCCAGGCGCGCGCCTCCAGGTCCTGCACGACCGGCGCGACGTGGAGCGCCTCGTCGAGCAGGCCGGAGGCGGTCAGCACCAGGCCGGCCAGGCGGCCGGACTCGGCCGCGTCCCCGTCGGCCGCGGCCAGGCTCCGCGCGAGCAGCACCTCGCAGACGCCCCAGGTGTGGAGGCGAGGCTCCGCCTTCAGGCGCTCGACCTGCTCGCCCGGCGGCAGCTCGAGAAGCTGGGAGCAGAGCGTCGGCGCCTCGGCGCGCTCGCGGTCGAGCGCCGCCTGCGTGCGCGCGAGACGCTCCAGGAGGCTCCGGGCCTCGCCCCCTCCATCGTGAACAGGGTCGTCATTCATGCCTCCCCAACAGTGTCGCGGAAGGCCGCAAGAGGGACGCCCTTTGGAAACTTTCTATCCGCTACCGGAAGCCGAGGGGGCCTGAAGGAGGTCCGCGGTCGGCTTGTGGACGACGGCTCCGCCATGGGTCAGCAGGGAGCCCGCCACCACCTCGTCGGCCGTGTCGAGGACGACCGCGCCGTCCTTGAGGAGGGTCTGGAGGAGCGCCAGGACGTTCTTGGCGTAGAGGCTGCTCGCGTCGTAGGGCATGCCCGCGGCCAGGTTCGACGGGGCCAGGATGACGACGCCGTTGTGGACCACCTCGGCGTCGGCCTGCGAGAGCTCGCAGTTGCCGCCCTGCTCGACCGCGAGGTCGACGATCACCGAGCCGGGCTTCATGGCCTCGACCATGTCGCGGGTGACCAGGCGCGGTGCGGGCCGGCCGGGCACCAGGGCGGTGGTGACGACCGCGTTCGCCGCGGCGAGGTGCTTGGTGACGATCTCGCGCTGCCGGTTCAGGAACTCCTCGCCCATCTCGCGCGCATAGCCGCCCTGGCCTTCTCCGCTCTGGTGTCCAGCGATGTCGGGGAGCGGGATGAACTTGCCGCCGAGCGACTCGACCTGCTCCTTGACCACGGCGCGGACATCCGAGACCTCGACCACGGCGCCCAGGCGGCGGGCGGTGGCGATGGCCTGGAGACCGGCCACGCCGGCGCCCATGACCACCACCCGGGCCGGCGCGATCGTGCCGGCGGCGGTCATGAGGAGCGGGAAGTACTTGGGCAGGCGCCAGGCCGCGAGCAGCACGGCGCGGTAGCCGGCGATGCTGGCCTGGGAGGACAGCGCGTCCATCGACTGGGCGCGGGTGATGCGGGGGACCAGCTCCATGGAGATCGAGTCGACCCGGTTGGCCGAGAGCGCGCGCACCAGGTCCAGGTTGTGGTGCGGGGCGAGCAGGCCGACGAGCAGCGCGCCCGGCTTGAGCGCCGCGGCGTCGTCGGCATCCGGCGGGCGGACGGTGAGGACGACGTCGGCCGCGCCGGCGGCCGATGCCGGATCGTCGGTCAGGCGGGCGCCGGCGGTCTCGTACTCGGCGTCGGGGAACGCCGAGCCCTCGCCCGCGCCGCGCTCCACCACGACCTCCAGGCCCAGCTTGATCATCCGCCGGACCGTGTCCGGCGTGGCCGCGACCCGGGTCTCGCCCGGGCGGCTCTCACGAGGGATGAAGACGTTCGCCATGAGGATCTCCAGGGGTTCTCGGGGAGCTAGGACCGGTCCTCGCCGATACCGGTCGGATCGGGGGGCGCCGACTCGGGTGGCAGCGGGCGCAGCAGCGACGCCACCACGGCGGCCGCCAGGATCCCGATCACCACCAGCAGCGACAGGTTGGTCGGGATCTCCACCCAGTCGTGGATCAGCATCTTGGCGCCGATGAACACCAGCACGAGGCCGAGGCCGACGCCGAGATAGCGGAACTTGTGCATCAGCCCCGCGAGCAGGAAGTAGAGCGCGCGCAGGCCGAGGATCGCGAAGATGTTCGAGGTGAAGATGATGAAGCGGTCGAGCGTGATCGCGAAGATGGCCGGGATCGAGTCCACCGCGAACACCACGTCGGTGGCCTCGACCACCACCAGCACCAGCATGAGCGGGGTGGCCACCAGCCGGGCCCCCTCGCGGACAAAGAAGTGCTTGCCGTGGTACTTCGACGTGAGCGGCACGAAGCGCTGGAACAGGCGCACCACCGGGTTCTTCTCGGGATGGACCTCGGTCTCGTCGCCGCGCAGGATCTTGATCCCGGTGTAGACCAGGAAGGCACCGAAGACATAGATCAGCCAGGCGAAGCTCTCGAGCAGGGCGGTGCCGAGCGCGATGAAGACGCCGCGGGAGATCAGCGCGCCGAGGATGCCCCAGAACAGGACCCGGTGCTGCTGCTCGGCCGGCACGGCGAAGTAGTTGAAGATGACGATGAAGACAAAGATGTTGTCGAAGCTGAGCGAGCGCTCGATGACGTAGCCGGTCAGGAACTGGAAGCCGGCCTCGGTGCCGAACCGGCGGTAGATCCAGTAGTTGAAGATAAACGCGATGACCGTCCAGAAGATGGACCAGAAGAGGGCCTCGCGGAGCGTGGTGCGCCGCTCCTTGCGGTGGAAGACTCCCAGGTCGAGCGCCAGCATCAGGGCGACCAGGGCGAAGAACACGCCCCACTGGAGCGGTGTGCCGATCGAGTTCATGGACGGTGGGCCTCTCCTCCCGCGTTTCCGGGAGAGCGGATCTTAACCGAAGACCTGGGCGGGGAGGACGGGAAAGCGGCGGCGCCGGGGCGGGCTCCAGAAGAGAGCCGCCCCGGACCGCGGAGGGATCACCCTTTCAGGTGCCCGTTGACCAGCTTGGTCATCTCGAACATGCTGACGGAATCCTTGCCGTTGAAGACCTTCTTCAGCTTGGCATCGGCCTTGATCGTGCGCTTGTCCTTGGCATCCTGGAGGTTGTTGCTGCGGATGTAGTCCCAGACCCGCTTCGTCACCTCGGTCCGGGGCATGGGCTCCGAGCCGATGACCGCAGCCAGATCGTCGTCCGGCTGCATGGGCTTCATGAAGCCGCCGCCGCCACTGCTCTTCTTCGCGCCGCCCGCTGCTTTCTTGGGTGCTGCCATGGATCTCTCCTCCTCTTTCATCCAATGGTTGAGGTGGGCCTGCCGACCTTCCTCGAATCCGTTTCGCCCGGGAGCCCTCCATGCAAACTTCCGGCCTCCAGGGGTTCGCCGCGTCTCAGCCGTTCAGACTCGCACAAGAGCCGTCTTTCGGCAAGGATCTGCGTCACATCCGCACGGAGAGGTCCGTCACAGCCGGGTCGTGGTAAGTTCCGTCCCCATGCCGGAAAGACCAGGGCGCCCCCTGTTCATCACCTTCGAAGGCCTCGACGGCAGCGGCAAGTCGACCCATCTGCGGCAGGCCTCCGCCTGGTTGGAAGAGCGGTCGGTCGGGCACGTCCTCACCCACGAGCCCGGCGGCACCCCGCTCGGCGACGCCCTGCGCGCCGTCTTCCTCGACCCGCGCTGGGGCGAGATGGACGGCACCGTCGAGCTGCTCCTGGTCTTCGCCAGCCGGCGCCAGCACCTGCTGGAGGTGATCGACCCGGCCCTGGCCGCCGGCCGGCACGTGCTCTGTGACCGCTTCACCGACTCGACCCGGGCCTACCAGGGCCACGGCCGCGGCGTGCCGCTCGACCGCATCGCCGAGGTGGACCGGGTGGCGACCGGCGGCCGGGTGCCCGACCGCACGCTGCTGTTCGACCTGCCGGCGGAGCTGGCGCGGTCGCGCGGCCACTCGGTCTCCCGGCAGCGGCGCGGCGCCGCCGACCGCCTCGACGCCGAGGGCCTCGCGTTCTATGAGCGGGTGCGCGAGGGGTTCCTCGAGCTGGCGCGGCGGGAGCCGGAGCGCTTCCTCATCGTGGATTCGTCCGGCGACGCCTCGGCCACCCAGGCCGCGGTGCGCTCCGCGCTCACGGAGTGGCTGGGATGAACGTCGAGTCGGCGCTCGACGTCGCCCGCCAGGGCCGGCTCTACCCGTCCGTCATCCTCCACGGCCGCACGCCCGAGACGCGGAAGGAGACGGCGCTCGCCTTCGCCCGCACCCTGCTCTGCGAGGCCGCGCCCGCGGCCCGGCCGTGCGGCGTCTGCCGCCACTGCCGGCGGATCGTCTGGCCCGGTATCGGCGATAGGGGCGATGGGTCGGACGGCTTCCACCCGGACTTCCTGGTGCTGGAGCGCGACCTGAAGACCTCGACCTCGGTCGAGGCCACCCGGGAGATGCTGCGCACGGCCCAGGTCTCGCCGTTCGAGGCGCGCGGCCAGGTGTTCGTGGTGGCCGCGGCCGAGACCCTGAGCGGCGAGGCGGCCAACGCCCTGCTCAAGTCGCTGGAGGAGCCGCACGTCACGGCGCCGCGCAACTTCCTCCTCCTGGCGCCGTCGCGGCTCGACCTGCTGCCGACCCTGCGCAGCCGGTCGCTCGCCGTGTTCCTCGGGGCGGCGGAGGCGGTCGGCGAGGAGGCCGTGGAGCCGGTGGCGCGCGCCTTTGCCGCGGCGCTCCAGGGCTGGGTCTCGACCGGCGCCGGTATCTATCTGCTGGCCGCCGCCGAGGCGCTGGGCCGGGCCGGCGGCTGGGAGGACCCGCGCGCGTCGCGGCCCTGGGCGGTGGCGGCGGCGGCCGTCCTCCAGGCCGTGGATTCGCCACACCGGCGCGCCCTGCTCGCGCTGGCCGAGGACCTCCTGGGCGCGCCGCTCCTGCGGCTGCGCGGAGTGGCCGCGGAGCGCATCCTCGAAGGGCTCGTCGCCCGCCATCTGTCGTCCTGATGTCATCCTGATCCCGTCCTGATTGAAAAACAGGGAAGAAGCCGGCCGGGCTTCGGGTTCTCCCTCCAAAAGGAGCGTTGTCCCCCCTGTGTTAAAATGCGCACCTTGTCTAGAAGAGCCTGCTGCCAGGTCTCTGGAATCCGCCCCCCCGGGGTTGTTGAAAAAAAGGAGTCATCGATGAAAGCAATCCGTAGCATCACGATCGGGCCGCGCCGCGCCCTCCAGGGCGTGCTGCTCCTGATCCTGGCGCTGGGCGTGTGCCTGCCGGCCTGCTCCGCCCAGGACAAGCCTGCCGCGAAGGGCGCCAGCGGCGACCTGGCCCGCGTCGACGGCAAGGTGATCACCGACGCCGACGTCCGCAAGGGCGCGGCCGACCAGTTCGCCCAGCTCGAGAAGCAGTACCAGAAGCAACAGCGCGACCTTCTCGAGAGCCAGCTCGACCAGATCATCCAGGACCGCCTCCTGGATGCCGAGGCCGCGGCCAAGGGCGTCTCCAAGGAGCAGCTCCTCGCCGACATCAAGCCCGCCGCCGTGACGGATGCGGACGTCGACTCCTTCTACGAGCAGAACAAGGCCCAGATCCCCCGGCCCAAGGAAGAGGTCGCCGGGCAGATCAAGATGTACCTGGAGCAGCAGCGCCAGGGCGAGACCCGCCAGAAGTTCTTCGACGACCTGCGCGCCCGCCACAAGGTCGAGTACCTGATGGAGCCCGACCGCATCGAGGTGGCCGCCACCGGCCCGGCCGTCGGCCCCGAGGGCGCCCCGGTCACCATCGTCGAGTTCTCCGACTTCCAGTGCCCCTTCTGCGCCCGCCTGGTGCCCACCGTGGAGCAGGTGAAGCAGAAGTACGGCGACAAGGTGCGCATTGTCTTCCGCCAGTTCCCGCTCAACTTCCACCAGTTCGCCCAGAAGGCGGCCGAGGCCTCCCTCTGCGCCAACGAGCAGGGCAAGTTCTGGCAGATGCACGACGCCATGTTCCAGAACCAGCAGGCGCTGGGCGTCGAGCAGCTCAAGGCCAAGGCCGCCGAGCTCGGTCTGAAGGCCGAGCAGTTCAACTCCTGCCTCGACCAGGGCAAGTACGTGAGCCAGGTCCAGGCCGACCTCGACGCCGGCACCAAGGCGGGCGTCAACGGCACCCCGGCCATGTTCATCAACGGCCGCTTCCTCTCCGGCGCCCAGCCGCTCGGCGAGATCACCAAGGTGATCGACGACGAGCTGCAGCGCAAGGGCGGCAGCGCCTCCTCGAAGTAAGTCTTACACGCCGGAAACCCCGGAAACAACTGCGCCCCGGAGGCCGTCAGGCCCGCCGGGGCGTTTCGCTTTCAGGGGAGCACAAGGGCAAAAAAAAGCGGCGGCGGGGCTGTCGAACCCCCGGCCGCCGTGTCAAAGGGAGAGCTCCCGTGGTCGCTTACTTGCCGGCCTCGGACTTGTCCACGATCTGGAACTGCTGGGTGTTGACCTTCTCGTCGCCGATCCAGACCTCGGCCCGGTAGTCGCCCTTGGCCCAGGAGGTCGTAGCGGCGGATTCGAAGGACTTGTAGTGGTCGCCCGCGACCACGGTCTTGGTCTCCTCGCCCACCTTGGTCTCGCCGGGGCCGTACCAGACGACCTTGACCGCGGAGCCGGCCGGCGTGTCGCCGACTTCCATGGAGACGTGGACCACCTCGCCCGGGGCGAAGTCGTCGCCCTGCTGGTCGGCGGCGATCGAGCCGTCGGCGGCGGTCGAGTGGCCGATGGTCACGTCGTCGATCATGGTCTGGGCCTCGACCGGGTTCAGGTCGCCGGGCGCGTTGACGCCGGGCTTCTCGGTCTCGCTCACGGTCGTGGCGGTGTCGTCCTTGTCGTCGGCCTCGGCCTGCTCCTTGGGCTTGCACGCGATGGCCAGCGGCAGCAGCAGGAGAAGAAGAACGGAGAGCAGCTTGGTCAGTTTCATATCATCCTCCTCGCAAAAAGACCCCTGGAAGGGTCGGAATTTCGGTACAGCGACAGCGTGAAAGGCTTGCTTCAATAAGCGTGCCAGCCAGTCCGGGTTTCGGGTAAGATAGGTGCACCATGGCTGACGTGGGGAAGGATGAGTTGCGCGCGGCGCTGCACCGGACCGCCGACCTGATCGCGGACTATCTGGGCCGGGTGGAGGGTTATCCCGTGCTGCCTCCGGTCGCTCCGGGCGACGTGGGCCGCGCCCTGCCCGCCTCGCCGCCGGCCGAGGGCGAGCCCCTCGACCGCCTGCTCGACGACTACCAGCGGCTGATCGAGCCCAACGTCACCCACTGGAACCACCCCGGGTTCCTGGCCTACTTCGCGATCTCCGGCTCGGGGCCGGGCATCCTCGGCGAGGCGCTGGCCGCCGGCCTGAACGTCAACGCCATGCTCTGGCGCACCTCGCCGGCCGTGGTCGAGCTGGAGGAGCGGGTCTGCGACTGGCTGCGCCAGATGATGGACCTGCCGCCCGTCTTCCGCGGCCACATCAACGACACGGCCTCGTCGAGCAGTCTCGTGGCCCTGGCCGCGGCGCGCCACGGCCTGGCCGACCTGGAGGTCCGCACCAAAGGGCTCGCCGGCCGGCCGGAGATGCCGGCGCTCACCGTCTACTGTAGCGACCAGGCGCACTCGTCGATCGACAAGGCGTGCATCGTGCTCGGGGTCGGCCAGGAGAACGTGCGCCGGATCGCGACCGACGAGGCGTTCCGGATGTCGGTGCCGGCGCTCGAAGAGGCGCTGGCGGCCGACCGCGCGGCCGGGAAGCGGCCGCTGGCGGTCGTGGCCTCGGTCGGCACCACCTCGACGACCAGCGTCGACCCGGTGCCGGAGATCGCGGAGATCTGCGCCCGGGAGGGGATCTGGCTGCACGTGGACGCGGCCTATGCCGGCTCGGCCGCGATCTGTCCGGAGCTCCGCGCGCGGATGCCGGGCATCGAGCGGGCGGACTCGATCGTGTCCAACCCCCACAAGTGGCTGTTCACGCCGGTGGACTGCTCGATCCTCTGGGTGAAAGACCCGGCGCAGCTCCGCTCGGCGTTCTCCCTGATCCCCGACTACCTGCGCACGGACGAGCCCGGCGTCACGAACCTGATGGACCTCGGCTTCCAACTCGGCCGCCGCTTCCGCTCGCTCAAGCTCTGGATGGTGATCCGCGCCTTCGGCGTCGAGGGGCTGCGCGAGCGCATCCGGGAGCACTGCGCGCTCGCCCGCTGGCTGGCCGACCGGATCGAGGAGCACCCCGGCTTCGAGCTGGCCGCGCCGGCGCCGTTCAGCGCGGTCTGCTTCCGCGCGGTGGTGCCCGGAGCCTCTCCGGAGGAGCAGGACCGCTTGAACGAGCGCCTGCTGGCCCGGGTGAACGCCGAGGGTCCGTTCTTCCTCTCTCCCACGACGCTGCGCGGGCGCTACACGCCGCGGGTGGCGATCGGCAACATCCGCACCGGCCGCGAGCACGTCGAGCGCCTCTGGGAAATGCTGGAGCGCGCGCGCGCGTTGTCAATCTGATACCCGGGCTATCGCTTGAGGGTCTTGCCGGCACTCTAAAGGTCGGAAGGAGTTCTTCCCTTTGGATATCATGGATGCTCAGGGCGCTGTCGCCGTCGTCGGTGTCGCCGGCCGGTTCTCGGAAGCGCTGGACCGGTTCGACGCGGGATTCTTCGGGATCAACCACCGCGAGGCCGAGATCCTCGATCCGCAGCAGCGCGTCTTCCTGGAGGCGTGCTGGGAGGCGCTGGAGGACGCGGGCTACGACCCCGACGCGGTCGGGATGACCGGGGTCTTCGCCGGCCAGCCGCTGAGCAGCTACCTGCTGTACAACCTGCTGCCGGCCCTGACGGACAGCATGGACCCGCTGCAGCTCCTGGTGGGCAACGCGGCGGACTCGCTGGCGACGCGGGTCTCGTACAAGCTCAACCTCAAGGGTCCGAGCTTCACCGTGCAGGCCGGGGAGTCGACGCTCGGGCTGGCCGCCCATCTCGCGCGCCAGAGCCTGCTCAACGGCGAGTGCGATCTCGCTCTGGCGGGCTGGGTGTCGATCGACGCGCGGACGCTCGAAGGCGAAGCAGCCGTGCTGGTGCTCAAGCGGGCGGACGAGGCGCTGCGGGACGGCGACAACGTGCAGGCGCTGGTGATGGGCTCGTCGGCGGATGGTTTCGTGGAGATCGAGCCGGCGCCGGAGATCCCAAGGACGAGGTCGACGAGGTCGACGAGGTCGGACCGGGAGCGCTACGTCCTGCCGGTGTCGGCCCGGAGCGGGGAGGCGCTGGAGCGGGCCTGCCAGCGGCTGGCGGACTGGCTGGAGAGCCACCCGGAGCTGGACCTCGGAGACGTCGAGCACACGCTGACGGTCGGGCGGAAGCGGTTCGAGCATGTCCGCGCGGTGGAGTGCCGGACGATCGAGGAGGCCGTTCACGCGTTGCGCTCCTCTGCTGGGACCGCCGGCATCCTGCCGGCCTCTTTTGGGTTAGCTGCCGGCAGGATGCCGGCGGTCCCAGTAGCGAAAAGAGTCTCGCTGCCGACCTATCCCTTCGAGCGCCGGCGCTACTGGATCGAGCCGGTGCCGGAATCGTCGTTCCACCCCCGGCCGGCGCTGTTCACGCCGTACGAGCCGCCCCGCGACGAGGCGGAGGCGAAGGTCGCGGCGATCTGGCAGGAGATGCTCGGGGTCTCCCCGGTCGGCGCTCACGACGACTTCTTCCAGCTCGGCGGCCATTCGCTGCTCGCGCCGCAGATCCTCGGCCGGGTGCGGGATGCGTTCGGCGTCGAGTTCCCGCTCCAGCACGTGTTCTCCTTCCCGACCCCGGCCGAGCTGGCCGAGGCGATCCGCTTCCTGCAGGCGGAGCAGCAGGCGCCATCCACCGAGGCCGAGCGAAGGCCGCGCTTCGAGGATTGCGACAGTGCGCGCATGCCGGACCGGATCGGACGTCACCGGATTGTTGATGAAAGACTGCGCCGCCATCACGGTCTCGTCGCCGCCCGGGATATAATTCGGGCCCATTCCAAGCAGCCGCATGATTTTCACCGCCGGCTGCGCGAAACGCGGATAGGTTTTCATCGACAGGCCGATCATCGGCGCCGACATCACGATGCGATCGAACCAGCGCTGCCCCTTGTAGGACAGCCGCAGCATCACGCTCGCACCCATCGAATGCGCGATGGCGTAATGCGGCGCCGGGCAATCCGGCAGCACGACTTCGCGCATGAACACTTCGACGTCCGATTCGTATTCCGCGAAATTGCGCACATGGCCCTTGAACGGATCGGACAAGGCGCGTTCCGAGCCGCCCTGCCCGCGCCAGTCGAGAATCGCGACGGCAAAGCCGAGCGCGCGCAGGTCGCGCACGGTCTCGAAATATTTCTCGATGAATTCGGCGCGACCCTGGAAAATGCAGACCGTGCCCTTGCGCCCCGGCGGCGGCGCGAAACGCGCGAAGCGCACGCTGGCGCCGTCCTTCGTCTTCAGCATCCCGGCGACGGTGTCGTCGGGGACCGGATTGGCGGGAATGGAAACGAGGGTCATTGCGAAAGCCGGGCCGCGGGAGCGCGCCTTATAAAGC
>JBEQUE010000095.1:0-17348 GCA_040349255.1 Acidobacteriota bacterium | reverse complement strand
CGGGGCAGCCGCTGCCCAACGAAATTCTCCGTCTGAATTCGCGGGGCAGCGACTGCCCCGTGAAATTTCACGCCCGCCCGAGGGGTGGCGGTCCGCCCCCGCCTATTTCGGACCCACTACACTAGAATCCAGGGACGGAGCGCTCCCATGATCGAACCGCCCAACTCCCGGCGCTTGCGCATCCTCGCCTTCGATCCGAGCCTGGCGACGCGGCTCGACACCGCGGCGCTCAACGAGATCACCGTCAGCGTGCCCTGGGAGGATCTCTGGCCCGGCCCCGTCGGCGAGTACATCGAGGTCGTGGACGTCGATCCGGCGAGCGGCACGGTCTATCTGCCGGTCGATCTGGACCACCCCTACGTCCTGGCGCAGGACGGCCTGCCGCCTTCCGAGTCGAATCCCCAGTTCCACCAGCAGATGGCGTACGCCGTCGCCATGACGACCATCCGCCACTTCGAGCGCTCGCTCGGGCGCGTCGCCTTCTGGGCGGACCGGAGGATCCGGCTGGACGACGGCAAGTACCGGGTGCAGTTCGTGCGGCGCCTGCGCATCTATCCCCACGCGCTGCGCGACCGCAACGCGTACTACAGCCCCGAGAAGAAGGCGCTGCTGTTCGGATACTTCCCGGTCACCACGAAGGACGTGCACAACACTCCGGGGACCCTGGTCTTCACCTGCCTCTCGCACGACATCATCGCGCACGAGGTGACCCACGCCCTGCTCGACGGCGTCCACCCGCGCTTCAACGAGCCGAGCAACCCGGATGTCCACGCCTTCCACGAGGCGTTCGCGGACATCGTGGCGCTGTTCCAGCACTTCTCCTACCCCTCGGTGCTGGAGAGCCAGATCCGCCGCACGCGCGGCGACCTGCACACCGAGAGCCTCCTCGCCCAGCTCGCGCAGCAGTTCGGCCGCGCGACCGGCCGCGGCACCGCCCTGCGCGACGCGCTCGGCGGCAAGGACGAGGCCACGGGCGCCTGGAAGCCGCGCCTCCCCGATCCGCACGCGCTCGAGACCACCCAGGGGCCCCATGCCCGCGGCTCGATCCTGGTGGCGGCGGTCTTTCGCGCGTTCCTGCTGATCTACCGGGCGCGCAGCGCGGACCTCTTCCGGATCGCCACCCAGGGCACGGGCAAGCTGCCCGAGGGCGACATCCATCCGGACCTCACGCGGCGCCTCGCGGCCGAGGCGGCGAGCTGCGCGGAGCGGGTGCTGCGGATGTGCATCCGGGCGATCGACTACTGCCCGCCGGTCGACATCACCTTCGGCGACTTCCTGCGCGGCATCGTCACCGCCGACCTCGACTATGCGCCGGACGAGAACGGCTTCCGCATCGTCTTCGTCGAGAGCTTCCGGGAGTGGGGCATCTATCCGCGAGGCGTCACCAGCATGGGGATCGACACCCTGTCCTGGCCGCGCGGCGACGAGCTGCTGCTCGACGACCTCCAGGCGTGGGGTCCTGCGGAGAAGCGGAAGAACGAGCTCAGGGGCGAGCTGAAGAGCTTCGTGCTGCAGGCCGTCCGGAACTGGAACCTGGAGAGCAACCGCTTCGAGGTCTGGAAGGATTCCGGCCGAGTCCGCAGGGAGCTCGGGGACTGGCTGCGCGACGGCGACAGCGTCGGCCGCGACTACGCGCGGCTCTTCGGGCTCGTGATCGACGACGGCGCCGCGCAACTGACCGTCTTCCGGACCGGCTCCGTGCCCGACGTCGAGATCCACGCGGCGCGCCCGGCGCTGCGGCGCACCCTGAACGGCAGCGCGCGCACCGACCTCGTGATCGAGATCACCCAGCGCCGGCGCGGCTACTTCGACCCTGACGTCCAGAAGAGGATGGACGAGCGATCGTCCGCCGGCAAGCCCCCGGAGCCGCGCGACTTCACCTTCCGCGCGGGCTGCACGGTCCTCATCGATCCGGTGACCGCCGAGGTGCGCCGGGTCATCCGCACGGCGGGCACGATCGCGGACGACGCGGAGCTCGAACGGGTGAGGAGCTTCCTCGTCGGGGAGACGGGGGGCGCCGGCAACGCCTTCGACGCCGGCCGGCCCGGGAGCCTCGGCCTCACCGGCTCCCGGATCCGCAACGAGCCGTTCGCCCTGCTTCACCGGATGGAGGACTGACCATGCCGAAGCTCGCGCTGCACGAGGGCGAAGTCACGGTGCGCATGTACCGGCAGGGCCACGGCGACTGCTTCCTCCTCGCGCTGCCGCGCCAGGGCGGCGGCGACCCCGTGTACGTGCTCATCGACTGCGGCTACAAGCCCGGCTCGCCGGCGTTCCTCAAGAAGAAGACGATCCAGGACGTCGTCGACCAGATCGGGGAGGCGACCGGCTTCCACCTGGACCTCGTGATCGTCACCCACGAGCACCAGGACCACGTCAACGGCTTCTGGAAGCAGAGCGATCCGTACTTCAAGGACTTCCGCATCGACGAAGCCTGGTTCGCCTGGACCGAGAACCCGAACGACGGCGTCGCCAACGACCTGCGGGCGCAGCACAAGGACGTCCTGGTGGGCCTCGTCGAGGCGCGCAACAAGCTCGCGCTCGCCGCCGGGGAGGACGACTCCGCGGTCCAGCGCCTCGACAGCCTCCTCGCCCTGGAGCTGGGCGGCGAGGGCGAGATGATCCCCACGGCGGCGGTGCTGGCGGCGGCGGTCAAGGACCCGGCGAATTCCGGCAACAAGCAGTCGATGAAGCTGGTCAAGGACAAGGCGCGGGAGCACCGTGGAGTCCAATACCTGTTGCCGGGAGAGATCTGGGGCATCCCCGAGTCCAAGGGCATCCGCGCTTTCGTCCTCGGCCCGCCGCGCGATCCGGGCCTGCTCCGGCAGGAAGACCCGGTCGGCAAGGAGGGCTTCCCGCAGCAGGCGGCAGGCATGCAGGGGCTGTCCTTCAGCGCGGCGGCCGTCGCGAAGAAGTCCGGGCCCGGCGAGAACGCGGCCCCGTTCAGCCCGCGGCACTGCGTCTCGAAAGCCGAGGCGCTCGCCGATCCCGATTCCAGGTCGTTCTTCGTCGCGCGCTATGGCCAGGGAAAGCAGGGCGAGAACGACAAGGGCGGCGTCCAGGTGCCGGCCAACGCGGCCTGGCGGCGCATCGACGACGAATGGCTCTACTCGGCGGAGAGCCTGGCGCTCGCCCTGAACGACGGGATCAACAACACCAGCCTGGTGCTCGCCTTCGAGCTGCCGGCCCGGAAGAAGGTCCTGCTGTTCGTGGGGGACGCGCAGCGCGGCAACTGGATCTCGTGGAAGGACCTCGAGTGGAAGGACGGCGAGCGGACCATCACGGCCCGCGACCTCCTCGAGCGCACGGTGCTCTACAAGGTCGGCCATCACGGCAGCCACAACGCCACGCTCGCGGGCGGCGTCGACGACAAATACGCAAACCTTTCCTGGATGGGGCAGGGCGCGTTCGCCAGCGAGTTCACCGCGATGATCACCGCCGTCAACCAATGGGCCATCCAGGTGAAGCCGAAGCCCTGGAACCATCCCCTGCCTTCCATCCGCAGCGCGCTGCTCAGGAAGGCGCAGGGGCGGGTGTTCCAGATGGATATCGATCAGCCGAAGAAGCCGGACGAAATCCCGCAGGAGACCTGGGACGAGTTCACCTCGCGGGCTGCGTTCACGGATCTTTACTTCGACTACACCGTCCGCGATGCGTGAGCGGTCCCGCTAGACTCCGCGGCGCGGCAGCCTCAGCTCCGCGAGCGCTCCGCCTCCTGGGCTGTTCGTGACGCGCACGGTCCCGCCGTGCGACTTCGCCACCTCCTGAACGAAGTTGAGGCCGAGACCGGTGCTCTTCTTGCCCGTGTCGGGCCGGCCCAGCGAATAGAAGCGCTCGAAGATCCGTTCGAGCGCGTACTCGGGGATGCCCGGACCTTCGTCGGTGACCGTGATCGCCACCGCGTCGCGCTCCTCGGCTGCCTCCACCCTCACCGTGCCGCCGGCCGGGCTGAACTCGATGGCGTTCTGCACGAGGTTTTCCAGCGCCTGGTGCAGGAGGAACGGGTTGCCTTCGACCGCCAGCCGCTCCGGCACGGCGGTCTCCAGGTGGATGCCCTTGCCGGCCAGCAGGGGCTCGTGGCTCTCGACCACCGTGCGCACCATCGCGCTGAGCTCGACCGGCTCCATCTCCGGCCTCTCGCGGCGGTTTTCGAGCCGGGCCAGCTCCAGCATGCGGTCCACGATCAGCGCGATGCGCTCGGCCTCGTGGCGGATGTTGGCCACGAAACGGGCCTGCTCGCGCGGCGGCATCCCCTCCTGCAGCAGCTCGGCCGCGCCGCGGATCGCCGACAGCGGGCTCTTGAGCTCGTGGGTGAGCGTCTGGACGTACTCCTCTGCGTACTGCCGCCCTTCGAGCGCCTCCTGCATGCGGCGCAGAGCCAGGCCGAGCCCCGCGATCTCCGTGCTGCCGAGCTTCGGGAACGACGGGTGCAGCCCCATGCCGATGCCGTCCGCGTAGACCTCCAGGCGATGGATGGGCCGGGTCAGGAGATAGGAGACCGCGAAGCCGAGCAGCGCCGCGACCCCGAGCGTGAGGAACGCGGCGCGCACGAAGGCGGGCCGCGCCAGCTCCAGAAAGGTTTCGATGTTGACCGTCGGCTTGACCACCGAGAGCGCGCCCGCGACGCGGCCGTCCTGGTGGATGGGCGCGGCGACGTGGAGCGCCGTCGAGAACGGATCGGCCGGGTCCCGGCGGCTGGCCCGGGCGCCGTACCGTCCTTCCAGCGTGAGCTTCACGTCGTGATACCGGCTGTAGTCCTCGCCGACCGCCGGAGGCCGTCGCGTGTCGAGCACGATCCTGCCGTCCGCGTCGGCGATGTAGAGGTCCAGGTCCACGTCCGTCTTCCGGAGGTCGTAGATCCGGGCGTCCAGCCGGCGGGCATGGGCGCGGGCGAGCGGCGCTTCGAGATCGGCCAGGGCGAAATCCGGCCGCGCCATGTCCTGCTCGACCAGGCTGGCCAGGAGGTTGGCCGAGTCGACGAGCGGCTCCTCCAGGCTCTCCAGGTAGCGCGTGCGGAGCGTGGTCCAGATCCAGTCCGTGGTGAAGTACAGGCAGGCCGCGAAGATCGCGAGGTAGGCGAGGAAGATCCGCAGACCCAGTTTCATAAGCCTTCCTTGAGCGAGTAGCCCATGCCGCGATGGGTGGCGATCGGGTCGAGGTCCGGCCGCACCTCGCGGAGCTTCGCCCGCAGGTTCTTGACGTGCGCGTCGACCGTGCGGTCCAGGCTGGCCTCGGGCTCGTCCCAGACCAGGTCCAGCAGCTCGTCGCGGCTGTAGACGCGGCCCGGCCGCCGGAGGAGCACGGCGAGCAGCCGGTACTCGTAGCGCGACAGGTCGAGCGGCCGGCCGAAGTAGGAGATCTGCCGCCGCTCCTCGTCGAGAGCGAAGGCCGCGCCTTGCAGGACTCCCGGAGATCCACCGCCGTGCTTGGCGCGGCGCAGGACCGCCTTCGTCCGCGCCGCGAGCTCCCGCGGGCTGAACGGCTTGGTCACGTAGTCGTCCGCCCCCAGCTCCAGTCCGACGACCCGGTCCACCTCGCTCGCCCGCGCCGTCAGGAAGATGACCGGCACCTCGTGGCGCTGCCGGATGCGCCGGCAGACCTCGACGCCGCTCATGTCCGGCAGGCCGATGTCGAGCACCACCAGCGCCACGGGCTCCCGGTCGAGCAGCTCGACCACGCCCGCGCCCACCTCCAGCCGGCGGCAGCGGAACCCTTCCGATTCGAGGGCGTACACGATCGTGTCGGCGATGGCCGGCTCGTCCTCGACCACCAGGATCGTGGGTTTGTCCGTCACGGCTTCTCCTGTCTCCTCAGGCTGGCCATTGCGGCCGTCGAGACCAGCGTCACCAGGACGATCATCATGGCATGCTCGACATACAGCCCGCCCGGCCGCCGGAAGGCGCCGGTCAGGAGCGGCACCCCGAGCGTCATCCCGAGATAGGCGGCCGGCACCAGGACCGCCTCCAGCGGCCGCGACCGGGCGCCGGTCAGCCTGTCGAGCGCTCCGTAGAGGACCCACAGAGCGCCCAGATACACCACGATGCCCAGGAACCGGTGCGCCTGCTCCGCGAGGCCGAGCCGGTAGAGCTCGACCGCGGCCAGGATGCGCGCCGTGTTGACCGCGATCGTCAGGGCCCACGCCCCGGGCAGCGACCCGAGCCACCAGCCGAGCCGCTGCCGGGGAGAGCGCAGGCGGTGGGAGAAGCCGAGCACGGAGACGGTCAGCGCCAGGATCAGGAAGTTCACCCCGGCGCAGGCCGGAGCGATCACGTACGAGCCGTCCGGCGGCATCCAGCCGGCCGGACCCTGGGCGAGCGTCTCGCCGCGGAGCCAGCCGACCGCCCGGGCCGTCGGTTCGAGGATCCACGCGAGATCCTCGACCGAGGCCCGGCTGTAGTGCCGCTTCAGACCGTACGCCACGATCGCCAGAGCCCCCCAGGAGACCCAGGGCCGACCGTCTCCGGAACATCTCATCGCTTCGCCAGCCGGAGGGCGAAGACCAGCAGGACGAGCGTCGACAGCACCACCAGCTCCGGCTCGGGCACCTCCTCGCCCGACTCGCCACCCCCGACCGCCAGGTCCGAGACGCCCTTCGGCAGCGGCAGCGGCTGATCGACATTCTTCGCCGAGCCGTCCGGGTTCCTCACCACCTCGTGTACGGCGATGAACGAGGTGTAGGCGGTCAGCAGCTCGTAGGTCAACCCGAGCGAGGTCACGGCCCGGCGGGTCTCCTCGCTCGTATCCCCGTCGTCCGAGAGCCGCGCCACCCGCGAGCGCGCCCACAGATAGCGCAGCGCCCGGTTCTCTTCCGAAGACTGCGCGGCGGACACGTCGAAAACCTTTTCATACGACCCTTCTCCGCCTTCTCCCCGGACCCGGATCGTGCCGGCCGCCTGGCCGTGCCACTTGCCGAACACCACCAGAGGCCGCTCCGCGAACAGGTCGGGGACCGAAGCCGGCTCGACGTCGTAGGAGTCGAACCCTTCCGTGTCGACCTTCACGTCCGTGAGCACCGGCGCCTGCACGTACGATTTGAAACGTTTCCCGACCGCCGCGGCCTCGATCGGATCGATGGCGACGAACGGCTCGCCCTGGCCCGCGCGCGCCATGCCTTCGATCAGGTGGCGGTTCACCGAGCTGCCGATGCCGAAGGCGAACAGGTTCGAGCGGCCCAGGTTGGCGCGGATCTTCCGGAAGACGTCCGCCTCGGCCGAGATGAAGCCGTCCGTCACCACGATCGTCGAGCGCGAGACGCCCTCGTCGCCCGGCAGCGCGAGCGCCCGGTCCAGAGCCGCGCCGAGCTCCGTCCCGCCGCCGCCGTTCTCATTCTCGATCAGCGAGATCGCCCGGCCGACGTTGGCCGGCGTGGCGGCGAGCGAGGTCGGGGAGAGCAGCGTCGAGCCGCCCGCGAACAGGATCACGTTGAACCGGTCGGTCGGCCGCAGCCCGCCGATCAGCTCCCGCATCAGCACCTTGGCGGTGTCGAGCGGGAAGCCGAACATCGAGCCGGAGACGTCGAGCACGAAGATGTACTCGCGCGGCGGGATCTGGGCGGGAGCCACGCGCCGCGGCGGCTGCACCATGAGCAGGAAGAAGCTCTCCTCCTTGCCGGGGTAGAGCAGCAGGCCGGTCTCCACCTCCTTGCCCTGCAGGCGGTAGCGCAGGATGTAATCGCGGTTGCCGCCGTTGGTCTCGCTCCCGTCGAGCTCGACGAGCGCCGAGCTCGAGTCCTGCCACTCGACGCGCGTCTTGTGGGAGGGGCAGAGCACCTCCTCGATCGGCATGCCGGCGGCGATGCGCGTCTCGATCGAAAACGTGGACGTCGGCGCCTCGCCCTGGTGGAGATACGGGCTCTTCACCCAGCGGCTGTCCTCGGCTTTTTCCTCGGCCTTCGAATACCGCGGGCCGACCACGGTGGGGTAGACGAACTCGTAGGTGCCGTCCGTCGGCACGAGGAGCTCGCTGTAGTGCAGCTCGACCCGGATCTCATCCTGCGGCAGGATGTTCGCGACGCTCATCCCGAACACGTTGGGCCGGTGCTGCTCGAGCAGCGCCGCGCTCTTGCCGGCCTTCTTCGCGGCGTCGAACTCCTTCTGCGCCTGCTGCTTCTCGCGGATCTTCGCGCGGACCCGCTGGCCTCCGACCTCGATCGTCATGCCGTGCACCGCGGCCCGGGTGGAGGCCGGGAACACGTAGCGCGCGTTGAGCGCGCGGGCGCCCTCGTTGCGGTAGACCTGGGTGACGACCACGTCCGCGATGACCCCCGCGATGCGGGCGTCCACCCGGGTCTCCTTGAGCGGCAGCCGGTCGACCGCGGGGTCGCCGTCCTGCACGAAGAAATACGGCGACAGCGTCTCGTCGGAATCCGGATCGGCCGCGGAGACCGGGCGCGCCACCAGGAGCGCCAGCCCGACGACCAGACCCACTAGCAAGAAAACTGTCCTGCCTGACCCTCTCATTGGAATCCTCCTTGGCGGGCTTGTGCCTCGCCAAGGACAGATTGCCGTTCATACAGGGACGCCGTATGAACCGCCGATGAAGAAACGGAGAAGTCTCTACGTCGGCACCTTCGGGACTTCGGTCCCGTACACATAGCGCTCGAACCAGGGCTGCCAGTCGCTGCCGGTGAGCTCGTTGAGGGTCTCCACCAGGCCGCGCGTCGTGCCCCAGCCGTAGCGGCTGCGGTTGAGGAAGCTCCTCATCATTGCGATGAAGTAGCGGTCGCCTTCCTGCGGGCTGCCCTTCTGGCGCTGGAGCTCGAGGCGCAGGGCGTGGATCACGAGCGGACCTTTGGCATAAGTCAGGCGCCAGCGGTCGCCCGCGTCGGTCTCGTCGAGCATGGCGAGGCGGTAATTGAGGAACAGGCTCGCTCCCGGCCGGATCTCGCTCGCCGCCTTGACCCAATCCTTGACCAGCTCCTTCATCTCGTACTCGCCGCGGTCCTTCCGGAGCTGCCAGAGGGCGAGCGCCGCGGTGTAGTCCGAGAAGGCCTCGCTCAGCCAGATCTCCTCGACGGAATTCATCTTCGCCACGTTGCCCCACCAGCCGTGGGCGACCTCGTGGAGGTAGCGCGCATTGAGGTCCTGGAAGTACACCCGGATCCGCCGGCTGCCGACCGGCGCCGTGTAGAACTCCTTGGTGAAGAAGAGGATGCCGGGAGGCGCCTGGCCGAACCCCCAGTCGTTGATCTCGATCATGGCCACGTCGCGGAACGGGTAGGGCTCATCGAAGAGCTGCGCGAAGAAACCGCTCCCGAGGAAGAACCGGGCGATGAGCTCGCGGGCGGGGCCCTCCTTGAGCATGGCGTAGGTGGCCGCGCGACAGGTCAGCCCGTCCTTCGTCTCCTCCACCGCCTGGTACTTGCCGGCGGTGACCACGGCGAACTGCATCGGCTTGTCGAGGCGCGTCGTGAGCCGGTTCCGGCCGGCCTCCGTGGTGCGCGAGACCTCCGCGCCCGAGGCGTACGGCCGCCAGCCTTCGGGGGTGTCCAGGCTGATCTCGATCGTCGCCAGCTCGCCGCCGAGGTCCTGGCGCGGATACCACGGCCAGGTGCCGAGCACCCAGAACGAATGGCCCTCGGGCCGCAGCGCGAGCTCGCCGTCGTAGGCCACCTCGACCTCGACCGTCTCCTTCTCGGCGAGCGCGCGGCCGAGCGGGACCAGGAGCCCGTCGTCGCCGTGCAGGAAATCGGCGGCGCGGCCGTCGACCTTGACGCTCCGGACCGTGACCCGGTGCACCTTGCCGAGGTGGTCGTAGACCCGGTCGGCGAGCTCCGGATGCCAGAGCGCCGCCCCCTTGCGCTGCGCGCGCAGGCGGGAGCGGCTGACGATGCGGAGCTGCTCGCCCGACGGGTTTTCGATGGCGATCGTCTCGTGCTCGGCGATCAGGTCGGTCTCCGGCCGGTCCCACCAGGCGTGGCCGATGGGCTGCGACGCGAGGTTCCGCAGCCAGATCCCTTCGCGGAAGCTGGTGCCCGGGTCCGTGCCCTTGGTCAGCGCGGAGAGGTTTTCTTCGCCGGAGCGCGGATCGACATGGAGGCGCAGGTCGGTGACCTGGCCGCGCAGCAGCGCGTAGCGCGCGCCGCTCACGCCGTTGGCCTCCGCGTCGAGCATCAGGTGGGACGGAGGCGAGAAGCGCCGGCCGGCGAGGAGCTTCGCGGCCCAGTCGGGCAGCGCCGAGCCGCCGCTGCTGGCGGACTCCTGGCTCAGCCCCCAGCCCCAGACGATCGCTCCGTCGAGATTGACCGTCATCTCCACTCCCTGGCCCGCCGGCTTGAAGCCCAGATCCCGGGACTTGCGCGCGTTGCGCTGGACCACGGGAGCGCTGAACCGGTCCTCGACGAGATACCGCAGGCGGGCCGGCCCCTCGAAGACCACGCCGCAGGGCGTGCCCTGCGCGAGCAGCGCGCGGACGCGGGTGCCCGGAGCCGGAAAGATCTCGGCGCGGCCCACCTGGAGCGGCCCGGAGAGCGTCAGCGTTCCGCCGCCGACCGGAGCGTCGATCGCGGCGGCGCGCTCCGCCAGGGTGGCCGCCCGGGTCACGGCCGGCAGGGCGAGGGTCAGCGCGAGGGAGAGCAGGAATGGGAACCTGGGAACGGCTTTGCTCATCATGGTCAAATAGTGACGTCCGGGAGACAACCATGTCTACCAGGCGTGGCCTGGGACAAAAAGGGCATAGTGATAGTAATATATGGCCAGTCACCGGCTGTTGATGTGGACTGTTTCATCAAATAGGAGACTCTCATGAAGAAGAAGCAGGTCAAGAAGCTCCAGATTTCCCGTGAGACCCTACGGCTTTTGAGCAATGACAAGCTGGTCGGGGTGGTCGGCGGCATCGACTGGACGGGCTGCATGTCGGAATGCACCGAGTGCGGCACGCTCCAGAACAACGAGAGGCTCGACTGATCGGGGCCGTAGCCTGAAGCGAAGGGACACAAAGGTCCGCAGGGCCATCAAGGACGACAGCCTCTGGTCCTTGAAGCCCTTGCGGACCTTTTCGTCCTTTGATAAAAACGCCCGGTGACCGGAGTCTTCCTGCCCCCGCACGGAGGCTACAAAACCCTCCTTTCCTACCAGAAGGCGGAGATCGTCTACGACGCCACTGTACATTTCTGCGGGAGCTTGTGGACCGGCTGCAGACCTTTGCGTCCTTTGCCCGAAAGGAGTCCCCCATGCCCGCAGAAACCACGACCTTCATCACCCCTGACGCCCTGCTGGCCCACTGGCAGGGACACCGCCGGCTGACCCGGCGCGCGATCGACGCCTTTCCCGAGGACAAGCTGTTCACCTTCTCGGTCGGCGGCATGCGGCCCTTCGGCGAGCTCGCGATGGAGATCATCACGATGGGCGTGCCCATGGTGCGCGGCGCGGTCTCCGGCGAATGGAGCTATACGTCGGACAGAGACGCGCGGCCGAAGCAGGAGGTGCTGCGCCTCTGGGACGAGAGCACCGAGCAGCTCGAAACCCTCTGGAAGCAGATCCCGCCCGAGCGCTTCCAGGAGACGATGACCGCCTTCGGCCAGTACACCGACGCGCTGCACAACCTGATCCTCTACGTCATCGACAACGAGATCCACCACCGCGGCCAGGGCTACGTCTATCTCCGGGCCCTGGACATCGCACCGCCGCCTTTCTACGAGCGGGAGTGACTAAGGTCGGCCAGTTGATTCTTGCCTGTTGGAGATGGCCCCACATAGAATAACCACATGAAGGCTATACAGGTCATGCTTGATGAGGATCTCATGGCCCGCTTAGACGCGAGTGAAGAGGTGAGGGCGGAGGGGCGCTCGGCAGTGCTTCGGCGCGCAGCGGCCGAATATCTGGATCGGCGCCGCCGCGAGGCGATCGCCGACCAATACCGGAAGGCTTATGCTGATGGTGCCGCGCTCGGCGACGAGTTCGAGGGATGGGAGGATCAAGGCTCGTGGCCGGAAGAGTGAATCGCGGAGAGATCTGGCTGTTCACCTTCAAGCCCCCGGACAAGCGACGCCCGGTGGTCATCCTGACCCGGCAGGAAGTCATCGAGCTCCTTTCCACGGTCATGGTTGCCCCGATCACCTCCGTCATCCGAGGGGCACCCAGCGAAGTGCTGATCGGGGTCGAAGAGGGGCTGAAGGTCCCCTCCGCTGTCAATCTCGACCACGTCCAGACCGTCGAACGGCGACAACTCTCTCATTACGTGGGAAGTCTGGATCGCGAGAAGATGAGGGCGGTCTGCAAGGCCCTCGCGATCGCAACCGGCTGCGCGAGTTGATGAGGCTGGGCCTATCCGCCGCGGAACAAGCTTATCTGGCGCAACTTCGGCTTATCCGCGGCAAAGTGGGCCTATCGGGCGCGACGCCGGCTTATCCGCGGCGCCTCAACGCTTTCTGTGGCGCAAAAAACTTATCTGCGGCAAGACGACGTGATCTGCGCCGGACCAACGCCATCCACGGCGGAGCAAGCGTATCCGGCGAACAGCAGGCTGATTCGCGGCAATTCAGCCTTATCGGTCGCAAACAACGGTACGTTGCGCTAGATCGGCCGGCCGCGCGGGAGCTTGGAGCCGATCGGCGTCAGGCAGAAGACGGATCGGCTCCCATACTCTTCAGAAGACGCAGCAGCCGCTCAGGCAGACCTGTTCAGGATAATAGGGGCAGTTCAGGTCGGTCTTGCAGGGCTTGACGCAGCCGGGGGGCGACAAGAGCGCAGTCTCCGTCGGGCACGAGCTTGCGAGGAGGATCTCCTCGAAGCTCAGGATGGCCTGAGACTCCGGAGCGGGCTGCGGCGCCTCGGTCGTCTCCGCGAGGGAGAGGCCGGGGAGGAGCAGGGCGGCGAGGGCGAGGGTCAGGACGAGCTTCCGCATCGTAAGGGTCTCCTTTCACCTTTCAAGGTGCCTGCCGAGCGGAAGATGGCGCCTCGAATCGCCTGACCCAGGGCTCACCGCAGGCTCAGCCGCGCTCCCACCCGGAACGTCCGCGGTCCCAGCGTCTCGGTCACCCAGTTGCCGGTGCCCGTGCCCAGCACGGGGGAGCGCAGCAGGACGACCCCGTTGTTCAGGGCGTTGAAACAGTCCACGCTCAGCGTGAGGTCCGTGGGCTCCAGCCGGAAGCTCTTCGCGATCCTCAGGTCGAGCACGTGCAGGTCCGGGTAGCGATCGTCCGCGTCCGAATTCACCGGCACGAAGGTGAGCGGCTGGTCCTCGAGGGTGCGGATGACCCGGTAGGAGTAGCGGATGGGATAGCCTTGCCGGCCGCCGAGGATGCCGGCCAGGTCGAACCCCCACTTGCGGTTGCGCGCCACCTGGACGAGGCCGGTGAGGTTGTAGGACCACCGGCTGTTGAGGAAGTAGGCGTTCGTCCCCCCGAGCCCGACGCCGGAGAACACCGGGCTGCCGTCCTTGACGCCGCCGAGCGCCGAGTCGGTAGGATCCTCGTTCTCCCGGTCCTCCGGGATGTCCCATCTCCAGTCCTGCCAGCCGGCGAAGCCGCGCAGCATCCAGCCCTCCGACAGGCGTTTCTCCACGGTGAGGAACACCCCCTTGAAGTCCTGCGCGCGGTCGCCGTTGCGCAGCAGCCGGCCGCCCCGCGACTCGACGCCGGGGCGGAGCTTGTATGTCGTGCTGGTGGACGGCTGTCCGTCCGGCCCGGTGATCGTGGTCACCTTGTCGGGCACGTAGTCGTCCCGGCGGTGCAGGCGGCCCACATGGGTCAGGTTCTGCGGCGAGTAGGGGCTGCCGTCGAACACCAGGCGCTCGTGCTCGATCAGGTCCTCGAGACGCCGCCAGTCCGCCCGCAGGCCGATCACGAAGTTCGGACGCAGGGCGTGCTCCACGCCCAGCAGCGCCTCCTTGGTGCGCGGCGCCCGCAGGTCCGGATCCACGGCGTTGGACTGCACGTACTCCAGCGTGTTCGGGTTGAGCCCGCTGCTCGGATTGGCCCACTCGTCCAGGATCTCGTCGCGCGTCAGGACCGGATCCCCGTTGTTCGACGTGTAGAAGAACCGGTACTGCTGGTAGAGGACCGGGTTGTTCCAGCCGCCGACGCCGGTGTCGAGCTGGTCGGCATATTCGGAGTAGCTGGCCCGCAGCAGGGTGCCCCGCTCCTTGCCCAGGGCGTAGGTGAGGCCGAGTCGCGGGACGATGTCGCTCCAGGTGAAGCCCGCGTCGCCGCCCGCATAGAAGACCTCCGGCAGGAGGTCAGGCGCCACCGGGTTGGCCGGGACCGTGGTCGGCAGGTTGCGGCCCCCCTGCCGGTCGTAGCGCACGCCGACGTTCGCCGTCAGGCGTCCCGCGGAGAGCGTGTCCTGGAGGTAGGCTTCCCGGTACTGGCCCTCGAAGTTGGCCACGCCGTTCCGGGTGAGGAAGAGCAGGCCGCCGTAGTACTCGAATCCGCCGCCGGGGTAGCTCGAGAAGGAGGTCACCTCGACCTCCCGGTAGCCGGCGCCGAACTTGAGCTCGTGGCTGAGATCGCCGGTATTGAAGTAGGCCGTGCCCTCGCCCCGGGTCTGCTTCTGCGGCCGCACGGACGAGTACAGCAGGGCGCTGTTGTGCTGCACGTTGTTCTCGTCCGTGAAGGGGATCGTGGCCCCTCCCTGGGGATCGAGACGGAAGCCGCCGTTGACCCGGTCCGTGAGCAGCGTGGCATAGAAGCTCGAACCGAAGACGTGCGAGTCCTCCAGCTTCAGGGCCGTGGGCCGGTCGCCTACCCGGTGCTGCGTCCAGGTCGTCTCCGGCGGCCGGGTGGGACCGGCGCCACGGCCCCGCTTGAGCTTCTCGTCGTCCCACACGAAGAAGGTCGCCGAGTTCGCCGCGCTCAACTGGCCGTTGAGCTTCAGGTTGCCGGCCTCCGCCGTGGTCTCGTCCCGGAAGTCGCCGACCGTCAGCAGGTTGACCTTCGGCACGCTGTACGAGGCCCAGGCCCACAGGTGATCGCGGACGATGGGGCCTCCCAGCTCCAGCCCGTAATCCTCCACCAGGATGATCCGGTTGCCCGCCGTGAACGTCGGCTGCGCGCGATTGTTGTTCCAGGGGCCCGCCTTCGCCAGGTCGTCCTGGTCGACGTTGGAATCGGCCACCAGGTCGTCGTCCGAGTAATAGGCGTGCAAGCTCCCCCGCCACCTGTCCTTGCCGCGGCGGGTGACCATGTTCACCACCACGCCGCCGGTGGCGATCGAGGCATCGTTGCCGCCGGTGCTCACCTGGATCTCCTCGAAGGCCTCGAAGTCGAAATACCCCGGCGGCGTGCCCACCGAGGTCATGTCCGTGACCACCATGCCGTCGAGCGACCACACCGTCTGCCCGCTGGGCGCGCCCGGCCCGACGAAGCGGATCTGGGTCGCGCCCAGGTTGCCGCCCACGTTGATCCTCTCCATGAGCACGCCGGGCGTGGTCTTGAGCACCGACCAGGGATCGCGGGTCGTCGGCACCCTCTCGAGCTCCGTCCGGGTGACCGCGGTGCCGCGCGAGAAACGCCGCTCGTCCAGCAGGGGGGCCTCTTCGCCGTTGACCGAGAGGGTCTCCTCGACCGCGGAGGCGAGCGTGATCTGCACCTCCAGGTTGCGGCCCACGCTGACCAGGAGGCTCTCGTACTCGACCGGCGAATGGCCGTCGAGGTGGGCTTCCAGGTTGTACTCGCCGGGCGACAGCCCCGGGAACCGGAAGCGGCCCTGCTCGTCCGTGGTCTGCACCTGGGGAGCGCCGCCGCCCGACAGCGTCACCGTGGCGCCGGGGAGAGCCTCTCCCTCGGGCGCGATCACCGTCCCGAACAGGCTCCCGGTCTGAAGCTGCGCGGCCGCCGGCATCGTTGCGAACAGGACGGCGGCAAGGATGATTGAGAGCTTCTGGAAAGCCTTCATCATGTCCTCCTTTTCAAGGCCCATCTGCGGGATCCTGGTCGGCGAGCGCAAACTATATGCTTTAAAAGGCGGGATTGGAGGGGCGAAAGCCGTCAGGCCCCGAAAAAGAAAATGCCCCGGGGCGGAATCGGACCGCCCCGGGGCTCTATGTAAAAAGCGATCGGTTCGTCAACCGACCGGCTCGGGTTCCTCCTGCTTGCCGCGACCGAACACCCGGCCGACCGCGTTGCCGGCCCTGGAGAAGATCCGGGCTTCCACCACGTCGTCGAACAGGCTGTAGGTCACCGGCGTGCCGATCAGGGTGAGCAGCAGCGCCAGGGTCTGGCCGCCGATGATCACCGAGGCGATCGCGCGGTTCGTGGCCGCGCCGGTGCCCGAGGAGACCACGAGCGGGATCATGCCGGCCACGAACGCCAGGGTCGTCATGAGGATGGGGCGCAGCCGGTCGCGGTTCGCGAGGCGGATGGCCTCGGCCCGCGGCAGGCCCTTCGCCCGCAGGCCGATCGTGTGGTCGATCTGCAGGATGCTGTTCTTCTTCACGATCCCGAACAGCACCAGGATGCCCAGCGCCGAGAAGATGTTCAACGACTGGTTGAGCATCAGGATCGAGAACAGGGCGAAGGGCACCGTCATGGGCAGCGCCATGAGAATGGTCACCGGGTGCAGCCAGCTTTCGAACTGCGCCGCGAGCACCAGGTACATGAAGATGATCGACAGCAGGAAGGCGATCATGAAGTTCCTCGCCGCCTTGCCCTGCTCGCGCGACCGGCCGGTGAAGCCGTACGAATAGGCGGCCGGCATGTTCAGGTCCTTCGCGGTCTGCGTCAGGGTGTCGATCACGGTCTGCGCCGAGTGGCCCGGCAGCATGTTGGCGTAGAGCAGCACCTGCCGGCGCCGCGCGATGCGGTTGACCAGCGAGGGGCCCTCGCCCGCCTCCAGCTTCACCAGGTCCTGGAGCGGCACGGTGCGGCCCAGCTTCATCGAAGGCACCTCGGCCTGCGCGATGCCCTGCGGGTCGCGCCGGTCGCCGGCCTCGGCCCGCACGTGGACCTCGTACTGCTCGCCGCCTTCCATGTAGGAGCTCACCTCCTGGCCGCCGACCAGGACGTTGAGCGTCGAGGCGATGTCCTGGACGTTGACGCCCAGGTCCGCCGCCTTCGCCCGATCGATGTGCACGCCGAGCTCCGGCTTGCCCACGATCAGGTTGGTGTCGGCGTCCACCACGCCCGGGATGCTCTTGAGCTTCGCCATGAGGGTGGACGAGTACTTGGAGAGCTGGTCGAGGTCGGGGCCGCCGATCCAGAACTGGATCTCCGCGTTGTTGCCGCCGCCGAAGGCCGAGACCGGCGCCACCTGGCTGCGCAGGTGGAGCCTGGCGTACTGCGGCAGCACGTCGGTGCGGATCTGGTCCATGATCTGGAACTGGTTCTTCTCGCGCTCCTTCACGTCCTTGAGCGCGGTGTAGATCACGGCCAGGTTCTTGGTCTGCTGCGGGTCGTCGCCGATCGTGATCAG
>JBEQUE010000091.1:0-33274 GCA_040349255.1 Acidobacteriota bacterium | reverse complement strand
TTCCTGGCGGCGATGTAAGGTTCTGCGCGGCAAAGTAACCTTCTCCAGCGCAAAGTAACCTTCTACGCCGCAAGGTAAGGTTCTCCGCTGCAACGTAACGTTCTACGCCGCAACATCACCTTCCATCGCGGCGCAGCAGCCTTCAGAGGGTTTGGGGGCGACGCCAAGGCCGCCGAAGGATATCCTCCTGCCGAGGTGCCTGAGATAACGGCACCCGTGTAGAATCCCCTCCAATCCGAAGGAGATTTTGTGAAGCGACTCGTCGTTTTGACCGTGTTTCTCGGTTTCGCCTTGTCTGCTGCCTCCCGCGCCGCGGAACCCACGCCACAAGCCCTGTTGACGGACGCTCTTCTTTGCAAGACGGACCCCCTGGCCGTCGTCCGCAAGATGGCGGCGAGCGGGCCTTCCAGCTTCGATCGGGGGTTCGCCGCGGCGACCTTCGGCGAGGAGATGGACGAGATGGACGTCGTGATCCTGAAGGCGCCGCTCGAAATCGTCGGTGCGAAGACCTCTGCCGTCCTGCTGACCTTCGCCCAGAGCGAGGATTTCGGGGCCCTCGTGTACGGCCATTTCCGCGGCGACTATCAGAAGGTGGTCTCGGCCCTGAAGCTCGCCCCCACGGCCAGGAAGGACGGCTTGCGCCTGGGACAGTTCACGAAGGCGATGGCGGTGGGCGTGGACGGCCGTCCCGACAAGGTCTGCCCGATGACAATCGCGCTCAGTCGGCAGGAGGACGGCACCTTCCTCCTCGGTTGCGGATGGTGCAACGACTGAATCGCACCTGAGACTCATGACGACTCTTGACAGCATCCGATGGCCCGAGAAGTAAGTTGGCGTCTCTCGTTGGGACAACCTTGAGACAGGAGGATCCGATGCGACGACTGATGCTCCCGCTCCTGCTGCTGGCCGCCTCTGCTGCCGCTCAGGAAAACATGCGGCAGTTTGATCTCCCGGAGTCACCAACGGCCATTGAGCCGGAGGCCGCCATCGCCTGTCCCGCCGATGGGAGCAATCCTGCCTTTGCCAGTCGCGCCGGTCTCCTGTCGACGATCTGCCAACTCTCCGGGCCGGTCTACGCCAGCACCACCCAGGTCTCGAGCGCCTACGAGCCGCACAACAGCAAGAAGTTCCTGCCTCCCTATGGCTTCCCGGATGGCTGGTTCACGCAGAAGCCGCCGGACTGGACGCAGCCCTTCCAGCTCAACGTGACCAACCGCCACGCGAGCTTCAACTCGGCGTGCGACTTGAACACCCAGGGGATCAAGAACAGCGACAACTATCGGCGCCACTGCCCGACCACCCAGCGCATCGTCGGCACGGACCTCGGCGTTCCGGCGGTGGTGAACAACCGGCTCGTCTTCCTGTGGGGCGACACCTCTGCGCGCGAAGCGGTGCCTTCCGCCGACCTCAGGAACCTGGTCTCCTCCAGCTCGACCCGGTTGTTCAGCGAGATCAACCCCAATCTCTGTATTCAACTCGCCGAGCGCAAGGACGGCAACGGGAAGGTGCGCGACGGCATCCCGCGGGCGACGTTCAGCGCTTACATGGCGCCGGTCCTCGAGCAGAGCAAGAGCGCCATCAAGAATCGCTGCTATCCGGGTGACGCGCTGGCCGAGCAGAAGTTCCAGAACCTCAAGGCGACAATCCGGGCGATCCCGGTCACCTCGGTGGAGGTGGGAGGCCGCCTTTACGTCTGGTACATGGCGTCGGCCGAGGATGGTTGTGGGCTCACCAAGCTCCATCTGATGGGCCTTGCCGCATCCGACAATTCGGGCGAGAGCTTCAACCTGGTCCCCGGAGGATTCTGGGGGCCGGAGCCGGCGCTCGACACCACGACGCTGCCCCGACGGCCGCGCATGCTGCTCGGAGCTGTTCGGACTGGCACTACCATCTACACTTACTGGAGCCACGCGTACCGGGACAACGATGTCTATGTCGCCCGAGTGCCGCAGGCGAATGTAGGAGACCCGTCACAGTACGAGTGGTACTCCAACGACAACACCTGGAAGAAACCGGTGGCGCCCGCCAGGTTCCGCGGCGATTCGCGGATCATCTTCGGCGCGGCGGGCTCCGGCGATCAGAGGGTGGGTGAGTTTTCCATTCAGTACAACGACTACATCAAGGGTTACCTCGCGCTTTATTTCGGCACGGTGCCGCCGGACACGGAGCACACCGGACTCTATTTCCGCATTGCCAAGAATCCCTGGGGACCCTTCCTGCTCTCCAACAGTCTGCAACTCACCAGCGTCAACAGGGCCGACTGGAAACGGAAAGTACAGCTCCCGAGCGGTCCGCTCTGCTTCAACCAGATCTTCACGGGAAATTACGGCGCCTTTCATCACCAGTTGCTGACGAAGCGAGGCGGCCGGGACGTTTTCTTCGTCATCTCGAGCTGGGGCCACTACAACTCGTTCCTGATGAAACTGGAGATCGATCCCCGCTTCGCGAACTACTTCGGCCTGTGACTCCACTCCTCGATACCGGCCAGATCCACAAGCTTGAGCGATTTCGAGGGTACGCCGCAATGTAAACTTACCTGAGCTCCACGCCGATCATTGATTTTGCTATGCTTCCGACCATGAAGCCAAAGCGCTCGTCATCCTCGGCTCGCCCTTTTGCGCGGCAACACGAGGTCAAGCTTTTCGCGCTCATCTCGCTCGGCTGCTTCCTCGCCGGGCTCGTGCTGGTCTGGGTTCTGATTGTCAAGGCGGAGCTCCTGGTGCGCCTCGGGCTCGTAGGCAAGCTTTACTATCTCGTCCTGCTGCCGCTCGGGCTTGCCGCGGCCGGCTTCCTCTTCGGGGTCCTGCGCTCCTTCGCAGCCTTTCGCGGCAAGGTGCTGAATGGCGTGCTCCGTCTCGGCGGGCCGGTGGTCGCCTTCGGCCTGGTCGTGCTCGGCGGCTTCTGGCTTGCTCCCTCCCCGACACCCTTCTCGGTCACCGTCTTTGTGCATGGAGAGGGCGGGGTGCAGGATATTCCCTTGCGCCGCCACGGTCGTGTGGTGCTCGACCTGGGGGCGGACCGGCGCATCGAGGCGATCGGCGACAAGGGGGAGGCCTCGTTCTCCGGCATCCCCGAGAGCTTTCGCGGCCAGGAGGCACCGATTTCGCTGATGGATGCGGATGGCTTCGCACCGATCGATGCGAACGGCAGGCAGCGGCTCGACGGTCCGAGCCTCTATCTCGCCGTACGGCGCCAAGCGGTGACCCTCCAGGGCCGGGTGCAGGATGGAGAGGGACGACCGGTCCATGGCGCCAATCTACGCGTGCGCGAATTGACCGCGACCTCCGACCCCGAGGGCCTCTTCCACCTCGAGATCCCGGGAGGCCTTGTCGGGGAAAACCTCTCTCTCTCCATCTCGGCGCCCGGTTTTGAGCCCTGGCACGAGACGGTAACGCCTGGATCGAATGACCTCGTCGTGACTCTTCAGAGGGCGGAGCCGTGAGAATCAGCTTTTCGGTCTGCCTTGTCGCGCTCCTCGCATTGTCTGCGGCAACGAGTTCCAGGGCCGCCGAGTTGCAAGGCAAGATCGTGGAGAACGAGATCGGAGGCCCGCCCATGGCGGGAGTCGATATCGGGGCTCCCGGCGCCAATCCCACCGCCACCGGCAACCTCGGCCTTTTTCTTCTCAAGCTGCCGGGACGGCAGCCCGGCCAGGACGTGACGCTCACCATCCACAAAAAGGGATATGAAGTCGTCAACGACATCCAACTCGAAGTCACGCTGCGGCTGAGGCCCGAAGACCGGCCGTTGATCCTCATCCTCTGTAAGCCGGATCTCTGCGAAGAGATGCGGCGCCGTTTCTACCGTTTGAAATGGGTCGAAAGCGTCAATGCGACCTATCAACGCCGAGTCCAGGAGCTGGAGCAGAGCAAACAGGCCATCGCTACCGAGCTCAAGAAGCTGCAACAGGAGAGAGACGCAGCCCTGGCCACCGCCGACCGGGCCGCCGAAGAGCTCGCCTCGGGCTCTCAGTTGTACCAGAAGGCCCGGAGTCTCTTTGCCGATGGCCAGGTGAAGGACGCGCTGGCCGTGCTCGACGAAGCCAAGCTCCAGAGCTCCCTCGCCGCAGCCCGTGCCCGCAAGGAGCAAGCCGAGAAGGAAATCGAGCAGGTGGTGCAAGGGTATCGTCTCCGCGGGAAGCTGTTCACAGCGGAGCTCCGGTTCGAGGAGGCGGAGAAGGCCTATCGGGCTGCGGCCGACATCGCTCCGGACAGCATCGATGCACAATCCGCCTACGCTTATTTCGCTGCAATCCAGACGCGGTATCCCGAAGCCACTGCGGCCTATCAGCGCTGCCTCGATCTGGCAAGGAAGCTTCAGGATGGCGGCGCCGAAGCGGCTGGCGTTCTCCACAACCTTGGGAATCTCTTCTACCTGCAGGACCGCCTCGACGAGGCTCGAAAAGCCTACGACGAGGCGCTCGATACCTACCGGAAGCTGGCGGAGAAAAATTCCGACGCCTACCTGACCAAAGTCGCCTCGACCCTCAGCAATCTGGCCGCCCTGCTCTACAAGCAGAAGCGCTACGACGAAGCCCGCCATGCTTATGATGAAGTGCTCGACATTCAGCGCAGGCAGGTAGCCGGAAATCCAGATCTCTATCAGCCGGACCTCGCGCATACGCTCGGTAATTTCGGTGCGCTGTTGCACGAGCAGCGCCAGTACGACGAAGCGCGCAGAGCTTTTGACGAAGCGCTCGGCATCCAACGCAAACAGGCGGCGCAAAACCAAAATTACTTGGACGACGTTGCTCTGACTCTCAACAACCTGGCCGCCCTGCTGCACGGGCAGCACCGTTACGACGAGGCCCGCCGGGCACTGGACGAGGAGCTCGACATCTACCGCAAGCTGGCCGCGCAAAATCCCGACGCCTATACACCCGACGTCGCCCGGGCCCTCAACAACCTGGGCTCAATGTTGAGCGCGCAGGACCACTTCGATGAGGCACGCCACGCCTACGATGAGGCGCTCGGTATCTATCGCAAGCTTGCGGCCCGGGCGCCCGATGTCTACCGGCCCGATCTTGCGACAGTCCTCGACAGCTTCGGTGAGATGCTTGGGGAGCAGCGCCGCTACGCCGAGGCACGGCAGGTCCTCGGCGAAGCACTCGACATCCGGCGCAATCTGGCGACGCAGAACCCCGACGTTTACATGCCTGATGTCGCGGCCAGCCTGGAAGAAATGGGCTCTGTGTTGAGCAGCGAGAACCGGCTCGACGAGGCTCGAAAGGCCTACGGCGAGGCTCTCGACATCAGACGAAAGCTGGCGGCCCGGGATCCGGACGTCTACACGCCTTTGGTTGCAGGCACGCTCGCCAGTCTGGGCCTCGTGCTGGAGGGGCAGAACCGCTTCGACGAGGCGCGCCAGGCCTACGACGAGGCGCTGAATGTTTTCCGCAAACTGGCGGACAAGAGCTCAGATGTCTATATGCCGTTCGTCGCAAGGAGCCTCGTCAACCTTGGCAAGCTCCTGCAGAGCCAGGGCCACCTGACGGAGGCGCGGCTGGCCTCCGTCGAGGCGCTCGACAGCTTCCGGATCCTGATGGAGAAGAACCCTGACGCCAACAGGTTCGAATTCGCGGTGACCCTCAGAAATCTGGCGCTCATGTCGGGCATGCAGGGACTTCCGGACGACGCGCGGCGTCTGTTCGACGAGGCGCTCGACAACTTCCGGATCCTGGCGGAGAAAAACCCGGACGTCTACCTGCCCGATCTCGTGACGACCCTCGACAACCTGGGCCTTCTGCTGTTTACCGGTCATCAGGAAGAAGCCCGATCCGTTTTCGAGGAAGAGCTCTTCCTCCAAAGACAACTCGCGAAGAAGAATCCCGATCTTTATTTGCCCGACGTCGCCACAACCCTCTCCCGCCTGGGATACCTGCTCTCCACGCAGAACCGTTTGGAGGAGGCCCGAAAGGCATTTGCCGAGGCGATCGCGATCATCGAGCCGTTTGTGGCCAGGAACCCGGAAAAGTTTCAGGCTCTAGCCGACTCCATCAAAGACTCCGTCCCACCCGAATGAGCAGCCAAGAGGAAACGCCTGGCAGGTACTTCCTCGGCAGACCTCGCTGTACGGTGGCGGAGCCCAAGGTGGGCTGGTTATCCGGGCTCGAAAAGGAGTATCATCTGGCGTAAGTGGGACGGCAAAGAAGGAACCCGACATGGGACGCATGGTGATCGTCGCTTACAAGCCGAAGCCTGGGAAGGACTCGAACCTTCATGCCGCCGTGAAGAAGCATCTCCAGGTCCTCAGAGCGGAGGATCTCGTTACCGACCGTGAAGCCTTTGTCATGAGGGCCTTGGATGGGACTGTCATCGAGGTTTTCGAGTGGCGATCGGCAGAGGCCATCCAGGCCGCGCACTCGAACCCGGCCGTCCATGCCCTCTGGGCTGAATTCGGCGAGGCCTGCGACTATGTGCCGCTCGCGAGCCTCGGCGAAGCCCAGCAGATGTTCGCGGAATTCGACACGCTCGACCTGTAGGGGGGCCTCAGGTCTCGCCGACCTGGCGCAGGGCTGCCTCTATAAGGTGGTCTTCAAGGTAGGCGCTTCGCCAATTCGTCCATGAATTCGGGCCGGCTCACGCCTGCGGCTACATGGTTGTTCCGAGTGCTCTCACCCTGAGGGAAGAGCTCGAAGCCCGCTGCCTTACAATGGGGCGTGAGCCCGCCGACTGGATCCGGCTGTTCAGGTTCTCTGAGAAGGCTCCTTCTCATCAGCGATAGCCTCCCGCAGGTCAGGCTTGGCCTCCCAGAGCGGTTGCAGGTCCGGATCGTTCAGAGCCTGGGAGATAGCCTCGGAGTCCTGTGCCAGAACAGCGTAGAGCGACTCGCCAGCCTCGGTCCATTGTCCTAGACGGCTGAGAGCGCAGGCCAGGTTGTAGTCTGCCGAGCCAGGCACGATCGAATTGGCCTTCCGTGCCGCCGCCGCGGCTCGGAGAGCACCCTCCATCGCCGTATCGGCCGAGGGCTCTGCCGCCAGCCGCAGCCAAGCTCTGCAAGCGTCCTGATAGGGCTCACTGCTCTGCGGAGACGTGCCAGACATCTTCACGAAGAGCTCCTCGGCCCGGGCAAGGAGCCCCCGCGCCTCGTCTCCGCTGGCCAAAGCGGCACGACCTATCAAAGCGGACGCCAGGCTGCACGTCGCCAGATCATCGTTCGGATTCTCTGCAACGATGGCCGTGTACCGTTCGCAGGCCTCCGCAAAAAGGCCGCGCCGGTCGTCGGGTCTGCCGGGCTGCCAAGCCAGCTCGAGCACGATCTGACCTGCCAGCAGCGAGCTCTCCAGGTTGAGCTCCTCCTCCTCCTCCTCCAAGGCTGCATGCAATCTTCGGTATGCCTCCTCAAGAAGCTCCCGCTCCTCCGCAGGGTCGTCCGTCTGGGAGCTCGCCGACCAGCAGGAGAGAGCTCCACCCAGGAGGGCACGAGTGTAGAAAGGATGCGAAACGTCCTTGTAACGGCAATTCGTCTCATTGAAGCAATCGCGGGCCGCGTCGAATCGGCGCGTGGCCTCCTGGAGAAGCGACATCTTCTCCGACGGCTCTCGCACACAGGAGGATCGGTAGATGAGCGCTTGGCCCAGGTCGTCCAGAATGTCAGCCTGGGTCGGGGCGAGAAGGGCGGCATCCTTGAGGTAGGCGCAGGCTTCCTCGAAGATCTTCTCCACGTCCTTGCCCGTCGTCCCGGAATCTCCCTCGAGGCCGCTGTGTAGCTCCTCCTGGCCGAAGTCGAGCAGCATCTTGCCAGCGGTATGGAGAAACCTGGAATCATGATACTGCCGACGCAATGCCTTGTGCATGAAGTACCGCGCCTGGTCGAACGTGGACCTGCGCTCCTCCGAACCAGGTGCATCTTGCTCAGCCAAGGCGGCGGTAGCCAGGGCCATCGTGAGCCAGAAATGCGGAAGGGCCGGCTTGAAGGCGGCGACCTTGGGCTGAATGCCCGCCTGGGTCTCCTTGTCATGCTGCACGAGGCCCATCGTCAGCATGATCAACATGGCTTCTTCATTGTCATCTGGCGACCGCCGGCGCGACGGCGAGCCCATTCCGTAGAAATCCTCCATGGCACCTCCCAAGAGATTGTGGAGACAGTCTATCGGAAATGGGTCACTCCGGAGGCCGATCCGCGGCGCTACGCCTGTCTTGTCCCTCCGTGAGGAGGGGGCAGGCGGCGACCTACAACCTCAAGAAGGCGAAGAAGGGCAGCCTCCCGCCGTGTGAAGCCTGCGGACGAGGCTTCGCGCGCTTCAAGGTCGCTCGCAAAGAGTCCGTCCCACCCGAATGAGGCATCCGGATGGCTTGCACCTCGGACCGCCGGCGTTGCCGCGGTCGCTGCCCGGTCGGCCTTCTGCCGGCCCGTTGGGCCGGAGCGTCGTAAAATGGGCTGAGGCGCCGGAAAGGTACGGAGGGGAACATGGACGAATGGCAGGAGTACGCGAGACGGCTGGCTTCGCTTCCGGCGGACCAGCAGGCGGCGGAGCTTGCGAAGCTCTCTCCTGAGCAGAGGGTCGCGCTGGAGCGGGCTCGGCAGGCCTCGGGTCAGGCTCCGCCTCCTCCTGCCGGCAGGAAACCCCGAAAACTGTGGCCCTGGGTTCTCGGATGCGGCTGTCTCCTCCCCTTCGCCGGCGCCCTGGTCCTGTTCGCGTTCCTGACCGACAGGATCGGCGGCGGCAAGGACAAGCCCGAGCGGCAGGGATCGGAGCGCCCGGCCGCAGGAGAACCGGCCCGGCCCGGCGAGGACGGTGTCCCGGAGCCGCCCTCTCCAAGGCCTGGCGCCGGCGAAGTCGCCTCCGATCCGGACATCGAGAAACTCATCCAGGCCCAGGGCCCCAATCTCTATGCGCTCGCCTGGCCGACGGCGACGTACAAGAGCGTCAGGATTGAAAAGATCGAGCCGGTCGACGGCGGAGCGGACGTCACGGTCCTGCTGTCCGGGAGCAGCACGTTTGACGAAACAGAGCTCTGGGTCCGTGCGTCCGTCGCGGTGAGGAACGGCCTCTTCACCGATCTGCACTGGAAAGACAACAGCCCCTCCCTGTTCCGGCCTGGATCCACGGTGTCCGACCTGGCGCACTCGCTCGACAACATCAATAAAGGAAGAGGGCCGCGGGATTCCTTCCATGCCAGTCCGGCCGAGATCGAAGCCGAAAACAGGAAGTGGGGCGCGTTCGACGCGAGAACAAAAAAGAAGATCCTGGCGTTTCAGGCCGAGACGGACCGTCTCGAAAGGGAAAAGCATACGGAGCCGGTCTGGCTGACGATAAGAACCTCACCGGGTTGTAGCGTGAACTATGCGCTTCGCTTCAAGGCTGCCGACAAGCGGTGGGTCACCCTGGGCTGGTACAGGGCGTATGACGAGGATGACGAGGACTATCTCATCCTCTATCCCGCCGACCTGGACATCTGGGTCCATGTCAGGGCCATCAAGGGGAAGCTGTGGACGGACGTGCCGGAGGGCCCGCTCTCCTTGCCCGTGATCCCCGTACACAGCTTCATCTACAGGGAGGGGGAGACGCTCGAGGGGCCCGACCTGGAGACCGCCGGGTTCTTCAAGCTGTACATACCCAGGCGGGGGAGCACCGAGCATACTTTCGGATGCAACCCCGGATAGTCGAAGGGAAGAGAGGAAGCACACATCATGCGGAAGGTCGTTCCCATGATCCACGTCCCCGACGTTCGCGCTACCGCCGCCTGGTACGGGAGCATCGGGTTCACCGTGGAGCGGACTCACGAGGACGAGGGTTTCATGAGCTGGGCCCTGGTCTCCTTCGGCAGCTCCGAAGTGATGTTCAGCGAGGCGGGGAAGACGAGCAGCGAGTTTCGCCGGGAGGTCGACCTCTACGTGCACGTGGAGGACGTGGACGACGTCTACCGGCGTCTGCAGGATCGAGTGGACGTCGTGGAGAGCCCCCACGATACATTCTACGGCATGCGCGAGCTCATCATCCGGGATCTCAACCGCTTCTGGATCACCTTCGGGCAACCTCTTGCAGGCGATTGAAGGACTCCTCGAACGCGCGGCTCTGCGCTCGATCAGTCCCAATCGTTGTTCATGTTGATACAGCGGTAGCAGCCAATATTGACGAAGACGACGTACCGCGGCGTCTCTTGCCAGGTTTCGTCGGCACAGGTGAGCTTCACCGTCACGGTGACGGAACCGGTGCTGATCGCGTTCGGGTAGGACGTGCTGACAAAGGAATCGTCCTGGAACCAGCCGTTCCCGTCTTCCAGATTCCAATCGAACCTGGCAATCGAGGAGCCGGGGCAACTCGAGACGTCTGCTTCCGCGGTGTCGGTCATGGAAGAGAAGGAGCAGTAGGCTGTCGTGCTGCTGCCATAGTCCAGGGTGCAGAAGCCCGCGAAATCGGCCATGGCCGATGCCGAGGCTGACCTGGCTCCTCCGAGCAGAAGGCAGAGAAGAAGGGCGAGCAGGAACTTGGGGCTGTTCATGGGGAGTCTCCTATGGATAAAGGTTCTTCCACCGCACCACCCAAGGACGCTCTTCTTATTCTAGCAAGGCGAGCTTATATTTAGCAACAACGGAAGGAGAGGTAGCGGCCGATCCCTGGATTCACGCTCTGGATTTCCACCTGCGACTGCGATAGGCTGTCATACACATGGATGACACCTTGTCCTCCATGTCCCGCTATGAGAATCAACGCTCGACTTGACGAAAGCCGCTCCCAGAAGTTGGAGTTCCTTGCGCGCATGACCCACCTGAGCACCAGCGAGATCGTGAAGCAGGCGCTCGACCTTTACTATGAGCAGGTGAGGAGCCGCCGGCCCTTGCCGTCCGAGGTGCTGAAGGCCTCCGGCTTCATCGGCTGTGGAGAGGCAGAGCCAGATCTGTCCGAGCGCTACAAAGAGGAAGTGAAGAGGCAGGTGGCGGCCAAGCATGGTCATCGCTGACACCGGCTTCTGGCTGGCCCTCGCCAATCGGAAGGACCGTCACCATCATGCCGCCCAGCAGCGACTGGAGAGTCTTGACGAGGGGCTCATCACCACTTGGCCAGTAGTGACCGAGACCTGCTATCTCCTTCTCGATCGTCTGGGCCCTGCGAGTATCCGGAACTACATCCACAGTCTAGCCGCTGGCGCCTTCGACATTTTCGACCTTCGCCGGGACGATGCACCGAGGATCGCGGAGCTCATGGACAAGTACGCCGACCTGCCGTTGGATCTGGCTGATGCTTCTATGGTCATTCTTGCCGAGCACCTGGGGCATGGGCGCATCTTATCGACGGACCAGAGGGATTTCGGCGCGTATCGCTGGAAGCAGCACCGCCCCTTCGAGAACCTCCTCCTGAATGTCCGGTGACGGAACGTACCGTGAGCTCGGGCCTCCCCGGACTGCCTCCTTCGAGGAGGCCGCGGAGATCATCCGGCGCTAAGCGGCCTGACCGCGGGCGATTACTACAGCTTCAGTTGGACGGTCGAGCTGAACGACAGGCTTGTCCGCCGACCGCGACCGGATCGTCTGTCCCTTGATCGGCTCGCCGCGCGCCACGTCCTTGCCGTCCGCCACATAGTTGAGGAACTGCGCCGGCAGACCCTCGCTCTGGCCGAAGGTCGCCGTGTTCTGGAGGTGATAGTGCAGGTGCGGCTCCGTCGTGTTGCCGCTGTTGCCGCACCGGCCCAGCCGGTCGCCCGCCTTCACGACGTCGCCTTTCTTCACGGCGACGCTCCCTTTCTGAAGGTGGGCCAGGAGCGAAAACTCGCCGTTGCCGTGATCGAGGATCACGTGGTTGCCCGGCGGATGCGCCGGATCCATCACGCCCGGCTTGTTGTCGTCGAGCCCGTCCACCGCCTCCGCCACCGTGCCCGCCGCGGGCGCCAGGATCGGCCGGCCCCAGCAGTAGTACTGCTCGACGGAGCTGCCGTCTCCCGTATGGCTCGAACCGTCCTTCAACGCCAGGATGTCGTAGGCGAAGCGCTGGTCGGGCGCGATGACGTGATAGTTCTGCTCCAGGGTGCGCCCGCCCCAGAAGAAGCGTGGCCTCGATCTTCATGGGCCCAGGATAGCCGATCTAAGATTCCGCGCCGATGGAACGGGAGATCCCATGACGACTCTTGACGGTGTCCGATGGCCGAAGAAGTACCTGCCGGCGAACGCCCCTGTCCATGTGCGGAACGAGCTTGAGATCCCGGCTCCCGTCGATCGCGTCTGGGCCTGGCTGATCCGGGCGAAGGGCTGGCCGGACTGGTATTCCAACTCCTCGAACGTGCGGTTCCTCCGCGGAACGGGGCCGGATCTCGAGCTCGGAACCCGCTTCCGATGGAAGACGTTCTGGGTCACGATCGAGTCGGAGGTTCTCGAATTCATTCCACGCGAACGCATCGCCTGGGATGCCCGCTCGTTCGGAGTCGACGCCTGCCACGCCTGGGTGCTGCGCGGGACGCCGCAAGGGTGCCATGTCCTGACCGAGGAAGTGCAGCACGGCTTCCTCGCGGCGCTTCAGCAGAAGGTCTGGCCGACTCGCATGTACCGCGGCCACCAGCACTGGCTTGATGCGCTCGCTGCGAAGGCGGCCGAAGGTTTCCCTCCCGTCACCTGAAGAGGTATGGCGGTACCTCTCTTGCAAGGCATCCAGGGTTTGAGACATGGAAGGAGTAGCAACCATGGGGCAGACGACACAGGAAGCCAAGCAGGAGCAGCAGACCCATGAGGAAAAGCCGCAGATCCAGAGCGAGCCCAAGCCGCCGTATCCCCGGCAGAAGCTGGAGAAGCCGGGGATCGAGGCGGAGATGGAGCAGCAGCCGCAGTGGCGCGCCCCGCGCTACAAGCCGGCCGGCAAGCTGGAAGGCAAGGTCGCCCTGGTGACCGGCGGCGACAGCGGGATCGGCCGCGCCGTGGCCTATCTCTACGCCCGCGAAGGCGCGGACGTGGCCATCGTGCACCTGCCCGAGGAGCAGCAGGATGCGGACGTGACACGCCAGGCCATCGAGGAGGAGGGACGGCGGTGCCTGGACCTCGCCGGCGACCTGACCGACCCGCAGTTCTGCCGCGACGTCGTGGAGCGGACCGTGCGCGAGCTGGGCCGGCTGGACATCCTCGTGTCCAACGCCGCCTGGCAGAACCGCAAGAAGAGCCTCGAGGATGTCACCGAGGAGGAGTGGAGCCGCACCTTCCGCACCAACATCGACGCCTACTTCCACCTGTCCAAGGCCGCCCTCCGCCACATGAAGCCGGGCAGCGCGATCATCGCCACCAGCTCCGAGACCGGTCTCATGGGGGCCAGGGAGCTGCCCGATTACTCCGCCACCAAGGGTGCGATCAACGCCTTCACCAAGACGCTGGCGCAGGACCTGGTGTCGAAGGGGATCCGCGTCAACGCCGTGGCTCCCGGCCCGGTGTGGACGCCGCTCAATCCCGCCGACCAGGGAGCGACACCGGAAAAGATCGAGAATTTCGGCAAGAAGCAGCCGATCCAGCGCGCCGCCCAGCCGGAGGAGATTGCCCCGGCCTACGTCTTCCTGGCCAGCGACGCCGACTCCTCCTACATCACCGGCATCGTGCTCGCGGAGATGGGCGGGATGACGACCGGCGGTTGAAGGAGTTACAGGTCCGATTTTGTTGACACGTCCCCCGAGCGGTGGATATCTTCTCCGCGGGATATCGACACGACAAGGCGGGACAATGACCGACAACGCGCAAAGCGATTCCAGCAAGATCGGCCCTGACAATCCGCGCTATCTCGCGGTGGTCGAGAAGCGCTTCAACAAGCGGTTCCGCGCGAGCCCGGACTACGTCCGGCTGGTCAGCTCGACCGAGCAGGTGGTCTCGGCGGTCGAGGAGGCGGTGAGGGAGGGGCGGCGTCTCACCGTGACGAGCGGCGGGCACTGTCTCGAAGGGTTCGTGTCCGATCCCGAGATGCGGGTGATCCTCGATATCTCTCCCATGAAGCGGGTGTATTACGACGCGGAACGGAGAGCCATCGCTGTCGAGGCCGGCGCCACGGTGGGCGAGACGTTCCAGGCGCTGTTCGAGAGGTGGGGAGTCGTGGTGCCGCTCGGCGAGTATCCGGGGATCGGCATGGGCGGGCATGTGGCGGGCGGGGCCTTCGGGTTCCTCTGCCGCGAGCTCGGTCTTGCCGCGGACTATCTGTATGGCGTCGAGGTGGTCACCGTGGACGAGGAGGGACGGGCGGGCAGCGTGGTGGCGACCCGGGAGGCGTCTGACCCGAATCGCGAGCTCTGGTGGGCGCACACCGGCGGGGGCGCCGGCAACTTCGGGATCGTCACCCGGTTCTGGTTCCGATCGTCTTACTCGTCAGGCGACGATCCCGCAACTTTGTTGCCCCGCCCGCCGGAGTCGATCACGACCTTCAAGGCGGAATGGGACTGGAACGATATCGATCAGGCATCCTTCCTGCAGCTCCTCAGGAACCACGGGACCTGGTGCGAGCGCAACAGTGGCCCGGATTCGCCGAACGCCTCTCTCTGGACCCTCCTGCAGGTCCATCGGAAACAGCTCGGAAAGATCATCGTCCGCGGACTGAGCACGGCCGGAGCCGACTCCGAGCGGCTGGTGAAGGATCATCTGGCGGCGCTGAGCGAAGGGGGCCTCGCGCCGCAGGGCCTGGAGCTGGCCCGCATGTCCTGGCTCGAATTCGCCCTGAATCCGTTTCCCGATCTGTTCGCCGCGCCTCCGGGCGGAGTGAGCGCCAAGGTAAAGGATGCGCTCCTCAGGAAACGCTTCACCGATCACCAGATCGGCGTGGCCTACGAGTATCTGACCCGCACCGACCATGACGTCATGGGTGGGATGCTGGGCCTCGCGACCTACGGCGGGAGGATCAACGCCGTCGCGCCCGACGCGACCGCCTCCGCCCAGCGGGGCTCGATTCTCGATATCGCCTGCACCACGGGCTGGCTGGACCCGGGGGACGAAGAGAAGAATCTTGCGTGGGTGCGGCCGTTCTATCGGGATCTCTTCGCGGAAAGCGGGGGAGTGCCGGTCCCAGGCGAGGCCTATGACGGGGCGTTCATCAATCATCCCGACGCCGATCTCGCGGACCCGGCCTTGAACACTTCGGGCGTGCCCTGGCACACGCTGTATTACAGGGCGGGCTACCCGCGCCTGCAGCGGGTCAAGGCGAGGTGGGATCCGCGCAATGTGTTCCGCCACGCGTTGTCCGTCCAGGTGTAGGGCCGAGCGCCGGGAAATCGGCGTTGGAGTCCGTCTCTTCCCTCCGGGCCAGGTCCTGGCGCATGCAGCGCTGTCTATAACCTTGGAGTGAGTCCTGAAATGACCTAGACTGGCGGTCAAACTCGAAGGATGATCCCCGGAACTGGAGGGAACCAGATCAATGATCGGTCCGGCTGAGAGCTCGACAGTCATTCCCAAGACGTTGGCCGCGTTGAACGTCCTGGCCAATACCAAAACTGCGGCCAAGGAACTGCTCAATGGCATCAAGGCGAATGAGGCGGACCATATTGAGATTCGCAAGCTGATCGCTCAGATCCGCGAGGACATCGGGGATGCAGAGAAGCGGTCCCTGACAGAGACGATCCGCATCGGCATTCTCGGTGGCCGGGGAAGCGGTAAGTCCACCCTCGCCAATGCCTTGATGGGAGATGAGTTTCTTCCTGAATCAGCCATCATCTTCTGCACCAACCTTCCCACCATGATCCGATACAGTCCGAGCTATTGGCTGGACGTCAAATCGGAGCTCGAAGAGTACTCCTACTCGGAAAAGAACATTTCCAAGGACCAGATGAAGAAGATCCTCAACCGGATCTGTAAGGAATCTGAAAATCCGGACAATGCCAAGAAAATTTCGAGCATCAACATCGGCATTCCACAGAAGATCCTCGACGGCAAGGAGATCGTGGACGTTCCTGGGTTCACCCGGGGCAACCCCCTGCACCAGGCGTTTGCCGAGCGCTATGCCAAGCATTACTGCGATGTCTGCCTGGTGATGTTGAACAACTCCGAGAGCATCGAGGTAGGAAATCACCAGGGATTGGAGGCGTTGGCCAAAATCTTTGCAGAGAGGCTCGAGTCGACGGTTTTCATTATCAATAAGCGCGATGAATGCAGCGAAAATGATATAAAGTACGTGAAGAACATCTTCAGGCGTCATCTCGCCGGGCACGAACCTCTAATCTATGAGATCTCGTCCAAGAACTCCCTGAAGAAGAACGGTGATCAGTACGACTTTCAGAACCTGCTCGGCCATTTGAGCTATCTCTCCACCCGCAGGACCCTGGTCCTGGTGCGGGCCCTGCTGGAACGGATGATCTCGAACTTCACTTCGTTCAAGGATCTCTGCCGCCTGACGGCTGACGAATTGGAATCTCTGCTCAAAGACATATCGAGCCTGCTCAAGAATGACTTCGACCATTACAAAAAGAGCCTCGACACCAACTTGAAGCGGCACAGAATTGTCTCGGGAGGAGTGCCGCAAGTCGACGTCAGCATCCTTGATCTGCCTCAGAACCCCCTGGGCCTCTCTCCCTATGAGTATGCCGATCAGCTCGTCAACGAGATTCGCAGCCAGACAGGGAAGCTGGATGAGCTGGTACAGCACCAGCAGGCGAGCATCTACAGGTCTTTCAACGTCCATTTCGAGGAAGAGATAGCAATCTTCAGCCGAAAGCTGCAGGAAAAGGTGAGGGGGTTCGAAGCCAAGTTCGGGATCACCTCCTCCATCGAGGCGCCGAAGATGGGGAATGGTTTCAAGATACCGAGCTTCGATCCCTCGGGTATCGAGCGGCTCAAGCCGCCTCCGCTGCGCCTGTGGTTGGAGAAGAAGCTCCCCAAGATCCTCGTGCGCGATATCAAGTTCTGGAAGAAACCATTTTCGATCAACCTGGGATACATTGGGGTCGATCTGGGTATACCGATAGGAGTCAAGTCGACGCGTGATATGGTCTACGAGATCCAGGAGAATATACCTGCGGAAGCGGTGACCGTGATGAACGAGTACGTTTTTGCCGCGTTGAACGATTTTGTCTCCCAGTTGGATCAGGCGTACTCCGGCGCCATCGAACAATTCGAAAAGGCCTGGGAGCATCGCCTCCACGACTATGCAGACAGAATCCAGATCGCCAAGTCGATCACGTCCGAGGAAATTGTTTCGAAGGTGGATGACTTCATCGGCGAGCTCAGGCGTCTGCACGCCAACATTTCGATTCTCATGGCCGAAGCCTAGCCGTTGAGGTAGAGTAGAATCCACCCGGATGGCTTTTCTGACACTGGTCCCCACGGACGAGTCCGGGCTCCGCGCGTCGATCGAGAAGCTCGGCAAGCAGATCCAGTCTTCGTCGAACTTCCGTTTCGCGTCGCAGTTCTTTTTCCTCTCGGGCCCCAACCCGCGCAGTCCTGCAACGGCGCTGTCCGTCCTCAACTCGGTCATCCTTCTGGAGCCCTGCCATCAGTTTCTCCGCGAGACGTTCGATCCCATGTATGACAGCTCGTTCAAAATCGAGCCTGTCCATGAACATTGTGAAATGGCTCATGCTGGCGGGGAGTTTGAAAACCTCCTTGCCTCGGCGGCCAATGACCATCTCGGTGCATACTCGCACGAGCTTCGCGATTCGACGCCAACGGAGGCTGCCCGTATCCGCGCCATCTTCGAGCAGCTCGGTCCGTACTGCGCATTCCAACTCATGCCGGGTGGCAGACCCGGTTGCGGGGACTGCAGGCACCATAACAACCATCTCTTTTCAACCTGGTTCTATGGCGTGGCCTGGGACTGGTGTTTCGTCCTGACCTGGCCGGGATCTCACAAGGCCTGGGTCGCTTGCCTGACGGACACGGATTGACGCTTGCGATCGCTAGTGATGGCCGCCCGGTTCCTCGGCGGCCCGCTCCAGCACGTAGCGCGTCATGCTCTGCGCGAGCTCGTGCTCTCCCATGAAGACCTGGTCGGCGCCTTCCTTGCGGAGAAGCTCGGTCTCTTCCTCGCCGTGGGTGCGCACGACCGTGATCACTCCGGGGTTGACCATGCGCGCGATCTCCAGGATGGCGCGGACGTGGAACGGGTCCGGAGCCGCGACCACCAGGATCCGGGCCCGCGCGATGTGCGCCTGGATGAGGACGGCCGGCTCGGAAGCGTCGCCGGAGACGGCGTGCACGCCCCGGCTGCGCAGCTCTTCGACGAGCTCGCGGTTCTGCTCGGCCACCACGATCCGCCGGCCCTGCTCGCGCAGGGCCTCGCCGATTCGCCGGCCGACGCGGCCATAGCCGACGAGGACCACGTGGCCGGTGAGCTCCTTCGCGTCGACGCTCATCGGCAGCTCCGCGAGAGGATCGTGCGGGCGTTCGGCGAGACGGGCGAGATTCGAGCGCGACCGGATCCACGTCTGCAGGGGCTCGACCGCGCGGAAGATCAGGGGATTGATCGCGATCGACAGGATCGCTCCCGCCAGGATGAGGCTCTGTCCGTCCTGCGGTAGAAGACCGAGGGAGATCCCCAGGCCCGCCAGGATGAAGGAGAACTCGCCGATCTGCGCCAGGCTCGCCGACACGGTGAGCGCCGTGTTGAGAGGGTAGCGGAAGGCCAGGACGATCAGGAACGCCGCGATGGACTTGCCGAGGACGATGATCGCCAGGACGACCAGGAGGCGGCCCGGCTGCTCGATCACGACTTTCGGATCGAACAGCATTCCGACCGAGACGAAGAACAGCACCGAGAAGGCGTCGCGCAGCGGCAGCGATTCGGAAGCCGCCCGGTGGCTGAGTTCGGACTCCCTCATCACCATCCCGGCGAAGAACGCGCCGAGCGCGAAGGAGACGCCGAACAGCTCGGCGGAGCCATAGGCGATCCCGACCGCCGCCGCGATGACGCACAGGGTGAAGAGCTCCCGCGAGCCCGTGCGCGCCACCTGCCAGAGCAGCCACGGGAAGAGCCGGCGGCCGACGACGACCATGAGGACGACGAAGACCGCAACCCGGCCCAGCGTCAACCCGAGAGCCGGCCAGAGGTTGCCCCCGCCGCCAGGACCCGCGCTACCGCCGAGCCAGGTCGCGAGCGGCGGCAGCAGCACCAGGACGAGGACGGTGATCAGGTCCTCGACCACGAGCCAGCCGACCGCGATGCGGCCGTTCAGGGTTTCGAGGACGCCGCGGCTCTCCAGAGCCCGCAGCAGCACGACGGTGCTCGCGACCGAGAGCGCCAGCCCGAACACGACCCCCGCCGCCAGGCTCCAGCCCCAGAACCTGGCCACGCCCGCGCCTAGCGCTGTGGCGACCGCGATCTGGACGAGCGCGCCGGGGAGCGCGATCCTCCGCACGGCCAGCAGGTCCTCGAAGGAGAAGTGCAGGCCGACGCCGAACATGAGGAGCATGACGCCGATCTCGGCGAGCTCGTGAGCGAGCCCGGCATCCGCGACGAACCCGGGTGTGGCCGGGCCGATGAGGATGCCGGCCAGGAGGTAGCCGACGAGCGCCGGCGCCTTCAGGCGCGCGGCCAGGAACCCGAGGATCAGGGCGAGGCCGAAACCGGCGGCGATCGTGGTGATGAGAGGAAAGCTGTGCGGCATCCCGCGGGGATTATGTCGCAAAGAGGTCGGGCGGTCTGCCGGGATTCCATCCCGGGCCCCGGAGCCTTACGATGGACCCGGAGGAGACGCGCCATGCGAATCGGCATTCTGGGTTCCGGATTGATGGGCGCCAAGCTCGGGACGATCTTCGCCCGCGCGGGCCACGAGGTGGTGTTCAGCTATGCGCGCCACGAAGAGAAGCTGAAAGGGCTCGCGCGGGAGGCGGGCGCGAACGCGCGGGCGGGCACACCCGGTGAGGCGGCGCGGGATGCGGACGCTCTCCTGCTGGCGGTGCACTGGTCCCGCCTGGACGACGTCCTGGGCCAGGCGGGAGACCTGTCGGGAAAGGTGATCGTGAGCTGCTCGCTTCCGATGAACGCCGAGGATACCGGGCTCGTCGTCGCCCATACCTCCTCGGGCGCGGAGGAGCTTGCGAAGAGGGTTCCCGAGGCGCGCGTCGTGTCGGCCTTCAACACCGTGCCGAGCGAAGTGCTCTTCGACGTTTTCGAGGACCGGAGCCAGGCCGCCAGGCCCAGCCTCGTGTACTGCGGGGACGATCCGGGCGCCAAGGAGGTGGCCGTCGGGCTCATCCGCGACGCGGGTTTCGAGCCGGTCGATGCCGGTCCCTTGAAGATCGCCCGCTATACCGAGCCGTTCGCGCTGCTGGTCGCCCAGCTCGCGTACGAGGGAGAGGAAGGCCCGGAGCTCGCCTACCGGTTCGAGTGGCTATGATCCGGACCATGAGACAACCGGACGATCCGCCCGGCTTCGCCGAGGTCTTCGCTGAGCTTCCCCTGCTGCATGAGACGCCGCGCTCCTGGGCGGAGCTCGCGGCGGAGCATCTGCCCGAGTTCCTGGCCGATCACGCGGTCTGCGAGCAGCAGGTCGCGATGTATGCCCTGTCCCTTGCCGGCTATTACCCGGACGACGCCGAGCTGGTCGAGCGCGCCGCGGCGCTGGCGGCCGAGGAGGTGCAGCACTTCCGGCGGGTGGTGGCGATCCTGAGGAAGCGCGGCTGGCCGCTCGGCGGCCGGCGGAAGAATCCCTGGGCCCAGAGTCTGCGGGCGCGGATCGTGCCCGGCCGCGAGCCCTGGACGAAAGTCGACCGCCTGCTGTTCGGCGCCATGATCGAAGCGCGGAGCTGCGAGCGCTTCACCCGCCTCCTGGAGGTCGTGGACGACCCGGAGGTCGTTCACCTCCTGGCCGATCTGGGGCCCGCGGAGCGCCGCCACTGGGAGCTGTTCTATCAGCTCGCCGGCCGAGAGACCGACGAAGAGGCCCTCGCCGCCCGCTTCCGGGATTGGCGGGAGTTCGAAGCCGGTCTCGCCCGGGGGCTCGGAACCTCTCCAGCGGTTCACGGCTGAGGGGACTTCTATGTCGGCCGACGTCGATCGACGTCGGCGCGACGCTTCCCGCGGCCCGGATGACCGGGGGAGGGAGGGCTGACGCTCCGGGCACGTCCGTTGCTTTCTCCGGCATAGCCGTTTCGACTTCCAGACCTCGGAGGAGAGATCCATGACATCAGCGCAGGATGTGTCCAGGCTGAGTGCGTTCTCGACGACAGTGGAGTACGTCGCGCAGTTCTATCCGCTCTGGTTCACCTACAACCAGTCGCGATTCGCCACTCACAACCGTCTCATCGGTCCCGAAAAGGTGACCCCCCTCTATCACATCGTGGTTGCAATCAACGTCGACACGCTCTACGCCAGCACCTTCCTCGAGCTGGAGGCCGAGCCGGTGGTCCTGACGATCCCCGAAACGACCGTCTCCTACTCGATGCTCATGCTGGATCCCTACTGCGATATTTTCCAGACGACCATTCCGTCGGCGACAGCGGGAACCTATGCCCTCATCGGGCCCGGGGGGTACACGGGGACGCTTCCCTCCGGCGTTACCGCCGTCGAGATGCCCCTCAACTTCTGTGTGTTGATCTTCCGGGCGGACAAGTACACTTCGAGCGGCCAGGACATGATGTCGGAGGCCGAAGAGTTCCGCAAGGCGCTGAAGCTGCAGCCGCTCTCCGGCTATACCAGTGATCCGTCCGGAGGCGGAGCCGTGGTCGCTCCGGAGGTCGTTTTCGCGATCCCGTACAAGACGATCGCCGACAATCTGGTCAAGGTCAATCCGATCAACTTCCTGAGGCAGCTCCAGACGGCGGTCGCGTCATCCAACACGCCCACGCTGTCGCCGGATGCGCAGGCGCTGTCGGACCACTTCAACGGCCTTTTCGGCAACGGCAGCGCGAAGCACGACGAGTTCGCCGCGGGCGCGCAGGCGGGCCATACGCTGATCGTCGACAATTATCTTTCGAATACGGGGAAGACGAACTGGATCAACTTCACGAACATCGGCGCCTGGGGCGACAACGTGGTCGATCGCTCGTCGATCACGGAGTTCATCCAGTACGGGAACGGCTATCCCACGTCGGCCTACTTCCACGCGTTCAAGGACTACGACGGCGCCCCGCTCGACGGCAACAACAGCGAGGGCTATGTCCTCACGTTCCGTCCCGACAAGATCCCGCAGGCGAAGCGCTTCTGGTCCCTGACGGCCTACACCCCGAATTCGATCGAGCTGATCGAGAACCCGTCGGACGTGTACGACGTCGCGAGCTACACGCCGGGGCTGGTGACCGACCAGGACGGCTCGATCTCGATCTACATCGCCAGGGAGCGCCCGCAGAACGTCCCCGAGGCGAACTGGCTCCCGGTCTCGAGCCGGCACTTCAACATCATGCTCCGGGTCTACGGTCCGGAGGGGACCGTCCTCGACCAGACCTATGTTCCGCCGGGCATCCGGAGGAAGAAGGTCTAGGGCATGAAGCTCCTGCGGCTCGTTCCAGTTCTGGGCATGGCCCTGTGGCTCGGCTGCGCCGGCACCGGCCAGCCGAGCGTGCCGCGGCTCTGCGAGGCTCGGCCGTATCCGTCGGCGACGAGGTTGGAGAAGATCGAGATCCGCGAGCCGGCGGTGGCGGTCCCAGCTCCGATCCAGTCGGTGCGGCCCGCGCCTGCGCACTGCGCCAAGCTCGGCGAGCTGCTGGACCGGGGCCAGGATAAAGCCTGCGCGGATCCGGCCGGCCCGGTCTGCGCCTACCTCGTCCATCCCACGGCCGGCGCGGGCGGGTCGGCGCTGCCGGACGGGAAGCTCCCGGTGGTGCTGTTCTCTCATGGCAACAATGCGTCGGTGAAGCTGTACGAAGCGCTCCTCGAGCGCCTGGCCCATGAGGGCTTCATCGTCCTCGCGCCGTGCTGCCCCTCCTACGCCGAGACCGCGGGCGACGAGGCGGTCTGGATCCAGCGGCTCAAGACGATGATCGACTGGCTGGAGCTTGCGGAAGCCGGCCGGCTGCCGGGCGATCCCGTGGCGTCGCGGCTGGCCGGGCATATCGACCTGCAACGGATCGGCGTCGCCGGACACTCCCGCGGCGCCACCGAGTCGGTGCGCATGCTGGGGCTCGACCCGAGAGTGAAGGCAGGCGTCGTCGCGGCGCCGGCGGCGAACAATCAGGGCCAGTGCCCGCAGTCGCCCCTGTGCACTCAGGAGGTCATCGAGGCGGGCGGCAAGAGGCCGGCGGTGCCGACCGACGCCATGGAACGCTGTTGCCATCTCGGAGGCGTCTTCGGAGGGGCGTCCACGTCCTGCTCGCTGTCCTCGTCCACGACCCTGCCGTCGGGCTGCAGGGCGAGCTTCGAGATCTGGACCCCGGTGATTGGCGGCGAGGTCTTCGCCAATCCCGTCGACCTCATCCCGAAGGTGGACAAGCCGCTGCGGGTGCTGGCCGCGGAGCACGACGGAGCGGCCCAGCCCTTCGGCGACAAGGCGGCGGGCACCCAGGGTGGATTCAAGCGCCGGCCCATCCGGACCTCGATCCCCACCGGCTGCTTCTGGCAGGAGGAGGGCAGCGACCAGGACGGGGATGGGACTCCCTGGGAGTACGGCTTCTGTGACGGCCGGGGCCAGCGCGACGGCGTGGCCCAGGTCTACGAGGCGAACCGCGGGCCGAGCCAGCTCCTGGTGGTCGACAAGGGGCTCCACTGCGGCTTCAACCAGACGTTCGGCATCCCCGCCGCGCTGTGCGACGGGCCGCCTCACCAGAAGGTCTATTCCTTCGAGGTCGACCCCGCCACGGGCGCCCCCCGCGAGCTGCAGCACCTCGACCCCCGCGTGCAGTTCGAGCTTTTCACCGAGGCCGCGGTCGAGTTCTTCAAGCTCGAGCTCGGGGATTGCGGGAACTATGTCTGGAACGCCTGGTACGACGTGGTGCCGGGTTACCGGAAGCATCTCAAGGAGGTGGACCTGCGGCCCTCGGTCGAGATCCTGGCCCTGGACGCCACGGAGGTGGTCGTCCCGCCGGGCGGCGAGAAGACGGTGCGGGTGACGGTGCGGAACGGGGGGCCCGGGGAGACGACGGTCTCGTTCTGGCTGCTGGCCGGGCGCGACGAGGCGGTCGGCCCCTGCGGCGCCGAAAATCCTTCCGGCTGGTGCTTCGAGGCCCCCGCGGCGCCCGCGGCCATGCCGCTCGGGCCGGGAGAGGAGAGGCAGGTCGAGGTCCGGGTGGCGGCGCCGGGCCGGCATCCCAGGACGCTCTCCGGCGCCCGGCTCTTCGCGCGGAGTGACCGCGGCGGGGACGCGGCGAGCGTCGCTCTCGGCCTGCGGGCCAAGTCGTAAGCCGAGCAATCCCTGTCAGGGAGGTCCCTGACAGCTTTCCAGGAGGACGAGACATGTCTTTCGATTCTCGACGTGGCAGCACGCTGTCAGTCCGGGTTGGCGTTCTCGTCGTCGCCGTGAGTCTCGCCGCCATCGCGGCGGCTGCCGGCCAGGCCTCACAACGTCTGGATGGCAAGATTCTGCAGATGTGTACGGGGACCTACGCGATCTGCGACGCGGCGTTGTGCACACCGCTCGCCACGCAGCAAGGCCCTCCCGGCTCGAAGTCTGTGCAACCCACCACGGCGGTCTGCGAATGCGGGGTCCGGAAGGGGCAGAACCTCGGCCCCGGCCCCTGCGCGAACCGCGAGCCGAGCGGCCCCAACGGCGAATACATCATGTCCACCTACTCCTACGCGCTCAAGAATTCCTATCTGAGCTGCCCGAAGGGCAACGCCCGGACGGTGTGCTTCGGCTATCCCTGCGTCATCGACAAGAAGGACCCGTCGACGGCGCACTGCACCTGCCCCATCACGTACGACAGCGCGGCGTTCAAGACCCAGGGTGGCGACTGCAACCCCGCCAGTTGCTCGAACGGGCTCTGGCAGGGAGGGACGCCCGACGAGTACAAACTGATCAACGAGATGTTCACCAAGGCGACGGGCGAGAAGCCGCCGGCGGACTGCCCGGCGAGCGGAAAATAGAGCAGAGCGAAGCCGGGGCGGCCCTCGGGTCGCCCCGGCAGCCAGCCCCTCCTACCGTTCGAGCCAACCCAGGGTGTTCCGGCGCCCTCCTTCCTGCTAGACTCTCCGGCCGGTTCCAGCCGGACGGCAGCGAATCCCCTATCCAGGAGGTCTCATGAGTGACGTGCGTATCGGTGTGGTCGGAGGGTCCGGCCTGTATCAGATGGAAGGATTGGTGATCCGCGAGGAGCGGCGCATCCAGACGCCGTTCGGCGATCCGTCCGACCCCTATGTCATCGGCGAGCTCGACGGCCGCATGGTCGCCTTCCTGCCCCGGCACGGCCGCGGCCACCGGATGACCCCGACGGAGCTCAACTACCGCGCCAACATCTATGGTTTCAAGGTGTTGGGTGTCGAGCAGCTGATCTCGGTCTCCGCCGTGGGCTCGCTCAAGCTGGAGTACAAGCCGACCGACATCGTGGTCCCGGACCAGTTCTACGACCGCACCCGGCATCGCATCGATACGTTCTTCGGCAACGGCCTCGTGGCCCACACGTCGCTCGCCAAGCCGGTCTGCCCGCGGCTCATCGACCCGTTCGTGGAGGCCTCCCGCGCGGCCGGCGCCACGACGCACCGCGGCGGCGTCTACGTCAACATGGAAGGGCCCCAGTTCTCGACCCGCGCCGAGTCCGAGTCCTACCGCCGGCACGGCTTCGACGTCATCGGCATGACGAACCTCACCGAGGCCCGGCTCGCCCGCGAGGCCGAGATCTGCTACGCCTCGCTCTCCATGGTCACGGACTACGACTGCTGGCACGAGACCGAGGAGGCCGTCTCCGGCGAGGCGGTGATGGAGGTGGTGCGCCAGAACGTCGCCATGTCCCAGCGCGTGGTGCGGGAGATCCTCAAGCGGGTCTCCGACGACGCGCCGCGCACCTGCGGCTGCGGCGAGGCGCTCAAGTTTTCGCTGATCACCGAGCATTCGACGATCCCGGCCGAGACGCTGCGCAACCTGGCGCCGATTGTCGGCAAGTACATTCCGGCTCCCTAAAAGCAGGCGATAACCGTAGGAGGCTGTTTGAAGCGCATCCTGGTCACGAACGACGACGGCATCTTCTCGCAGGGCATCAAGCTCCTGGCCTCGGCCCTGTCCGAGGTTGCGGAGGTCTGGGTGGTGGCGCCCGACCGCGAGCAGAGCGCCATGGGCCACGCCCTGACCCTCAGCCGCCCGCTGCGCCTGCAGCGGGTGGAGGAGCGCTGGTTCGCGGTCGACGGCACGCCCACGGATTGCGTCAATCTCGCCGTGCTCCACCTGCTCAAGGACAGCCCGCCGGACCTCGTGTTCTCGGGGATCAACTTCGGGCTCAACCTGGGCGACGACGTGACCTACTCCGGCACGGTGAGCGCCACGTTCGAGGGGACGCTGCTCGGCATCCCCTCGGTGGCGTTCAGCCAGGAGATCGCGGAGGGCTTCTCGTTCGAGCCCGCCGCCCGCTTTGCGCGCCAGGTGGCGGAGCTGCTGCTGGGCCAGGACCTGCCGCGCGACCTGCTGCTCAACGTGAACGTGCCGGCCGGCCCGATCCAGGAGGTGCGCTTCACCAAGCTCGGCCGCCGCACCTACAAGCAGAGCGTGATCGAGAAGCTCGACCCGCGCGGCCGCAAGTACTACTGGATCGCCGGCGTCCCGCAGTGGCACGCCGGCGAGGGCACCGACTACGAGGCGGTCTCGAACGGCCGCATCTCGGTGACGCCGCTCCATCTCGACCTCACGCACTACCCGGGCCTCGAGAGCTTCGGGCCGCTGCGCGAGGCGCTGGAGGGCATGCCCGTGATCACCGTGCCCTCCGACCCGAAATGAGCCGATGAGCGACCCTCACGCGGCTCAGCGCGAGCGGATGATCCGCGACCACATCGCCGCGCGCGGCGTGAAGGACGAGCGCGTCCTCGCCGCCCTGCGCAAGGTGCCGCGCCACCTGTTCGTCAAGGACCACATGCGGACGCAGGCCTACGGCGACCACGCGCTGCCGATCGGCTCGGCGCAGACGATCTCGCAGCCCTACATCGTGGCCCGCATGACCGAGCTGCTGGAGGTCCAGCCGGCGAGCTCGGTGCTGGAGATCGGCACCGGCTCGGGCTACCAGACGGCGATCCTGGCTCTCCTCGCGCGGCGGGTCTACAGCCTGGAGCGCGTGCCGGAGCTCGCCCAGCAGGCGATCCCGCGCATGCGCCAGCTCGGGCTCGACAACGTGAAGGTCCAGGTGTTCGACGGCACGGTGGGGTGGAGCGAGTGGGCGCCGTACGACCGCATCCTGGTGACCGCCGGGGCGCCCAAGGTGCCGGAGCCGCTGCTCGACCAGCTCGCGCCGGGCGGCGTCCTGGTGATCCCCGAGGGCCAGATGCAGCTCCAGAAGCTGGTGATCTACCGCAAGTCGGCCCGCGGCGAGGTGCGGCGCCGGGAGGGCGAGGAGGTCGCCTTCGTGCCGCTGCTCGGCCGCCACGGCTGGAAGCCGGGGGAGAAGTAGGCCATGCCCGGGGATACCGGAGATCGGATCGCCGTGCGCTGGCGCGTCCACGGACGGGTCCAGGGGGTGGGTTTCCGCTGGTTCACCCGCCGCGCCGCGCAGGAGCTCGGGGTCGTCGGGCGGGTGCGCAACCTGCCGGACGGCCGGGTCGAGATCGAGGCTGTCGCGGTTCCGGGGGTTCTGGAGCACTTCAAGGAGAGGGTGCTGGAGGGGCCGCCCGGCTCGCGGGTCTCCGGCCTGGACGAGGAGCCTCTGGACGAGAAGCCCCTGGACGAGAAGCAAATACCCGGTCCCGCGGACTGGGACCGTTTCGACATCGACCGCTAGCCCGCCGACCGCGGGCTCGGGAGGAGAGCATGGACGACCTGAAGGCCTACATCCGCGAGGTCCCCGATTTCCCGAAGCCGGGGATCCTGTTCTACGACATCACCACGCTGCTGCAGGACCCGGTCGGGCTGCGCACGACCGTCGACCGCTTCGCCGACATGTTCAAGGACCGCCGGATCGACAAGGTGGTGGGCATCGAGTCGCGCGGCTTCATGTTCGGGCCGATCGTGGCGTATGACTTGAACGCCGGCTTCGTGCCGGTGCGCAAGCCGGGCAAGCTGCCCTGGGAGAAGATCCGCGAGACCTACGACCTGGAGTACGGCTCGGACTCGGTCGAGATGCACCGGGACGCGGTCAAGCCGGGCGAGCACGTCCTGATCGTCGACGACCTGGTGGCCACCGGCGGCACGGCGCTCGCCTCGGCGAAGCTGGTCGAGTCGCTCGGCGGCACGGTGGAGGGCATGGGCTTCATCATCGAGCTGACCTTCCTCCCGGGCCGGCAGAAGCTGGACGGGTACAAGGTAGAATCTTTGATCCAGTATTGATGCAACTATGGCGGGGGCGGTGGGTTATAATGCCCGCCGCCTGCGGCTATAGCTCAGGTGGACAGAGCAGGAGTTTCCTAAACTCTTGGTCGGGGGTTCGAGTCCTCCTAGCCGCACCAGCCTCTTTCAAGTTCGGCCCTGTTCCCTTTCGACAGGAATCCATCTCGGGAGTCGTTTCGATGAGTCAACATCTGACCCGCAAGGATATGAAGCGCGACGAGCTCGCCAATGCCATGGAGCGGGGCGTCGAGTATGCGGAGAGCCATGCCCGGACGCTCATGACGGCGATCGGCGCTCTCCTTGCCATCGCCCTGCTCGCCGCGCTCTGGTTCATGTACAGCAACAACCGCGCCGAGAAGGCCAACGTCGCCCTGGCCCAGGCCATCAAGGTCTACCAGGCGCCGGTCGATCCGGCCGCGCCCAAGCCGGACGACCCGCAGAACCCGACGTTCGCGGACGAGGCGGCCCGCCGGACCAAGGCCAAGGGGCTGTTCGAGAAGCTGCACGACGACTTCGGCTCCACCGCGGCCGGCGACATCGCGGCGGTCTACCTGGGCCAGATCGCGCTCGCCGAGGGTCAGGCCGACCGCGCCCGCGAGCTCTGGAACGGCTTCGTCGACGAGCACGGCGACCACCTGCTGGCCGGCGAGACGCGGGTCAACCTCTTCCGCCTCGACCGGAATTCCGGCAAGGCCGAGGACGTGGCCACGAAGCTGTCCGCCATGCTCGACCAGTCCGAGCCGCCGCTGCCCCAGGACGTCATCCTCGGCGAGCTGGCCGCCACCCAGGAGCAGCTCGGCAAGAAGCAGGACGCCGTCCAGACCTATCAGCGGATCGTGGACGAGTTCCCGCAGTCGCCGTACGCGCGGGAGGCCAACCAGAAGATCGCCGAGCTCGATCCGAGCCGCGCCGGCGCGGGCGGTGCCGGATTCCCGGGCGGCCTCCCTCCCGGCATGACCGGTTTCTAAGGATCTGGCCCGCTTGATCCTGCCCTACCGCATCCTGGAACGGAAGCGCGCCGGGATGCGGCTCGCCGAGGAGGAGATCCTGGAGGTCGTCCGCGGCGCCGCGGACGGCTCCTGGAGCGACGCGCAGCTCGGCGCCTTCCTCATGGCGTCGGCCATCCACGGCCTCGACGTGGAGGAGACCCGGGCGCTCACGCTCGGCATGCTCGAGTCGGGGGAGCGCTGGTTTCTCGCCCGCGACGTGCCGGACCTCTGCGACAAGCACTCGACCGGCGGCATCGGCGACAAGACCTCGCTCGTCCTGCCGTTCCTGCTGGCGGCCTGCGGCCTGCCGGTCTCCATGCTCGCCGGCCGAGGCCTCGGCCACTCCGGCGGCACCATGGACAAGCTGGAGGCCATCCCCGGCATCGATCTGAATCTGGATCGAGCCCGCTGTCTCGACCTCCTCGGCCGCTGCGGGGTGGCCTTCGGCGGCGCCACCGGCGGGATCGCGCCCGCCGACCGGCGCCTCTACGCCCTGCGGGACGTCACCGCCACGGTCGAGTCGCTGCCGCTCATCACCGCGAGCATCCTGTCGAAGAAGCTCGCCATGGGCGCCGCCGCTGTGGTCTTCGACGTCAAGGCAGGCAACGGCGCCTTCATGCAGGACGAGGAGAGCGCCCGCGAGCTGGCCCGCATGCTGGTCGAGACCGCCCGCGGGCTCGGCACGAAAGTCTCGGCGCTGATCACCGACATGAGCCAGCCTCTCGGGCGCTGGTGTGGCAACGCCGCCGAGGTCCGGGAGGGGCTCGACTGCCTGGAGGGCCGCGGGCCGGAGGACCTCATGGAGGTGACGTACCGGCTCGCCGAGGAGGTCGCGGCGCTGGTCGGCCACCCCCGGAAGCGCGCCGACCTCGAAGGCGCGATCGCCTCCGGGCGCGCCCGCGAGCGCTTCGACCAGTGGGCCGTGCTCCAGGGCGCCTCTCCGGCCTGGGTCCTGGCGCCGAAGCTCGACCTCGCTCCGGTGGAGCGGCCGCTCCTCGCGGGGAGGTCCGGCGTACTCTCCCGGATCGACACGCGCCAGCTCGGCATGCTCCTGATCGAGGCCGGCACCGGCCGGGTCCGGCCGGACTCGGAGATCGACCACGGGGTCTCCCTGCTGGTCGAGGCCCGCCTCGGCGATGAGGTGCGGGAAGGCGACGAGCTGGGCCGGCTCTTCCTGCGGCGCGACGACATCGGGCTCGTGGAGCGCTTCAAGGCCTGCTTCGTCGTCTCCGACGGGGAGGCGCAGGCGCCTCCCCTCCTTCTCGGCCGGATTGGCTGAGAACGGCGCGCTTTCGCCGGCTTGCCGCACTCATGTGGGTGTAGCGAAGGCGGACTGACCGCCGCGCCACGGCAGGACGTCACAGGTTCGTGACCCTTCCGCTGCAGGGCGTGGCGGGAGTCTCGCGTATCGTGCGTATTGATTCGACAGGGCCATGTTGATCTGAAATGCGTTTTTGCAGGTAGGGGCTGAAGTGAGGAATCCGATGACGAAGCGAGCGTCCGAGGTCTGCCTCCTGCACGGGCTTGTCGAAGCCCAGGCCGAGCGTACGCCCGGCGCGGAGGCGGTGACCGACGGCACCTCGTCTCTGACCTACCGGGAGCTGGAGCGCCGGGCCAACCAGTTGGCGCGGCACCTGCGCTCGATGGGGGTGGAGCCGGAGGTCCGGGTCGGACTGTGCCTCGACCGCAGCGCCGACGCGCTCGTGGGAGCGCTCGGGATCCTCAAGGCCGGCGGCGCGTACGTGCCCCTGGATCCGGCCTACCCCCGGCAGCGGCTGGAGCTGATGATCGAGGACTCCTCGATGCCGGTGGTGGTCACCCGCGACGACCTCTGGTCGGGACTGGATCTCCAGGTGGGGCGCCCGCTCCGCCTCGACGCTGACCGGGTAGCGATCGAGGCGGAATCCGGAACCCGGCCCCAGGTTCTGCTCGACGAGGGCAGCCTCGCCTATCTGATCTACACCTCCGGCTCGACGGGCCGGGCCAAGGGTGTGGCCATCGAGCACCGGAGCGCCGTGGCGTTCCTCGACTGGGCGCGGGACCGCTTCGCGCCGGAGGAGCTCGCGGGCGTCCTGGCGGCCACCTCGTTCTGCTTCGACCTCTCCGTGTTCGAGCTTTTCGCGCCCCTGGCGACAGGGGGCCGGGTCATCCTGGCGCCGAGCGCGCTCCACCTGCGCGGGCATCCGGCGGCGGACGGCGTAACCCTGGTCAACACGGTGCCCTCGGCCATGGCGGAGCTGCTGCGCTCGGGCGGCCTGCCACCGTCGGTGCGCACGGTGAACCTGGCGGGGGAGCCGCTGCGCTCGCGTCTCGCGCGGAGGATCTACGCCGAGCCCGCGGTCCGCCGGCTCTACAACCTCTACGGCCCTTCCGAGGACACGACCTACTCGACGGTGGCGCTGGTGTCGCGGGAGCCGGGCGGGGAGCCCACGATCGGCGTGCCCATCGGCGGCACGGAGGCCTGGGTCCTGGACGCCGCGGGCCTGCCGGTGGCGGGCGGTGGTCCAGGCGAGCTCTACCTGGGCGGCCGGGGCCTGGCCCGCGGTTATCTCGGGCGGCCGGACCTCACCGCGGAGCGCTTCGTGCCCGATCCGTTCTCCGGCCGCTCCGGCGCGCGCCTCTACCGGACCGGCGACCAGGTCCGGCGCCGGCCGGACGGGGAGATGGACTTCCTCGGCCGGCTCGACCACCAGGTCAAGATCCGCGGGTTCCGCATCGAGCCGGGGGAGGTCGAGGTGGCTCTGGTCTCGCACCCGGCCGTGGCCGACGGGGCGGTCCTGGCCCGGGAGGCTCCCGGTGGCGAGCGCCGCCTCGTGGCCTGGGCCGAGCCGGTCTTCGGCGAGCGGCTCTCCGCCTCGGATCTGCGAGAGCATCTGGCCGGGCGCCTGCCGGCCCACATGGTGCCGGCGGTCTTCGTGGTGCTGGAAAGCCTGCCTCGCCTGCCCAATGGCAAGATCGACCGCTCCGCCCTGCCGGACCCGGCCGCGGGCCGCGATGGGATCGAGACTCCCTTCGAGGCGCCGCGCACGCCGCTGGAAGAGCGCATCGCGGAGCTGTGGTCGGATCTGACCGGCGTGGCGCCCGTGGGGCGGCTGGACGTGTTCCTGGAGATCGGCGGGCACTCGCTCCTGGCGGTCCGGGTCGCCTCCCGCCTGCGCGAGGACCTCGGCGTCGATCTGCCGGTCCATGCCTGCCTGCGCGCGCGGACCCTGGAGGACCTGGCCGCCGAGGTCGAGAGCCGGCCGGACGGGGAGGTCCGGCCGGCTCTCGTCCGCAGGCCGCGCGGTCCGCGGCTGCCGCTCTCCGACGCCCAGCGGCGCCTCTGGCTCGCCGAGAGCCTGGATCCCGCGAGCCCGGTCTACAACGTTCCGGAAGCCGTGCGCCTGCGGGGTACCCTGGACGCCGCGGCCCTGGCCGGCGCCCTGAGTCGCGTCGTCCGCCGCCACGAGGTCCTCGGTACGACCTTCGCCGTGGTGGATCACGAGCCGGTCCAGGTCGTCGTCCCGGGCCTGGAGACGCCTCTCCTCCGGGTGGACCTGACGGGGCTGCCGGAGGCGCTGCGCGAGGCGGAAGCGCTCCGGGCGCTGCGGACCGCGGCCTTCCGGCCTTTCGACCTCGCCTCGGGGCCGCTCCTGCGCGCCGCCCTTTTCCGTCTCGCGGAGGAGGACAACCTGCTGCTCCTGGCCGTGCACCACGTGGCGGCCGACGGCTGGTCGCTCGACGTGCTGTTCCGGGAGCTGGGAGAGGCGTACGCCTCTCTGATGAGACAGGAGGAACCGGCGCTGCCGGAGCTGGCGGTCCAGTACGCGGACTTCGCCCTCTGGCAGCGCGAGTGGTTGGAGGGGCCGGAGACCGCGACAGGCCTGGAGCGCTGGACCCGGCGGCTCGCCGGGGTGCCGGTCCTCGACCTGCCGTCGGACCTGCCGCGCCCCGCCACTCGCAGCCTGCGCGGCGCCAGCCACCGCTTCCGGATGGACGGCGAGACCGTCGCGGCCCTCCATCGCCTGGGCCGAGCCGAGGGCGCTACGCCGTTCATGGCGTTCCTCGCCGTCTACGAAGCCGTGCTGGCGCGGTTCG
>JBEQUE010000087.1:0-11477 GCA_040349255.1 Acidobacteriota bacterium | reverse complement strand
GGTTCAGGTGATCGACGAACATCTGCCGGCTCGCCTCCAGGTGCGGGAGGTCCGTCGTGTTCGCCGACATCGCGTCCAGGAGGCGCTGCCACTCGCCCAGGATTCCCGAATACGTCGTCTCGTTCTGCATGGTCTTCTCCTTTCATGGGGCCTTTCGCCCCGACCTCTCCGGCGCCGGGATTGGCGCCGGGTGGGTATCGACGTTCTCGTCCAGCCCGCCGGGTTCCCGTTCCCAGGGTGCGGGGGCCTTCCGGGTCCTTCCTTCTATGTGCATAGAGTACAGAAATAGCTAGATCGTGTCAACATCACAGTTGACTGCTCATTCCGGAGCTGATAGTCTGCCGCATAGACAAGGATGCTTGAGGCAGGGCGCCAGGGGCGACGAATCGGCCGGCTGGCACGTACAAGCGTCTGTCGCAGGGTGGGTGGGGAGGCGTTCTTTGACAAGCGATGTACCCGTAGGACGCCGGGGGGCTGATGGGCCGCCAGCCCCCCGGCTGGCCGGAGGTGTGCCGGGCAGGGAGAGACCGTCTTGAGGTTCTGGTATAATTGAGAAGATTCTTTAACGTTGGGCTAAGACCTCAGGAGGTCCCATGAAGAAGCTCTGCCTCGTCGTGATCCTCTTCGGATGTCTGCTGGGCGTGAGCGGTCGGTCGTTCGCGATCATCGGAACCATCGATCCCGTGCCGGCCGCGACCCTGCTGTTCCCGTATTTCGAGGTCGATATCGCCCACTCGACCGGGATGAACACTGTCCTCGCCATCAACAACGCCTACGACTCGGCGGCGCTGGCGCACGTCACCCTCTGGACCGATCAGTCGGTTCCGGCCCTGAGCTTCGACGTGTACCTGACAGGCTACGACTCGCAGCTCATCGATCTGCGGGATCTTTTCGTGAACGGCAATGTCCCGGTGACGGCCTGTGACGGCCAGGATCCGAAAGACACGATCAGCCCTCAGGGTCCCATATCCCAGGACATCAACTTCCCGGGCTGTTGGGCGTTGCCGTATGCCGCGCTGGCTCTGAACTCCGCACATCGCGCGCATCTGCAGGCTTGGTTCCAGGGCAACCAGTCTCCGGCGACAGGCGACTGCGCCGGTGCGAAGTGGCACGACAATGTCCTTCGCGGCTACGTCACCGTCGATGTGGTGGACGTGGTCAACTGGCTCTTCCCATCGGACGGCGATGATTACATTTCGATCCTTGCCTTCGACAACGTCCTATGGGGCGACGTCGTCTATGTCGACCCCGACGCGGGGATCTCGCATGCCGAGACCGCCGTCCACATAGAAGCCTGTGAAGAATGCTTTGAGCCCGGCGACCATACCTTCTACGGTCGCTACAACGCCAACAATGCCAGTGACGCGCGGGAGGCCTTGCCGACGACGATGAGCGCCCGCTACTCCTACTTCTCCGGCTTTCCCAGCTTCTTCGGCGGGCAAACGGACTTCTTCGTCTGGCGTGAAGGTAATGCCGCGGCAACGGGTTACAACTGCACGCAGCAGGGGCCTTCGAGCTGGTATCCCCTCGAGTCTGAGCAGATGGTGATTTTTGACATGCAGGAGCAGCCGGTCACGAGCGAGGATTGTCCTCTGGGCGATCCGACTTGCACTCAAACCATCCTGATCCCCAACGAGGCGAACCGGATCGATGTGGCGGCGGATCTCCTGTCTCCGTTCAACGACGGCTGGGTCTATCTCAACCTGCAGCATCTGGCCACAACCTATCCGGACCAGTACGCCCAGATGTGGCTGATCACGACGATGGATGCCGATGGCTGGTTCAGCATCGGGTACGAAGGCACGCCGCTCGACAACGCCAACGACCCGATCACGACCCGTCTCCCGGTTCCGTGACCCGGAGCCCGGGCGGCAGGCACCCGTAGGACGTTGGGGGCTGATGGGCCGCCAGCCCCCGGCGAGGCCAACGGTCTCGGCGACGACGCCTGGCGCTTCAGGAGAGGGACTTGGTTGGCCAGCGACTGGCTTCGAGGAGCCCGCTCTCGAAGATCCTGTCCATGTCCTGGTCGCGCGCAAGAAGCGAACAGCCGTGCTCGGCGGCCATGACCGCGATCAAGCAATCAATCGTGGAGCGAATCGTGATGCCTCTCTCCCGGAGCGCGCGATACAGGTCGGCCGCCTTGAAGTAGTCGTCGATTCCGGCAGGTTCGAGGAAGATGAGATCGCGGAACAGGTCGGAGAGTTTGAGACGCTCCTTGCTCCTTCGGAGGCCCTGAAAAACTTCTGCGACGACAACGCCACACGTGCAGATCTCGTGATCGCTGGCGATGAGATCCGCGACGGCCTGCCGCTCCGTCGAGGAATGTCCGTTGAGGAAATCGATCCAGGCCGAGGTATCGACCAGGACTCTCAAGCGCGCGGGCTCCGTCCTCTCAAGGTGTCGAGGTCTCCCTCCCAGTGGAGCTTTCCCTCCAACTCCAGGAGACCTTGGAGGCGCCGCCGCCGGGCGTACTCCCGGAGTGCCTCGTTGATGACGTCCGTCTTGGTCTTTCCGGGGGTGGTCTTCATGGCGCTTGCGAGCGCCTCATCGTCCAGGTTCAGGGTGGTCCTCATGGTCTCCTCCAATGCAGATGGTAGACCCCGATGGTCTGCATCGCAACCAAGGAGGCCCTCAGGCCGGCCGGGCGCCGGCCAGGATCTGCTTGAGGAGGGCGATGTTGTCGCGATGCCCGGTCAGGCGGGCGGTGACCTTGCCTCGGATGGGGTAGCCCAGGAGGCAGAGGTCGCCCACGATGTCCAGGATCTTGTGGCGGACGAACTCGTCCGGGAAGCGCAGCTCGGTGTTCACGATGTCGTCCTCGCCCACCAGGATGAAGTTGTCCAGCCGGCCGCCGGAGCCCAGGCCGAGCTCGTTCATCATCTTGAGGTCCTTCATGAAGCCGAAGGTGCGCGCCGGGGCGATCTCCTTCTTGTAGACGTCCGGCCCCGAGAGCGTGAACTCATGGAATTGCTCTCCCAAGGGCGGCGGGTAGCGCAGCAGGTAGGAGACCGAGAATTCGTCGGCCGGCTCGATGGCGAGGATCTTTTCGCCCGCGCCTCCCACCTCGTAGCGCCGGTCGATCACCGCCTCCATCTGCGGCTGGTCCTGGTCCATCAGGCCCACTTCCTCCAGCACCTTGCAGAACTCCAGGGCCGAGCCGTCCATGACCGGGATCTCGCCGTGGACCTTGATCAGGAGGTTGGTCACGCCGTAGGCGTGGAGGGCCGAGAGCAGGTGCTCGACCGTGCGGATGTTCTCGCCTTCGACCGAGAGCGTCGTGGCATAGTCGGTGTCGGCCACGGACCAGGCGTGGGCCGGGATCTCGACGCCGGTCGGGAGGGTGACGAAGTGGAGACCGCTGTTCTCCGGCAGGGGCTGGAGGACCATGCCCGTGCGCTGGCCGGAGTGGAGGCCCAGGCCGTAGACCACGGTCGAGTGCCGGATGGTGCGCTGCCGCCGGCCGGTGTCGCGCAGGATGGGCAGCTCCGGCGGCGCGGCGAAGCGCCGCTCCGAGCGGTCGCGGGGGAGGTCCGGGGCCGGAGCGCCGGCTTCCACGAGGGAGCGCTTGTAGGACAGGGCGCCGGACGCGGCGTCCACCGCCCGCTTGTAGGAGAGCGGCTTCTCCAGGTAGTCGAAGGCGCCCATCTTGATGGCCGCCACCGCCGTGGAGGTCGTGCCGTGGCCGGACATCATGACCACCGCCGCCGTGGGGTCGGTCTCGCGCAGCGCCTGGAGGGTTTCGAGGCCGTCGCGGTCGGCGAGCCAGATGTCGAGGAAGACCACCGCCGGCTGCCGGTCGCGGTAGAGCGCCAGCGCCTCCTCGCCGCTCGTCGTGGTCAGGGTCGTATAGCCTTCATCCGAGAGGATCCCTCCGAGAGTGGAAAGGATTCCCGGTTCGTCGTCGACGATCAGGACCAGTTCGGACATGGCGTAAACCTAGCACAGCGAGCGAGTGGGGGCTCCCTCTCCCCCGGCACGGGGGAGAGGGCTGGGGAGAGGGGGAACGGGGTCAACCTTCTCCCTCGCCACCACGGAGTGGGGGAGAGGGGGGGATGGGATCAACCTCAGTGGTGCATCCGGACCTTCATGTCCGAGTGGAAGTCCTCCATCTTCTCGAACTTGGCCTTCTGCTCGTCGGTCAGCAGGGCCTTGAACTGCGCCATGGCCTCCTCGTGGATGGCCTTGAGCTGCGTCCGGGTCGCGTGGGCCGCGATCACCTTGGTGCCGATCTCCTGGGCGCTGACATTGCCGGAGTCGAGCAGCGACTCGATCTCTTCCATCTGCGCGTGATGCTGCTCCATGATCGGCTTCGCCTTCTCGAAGGTGGCCTCGTGGATCTGCTTGGCGGCGTCCTTCTGGTCCGCGGTCAGGTCGAGCATGTCGGCGATGTGGGAGTAGAAGCCGGCGTCGCCGTCGGGGCCGGGCATGCGATGCATCATTGGGCCCTGGGCCAGCGCCACTCCACCGACGACCATCAGGGAGAGGAGCAGGGAGGTCAGTGCGATCTTCTTCATGGTTTCTCCTTTGGGTCACCCCGCTCCGCGCGGGGGCTGTTTTCGATCGTCAGAATAGGGGAGAGCGGCCCGGGCAGTCCTCAAGACGGCGCAAGAATTTTGTAAGGGATGTAAAGCCGGTCCCTTTCCGTTCAGGCGGCGAAGCGGTAGCCGCGGCGGTGGACGGTCAGGATGAACTCGGGGTGCGACGGGTTGCGCTCCAGCTTCTGGCGCAGGGAGCCCACGTGGACGTCCACGGTGCGGGTCACCGGCATGGCGTCGTAGCCCCAGACCTTGTCGAGCAGCTCGTCGCGGGTGAGGAGCGCGCCGCGGTTCTCGATGAAGTAGGCGAGGAGCTTGAACTCCAGAGCCGAGAGCGCCACGGGCTGGCCGTCGCGGTAGACCTCGGCGCGCCGGAAGTCGACCCGCACGTCGCCGAAGTCGTAGGTGCCGGTGGGGGTCATGGGCGCGTGGGAGCGGCGCAGCAGGGCCTCGATCCGCGCCAGGAGCTCGATCATCTCGAACGGCTTGGTCAGGTAGTCGTCGGCGCCGAGCTTCAGGCCGACCACCCGGTCCACCACCTGGCCGCGGGCGGTGAGCATCAGGACCGGGACCTGGGAGCCGCGCGAGCGCAGCTCCCGGCAGACCTCCAGGCCGTCGCGGCCGGGCAGCAGGATGTCCAGGAGGATGAGGTCGAAGGGCTCCGCCAGCGCGCGCTCCAGGGCGGTGTTGCCGTCGCCGGCGGTCTCGACGCGGTAGCCCTCGGCGAGCAGCCGGTCGGAGAGGGTGAGGACCAGGCTCGGCTCGTCTTCGACCAGGAGGATGCGCCGCGAACCGTTCAACCGGCGCCCTTCGCGGCGGGCAGGTGGAGGGTGAAGGTGCTGCCGCGCTCGGGTCCAGTCTCGACGGTCACGGAGCCGCCCAGCGACTCGACGGCATGGCGCACGAGGCTCAAGCCCACGCCGCTGCCGGTGATGCCGCTGGCCGCCGCGTCCCGGCCGCGGTAGAACGGCTCGAAGAGGCGGGGCAGGTCCTCGCGGTGGACGCCCGGGCCGTAGTCGGAGACGGAGATCTCGATCCCCTGTCCTCCGTCCGCAGCCTGCCGCGCCGTCACCCCGACCCAGCCGTCGCCGCGCGGCGGTCGCCCGTGGCGGACGGCGTTCTCGATCAGGTTGCGCAGGGCGCGCCGCACCGCCTCCCCATCGGCCAGCACCGGCGGCAGGTCGGGCTGGATCTTCGTCTCGACCTGCACGGCCCGCTCTTCGAGCAGCGGCCGGCAGTCCTCCAGGGCGTCGTCCACGAGGCCGGCGACGTCCTCGGCCCTCGCATGGTAGACGCGGCGGCCGGACTGGATGCCGGCCAGCTCGAGCGCCTGTCCGACCATGTCGGAGAGCCGGCGCCCTTCGCGTTCGATCAGGGCGCCGTAGCGCCGGACCTGCTGCGGGTCCGCCACCACGCCGTCGGCGAGGTTCTGACCCGCGGAGCGGATGGCGGTCAAGGGGGTGTGCAGCTCGTGGGTGACGCCGGCCACGAATTCGATCTGCTGCCGGGCCAGGCGCTCCGCCCGCTGGGTGGTCAGGACCATGAGGCCCGAGGTCACGGCCACGAGCGTGAGGATGCAGAGGCTGACCGCGAGGTTGTGCCACCGCACCCGCGCCACGGCGGTCTCCAGCGAGCCCCGGCGATGGTCGATGACCAGTTGCCAGGCGCCGGTGTTGTGGCCCTCGTGCGAGCCCGAGACGCGAAAGCCGGACCGCGGCCTCTCCTCCCGTTCTCCCCGATCGCTCCGGTCGTCCGGGGCGGGCGGCCCGGGCTCCTGGTGCCGCGGGATGAGGAGGTTGCGCAGCTCGTGGAAGGGCCGCAGGCGGAACAGGTCGAGGCGCAGGTCGGCGCTGTGAAAGGCTTTCAGGGGGACGCTGGTGTCGGAGCGGAAGAGCGGCCTGCCGTCGGCGTCGAGGACGGCTACGGCGTAGTGGACCCCCTCGCGGCTGCCGAAGTGGCGCCGGGTCAGCTCCGGCAGGATCTCCTCGGAGAGCACGCGCCTGTCCAGGCGCACCACGAGGAGCGCCGGCTCCTCTCCGGGCTGCCGGGAGCCGAAGGTCAGGGGCAGGACCAGGCCCGGGACCCCGGGGTCGAGCGGAGCGGCGAACGGGAAGGGCGGCGGCCCGTCGCGGGTCTGGAGGCGCTGGCGGACGCCGGCCAGCTCGGGCGTCCAGGACGCCGGCTCGAAGTCCGCGGCTCCCGGCCGCAGCACGGAGACCTCGGCTCCCTCCGATACGCCTCGGCGGACGACGAGCAGGTCTTTCACGAGGCTCGGCCAGGGAGCCTCGGCGCGCCAGCGGCCGAGCTGCCGGACGGCGTGGCGGACCCCGTCGTCCGTCGAGCCCGGCTCGGGATGGAAATAGAGGAACGCCCGGGTCAGCTCCCGGTCCAGGTCCTCGGTGAAGCGGGAGCCGTCCGCAAGCAGGCTCTCCCGCAGCCGCTGGTGCTCCGCCGCGCTCACCCGCCCGATCCAGCGGTACTGGAGCGTGGCCAGGGCGACGAGCAGGACCAGAAGAACGGCGGCTACGGCCGAAGGCGGGATGCGGGAGCGCGGCCCGGGCGACATGACACAGCCAGCATAACAGCGGGTGCCGGAGGGGCCGGGAAAAGTTTTACATTCCTTACATTGATCCCGTTCCCCCTCTCCCCGGCCCTCTCCCCCGTGCCGGGGGAGAGGGAGTCCCTTGGGTCCTTTCAGGGCCGAATGACCACCTTGAGCGCTTCCTTGCGCATCATGCTGCGCAGCGCCCCTTCCAGCTCTTCGAGGGGGCGCTCGGTGGAGAGGAGCGCCTCGGGGTGGAGGGCGCCGCCGGCCAGCAGGTCGAGCGCTCTCCGGAAGGTGGGAGGCCGGTGGTGGTAGGCGCCCTTGACCGTGATCTCGCCGTAGTGCAGGCGGTGGGTGTCGAGCGGGATCGTGGTGCCCGGCCGGCAGCCGCCGAAGAGGAGCACCGTGCCGCCGGGTCTCGCGGAGGCCAGGGCGTCCTCCCAGGCCACGGGCGAGCCGGTGGCCTCGATCGCCAGGTCGAAGCCGTCGCCGCCCCGGGCGTAGCGCCGGAGCCTCGCCGCCTCGCCGCCGTCCCGGCCCACCTGGACCGCCTCGCTCGCTCCGAGCTGCCGCGCCACCGCGAGCCGCGGCGGGTTCGGATCGGCGAGCACCACGTGGTGACCGGCCCGCAGGCTCGCCAGCACGTCTACGAACAGGAGCCCGATCGGACCTCCCCCATAGACCACGATCTCGGACGGCCGGTCGAGCGCGCAGACCTCCAGGCCGTGCAGCACGCAGGCGAGCGGCTCGGCCAGCGCGGCGACCTCCGGCGCGAGGCCTTCCGGGATCGCGTAGGTGCTCACCTCCGCGAAGCGGCGCGGCACGAGGACGTACTCCGAGAAGGCGCCGTTCAGGTACTCGAGGTGGGCGCAGAGGTTCTCCCGGCCGCGCAGGCACCACTCGCAGGCGCCGCACGGCGCGGAGTTCGCCACCACCACCCGGTCGCCGGGCTGCCAGCGGGCCTGGGGGCCCACGGCCTCCACCGTGCCGGCCATCTCGTGGCCGAACGGGGTGGGGACGTGGAGCATGCGCGGGTGGCCGCCGCGGCGCAGGACCTTGACGTCGGTGCCGCAGGTGGTCGCGGCCTCGACGCGCAGCAGCAGCTCGCCGGGGCCGGGCTCGGGGATCGGCACCTCGCGCAGCTCGACGCGCTCCGGGCCGAGCAGGAAGACAGTGCGCTGGCGCCTCATCCGGTCGTCTCCTCCGTTTCTTCCGGCGTGAGCAGGACCTTGAGCGCTCGGCGGTCGCGGGCCAGGGCCACGGCCTCGTCGAAGCGGGAGAGGGGGAGCCGGTGGGTCACGAGCGGCGACGGATCGAGGCGGCGGCCGGACATCAGACGGTGGATCTCGCGCTGCTCGGCGAGCGAGCTGGAGTAGGTCGCGACCAGCCGCTTCTCGGCCTTGAAGAAGGCGTTGAGATCGAATCCGGCCTGCTCGCCGGCCGCGGCATGGGCGAAGAGCACCACCGTGCCGCCGGGCCGCACGAGGTGGAGCGCGGTCCGGAGCGCCTCGGCGCCGCCGGCCGTGTCGAACACCGCGTCCACGTCCCCGATCGCTTCGACGGCTTCCACCGCTCCGAGCTCGCGGGCGTAGCGGGCCCGTTCCTCCAGGGGATCGAGGACGGCGACCCGGACGCCCGGGACCACGGCCTTGAGGACGAGCAGGTGGAGGAGGCCCATGCTGCCGCCGCCCAGGACGACGGCGGAGGCGGGGGACTGGACCTTCCGGATGCCGCGCAGCACGCAGGCGGCGGGCTCCAGGAAGACCGCGGTCTCGTCCGGGATGTGCGGCGGCAGGCCGAACATGGCCTGCCGGACCGCCTGCTCGCGGACCAGGATCCATTCGCTGAAGCCGCCCGGCACGAGCAGGTTCTCGCGGAAGGCGGGGCAGAGCGGCTCGCTGCCGCGGCGGCAGAGGTCGCACTCCCCGCAGGCCACGTGGTGCGCGACCGCGACCCGGTCGCCAGGCAGGAAGCCCAGGACGCCATCTCCGACCGTCTCCACCGTGCCGACCACCTCGTGCCCGAGGACCGTGCCCTCGGGCACGGTTCCGTACCGGAGCTTGAACAGGTCGGTGCCGCAGAGGCCGGCGCAGCGCAGGCGCAGCAGAATCTCTCCGGGTCCGGGGCGGCTCGGGGGTTGCAGGGCTTCCATGGCGCCCGAATGGTATCTTGAAGATAAGATCTTGCAATATGACCCGTCGTATCAGTCCCCGACGTCCCCGCCGAGTCCAGGTCCAGTTCTGGAAGCGCGACGAGCCGCACGCGTATCCGGGCTACACCACGAACATCTCCATGACCGGCATGTTCGTCGCGACGCGGAGCCCGTATCCGCCGGGCACGCGGCTGCGCATCGAGGTGCTCGAAGGCGAGCGCGGCTTCGTGATCGAGGGCATGGTGGCGCACGCGCGCAAGGTGCGCGGCGAGCTGATGCGCCTCAGCACGCCGGGCATGGGCGTGCGCTTCATGACGGTCGAGGAGCTGGTGCGGGAGCTGATCCCGACCGCGCACGGCATCGAGAATCTGCCCGCGGCTCCGATGGCGCCCCAGGGCGTCGCGGAGACGATGCCGGAGTGGACGCCGCCGCCGATGCCGGCCCCTTCGATGCCCTCCATGAGCGCGCCGAGACCGGCCGCTCCGCCGGCTCCGTCACCTTCGCAGCCGGCTCCCCAGGCCCCGGCTGCGCCCCGCCCGGCCCCCGCCCAGACGATCCCGTCGATCCCGTCGATCCCACCGATCCCGACACCGCGCGAGGGCGCCGGCACCTTCTCGGTCCACTTCCTGAGCGCCGCCGAGTTCGTCGAGGTCTTCCGGCGCGACATCGCCAACGGCGGCCTCTTCGTGTCGACCCGCTACCCGGGCCGCCTCCAGGAGACCGTAAACGTGGAGCTGCATCCGCCGTTCCCCGGCGCCACGCCGGTGTCGGTGCGGGCGCGCGTCGTCCAGCGCTTCGAGCCCTCGTCGGACCACGGGCCCAATCTGCTCTCCGGCATGGGCGTCGAGCTGCTCGACCTGGCGGCCGTGGTGGAGGCCCTGAAGCCGTACGTGGAGCGGTAGGCGAGGGGCCCCGGTTGTCCGGGGCCCCGGACAGGTTTACTTGGAGCCCGCGGCCAGGTGGACCGGGAAGCTCGCGCCGCCGGTCGGCAGCTTGATGGCGTAGACGCCGCGACCGTAGGTGAAGGCCATGAGCGTGGTGCCCTGGAGCGGCGTGCCGGTCGCGCCGCGGTCCACCGTCAGGTACTGGATGATCGTGTTCGGCAGGCCCCACTGGTAGCGGGTCCAGACCGGCGTGGCGGCGTCGATGTCGTCGGTGTAGTAGAAGCCGAAGTAGGTGCCCACGAACGCCTGCTTGCGGTTGAGCGGATTGACCGCGATGCCCGCGGCCGGCACGTCGGGCAGATTGCCCGTCTTGTCCACCCGGGTGAACGCCGTGCCGTTCCACTTGAGCTCGAAGAGGTGGCCCGGCGTGGTCGGGGTGTTGACGTTGAACCCGCCGACCGCGGCGTAGAAGCGCGTGGCGTCGGTCGGATCGAAGGCGACGCCGAGGATGGCGCGGTTCGGCAGCACTGCGTTGGTCGAATCCACGTCGCGCCAGGTCGCGGAGGTGTTGGGCGAGCAGGAGAAGGTCGAGGTGTTGGCCGCCGCCTGCGTGCAGCCCGTGCCGGTGTAGATGTTGTTCGACCAGAACACCTTGCCCTCGGCCGAGCCGGTCGCGGCCGTCTTCGGCTCGCTCGGCGCCATGTTGACGGCGATGATCGAGTCGGTGGTCGAGCCCGAGCGGATCAGCGAGCCGGAGACCTTCTTCCAGGTCGGCTTCTGGGTGCCGAAGGCGCCGGCGATCCAGACGTAGTCCTCGCCGAGCATCAGGTTGCGGCAGACGCTGTTCGTGCAGTGCAGCGTGTCGAGCATGTACGGCGTGCTCCAGTCCGGCGAGCCCGTGTAGGCGTTCGGACCGCAGCCCGAGGAGAACGGACCGTCGGCGCCGCTGTTCTTCGAGCAGTAGAGCGAGCCGTAGGTGTACTCGGTGAACCACCAGCCCGCGGTCTCGGTGCCGGCCAGCGGATCGAAGGCGGTGAAGAAGCCGTCGCCGCCCACCGAGCGGCCGGTCGCCACGAGGTTGGTCTTCGAGCTGTCCCAGGTGGCGTTGCCGTTGTCCTGCATGCCGCCGGCCCACCACTGCGGGCCCGCGGCGGCGGCGAAGTTGCGGCCGATCTGGCCGGCGTAGAACTGGTTGGTGTTGAACGAGTCGTTGAGCTGCTTCCAGTTGGCCGTGGCGCCGTTCGCGTTGTTGTAGTAGACGCCGCCGTCGTTGCCGAGCAGGAAGGTGGTGCCGCTGGTGCCCACGAAGGTCAACGTGTGCTGGTCGGGGTGGACCTTGCCGTAGGCGGGGCAGGAGGTCC